>NZ_JBQFSP010000062.1:0-538 GCF_056538065.1 Ruegeria sp. BH8 | reverse complement strand
GGCCGACAAATGGCATTTGGACGAAGTTGTCATCCCGATCAACGGTCAGAAATGCTGGCTCTGGCGGGCGGTGGATGCGAACGGAGATACTCTTGATATCCTCGTCCAACCAAGGCGGAGTGCTAAGGCAGCCCGGCGCTTTCTGAAGCGGTTGATTTCGCAATTCGGCGAACCCCGTGTTGTGATCACGGATAAGTTGCGAAGCTATTTCAAACCGATCCGCGATCTTGCGCCGGGTGCGGATCACCGAGCACACAAAGGACTGAATAATCGGATCGAAGGATCACACAGACCCACTCGAAAGCGCGAAAAGCTCATGGGGCGCTTCAAGTCGCCAAAGCAAGCGCAAAGGTTTCTTGCCGCTCACGACCAGATCAACACCGTCTTTCGACCCCGCCGCTATCAACTCTCCATCGTCTCATACCGTCACGCCAGAACCGATGCTTTCGGCCTCTGGGACGGTTACGCTCTCGAAATGACCGCCTAACGGACGCAGACCAGACCGCCATCAACCGCGTGCAAACAAGTTGGCAATGCC
>NZ_JBQFSP010000061.1:0-567 GCF_056538065.1 Ruegeria sp. BH8 | reverse complement strand
ACCTGCAGGCGTACACTGTTGCTGACGACAGTTACACCACATCCATGAACGCGGCCGAGTTGGACAACCTGGACCCGTCCGAGGCCGAAAAATGGCTGGCAGTGCGTGACGACATTGTTGCAACCGCCAACAGCTTCGGACTCGATGGAAACAAGTTCCTGGCCCGCTACAACGATCATGACAGCGTTTCAGTCGGCACCACGGCGACTTGGCGAGACGCGGACATCTCCACCGCAGCTGCCCATTTTAACAGCCAAGGTGTTCCGGACAGCTACGAGCGCGCCGAGGCCGTTGTCGGTGAGCTGCACCAAGTTTCATCCAGCAAGATTGCAGCCGTGGTGCAAGCGATTGCCCATACCCGCGAACAGGCCACCCACGTCCATGAAGATAATGGTCACAGCCTTTAATGACGGAAGACAATATAGATTATTGTTCGCGCTGGTGAATGTGTTGCTGGGAACAGCGAGACCACCGGGTTGGAGTAATGTTGGGTCTGTTCCGATTGGGACGGACTCTTATCGTTGGACATTCCGGGCATTCGCTGCACCACGTTTGAATAGGCAAGAA
>NZ_JBQFSP010000060.1:0-604 GCF_056538065.1 Ruegeria sp. BH8 | reverse complement strand
CTTTTAGGCGTGGCATATTGGTCGGATTGTTCATGGCCCGCGGATAGCCCAGTCAAGACAGACGAACAACTTGGCAATACCGCCTCGGGGTGATGGAGGCGCGAACGACCCTGAGCCTCCTTGGCGGCTACCAGCTGCGCCGGTCGCTGGTCATGGGTCAGCCGAGGCTTGAACTCATCGGCGCATCGGGCGCGGCGCTGCCCGGTCTAAAGGCCATTGGGTGTTTCACCGAGGTGATCCAATGGAAGACGCGGGTGTTCATCCCGGTGGACGACATCGACGTGTTGGCGCGTATCCTCACCGAGCATCCGGTTGGTGGCAGCGCCGCGGATGCCGCCGCATGAACGCGCGGCGCAGCATCGCAGACCTCTCGGTCGATCTGGCAGATCGGGCCGAGAGCTTCTGCCGCCAGTATTTCCCCGAAGGACGCAAGCAGGGCAACTATTGGCAGGTTGGCGACACCTCTGGCGCAAAGGGGCAGAGTCTCGCCATCCGCCTGCAAGCTCAAGGTGGGTGACCTGCCCCCCGAGGCTCCCTCGTTCATAACGAGAGTCTGCGGGTCTGGTTTTCATATTCTTCGGTTTTGGTTTGGGCAAGCGCGCCG
>NZ_JBQFSP010000059.1:0-763 GCF_056538065.1 Ruegeria sp. BH8 | reverse complement strand
GGTATTGTCACGTTAACGTCCGGTCGACGAGGGAATGCTGATGGTCGGGATTCAAGCGGCTCGAGTGGCAGCATTCCAGGCGTTAGTTGCCTCGAGGCGGTGACAACGGATTGTTAGTGCGGAGCGACGACGTGCCGGGACGCGGAAGCAATTTCTAACGGCTGATGGGTGGTTACGAACCGCTGCAAACCTCCTGGAGATCGGTATCCTGGCATCGTCCGTTCTCGCTTTCGGAATGGGAGGGGGCTGTTTTCCGCGCAGTTGTTCAAGCCCTTGTGCGACCAACGATCCAAGCCCGGCGCGATTTCCCGTTTGGCGGTGCCATAGGACCGCAACTTGTTCGTGATGATCCGCTTGGGAATGAAACCAAGGTGCTTGATCAGGCCGCGCAACAGCCGTTTTGCCGCCCGTTTGTCCCGCCTGGATTGGAGTACTTCGTCCGACACGACGCCATGCTGATCGACCGCGCGCCAAAGCCGATACTTGCGACCTGAAATGTCCACGACAATTTCATCCAGATGCCAGACATCATCTGGGCGGCCATGTCTCTGCCATAGATTTGGAGCAACCACCGGCCCGAATTTGATGACCCAGCGCCGAACAGTTTCGTAAGAAGCATCGCGCACGCGCTGCAGCAGCATCTCTTCAACTTCCCGCAGGCTCAGATTGAAGCGAACGTACAGCCACACTGCATGCGCGATGAGCTGAGGCGGAAACCGGGGGCGCTTGTAGCTGATTGACGATGTCTTCATCAATGTCACCT
>NZ_JBQFSP010000058.1:0-808 GCF_056538065.1 Ruegeria sp. BH8 | reverse complement strand
GGTATTGCCAAGTTGTTTGAGGATGCATGAAAAGTGATTTTGTTCCGCGCTCAGGCTGTCATTTCTGCAGTGTATTCATCCCAGAGTGTGAATGCATCAGCCCGTGCGTGGCGGTATGAGATGGCGGTGAGTTGGTATCGGCGGGGGCGGAAGATTAAGTTGATCTGCTCATGCGCAGACAGAAACCTCTGGGCTTGCGGATGTGATTTGAACCGCCCAAACATTTTTTCTCGCTTCCGTGTCGGCCTGTGCGACACTTCGATTGCATTATTCAGGCCTTTGTGGGCGCGATGGTCGGCGTCCGGAGCCAACTTATTGATCGGCTTGATGTAGCTGCGCAACTTGTCAGTGATTACGACCCTCGGTTCACCAAATTGGGCCACCAGCCTTTGAAAGAACCGCTTTGCAGCCCTTGCGTTCCGACGTGTTTGTACGAGAATGTCGAGGACATCACCATTTGCGTCGATGGCGCGCCATAGCCAGTGTTTTCTGCCACGGATCGAAATCACGACTTCGTCCATGTGCCACTTGTCGTTTGGCCGCGGACGATCTCGTCGGATGCAGTCTGCGAAATGCTGCCCAATCCGATTGACCCATAGCCGGATCGCTTCCCGGCTTACAATCACGCCCCGCGCTGCCAACAGGTCCTCAACATCCGCCGTGCTCAGTGCAAAGCGGTGGTACGCCCAGACTGCATAAGCAATGATCTCACGAGGATAGCGGAACCCTTTTAGGCGTGGCATATTGGTCGGATTGTTCATGGCCCGCGGATAGCCCAGTCAAGACAGACGAACAACTTGGCAATACC
>NZ_JBQFSP010000057.1:0-810 GCF_056538065.1 Ruegeria sp. BH8 | reverse complement strand
GGTATTGCCAAGTTGTTGGCGGCAGATTGTGCTTCATTGGCGGAGGCTGGGTCACGCCACCATTTCATCGGTGTAGCCGGCCCATAGGCTGAATGCATCGGAACGGGCGTGGCGATATGAAGTTGCGGTGAGTTGATAACGGCGGGGGCGGAAGATCAGGTTGATCTGGTCATGCGCGGACAAAAACCTCTGAGCCTGCCGGTGAGATTTGAACCGGCCCAATATTTTTTCTCTTTTGCGAGTTGGGCGGTGCGAGACTTCGATCGTGTTGTTTCGGCCTTTGTGGGCCCGGTGGTCCGCGTTCGGGGCCAGTGATTTGATCGGTTTGATGTAGCTACGCAACTTGTCCGAGATGACGACTCTCGGTTCGCCAAACCGGCCAGTCAATCTTTGGAAAAACCGCTTTGCTGCTTTTGCATTCCTGCGCGATTGCACGAGAATATCAAGAACGTCTCCATTGGCTTCGATCGCACGCCACAGCCAGTGTTTCTTGCCGCGGATCATGATCACAACTTCGTCCATGTGCCACTTGTCGTTCGGTTGAGGTCGATCCCGCCGGATGCAGTCCGCGAAATGTCGACCAAAACGATTGACCCACAACCGGACCGTTTCCCGGCTGACAATCACACCCCGCACAGCCAACAAATCTTCAACATCAGCAGTGCTCAGTGCGAAGCGTTGGTACGCCCAGATTGCCCAAGCAATGATCTCACGAGAAAAGCGGAACCCCTTCAGGCGCGGCATGTTGGTCGGAATGTTCATGACCCGCTGATAACCCGGTCAAGTCAGGTGAACAACTTGGCAATACCC
>NZ_JBQFSP010000056.1:0-821 GCF_056538065.1 Ruegeria sp. BH8 | reverse complement strand
GAGGGACTGTTGCATTAATGGGACCTTTTTGTCAGTTTCAGACTTTTGAGGTCCTGCATGCCGCGAAAATCCCCCTTCAAGCACCATCGTTTCCCGCAGGAGATCATACTTTGCGCTGTGCGTTGGTATCTGCGCTATCCGCTTTCATATCAGGATGTGGTTGACCTGCTGGCGGAGCGGGACATCACGGTAGATCGATCCACTGTGTACCGATGGGTTCAGAAGTTCGGTCTTGAGTTGAGGAAGCGAACCGAGAAGTATCTGCGCCGCGCGAGTGTCGATTGGCATGTCGACGAAACCTACATCCGGGTTGGCGGCAAATGGCGCTACCTATGGCGCGCCGTCGATGCGAACGGGCAGATGGTGGATTTTCGATTGACCGCGCGGCGGGATGCAAAGGCCGCCAAGGCCTTTCTCAACAAGGCAATCGAACGCGTGCGCCTGCACCGGCCGGTGACGATCGTGACCGACAAGGCGCACAGCTATCGGCGCGTTATCCGCGAGATCAATCATCGATACGACCCGCATTTTGACAGCATCCGGCACATCGACAGAAAATGGCGGAATAATCTGATCGAGAGCGATCACGCCGCCATGAAACGGCTGCTTGGCTATCGACAGAGCTTTCGGTCCCTGCGATCAGCGAAAGCGACCCTAAGCGGCATCGAGACGATCCGGACCATCAAGCGTGGCCACGTCCATCACAAGCAACCAGGCGTCACCGGCGAGATCGAATTCATAGACCAATTGTTCAAAGCCGCATGATCTGAGAGTATCGACCAGACACCAAACCGACATCAGCCAGCTAATGCAACAGTCCC
>NZ_JBQFSP010000055.1:0-833 GCF_056538065.1 Ruegeria sp. BH8 | reverse complement strand
ATCCCAAAACTGTCAGGCGTGAACGCCCGCCCGACAATCCTGAGATCAGGAAGGAGATGAAGGCCGTCGCTGCCAAGCGGCGCAGGTTCGGCTATCGGCGGATCGGCGTGATGCTGGAACGCAAGGGGATGATCATGAACCACAAGAAACTCTACCGGCTCTACACGGATGAGAAGCTGGGCGTCAGGCGGCGAAGGGGCCGCAAACGGGCCCGTGGCTTGCGGACACCGATGCCGGAGGCGCTGAGGCCGGGCGAACGCTGGTCGCTCGACTTCCTGTCCGACACGTTCGGGGCATCGCGCCGGTTCCGCATTCTGGCCGTAAACGATGATTGCTGCCGTGAGAACCTGTGCCTGATGGCCGATACCAGCATCTCGGGCGCACGGGTGGCACGGGAGTTGGACGCGCTGGTGCGCATCTATGGCAAGCCCGCCAGTATCGTCAGTGATAACGGCACCGAGTTCACCAGTCGGGCGATCCTGAAATGGGCGAACGAAAACGGCGTGGACTGGCATTACATCGACCCGGGCAAGCCGCAGCAGAACGCCTTCATCGAGTCATTCAATGGCAGCCTCCGGGACGAGTTGCTGAACGAGGAGATGTTCGACAGCTTGGAAGATGCGCGGCGAAAGCTGGCCCTCTGGCGCTACGACTACAACAACGTCAGACCGCACTCGTCGCTCGGAAACCAAACACCCGCAGAAGCGCGCCGGACGCTTGAGCAAAATGAGGGCTCCGCGCCCGGCGCGCTTGCCCAAACCAAAACCGAAGAATATGAAAACCAGACCCGCAGACTCTCGTTATGAACGAGGGAGCCTCGGGGGGCAGGTCAC
>NZ_JBQFSP010000054.1:0-1072 GCF_056538065.1 Ruegeria sp. BH8 | reverse complement strand
TGCGGATGGTTGGGCGCTCCCCGAACATGATCCATACCCTGCTCATCCAGCCATTTCGCCAACTCGCCAGAGATGTAACTGCTGCCGTTGTCGCTGAGCAGCCGGGGCTTGTGGGCAACGGTGACACTGTCACAACCTGATGCAGCCAAAGCGTCTTCCAGCGTTCCTGTGACATCGTCAGCTTTCATCGTGGTGCAAAGGCGCCAAGAGACAACGTAACGGCTGTAATCATCCAGGATCGTAGACAGGTAGAACCAGCCCCAACCGATGACTTTGAGATAGGTGAAGTCGGTCTGCCAAAGCTGGTTCGGCCGCACAGTCTTCTCATGGAATTCATCCGCCGCTTTGATGGTGATGCAGGCTGGGCTAGTGATCAGATCTTGTGCCTTCAGAAGCCTGTAAACACTGGCCTCAGAAACGAAGTAGCGCCTGGTGTCGGTGAACCGCACCGCAAGCTCGCGGGGCGATAACTCGGGTTCTTCCAGAGCCAGTTCCACGATCTGCTTGCGCACCTTGTCGGGGATGCGGTTCCAAACCCTACCTGGCCGGGAATGGCGATCCTCAAGCCCGGCCTCGCCGAAAGACAGATACCTGTCGTACCAGCGGTAGAAGGTCGTTCTGGGAATGCCGAGCTTTTCCAGTGTGCGTTTGATCGGCAGGTGCGAACCGTCAACCAGCCGGATGATCTCAAGCTTTTCGGATGTTGCCCTCTCATCGCTGCAAGCAGCGACTGTTGGGTGACAGATATCTCATTCGTCGTCTCCCCCATCCTCGAACATGCTTTTTTTGAGCAGCCGGTTCTCAAGGGTCAGGTCGGCGACTACCTCTTTCAGCGCCGACGATTCCGCTCTCAAATCCTTCACCTCAGAGCTGGTAGCCTGGCGTGCGGTATCGCCAGCCAACCGCTTCTTACCGGCCTCAAGGAACTCTTTCGACCAGCTGTAATACAGGCTCGTAGCTATTCCTTCACGGCGACACAGCTCCGCTATGCTGTCTTCACCACGAAGCCCATCCAACACAATACGGATCTTCTCCTCTGCCGAATGCTGGCGCCGTGTCTTCCTGCGGATGT
>NZ_JBQFSP010000053.1:0-1076 GCF_056538065.1 Ruegeria sp. BH8 | reverse complement strand
ATGGCAAAGGAAAAGTTTGAGCGTACAAAACCGCACGTCAACATCGGCACGATTGGGCATGTTGACCACGGCAAGACGACGCTGACCGCAGCAATCACCAAGTATTTTGGTGACTTCAAGGCGTATGACCAGATTGACGGCGCGCCGGAAGAGAAAGCCCGCGGCATCACCATCTCGACCGCGCACGTGGAATACGAGACCGACGCGCGCCACTATGCGCATGTCGACTGCCCCGGCCACGCCGACTATGTCAAGAACATGATCACCGGTGCCGCTCAGATGGACGGCGCGATCCTGGTTGTGAACGCTGCAGACGGCCCGATGCCGCAGACCCGCGAGCACATCCTGCTGGGCCGCCAGGTTGGCATCCCGAAGATGGTCGTGTTCATGAACAAAGTTGACCAGGTTGACGACGAAGAGCTGCTGGAACTGGTGGAAATGGAAATCCGCGAGCTGCTGTCTTCGTATGAATACCCCGGCGACGATATTCCGATCATCGCAGGTTCGGCTCTGGCCGCGATGGAAGGCCGTGACCCTGAAATCGGCGAGAACAAGATCCGCGAGCTGATGGCGGCTGTTGATGACTACATCGACACCCCTGAGCGTGCTGTTGACCAGCCGTTCCTGATGCCGATCGAAGACGTGTTCTCGATCTCGGGCCGTGGTACCGTTGTGACCGGCCGTGTCGAGCGTGGCGTGATCAACGTTGGCGACGAGATCGAAATCGTCGGCATCCGTGACACCGCGAAAACCACCTGCACCGGCGTTGAAATGTTCCGCAAGCTGCTGGACCGCGGTGAAGCGGGCGACAACATCGGCGCCCTGCTGCGTGGTGTGGACCGTGACGGCGTTGAGCGTGGCCAGGTTCTGTGTAAGCCGGGTTCGGTGACACCGCACACCAAGTTCGAAGCCGAAGCCTACATCCTGACCAAGGAAGAAGGCGGCCGTCACACGCCGTTCTTCGCGAACTACCGTCCTCAGTTCTACTTCCGGACCACTGACGTGACCGGCACCGTGACCCTGGCGGAAGGCACCGAGATGGTCATGCCCGGCGACAACGTGTCGTTCGGCGTTGA
>NZ_JBQFSP010000052.1:0-1226 GCF_056538065.1 Ruegeria sp. BH8 | reverse complement strand
TAATTTAAGCTACTTTTTGCTCCTGCTGATCGGTTTGGATTTCTTCTTTTCTCAGCCAATAGACCACGGCTGGGGGTTTGCCGCCAAGGGCGGAGTGTGGGCGTTTGCGGTTGTAGAAATCGATCCATTTCGCAACGCCCGCCTTCGCCTCTGATCCGGTCTCCCAGGCGTGCAGGTAGACGCATTCGTACTTCAACGACCGCCAGAGCCGCTCGACGAAGATGTTATCGAGGAACCGGCCTTTGCCATCCATCGAGATACGCACTCCGGATCGGCGTAGCCGGTCGGTCCAGGCAAACGAGGTGAACTGGCTGCCCTGATCCGTATTCATGATTTCCGGTGGGCCAAACCTGGCGATGGCCTCGTTCAGTGCCGCGACGCAGAAGTCGGCTTCCAGCGTGTTCGAGATGCGCCAGGCCAGCACCTTTCGGGTGTGCCAGTCCATGATGGCGACCAGATACAGAAAGCCCCTGCGCATCGGCAGATACGTGATGTCGGCACACCAGACCTGATTGGGGCGCTCCACCCGTAGGCCGCGCAGCAGATAGGGATAGGTCTTGTGCCCTTTCGCCGCTTTGCTGATGTTTGGTTTCTGATAGATCGGCATCAAGCCCATCAGCCGCATCAAGCGTCGGATGCGCTTCTCGTTCACCAGATGGCCTTCGTTTCGCAAGTGCCAAGTCATTTGCCGGACGCCAAAGAACGGTGTTTCCAGAAACTGCTCATCGATCTGGCGCATCAACATCAGATTCATCGCTGTCTCACCCTTGGGCATGTAGTAAAACGATGACCGCGAGATCGACAACAGCTTGCACTGTTTGCCAATCGACAGGTTGGTATTGGCAGGCTCGACCATCTTGCGCCTCACTTGCCGATCCACGGCTTGAGCTTTCGTGACAAAAAATCGTTGGCAACGGCCAGCTCCCCGATCTTCGCGTGCAGTTCTTTGACTTGCTCCTCGTCGATCTCTGGGGGCTTCTTTCCGCCACGCTCGAACACGCCGGACGCGCCTTCCAGAAGCGCCCGTTTCCAGCTGTGGATCATCGTTGGGTGAACGCCAAACTGGCTCGCCAGCTCAGCAACAGTCCGCTCGCCCTTCAAAGCCTCAAGCGCGACTTTCGCTTTGAACTCGGGCGAATGGTTCTTCCGTTTCGACATCTCTGATCTCCTCTTCGTCGAAGATCAGCAAACAACAAATCGTAGCTTACGTCAGTGTCCGAAATTCA
>NZ_JBQFSP010000051.1:0-1272 GCF_056538065.1 Ruegeria sp. BH8 | reverse complement strand
GGATTTTTCACCCAGTCCTTGTCGGACCGCGATCCTGAGCTTTTTGGCTCGATCCGGTCTGAGCTGGGTCGTCAGCGCGACGAGATCGAGCTGATTGCGTCCGAGAACATCGTCTCTGCCGCCGTGATGGAGGCGCAGGGTTCGGTGATGACCAACAAATATGCCGAAGGTTACCCGGGCCGGCGCTATTACGGAGGCTGCGAGTTTGTTGATATCGCCGAGAATCTGGCCATCGACCGCGCCAGGCAGCTGTTTGGCTGTGGCTTTGCCAATGTGCAGCCGAACTCGGGCAGCCAGGCCAACCAGGGCGTGTTCCAGGCGCTGATCCAGCCCGGCGACACCATTCTGGGCATGAGCCTGGATGCCGGTGGCCACCTGACCCACGGCGCGCGGCCCAACCAGTCGGGCAAGTGGTTCAACGCCGTGCAATACGGCGTGCGCCAGCAGGACAACATGCTGGACTATGATCAGGTCGAGGCGCTGGCGAAAGAGCATAACCCCAAGCTGATCATCGCGGGCGGTTCGGCCATCCCGCGTCAGATCGATTTTGCCCGCATGCGTCAGATCGCCGACATGGTCGGCGCCTATCTGCACGTGGACATGGCGCATTTCGCCGGTCTGGTTGCGGCGGGCGAGCACCCCAGCCCGTTCCCCTACGCGCATGTGGCGACCACCACCACACACAAGACCCTGCGCGGCCCACGTGGGGGCATGATCCTGACCAATGATGAAGATATCGCTAAGAAAGTGAATTCGGCGATCTTCCCCGGCATTCAGGGCGGCCCGCTGATGCATGTGATCGCGGCCAAGGCCGTGGCCTTTGGCGAGGCGCTGCGCCCCGAGTTCAAAAGCTATATCCAGCAGGTCGTGACCAATGCGCAGGCGCTCAGCGATCAGTTGATCAAGGGCGGGCTCGACACCGTGACCCACGGCACCGACACCCATGTGGTGCTGGTCGACCTGCGCCCCAAGGGCGTCAAGGGCAACGCCACCGAAAAGGCCCTGGGCCGGGCGCATATCACCTGCAACAAGAACGGCGTGCCGTTTGACCCGGAAAAGCCGACCATCACGTCGGGCATCCGCCTTGGCAGCCCCGCCGGCACCACCCGCGGCTTTGGCGAGGCCGAGTTCCGCCAGATCGCCGACTGGATCATCGAAGTGGTCGACGGCCTGGCCGCCAACGGCGAAGACGGCAACGCCGAAGTCGAAGCCCGCGTCCGCGCCCAGGTCGCAGACCTCTGCAACCGCTTCCCCATATACCCGAACCTGTAA
>NZ_JBQFSP010000050.1:0-1297 GCF_056538065.1 Ruegeria sp. BH8 | reverse complement strand
AGGAAACAAATGAATTCACCTTCTTTGATTTCAAGAGAGATGTCCTTGAGTGCCAGAAAGCTGCCGAACGCTTTCCACAAATTCTGGATGCTGAGATACAGTTCACCGGGTGGTGTTTTCTGAAGCACGGGAGAGGTCCTCACATCTGCACCTCGGGCACGACCGATCCTGGCTGGTGCGCGCCGGGTGAGTTGGTTGTGTTGGTGGGAACAAGAGAGTGGCGGGCAGGAGAGGCACAAAAGCCCCTCCTGCCAATGGAATTATTTCGCTTCAGACTTTCCGTCATAGCGAGACTGCCATTCCTTCAGGATTGCCGCGCGATTGTTGGCGGCATACTCGAAATCATTGTTGATCATCGCATCCAGAAGACCTTCTGGGAAGTGTTCAACCGGTTTTGCAACGCCGGGATACGCCACGACCGCATAGCCGGTATTGTACATCTCGTTGGCCTCTTTGGTGACGGTGAAGTCCACCAGCTTCTGCGCGGCTTCCAGATTTGCGGTACCGGCCACAATCGCGGTTGCTTCCATGTCCCAGCCGACGCCTTCCGAAGGCACAATGATTTCCAGCGGTGCGCCATCAGCTTTGGACTTCGCCCCACGGAACGCAAAAGAGATACCAATCGGGATCTCACCCGCCGCCGCCAGTTTGCAAGGCTTCGAGCCGGAATGGGTGTAGCGCGCAATATTCTCGTGCAGCGCATCCATGTATTCCCAGCCACCTTCTTCGCCAAACATTTGAAGCCAGCTGGACACATCAAGGAACCCCGTGCCAGACGAATTCGGGTTCGGCATGATCACCTGATCCTTGTACATCGGATCAGTCAGGTCCTTCCACGAAGTGGGCGGCTTCAGCCCGGCCTTTTCCGCCTCAACCGTGTTGTAGCAAACCGAGGCAACCCAGGCGTCCATGCCAACCCAGGCAGGCGGGTTGTCACCATCGACGAATTTCGCATCCAGCTTGTCTACGCCAACCGGGGCATAAGGCTCCAGCATCCCTTCGGATTTCAACAGCAGCAGAGAGGTCGCCGCCAACCCCCAGACCACATCCGCCTGTGGGTTGTCACGTTCAGCCAGCAGTTTCGCGGTGATGATCCCCGTCGAGTCCCGGACCCAGTTGATCTTGATATCAGGGTTACTCTGGTTGAACGTCTCTGCATACCTCGCCAGATCCTCCGCCTCGACAGCGGTGTAAACTGTCAGTTCCGTCTCCGATGCCGCAACCGTCGCAGTCAGTAAACCGACCGCCAATGCCGAATAAAATGATGTCGTCCGTTTCATGGTTTTCCTCTGTTGGT
>NZ_JBQFSP010000049.1:0-1911 GCF_056538065.1 Ruegeria sp. BH8 | reverse complement strand
TTGGTTGCGGGTTTGGTGGTGAGGTCTTATTTAGCGTGTTTGGATGTTGGGATGGGTTGGTCTGCCGCAGGGTTGCATCTGTCCTTTAGGCGCGACGGGATATGGGGTATCTGAGCGTGCGCACCGTTTCACGGATTTGGAGAACGCAATGATGAAGCGCGCCTGGAACAAGTGGCGATCGGGCTATATGGGCCGGCTTGTCGGTGAGAGCTTTTATGCGCAGGGCGGGCTTTACGGCGTTGCGATCCTGGCGATGATCGCGGTGGCGGTCACCACCGCCGGCTCGGCTTACATGATGGAATATATCGTCGATGCCATGACCAGCCCGGAATTGCGGGGATGGGCGCATGTCATTGCGCTGGGGGTTGTGCTTCTGTTCCTGACCAAGGCGGTGGCCTCGTATGTTCAGGCCGTCTTTCTGGCGCGCGCGGGCAACCGGATTGTGGCCCAGCAGCAGGAGAAGCTGTACCGCAAGCTGGTCCGGCACGGGGTGTCGTTCTTTTCGACCAATGAATCATCGGATTTGCTGATGCGCACGACCAATGGCGCGCAATCGGCCCGGGGCCTGATCGATGTTCTGGTCACCGGGTTTGTCCGCGATGCCCTGACCCTGGTCGGCCTGATTGTGGTCATGGTGTATCAGCAGCCGGTCCTGTCGGTGATGTTCTTTGTGGTGGGCCCGGTTGCCCTTCTGGGGGTGCGGTATCTGCTGAAAAGCGTCCGCTCGATCATGCAGGCCGAGTTCAAATCGCTGGCCGAGATCATCCGGGTGCTGCAGGAGACCTCGGCGGGGATCAAGGTGATCAAGGTGTTTGCGCTTGAAGATCGCATGATCGACCGAATGGAGACCGCGATCCGGAAGGTCGAACAGCGCTCGAACGACATCGCCCGGCTGCAGGCCATTGCCAGCCCGCTGATGGAGTTTCTGGCCGGTCTGGCGGTTGCCGGGGTTCTCATTGTCAGCACGATGGGCATCGCGGGCACCGAACAGCCGACCGCGGGTCAGTTGATGTCCTTCATCACCGCTTTGCTGATGGCCTATGAACCCGCCAAGCGCCTGTCCAGGATGCGGGTCCAGATTGAAACCTGCATGGTCGGTGTCGGCCTGTTGTTCAGCCTGCTGGATCAGGAGGACACGATGGTGGAAAGCCCCCGGGCCCGTGACCTGAGTGACGGCCCCGGACAGATCACGCTGCGCAATGTGACCTTTGGCTATCAGGGCACGGTGCCGGTGATCGACAACATGAGCGCCACTTTCGAGGCCGGGAAAACCACGGCCCTTGTCGGCCAGTCCGGTGGTGGCAAATCCACGTTGTTTGGCCTGATCATGCGGTTTTACGACCCCGATCAGGGCAGCGTCGAGATCGATGGCCAGGACCTGAGGGATGTCAGCTTTGCCTCGCTGCGGCGGAAAATCTCGTATGTCGGTCAGGACACGTTCCTGTTCTCGGCCTCGGTGATGGACAACCTGCGCTGCTCGGCACCCGAGGCGAGCGATGAAGAGGTGATCGCGGCAGCCCGGGCCGCACATGCGCATCAGTTCATCACAGACCTGCCGCAGGGCTATGAGACCCCGGTGGGCGAAAACGGAACCTTTCTGTCGGGCGGTCAGAAACAGCGCATCGCGATTGCCCGCGCCATTCTGCGCAAGGCCGAAATCCTGCTGCTGGACGAGGCCACAAGCGCGCTGGACGCGGAATCGGAATCGCTGGTCAAAGAGGCGCTGGACGCCCTGACACAGGATGTCACCGTCATCGTCATCGCCCACCGCCTGTCAACCGTGCTGGAGGCAGACAAGATCATCGTCATCCAGGACGGCACTATCGCCGAACAGGGAAACCTCGACCAACTCATGCAGAAAAACGGACCCTTCAAAAACCTCTTCGACCAACAGTTCAATAAACACAAACA
>NZ_JBQFSP010000048.1:0-1925 GCF_056538065.1 Ruegeria sp. BH8 | reverse complement strand
CCCTCTGCGCGTTGATGGCCCCTTTTGTGATGCGGGGGTCGTTGCCTTCGCTGAGGGCGATTATGGGACGGGTGGCCGGAGCGTTTTGCCGCAACAGCTCGACGGGTGTCAGGGTCATGTGCTCCGGCCTCGTCCTGGGGTTAAGCGCCCTGCGCCTTCATGTCATCGGCGCTGATGCCGGCGACGGCGACGGGTTTTTTCATCGCGTCGCGGCGGAAAGGCTCGCCAAGCTCCTGGTTGATCAGGGCCTCGATCAGCGTGGTGATGCCGTTCTTCTGGTCCTCGATCGCCTGGTTCAGCGCCGCGGTCAGCTCGTCCTGGGTGCGGGCGACAACGCCTTTCAGGCCACAGGCCTGCGCGATACCGGCATAAGACACCTTGGTGTCCAGCTCGGTGCCCACGAAGTTGTCGTCGAACCACAGGGTCGAGTTGCGCTTTTCCGCGCCCCACTGGTAGTTGCGGAACACGATCTGGGTCACGGCGGGCCATTCCTCGCGGCCAATCGCGGTCAACTCGTTCACCGCGATGCCAAAGGCGCCGTCACCGGCAAAGCCCACAACCGGAACATCCGGGCAGCCGATCTTGGCACCGACAACGGCGGGCAGGCCATAGCCGCAGGGGCCGAACAGGCCCGGCGCCAGGTATTTGCGACCCTCTTCAAACGACGGATAGGCGTTGCCGATGGCGCAGTTGTTGCCGATGTCCGAGCTGATGATCGCCTCTTTCGGCAGCGCCGCCTGAATGGCGCGCCACGCCATGCGCGGGCTCATCCAGTCGGGCTTGGCCGCGCGGGCGCGCTGGTTCCAGGTGGTGCCCGGATCGTCATCCTCATGGGTCATCGAGGTCAGTTCCTGCGCCCAGGCCGATTTCTTCTGCGCGATGCGCTCTTTGCGCTCCTTGCGGCCTTCGTCACCGGCGGTGTCGCTCAGCTGGGCCAGAATGCCCTTTGCCACCTTGGCGGCGTCGCCGATGATGCCGACGCTGACCGCTTTGGTCAGGCCGATACGGTCAGGGTTGATGTCAACCTGGATGATCTTGGCATCCGCGGGCCAGTAGTTGATGCCATAGCCCGGCAGGGTCGAGAACGGGTTCAGACGGGTGCCGAGGCACAGGACAACATCCGCCTCGCTGATCAGTTCCATCCCCGCTTTCGAACCGTTATAGCCCAGCGGACCGGCAAACAGCGGGTGGCTGCCCGGGAAGGCGTCATTGTGCTGGTAGCCGACGCAGACCGGCGCATCCAGGCGCTCGGCCAGCGCTTTCGACGCCTCGATGCCGCCTTCGGCCAGAACCACACCGGCGCCGTTCAGAATGACAGGGTTTCTGGCGTTCGACAGCAGCTCGGCCGCCTGGGCCACGGCGGTTTCGCCACCCGAGGGGCGCTCGAACTCGACAATGGCGGGCAGGTCGATATCGACAACCTGGGTCCACATGTCGCGCGGGATGTTCAGCTGGGCCGGGGCGCTGGCGCGCTTGGCCTGCATGATCACACGGTTCAGAACCTCGCAGACGCGGGTCGGGTCGCGGACCTCTTCCTGATAGGCGACCATGTCCTCGAACAGCTTCATCTGCTCGACTTCCTGAAAGCCCCCCTGACCGATGGTCTTGTTGGCCGCCTGCGGGGTCACCAGCAGAAGCGGGGTGTGGTTCCAGTAGGCAGTCTTGACGGCGGTCACAAAGTTGGTGATGCCCGGGCCGTTCTGCGCGATCATCATCGACATCTTGCCGGTCGCCCGGGTGTAGCCATCCGCCATCATCCCCGCGCTGCCCTCATGCGCACAGTCCCAGAACATGATCCCAGCCTTCGGAAACAGATCCGAAATCGGCATCATCGCAGAGCCAATGATCCCAAACGCATGTTCAATACCATGCATCTGCAAAACCTTAACAAAGGCCTCTTCCGTCGTCATCTTCATAGGGGTGTT
>NZ_JBQFSP010000047.1:0-2375 GCF_056538065.1 Ruegeria sp. BH8 | reverse complement strand
TCCCCCGTCAACCGCGTCGACAACGCATACGGCGACCGAAACCTCGTCTGCACATGCCCACCAATGGACGCATACGAAGACGCCGCAGAGTGAAACCCGTGTCTGTCCGATCCGTCAATTCGCCTGACGGATCGGATTTACACCCTGAGGGCAGCGCCAATCGGGGCGCTGCCACGCCCAAATCGTCGGAGGAACAATGAAACACTATGTCCTCGCAAATGATCACGCCAATCTGTCTGAAACGGAGCCTGAGGCACCCGAAAGATTGAAACATATCGATGTCATTCTCAACGGTGAAGCGGCTATGGCGTCAGCTGGAATGGTCATCGAATTCTATCAGGCGTTAAACACTCTGGCCGAAAACTGCACCTATGTGGTCAACCTTCGTGTCGCTGGCTCGGAACCTGCGGGTGGACCGTTATACTGGGCCGGACGAACGGCGATTTTCTGGGGAGATCTGGAGAACATCTGGTCCATTCCACATTCGCGCAGATTCTGGGTATCGCAGGTCCTGAACCTGTCTTCACGGGTTGTACTGGTCGGCGGCGCGGTGCTGCTTCTGCCGCAACTCGGAAGAACAGGCCGGAACACCGTTGCTGTCCACCCGAATTTCGCAGCCGCTGCACTGGAGGGCGGGCTGGAAGATTGTGGCACCGGCACGCATCTGGCCGCAGACGGGTGCGCCCATAGCGCAACCACCCGGCTAAGCGCGCTGCGCCTGCTGTCAGAATTTGTGTCGATCGACCACGGGGAACATATCGCGGACATACTGCGCGGATACATTGGACTGACGGAACCCACACAAAAGCACGGCAGCACGCTTGCCGCCCGTCTGGTGCACCGTGCAAAAGGTGATCAGCTTGTCATGCGCACGCTGGATGCGATGCAGGAAAACATCGAAGATCCTTTGACGATCTCGGAACTTTCCAATGTGCTCAGGACCTCGACTCGCCAGTTACAGCGAAGGTTTCTAAGCAAAACCGGTGCGAAACTTTTGTCGACCTACAAAGAGCTACGGCTGGAGCGGGCGCAGAGCCTTTTACAATTCACCAACATGTCGCAGATCGAAATCTCGACAGCGACCGGCTTTTCATCGACTGTCGCGCTGAAACGCGCCTTTCAACGCAGCTTTGACGTCAGCCCGGACGAAATTCGGAACAAGCGATTTCTGGGGACGGCCGCCCCGGAACACGGATAACCTTTCGCGTTTGTCTCGTGATCCACCAGTCAACGCAGCACCGAGCCCGCGTGGACCTTGCGCCCACGCAGGTCAGGTTTGGTGCGGGCGATCAGGCCGCAGCGATCTGACTGGCCTTTTCAACCAGCACTTCGGCCTGACGGATCGAGGCATAGTCGATCAGACGGCCATCCAGAGACACGGCACCTTTTCCGTCTGCCTCGGCCTCGGCCATGGCGACAAGGATACGCCGTGCCTTGGTAACTTCGGCATCCGAGGGCGACATCACCTCATTGGCAAGTGCGATCTGGCTGGGGTGGATGGCCCATTTGCCCTCGCAGCCCAGAACGGCGGCACGTTTTGCGGCGGCCTTGTAACCGTCGGGGTCCTGAAAATCGCCAAAAGGCCCATCAATCGGACGCAGCCCGTTGGCGCGCGCAGCAACCACCAAGCGGGCAAGGGCGTAGTGCCACATGTCGCCCCAGTGGGTCAGGCGGCCTCCGTCGGTATCCGGGTCGGTCAGAACCGAATAGTCAGGGTTTACGCCCCCGATGATTGTGGTCCGCGCGCGGGTCGAGGCGGCATAATCCGCGACACCAAAATGAAGGCTTTCATTGCGCTTTGATGCAGCCGCGATCGCGCTGACATTCTGCATACCAAGCGCGGTTTCGATGATGTGTTCGAACCCGATCCGTTTCTTGTATCCCTTGGCGTCTTCGATCTGGGTCACCAGCATGTCGACCGCATATACATCTGCAGCTGTCCCGACCTTGGGGATCATGATCAGGTCCAGACGCTGGCCCGCCTGTTCGACAACATCCACGACGTCCCGGTACATGTAATGGGTGTCCAGACCATTGATCCGGACCGACATGGTCTTGCTCCCCCAGTCGATATCATTCAGCGCCTGAATGATGTTCCTGCGCGCCTGCTCCTTTTCATCGGGCGCGACGGCGTCTTCCAGATCGAGGAAGATGACATCCGCGTCCGATTTCGCAGCCTTCTCAAACATTCCGGGCTGGCTGCCGGGCACGGCAAGCTCGCTGCGGTTCAGGCGGGCGGGGGCTTGTTCAATTGGTTGAAAGCTCATGGTTGGGACCTTTCGGCTTACAGGTTCGGGTATATGGGGAAGCGGTTGCAGAGGTCTGCGACCTGGGCGCGGACGCGGGCTTCGACTTCGGCGTTGCCGTCTTCGCCG
>NZ_JBQFSP010000046.1:0-2402 GCF_056538065.1 Ruegeria sp. BH8 | reverse complement strand
TGATCATTTTTGTTGGGTGCCTTCTTTTTCGAGGCGCTTTGGGTCAAGTGAAGCCAGTGACCGCCAATTTGACAGAATTGCACCCTAATAATGTGCAGTTAACTGCAAACTGTCGGGGCGATACCTTTCTATTTCAGGTTACCATAACCAGTCCGCACAGGACATTCTGTTATTAGCACTGCCGCCGCTCCGAAACCATCCTTACACCGAGACGAAACCTCTGACTCAAGGGCGGTATGGAGCGACAAAAACGGTCTATATTCGTGATAATTTGTGCTCCATTCTGGTTTTATTTTGGTAAAATGTATCAATTCGTTTGCTCGGTCAAGAAAAAGCAACAAAAAGCCACACGATCGCAAACCGTTCTAACTTTGGGGCACAGGCAGTGCACTGGAGGAGTTTCATCCAATCGAAAAACCGCTGAATTGCGCCGGGTTCTCTGGAAGCTTCGATCCCTGGATAGGGTGAGGCCAAGGTAAAAAACAGCAAACAAACATCCTTTTGGAGCCCACAAACTTGCGGCGGGAGCCGGACAGCCAAGAGTGGTAAAATTCTGGTGCGAACCTTTTCAGTGCAGGAAACGTTCATGACTATTCGCACATGCCCTTCACCTTGATGAACATCTGGCCCGTTTCATAGCCGTTTTCACATGGTCCCTTTCGCCTTTGCGTAGCTTCACATTGTAAAAGACTCATCAAGAAGCCGACCCCGAAATCGGCGAACATTGGTTAATGTGGCCGCTTACTCGAACTCTTCAAACGTCTCTCTGACAACATCATCCACGGTCACGGCCCGCAATCTGCTGCCATCGTTGTCGCAGGCATCCTCTAAGGCTTGCCAAAGATGGTCCATTTGCAAAAATGGTTGAAAGCTCGTGCCGGCAGATCTCAATGCGGCGGAAATTCTGGGGCGTAAAGTGTCTGATGCATAGGTTCTGTTGGCTAATTATCTTCATAACCCTGACGGGGTGTGCGGCGAAAACCTACAATGAAATTGACATCATGCCTTCGCCAACGGTCTTTGCCAATGGCACGCTTGACCCGTTCGGGGATGTGACCGAGGGTAATTTCGAGTCGCGGGCGCGTCTGTTTTACGCAACCGACCGCCAGCCCGCAGAACCGGACGACCCGCAGAAAAGCTACAATAATGCACGGGGGCACGTGCTGCGGGCGGGTGTCGCGCAGATTGCGTCGGACCCGCCGCTTGAAAGCTGGGAAAACGCAAGGCGCATAACGCTCGCCGCGGCGCGGGATCGGGACTATAGGCTGCGGGTGGTGGGCGTGACCGAGACCGGCATTCTGCCGTTCAGCGCTATCAATTACATGGATACGCCACCCAGCCGTGCCGAAGTCGAAGCCGCCGGCAGCCATTTTGCGTCACAAATCAGTGCGCAATTGGCACAATCGGCCAACAAGGACATTTTCATCTACATTCATGGCTATAATGTGGATTTCGACTATTCCACTCTGGTCTCAAGCCAGTTGCAACATTTCCTGGGCTATCAGGGCGCTTTCATCAGTTACAACTGGACAGCAACCCCAAGTACGCTGGCCTATTTCCGCGATCAGGAATCGGCGCTGGCCTCGCGACGCTATCTGCGCGAGCTGATTGCCTTTCTCTCGGCCCTTACCGATGCCCGTCGCATCCACCTGATTGGCTACAGTGCCGGGACAAGGCTGGCATTTGACGCCGCCTATCAAATTGCTTTGGGGGCCGAGGGAAACGCGCGGTTGGGCAAGCTCATCCTGATCGGCAGCGATCTGGATCGCGCTTATTTCATTCATGCTATCGAGGACGGTCTTCTCGATGCGGTTACGGACCTGACGATCTATCAGTCGCAAACGGATTCCGCGCTGGCGATGTCTAGGCTTGTTTTTGGCCGCAAGCGCGTCGGAGAGACTTCGCCGCCCGGCGAAGCAGTGCCTGCGGTGCAAGCGGAGCTGGCCCGGACCCCAAGGCTGCATGTCATCGACGTGACGGATGCCGAAGAGGCGGGCACTGGCAACGGGCATTGGTACTTCCGATCTTCACCATGGGCCAGCAGCGATCTTTTCCTGTCATTGCTGACCAACAAAGACCCCGCCGCGCGCGGACTGGTGCGCGCACCCGGCGAAGTCATCTGGCGTTTTCCAGACGATTATCCGCAAAGGATCAGGGAACTGGGGCGTTTGTACTGAAGGAAAGGAACCGTCTGGTTATCCCCGTCTATTCTCTATTCTGATCAGCTTGCCACACGAGGCTCCCTCGGATCACATCGAAACTCTTATGTAAGGTCATCCATAGGTCAGACTTATGACGTTGAAGGTATAATCGATTTTTCTTGGCATATTAATCTGTCAAGATACCATTGCTCAAATGTGAATTTTACGCCGCGCAAGAATGGCGAACCTGTCAAACAATTC
>NZ_JBQFSP010000045.1:0-2466 GCF_056538065.1 Ruegeria sp. BH8 | reverse complement strand
GGTCAGACTTTGACGGCTTGTAGTTCTTCGAGCAGGTCGAGGAGTTGGTTGAGTTTTTCTCGTCCCATTTGTTTTTCGATGCTTTGGTAGATCTGCAGAGAGGTTCCGAGGTTATCGGCGAGGATGTTTCGTCCTTCGTTTGTGATCTTCACCATTGTGCGTCGTTTGTCGTGGCTGTCCTGGCGGCGTGATATTTGGCCTTCGGCTTCCATCGTGCGCAGGATGCGGGTGAGGCTTGGCAACAGCAGGCAGGCCTCTTTGGCAATCGAGCTTTGCTCCACTTCACCCAACTCGTCCAGCACGCGCAGGATGCGCCATTTCTGCTCGGTCAGTTGTATCCCCTGCAGCATGTCCCGGATGGGGGCCATGACGGTTTCGCGTGCGCGCAGCAAGGCAATCGGAAGGGCGCGCGAGGTGTTCTTGGTGTGGCTTTGTTCACTCATGACAGTCTTCTAATTCGCAGAGTCAAAAGATGCAAAGATTAACAAAGCAAGTTCTTGACAGCGGGGGTTCCAATTTACTAAACATGTTTACCATTGGAGGGAGCATATGCCACATTTTCACGTCGAGTATTCCGGCAATCTGGAAGACAGGGTCGATATGAGTGGCTTGTGCGAATGCATCCGGGCCACGGCTGCCGGGATCAAGACATTTCCCCTGCCCGGTATTCGTGTCCGGGCCACGCGGGTCGATCACTATGCCATCGCGGACGGCAATCCGGCGCATGGGTTTATCGATATCTCGATCCGCCTGCGCGCTGGCCGGGCTGCGGATGTCAAACGGGACGCCACGCAGCGCATTTTTGAGGCGGTTGAGGCCTATCTGTCCCCCGCCTTCGCCGGACATTCCATCGCGCTCTCGCTTGAGATGCGTGACATTGACCCAGACCTTTCGCCCAAGACCGGCACGATCCGGGACCATTTGGGCGCGACCAACCAGGAGACCTGATCCATGAGCGCACTGGATACGAATATCGAGAAGCTGGCGGGCTTTCTGGCCCGGTTTAAGGAAACCGGCATCAAGAACCGGATCGCGGGCGAAGATCGCGACGGTTCCGCAGGGGTGTTCCAATCCACCTCCCCGGTTGACAGGTCGGTGATCTGCGATGTCGCCCATGGCACAGCCGATGATATCGACGCTGCCGCCAATGCCGCCCACGCCGCATTTGCCGATTGGCGCGACATGCCTGCCACCGAGCGGCGCCGCATCTTGCTGAACGTTGCCGATGCGATCGAGGCCCGTGCCGAGGAAATTGCGCTGTGTGAATGCTGGGACACCGGCCAGACCCTGCGCTTTATGTCCAAGGCCGCGCTGCGGGGGGCCGAGAATTTCCGGTATTTCGCGGATCAGGTGGTCCAGGCGCGGGACGGTCAGCACCTTAAGTCGCCGACCCTGATGAACATCACCACGCGCGTTCCGATTGGTCCGGTGGGGGTGATCACGCCGTGGAACACGCCGTTCATGCTGTCGACATGGAAGATCGCACCTGCTTTGGCTGCCGGGTGCACTGTGGTTCACAAACCGGCCGAAGATTCTCCGCTGTCCGCTCGCCTGCTGGTGGAGATCGCCGAAGAGGCCGGGCTGCCCAAGGGTGTGCTGAACACCGTGAACGGGTTCGGCCCCGATGCGGGTAAGGCGTTGACGGAGCATCCGTTGATCAAGGCGATCGCCTTTGTCGGTGAAAGCCGCACCGGCAGCATCATCACCAAACAAGGTGCCGATACGCTCAAGCGGATGCATCTGGAACTGGGCGGCAAGAACCCGGTTGTTGTGTTCGACGACGCCGATCTCGACCGGGCGCTGGATGCGGTGATCTTCATGATCTACTCGATCAATGGCGAGCGCTGCACGTCATCCTCGCGCCTGCTGGTGCAGGACACCATCAAGGACGCGTTCGAGGCAAAGCTGATCGAACGGGTCAACACCATCAAGGTCGGTCATCCGCTGGATCCTGAGACCGAGATCGGGCCACTGGTGACCGAGGAGCATTATAACAAGGTGACCTCCTATTTTGACATCGCCAAAGAAGACGGTGCGACTGTCGCCGCCGGGGGTGTCAAGGTGGGCGACACAGGGTATTTCATTCGCCCAACCTTGTTTACCGATGCCAATAACCAGATGCGTATCGCGCGCGAAGAGATATTCGGCCCGGTTCTGACCTCAATCCCGTTCTCGACCGAGGACGAGGCGCTGCAGATTGCCAACGACACACCATACGGTCTGACCGGCTATGTCTGGACCAATGACCTGACCCGCGCCTTGCGGTTCACCGACAAGCTTGAAGCCGGGATGATCTGGGTGAACTCGGAAAACGTCCGCCACCTGCCCACCCCGTTCGGCGGCGTCAAAGCATCCGGTATCGGCCGCGACGGCGGCAACTGGAGCTTCGAGTTCTACATGGAACAAAAACACGTCGGCTTCGCAACCGGAAATCACAACATCATGCAGCTCGGGAAACTGTAACCG
>NZ_JBQFSP010000044.1:0-2985 GCF_056538065.1 Ruegeria sp. BH8 | reverse complement strand
CCGCCCAATGTCGGGCATCAGCAGCCTAACGACAGTTAATGTGACAACACCATTAGATCCCACCTAATCGCGTTTTTTGACCGATAGACAATCAAGCCTTATGCCGAAACAAATGTCTGCCACCTTCACCTTTGATGAGGTCGATCGCATCGCGCATGATCTCGTCAATGATCTGTTCTGCAGGTTTCGAGGTTCTTATGATACCCACACCTTCGCCGACAATACCGGGAACGATTGACGGATTTCCGGAATTCTGAGCATCGTTCCAAAGTCGTCTTTCGACATCCAAGCCGGCGTCTAGCGCGGCTTCTTGACCATGCCATTTACTGACAAAATCATTTCGACGTACCCGGATTGAGTATCGGTCCGGCCAAGAATAACCGCGAATGATGTCGGGAACCGAGGTTCGAACGGTTTCATCCCCCGATGCGCGCAAGATGTCGCTGAGAATCTGCGGATGGATCAGCGCCTCATCTGCAGCAACAAACCGAGTTCCTATCACAACGCCATCTGCGCCAAGCATCAGGGCCGCAGCCAGACCGCGACCATCGCCGATACCACCGGCGGCGCAAAGTACAGCCGAACTGTTCGATGCGTCAATTTTATCCGCCACTTCGGGCACAAGCGCGATCGTGCCGCGCACCTCGCCGTGGCCACCAGCTTCGGCCCCCTGAGCCACAATGACATCGGCGCCAACCGCAATGGCACGCAGCGCGTCCCGAAGTGTCTGGATTTGGCAGATAAGCGGAACGCCCGTCCGTTTGATCCTGTCGGCAAAGGGTGCAGGATCACCAAAGGACAGAAAGACCGCGGCTGGCCCGCGCTCCAGCACGTAATCGAGCAGAGCGGGCTGCTCTGCCAACTTCCATGTGATCAGACCGCACCCGACAGGGGTGGTTCCGGCTGCATCGAACTGTTGCGCAATCCAGTCCCGATCGCCGTAACCCCCGCCGACCAACCCAAGCCCGCCCGCCTGCGTCACAGCCGAGGCCAACGACCCACCCGCAACAAACGCCATTGGCGCCTGAATGATCGGGTGGGACAGGTTCAGGCGCTCGGTCAGCCGGGTTTTCACGTGGCCGTCTTTCGGTAGTCGACAACCGGCAGCCCACCGATGCCCCAGTTGTCCAGATCGACCTCGTCAATCACGACGACTGTGGTTGCCGGGTTTTTGCCCAGCACCTCGTGCAACAGTTCGCTCACTCCGGCGATCAGCTTTGCTTTCTCGTTCTGGCTTGGGCCGGTTCCGTCAGGACCACCTTCACGGGTTACTTTGACATTCACATATGGCATGGTTTTAATCCTTCCTTGGAACGTAGGAGAAGACCTTGGTGACAATCCGCCAGTCATTGCCGTGGCGGACAAGGGAAAGGTAATCCAGATAATCGCGCCCCATCATCGACATACGGGCCATGACATGGGCCAGCCTCGGACTGCCGAAGGAGATCTGCAATATCTCTTCATCGCGCGGGTCACCGCGCTTTGCTGGCTGTTCACGCTGATCCACACGGGCCATATAGCTCTCAAGATCCAGATACAGCTCATCCCCTTCGGTGGCGCAGATATAGGCCAGTTTCGGGTGAAACACCTGTCTCAGGGCGTTGCTGTCGGCGTGATGAAGGCCCTCGAAATAGGCCTCCATCAATTCGACCACAGCTTTGTGATCGGCCGGGGTCATTGGATCAGCCCTTCGGCGCGCATCGCCGTTTGTGTTGCGGGACGTGCTGCCACCCGCTCGACATAGGCTTTCAGGTTTGGCCAGCCGGACAAATCGATTTCCGTAAAATTTGCCCAGTTCGAGACAACGAAAAGATATGCGTCCGCGACCGAAAACTTTCCGTCCACAAGGTATTCCCGCCCATCGGCCAGTATGTTTTCGACCTGATCGAATTTTGTTTTGACGATGCTGCGCGCCTTGGTTTTTTCGGCGTCGGTGGAATCACCCTTGAACAGCGGGCTGAAGGATTTGTGCAGATCGGCCGCCACAAAACTCAGATATTCCTGAACCCGTGTCCGGGCCATCGTTCCGTTTGATGGTGCCAGATCAGAGGACGGGTTCTTATCAGCAAGATATTGAAGAATAGCGGATCCCTCCCTGACAAGTTCACCGTCGTCCAGCGCAAGCACCGGCACATATCCTCGGGGGTTGATGGATCTAAAATCCGCGCCGGATTCAGTGCGGCCAGCCGCGGTATCAACGGCCTCAGTTTCGAAGGGAGTGCCGATTTCGGTCAGCACGATGTGGCTGGCAAGCGAACATGCGCCCGGTTTGTAGTAGAGTTTCATGGTATTCCTTTCTGGGGATTACTGGTGGCACCATAGACATGGAGAAGGGCATATCCGTTGACAACTAGGTTTCTGATGGTTACTTAAAAAATAGAGTAACCCAACAGAAACCTGGTAACGACTCATGGCCCTGAAGATGCGGAACAACCGAAGCCCTGCGCCACCCGAACCCTGCATGCTGACCGAATGCATGGCTGTGATTGCAGGTGCCTGGGCGCCGAACGTGATCTGGTCGTTGCGGGCCGGGCCGCGCCGCTTTAGTGAACTGCGTTCGGATATTCCGCCGATTTCTGCCAAGGTACTTTCGGCCCGTTTGTCGGAACTGGCTGCACGAGGTGTGCTGGTCCGCCATGTTCGGCGCACGTCGCCCCCCTCGACGGAATACAGCCTGACCGAGCTTGGGGCCGAATTGATCCCGGCCCTTGACGCGATTGTTCAGGTCGGCCACCGACTGAAGGCACGACAAAGTAGTCAACAGGGGGCAGATTAAGTGGTCCCGTCTTCTCGGACAGCTTTGCAGCAAATCTAGGGTCAGGATTCATTGGTTTTTGTTGTGCGCGTGCTTCACAGCTCCGAAAACGGAGCGGTGACATGAGTGATTTTTCTGGCTGATCGACGCGCAAATGGCGTGTCTCGAGCCTTTCTTTCTGTGTTGTCACATTAACTGTCGTTAGGCTGCTGATGCCCGACATTGGCTGT
>NZ_JBQFSP010000043.1:0-3003 GCF_056538065.1 Ruegeria sp. BH8 | reverse complement strand
CCAATGAGCTATAAATCCGACATCGAAATTGCGCGTGAAGCGAATAAGAAGCCGATCCAGGAGATCGGCGCGAAGCTTGGAATATCCAGTGATGATCTTTTGCCGTATGGGCATGACAAGGCGAAGGTGAGCCAGGAGTTCATCAACTCGGTGCAGGGTCGTGAGGACGGCAAGCTGGTGCTGGTGACGGCGATCAACCCGACGCCTGCGGGTGAGGGAAAGACGACCACAACGGTTGGTCTGGGTGACGGTCTGAACCGCATCGGCAAGAACGCGATGATCTGTATCCGCGAGGCCTCGCTGGGCCCGAACTTCGGCATGAAGGGTGGCGCAGCGGGTGGCGGCTATGCGCAGGTTGTTCCGATGGAAGAGATGAACCTGCACTTCACCGGCGATTTTCATGCAATCACCTCGGCCCATTCGCTGCTGTCGGCGATGATCGACAACCACATCTACTGGGGCAATGAATGCGAGATCGACACCCGCCGGGTCGCATGGCGTCGTGTGGTCGACATGAACGACCGTGCCCTGCGCCAGATCACCGCCAGCCTGGGCGGCGTGTCGAACGGGTTCCCGCGCGAAACAGGTTTTGACATCACCGTGGCGTCCGAGGTCATGGCGATCCTGTGCCTGTCAAACGACCTGAAGGATCTGGAAAAGCGTCTGGGTGATATCATCGTGGCCTATCGCCGCGACAAGACGCCGGTCTATTGCCGCGACATCAAGGCCGAAGGCGCGATGACCGTTCTGCTGAAAGACGCAATGCAGCCGAACCTGGTGCAGACGCTGGAAAACAACCCGGCCTTTGTCCACGGTGGCCCGTTCGCGAACATTGCGCATGGCTGCAACTCGGTGATCGCGACCAAGACCGCGCTGAAAGTGGCTGACTATGTGGTGACCGAGGCGGGCTTTGGCGCCGATCTGGGCGCCGAGAAGTTCATGAACATCAAGTGCCGCAAGGCGGGCATTGCGCCCTCTGCCGTGGTTCTGGTTGCCACCGTGCGCGCGATGAAGATGAATGGCGGTGTCGCCAAGGCCGATCTGGGTGCCGAGAATGTCGCTGCGGTCAAGGCGGGCTGCGCCAACCTGGGCCGCCATATCGAGAACGTGAAGTCGTTCGGTGTGCCGGTTGTTGTCGCCATCAACCACTTTGTCACCGACACCGATGCCGAGGTTCAGGCGGTGAAGGATTATTGCGCCTCTCATGGGGTCGAGGCGGTTCTGTCGCGCCATTGGGAGCTGGGCTCGGAAGGCTCTGCCGATCTGGCCCGCAAGGTTGTGGAAATCGTCGAAGGGGGCTCTGCGAACTTCGCGCCGATCTACCCCGACGAGATGCCGCTGTTTGAGAAGATCGAAACCATCGCCAAGCGCATCTACCGCGCCGACGAGGTTCTGGCCGACAACAAGATCCGCACGCAGCTGAAAGAATGGGAAGCTGCGGGGTATGGCAACCTGCCGGTCTGCATGGCGAAAACCCAGTACAGCTTCTCGACCGACCCGAGCCTGCGGGGCGCGCCCACCGGCCACTCGGTGCCGGTGCGTGAGGTCCGCCTGAGCGCGGGTGCGGGCTTTATTGTGGTTGTCTGCGGTGAGATCATGACCATGCCGGGCCTGCCCCGCAAACCGGCCGCGGAAACCATCTGCCTCAATGACGCAGGTGAGATCGAGGGCTTGTTCTAAGCCGCTGAATAAGACATCTCGTGGTCCGGGACCCCCGGGCCATGAGGAGACGATGATGCCCACTCTGACACCGCCGCAGGACTGCCATTCGATGCGGGATCTGCGGGTTCAGATCGACAGGCTGGACCGCCAGCTGATCGGGATGCTGGTGAGGCGCGCAAGCTATATCGACCGCGCGTCTGAGCTGAAGCCGGGCGAGGGCCTGCCCGCCCGCATCCCGGACCGGGTCGAGGATGTGGTGCAAAAGGTGCGCGCCAGTTCGCAGGCGGCGGGGATGGACCCCGATTTGTCCGAAACGCTCTGGCGCATTCTGATTGACTGGTCGATTGCACGTGAGGAACGTGTGCTCGGCCCCGAGTAAAGACCGGGCGCGTTCTGCGCCCGTTTGGGTTTTGAAAGAAGGGACCAAAGGATGGTAGCGCAGGTTATCGACGGGAAGGCCTTTGCCGCCAAAGTGCGCGCGCAGGTGGCCGATCAGGTTGCAAAGCTGAAAGAGGAAAACGGCATCACCCCCGGCCTGGCCGTGGTTCTGGTGGGCGAGGATCCGGCCAGCCAGGTCTATGTCCGCTCGAAGGGCAAGATGACCGTCGAAGTCGGCATGAACTCGTATGAGCACAAGCTGGATGCGGAGACCTCGGAGGCAGAGCTGCTGGCGCTGATCGACAAACTGAATACCGACCCGGCGGTGCATGGCATTCTGGTGCAGTTGCCGCTGCCCAAGCACCTGAACGAGGATCTGGTGATCAATTCGATCGATCCGGCCAAGGATGTGGACGGTTTCCATATCTCGAACGTGGGCCTTTTGGGCACTGGTCAGAAATCGATGGTGCCCTGCACCCCGCTGGGCTGCCTGATGATGCTGCGCGATCACCACGGGTCGCTGTCGGGTATGGATGCGGTTGTCATCGGTCGTTCGAACATCGTGGGCAAGCCGATGGCGCAGCTGCTGCTAGGGGACAGCTGCACCGTGACCATCGCGCATTCGCGCACCAGGGACCTGCCGGATGTGGTCCGCCGCGCCGATATCGTTGTGGCCGCCGTTGGCCGCCCCGAAATGGTGCCTGGCGACTGGATCAAGGAAGGCGCCACCGTGATCGACGTGGGCATCAACCGCATCGAACGCGATGGCAAGACCAAGCTGGTCGGCGACGTCGATTATGCCAGCGCTGCCGAACGCGCCGGCGCCATCACCCCCGTCCCCGGCGGCGTCGGCCCCATGACCATCGCCTGCCTGCTGGCCAACACCCTCACCGCCTGCTGCCGCGCAAACAAACTCCCAGAACCAGAAGGCCTGACCGCCTGATAAACACGGGGGCCGGAGCG
>NZ_JBQFSP010000042.1:0-3754 GCF_056538065.1 Ruegeria sp. BH8 | reverse complement strand
CACACTCTGGGATGAATACACTGCAGAAATGACAGCCTGAGCGCGGAACAAAATCACTTTTCATGCATCCTCAAACAACTTGGCAATACCGCCTGAAATCCTCCTCTACGCAATCAAACTATTCTGTTCCATGGGTGCTGATGGCAGACAAGGCAAGCCTTCGATCTTCTTCAAATCGACAGCACGGTCGATGTAGCCGGTGCGGGTGGCCAGAAGGGTGAGCAATTCGACGTCAATGGCGTCGATCTGAACGCGAAGCTCAGCCATAGTTGTGCAGGCCTCGGGCGGAATAAGTTTACTCATGATTTTCTTCAGTAGTAACTTGGTTGCTAAGGAGCTGGCGAAGAAGGCTCACAGCTCTCTGAGCGCGCGCCACACAAATTTCCGCTGTTGGAGCTGGGAGTCGCCCGATCACACGCCGGATTTGCTGGTCGCCGATCAACAGGTCCAGATAGAGGCCAACAGCTTCTCCCGATGTCTCAAAGTGCAGTTGACCCTCGCGCCGTGCACGAAGCAGCACCTGCTCTAACAAGGGAAACACGGATTCGCGCCCGACCTTTGAAAGTGTCGCGCCGAGTTCACCGCTGCTATCAGCTGCTGCGGCGCGATTGAGGGCAACGGCGCGATCACCTGTCAGTAAGTCTAAAAGCTTTGGACCCAGCGTTCCCAGAATTGTAAGCGCGTCATGGTCGGTTTCCAATTCAGCTTCCAGGTGTGACTTCACTTCTTCCGCGTTGCGCGTGACGAGGGCACGAAACAGCCCCTGCTTATCCCCGTACCAATTGTACAAGGTCTCATTTGATGCGCGGGCCTGTTTGGCAATGCCCTGCATGGACGTGCCCCCATACCCTTTGGCCTCCAGCACCTCGTAGGCAGCCGCCTCGATCTGTTGCTGGCGCAGGGATCGTTTCTCTTCACGCAAAATCATTCTCCAGCCTGTTGACAGAAACCGTAACCAATATTACGGATAAGTGCAACCGTAATATCTATTACGTTTTTAAGCATGAGGAAAAAGTCATGAGTATTCTGAAATGGACACTGGGTAGCGTTGCCGTTTTGGCCCTGGGCGCTGGCATCGCAATCGGGATTGGCAGTTACAGGACCGAAAGAGACATCTCCGCGTTCCAGTCCCACATCGCAGAGCGGGCCCGCCCGTCCGACTTTGCGACATTAGGTCAGGTCGATCTGGACGCCTTGCCCTCGCCCGTCCAACGCTACTTCGACTTTGCATTCCCCAACGGGGTCCCAGAGGCGCGCCTTGTGCGGCTCACGTCCGAGGGAGAATTCCGACGTCCACAGACAGACGGGTTCAACTTCACCACGGCAGAACAGGTAATCGCTATTTCGGAACCGGCGCTTATGTTCTCGGCGACCACGCCGATCCTCCCTGGCATCTGGGCCCGTGCGTATGATTACTTTGCCGACGGCGAGATGGAGATGAAGGCGAAGATTCTCTCTACACTGACGGTCGTGGATGAGCGCGAAACGCCTGAACTCAATGTTGTTTCACTGCGCCGTTGGCTCTTGGAAAGTGCCCTTTTTCCACAGGCGCTCTTGCCCGGTGGGCCGGTCACATGGGAACCGATCAACGCTAACAGCGCGCGCGCCATTGTCGCCGCCGATGGGCTTCGGTCTACGATGATTGTGCATTTCGCCGAGAATGGCGCCATCACACATATGGTGGCTGAAGAGGACGGCGATCTGAATACGCCCTATCACGGCTCGGGTGAACATGTCACACGTTCAGATTACCGCGAAATAAGCGGCGTAATGATCCCCCATGCCTTTGTTATTTCGCGCATGGCAGACGGCGAAGTCTACCCGTTCTTTGATGCACAGTTGACTGGGTTCACTTTCGAATGACCCTGCAAAGAGCCAGACCAATGCCAAAAATTCTCACCTTCATGTCGATGCTCTCGCTCTTGAGCATCGGCGCTATCTTCGGGTTTTTCTACGCCAGGGTCTGTTCAACAATGTGGGGGTTGGACGCGACGGATCCACGAACAGCCATTGCCGCGATGCAAGCGATGAATGCTTCGGTCCGAAACGTGGTGTTCTTCCCGGCCTTCTTCCTGACACCAGTCATTCTGGGCGCAACGGCCATCATCGCCGCCCGGCAAGCCAGAAAAAAATCAGCCGTGCTCTTTGGACTGGCTGCCATTTTGTACATCGTAGGGGCCTTCTTCGTCACAGCGACGGTGAATGTCCCCATGAATGAAGCCCTGGCAGAAGTCGTTGTGCCTTCGGATATCGGGGCCGCCCAAGGTATTTGGCAAAACTACTCAACCTCCTGGCAGGTCTGGAACTTGCTTCGCACTCTGGTGAGCGGAGTTTGCCTAATCCTGACTGGCCTAGCTATTTTCTTTCTAAACTTGGAGTCTACGTGATGGAACTGTCACTTCTGACATTCGCCCTTCTGGCGCTCGTTGTCGTTATGACACCCGGTCCGACTGTTCTACTTGCCTTGTCCAATGGATCACGGTTCGGCATCGCTACGGCAGGGTACGGTATTGCCGGGGCTGCTATCTCTGATGCTGTTCTGATCACGGCAGCCGGTTTAGGACTCGGAGCTGTTCTTGCCGCGTCAGCTTTTTGGTTCAGCATCGTCAAATGGATCGGCGTCGCTTACCTCGTCTGGCTGGGCGTGCAAATGATGCGATCATCCGGTCAGTTGGGGCCAGTCGCGAACCCGTCCGAAAACGTGAGATCGGGTGCGCTTCGCAACAACCGAGCGGTTTTAAGAAAGAGCTTTCTTGTCGCGGTCACAAACCCCAAGGGATACCTGTTTTTTACTGCTTTCCTGCCGCAGTTCCTCAAACCGACAGAGCCTGTGTTTCAACAATATGTAACGCTGGCACTGGTCTTTATCACGGTCGATGTCATCGTCATGGCCGCCTATGCGGGACTGGGCGCAAAAGCAGTTCAGTTTCTCAGCAATCGCGGGGCGCTCTGGATCGACAGGGTATGTGGCAGTCTTCTTGTCGCCTTGGGTCTTGCGTTGACCTTCCTGAAGCGCGCCGATGTGTAGGTCTCTGCCGCTCAAACCAAGGATGCTCGCGGCCGAGAAGACAATCGTTTTTTTTAACAGCCCTGGCTACCGAAGCCGACCTTGGCGCAACCGCAGCGAAAGCGCACTTCTCTAATCGGGCGTTTGGGTCAAGTTCATTTCATCGTTTCGATTCCGTGCTTTAGGATCGTTGTCTCTCATCCGGGTCACACTTCTCTTCGCAGTCATTGATGGTGACCTGCTCCCCGAAACTTCCCTCGTTCTGATGTAGAGTTTGCTCAACCTTTCGAAGGAGCAAACGAATGCGAAAGAGCCGTTTCACCGAGGCGCAGATTATCGGGATGATCAAAGAACAGGAAGCCGGAATGCCGACGGCGGAGGTGTGCCGCAAGCACGGCCTCAGCCAGGGTACGTTCTACAAATACAAATCGAAGTATGGCGGCATGGAGGTGTCGGATGTCGCCAAGCTGCGGTCGCTGGAAGACGAGAACGCCAGGCTCAAACGCCTGCTGGCCGATACGATGCTGGACAATGCTGTTCTGAAGGATCTTTTGGGAAAGAACTGACGACGCCAACCGAGCGGCGGGGTGCGGCGCTCAGGGCGATGCGGGATCATGACATCTCGCAACGCCGAGCGTGCAGGCTCGTTGGTGTCGATCCCAAAACTGTCAGGCGTGAACGCCCGCCCGACAATCCTGAGATCAGGAAGGAGATGAAGGCCGTCGCTGCCAAGCGGCGCAGGTTCGG
>NZ_JBQFSP010000041.1:0-3975 GCF_056538065.1 Ruegeria sp. BH8 | reverse complement strand
CGGCGCGCTTGCCCAAACCAAAACCGAAGAATATGAAAACCAGACCCGCAGACTCTCGTTATGAACGAGGGAGCCTCGGGGGGCAGGTCACTATTAGAAAGCAATGAGTTATCTAATAGGAGGAATATGTCATGGGAACGGTTTACACGCGACCTTCGTCTCGGGAAGCGGTCAGGAGATTGCCTACCCGACCAGCGGTGGCCTATGACACATCTATTCCCGCAACATCATGGGCGAATACGGCGACTACGAGGGGTCCATTGCGGCACGGGGCGAAATGACACTTTAAACGTTTTCGGTAGGCTGTCTTTGACTTACTGTGGTGCGTCAGCTTCAACGAGCGAACTCATATTACCAGAAGCTGCGGAAGGGATGGACGTCCACTTTTTGTCATCGCTCGGAATACTCAACGAAGGCGGGTGCTATCGATGACAATCAAAAACTCTGCGGTCGTGTCGCCTGTGTTAGAGAAGGTGTGGTCCTGATCTGCAGGGTAAAACAGAAAGTCTCCAGCGTTGAGGTCAAAAATCTCTTCTCCGATCTTAACACGCAGTTGTCCAGCTCTGAGAAATAGATGCTCTTCAACGCCCATTCGATGAGATGGGAAAGGTCCGGTTGTTTGGCCTGGTGGCAACGTGTTCATGGCTACATCGACGCCGCGGCCCCGATACAGGGGAGACAGAGAGCGCCTCTCGAATCCTGTTTCGGCCTCTTTGAAAAGAGGCTGCTTTAGATATGGAATCATCAAACATCCACTGCCGAGCTTGCCGCCAATGAGCTGCGAGATCGTCACATCGAGCGCCTCGGCCAATTTGCCCAGAACAGATGTTGTCGGTGTCGCTTCACCTCTTTCGATCTTCGATATCATTGCCCGACTGACTCCGGACGCATTCGCCAAAGCGTCAAGCGTCAAGTCTCGTGATTGGCGATGACGCTTTAGCGCACCGGGGAGCGACGGGGTTTCCATATGTCCTCAATAGAACTTTGGCTGATGCTTGAGAAGCATGCTTCGGTACATGGGTTCCTCGCGGGAGCAAGAGCAAGAACCAACCCACTCATTCATTTCCCTTTACTGTCTTGCTCCGCGAAAGACGATGCAATTACGCCAGGTTGTGATCGGCAAGTACTTCTAGGGATTGCACAAGCGCGGCATGGTCCTTGTCGCCCAGATCATGGGCTGCGCAGACGTTAAACAGCTGCTGGCATAAGGCGGTTGCAGGAAGCGGTATTGAATTTTCCTTGGCGCTCGACAGAGCGAGATCCAAATCCTTCTGATGCAGCCGAATGCGAAACCCTGGTTCAAACGTGCGTTCGACCATACGCCTGCCATGCATCTCGAGAATCTTTGAGTTAGCAAAGCCACCGAGAAGGGCCGTACGTACTTGCTCGGGGTCAGCGCCGGATTTGGATGCGAAGAGAAGTGCTTCGCTAACGGCAAGGATCGTCGTTGCGACGATAATCTGGTTCGCGATTTTCGCTGTCTGGCCGTCCCCGTTTTGTCCGACTAGGCTGATGTTGCGGCCTAAGGCTTCGAAGATCGGGTGTGCACGTGCAAATGCAACTTTGTCACCTCCGACCATAATCGTCAGTGTCGCGTTCTTGGCACCAACCTCACCTCCGGAAACCGGGGCATCCAGATAGCCGCATCCCGCGTCGCGCACACGCTGCGCGAAGGCCTTTGTGGAAGTTGGGGCGATCGAGCTCATATCGATGACCAGAGAGTTTTTTCCCAATCCAGAAACAACGCCTTGCGGACCGAATAACACCGTTTCGACCTCTTGGGTGTCCGGCAACATGAGGATTACAGCATCTGCCGCGTTTGCAACGCTTGCAGGCTCATCTTCGGTCCGAAGGCCTTTTGAAACGAGTTCGTCCGGGGCCGCCTTGTGATGGGTCGAAGTGATGACGTCGAACCCTGCGTCGAGCAAATTGCTGGCCATCGGGGCGCCCATTACGCCAAGGCCGATGATCCCAACCCGGCTTATCACCCGGCTTGCAGCGCCGCCCGCCTCACTCATAGGAATTCACCAGGTCCGACACTTGGGATTGGCTGGCTCCTGCGATCCGCGCATTGGGTCGTGCGGTTGCAAACCCGACGCAGAGCAGAACCTCATCCGGCCTTGGGGAACCAGGCACGACAATCGTCATTGTGTCCATAGCATCATAATCCCAACCGTCATCCACACCCCCAAGGATCATATCGATTGGTGAACCGGCGGTGCCCGACTTGCCGTTGCCAGGGATGAGCGCCATGCCACGTTGAAGACCATTGCGCATTGTCAGTCCGATACGAACGTGAATCATCGCCGCCCCGTGTTCGAGATCGCCGTTTGTGCCGACGATGACCGCTTTGCCAAAACTACGGACAGTGTCCTGTCCTATTCTGGCCAATGCACGCTCGGTGAGCAGGTTGCCTGCCTGTACCGACAGTTCGACCAGCTCTGACAGGTCCTCCACGCCGGATTGTCCTGCGAGCGGGTTCAATAATGTCGCACAAGCAGCGACTCTACGAGCTGGTTCCGCAAGTTCCACACCGCCTTCGCGGCGTATCTCCTGCTCGATCAAATGGATGTCTCGGACTTGCATTACCCAGCCTCCTGAAAATTGCCGTCTACTATAATTTCTACTATATAGGAATATGTCAAGACCGCCAACTTGATGTCACCAAAACCCGGCAACTCACTCATTAACAAGATATATTTAAGGTATTTCGTTCTCCATTCACTAATATCCAAACGAATAGACATCTGGATGGGCATGGATTATCTTATATAGTAGAATCACTGCTTCCTGAGAACCGCCTGATGAAGGAGAGAACCACGTGAAAACTCTGATACTCGGAGCCGGTGGAGTCGGCGGATACCTTGCGGGTCGTATGGCTCAGCGCGGCCATATGCCCACCCTTCTTTTGCGAGAAGGGACGGCGCAGGTCGTCGAGCAGAATGGCTTGCATATCCAAAGCCCACTGGGAGACTGGACTGGTACGGTTCCTTACCTGCACTCAGAAGAAGGCAACCCGCGAGGTCACAAAACTGAGGAAAACTCATTCGATTTAGTCGTTCTGAGTTGCAAGGCCTACGATCTTCACAGCGCTATCGATGCAATTGCACCCCATGTGTCCTCTGAGACTTTGGTTCTACCGTTGCTGAACGGCGTCCGCCATATCGAAATCCTCCGGCAGGCCATCCCTCATGCCCGCCTACTGGGCGGTGTCGCGCATATCGGGGCGACGACGAATGGGCCAGGACAGGTCAAACACCTCAATCGGCTGTGCAGTTACTTCGCCGGACCTCTTCGGGGCGGACCTGAAGTACCAGAACAAATGCAGCTTCTTCTCTCTTCGATCCAGGGTAATGACCTTGATACGCAGCTTGTGGCTGATGCGTCAGAAGCTATGTGGACCAAATTTGTTTTTCTCGCCACGCTTGCGGCTGTCACATGCCTGTATCGCGCGGATATCGGCACGATTGTCGCGGTTCCAGGCGGTCGGGACACAATCCTGATGACATTGAACGAGGCATGCGCAGTTGCCGAGGCAGAAGGGTATCCTCCGCCCGAGCGTGATCTTGAGCGTTATCGCTCGCAACTGACCGAGGAAGGGTCGAACGCAGCGGCGTCTATGCTGCGCGATTTGCTTGCGAGACGGAGGACCGAATCTGAACACATCCTTGGTGATATTGTCGCGCGAGGTGAATTGCACGGCTTTGCCACGCCCAACCTCGCGACAGCCCTGCGCCATCTGCGCGCATACGAAATTCAAAGAACCAGATCATGACTGAATTGCCTGTTTACAGCATACAATTGAGAGGCAGCAAAGATGTTCGACTATAGTCTTTTAGATTGGACGAGCTTTCTGTCTCTTGCTGTTCTATTAAACATTGCGCCGGTATTGCCAAGTTGTTCGTCTGTCTTGACTGGGCTATCCGCGGGCCATGAACAATCCGACCAATATGCCACGCCTAAAAGGGTTCCGCT
>NZ_JBQFSP010000040.1:0-4446 GCF_056538065.1 Ruegeria sp. BH8 | reverse complement strand
ATGACCGAGATTAGACGCACGTCGCTTTTTGGGCTTCACGTTGAGTTGGGCGGCAAGATGGTTGATTTTGCCGGGTGGGAGATGCCGGTTCAGTATCCGCTGGGGATCATGGGCGAGCATAAGCAGTGCCGCGAGAAGGCGGCGTTGTTTGATGTGTCGCATATGGGTCAGGTGATATTGCGGGGCGAGAATGTGGGCGAGAAGCTGGAAGCACTGTGTCCGCAGGCTTATGCGACGCTGAAGGAAGGCAAGGCGCGGTACGGGTTCTTCACCAATGCCGAAGGCGGGATCATGGATGATTTGATCGTGTCGAACGCGGGGGATCATTACTTTGTGGTGGTGAACGCGGCGCTGCGCCATCAGGACATTCCGCATATGCGCGACAATCTGGACGGGGTTGAGGTGACCGAGATCTTCGACCGCGCGCTGGTGGCGGTGCAAGGCCCCAAGGCCGAGGACGTGGTGGGGGCGCTCTGCCCCGCGGCGCGCGATCTTAAGTTCATGGAAACCACGATTGCCGACATCCTGGGTGTCGAATGCCGCATCTCGCGGCTGGGCTACACGGGCGAGGACGGGTACGAGATCTCGATCCCCGAAGACAAGGCGATCGAGATCACCCGGGCGTTCCTTGCGCATGAGGATTGCGAACCGGCGGGTCTGGGCGCGCGCGACAGCCTGCGGCTTGAAGCCGGTCTGTGCCTTTATGGCAATGACATCGATCAGAGCACCTCGCCGGTCGAGGCCAGCCTTGGCTGGGCGATGCAGAAGCGCCGCAAGGAAGAAGGCGGCTTTCCGGGTGCGGAACGTGTGCAGCGCGAACTGGCCGAGGGGCCTGCGCGCAAGCTGGTGGGCATCAAGCCCGACGGGCGCGCGCCCGCGCGTCAGGGGGTCGAGGTGCAATGCCTTGAGGGCAACACCATCGGTCAGATCACCTCGGGCAGCTTTGGCCCCACGGTCGGCGGCCCGGTTGCGATGGGCTATGTGTCCGCGGGCCATGGCGAGCCGGGCGAGAAGGTCAACCTGATCATCCGGGGCAAGGCGCAACCGGCGCAGATCGTGGCGCTGCCCTTCGTCAAACAGAATTACAAGCGTTGAAGTCAGGAGAGAGACACCATGGCAACCTATTATTCCGAAGAACATGAATGGCTGGCGGTCGACGGCGACACGGCCACGCTGGGCATCACCAAACACGCGGCCGAGCAGCTGGGTGAGGTGGTCTTTGTCGAGCAGCAGGAAGTGGGCGACGAGTTCGAGAAGGATGGCGAGATCGGCGTGATCGAATCCGTCAAGGCCGCCTCCGAGCTTTACGCGCCGGTTGATGGCGAGATTACGGAAGTGAACGAGGCGCTGGCTGACAACCCCGGCGCGCTGAACGACGACCCCGAGGGCGAGGCCTGGATCTACAAGATCAAGATCGCCGATGCCGCGCAGCTGGAAGACCTGATGGACGAAGCCGGCTACAAGGCCTTCATCGGCTAAATCCGGCCCGGAGCCCCAGAGACCGGGGCTCCCTGCTTCATCTTTTCCAAATACTCCCGCCGGAGGCTCCTGCCGTCTCCGCCGGACCTGACCTATCCTTGAGGAGCGCTGCAATGGCCTTCAAACTGACCGACTACGAAGCCTATGACTTCGCCAATCGCCGCCACATCGGGCCCAGCCCGACCGAGATGCGCGACATGCTGCAGGTGATCGGCTTCAAGACGCTGGACCAGCTGATCGACGCTACCGTCCCGCCCGCGATCCGGCAGAAGGAACCGCTGGACTGGGGCCCGGCGATGACGGAACGCGATGCGCTCTTTCACATGAAGCAGGTGGCGGGCAAGAACAAGGTTCTGACCTCGCTGATCGGTCAGGGATATTACGGCACCACCACCCCGGCGCCGATCCTGCGCAACATCCTGGAAAACCCGGCCTGGTACACGGCCTACACGCCCTATCAGCCCGAGATCAGCCAGGGCCGGCTTGAGGCGCTGCTGAACTTCCAGACCATGGTCAGCGACCTGACCGGGCTCGATGTGGCCAACGCGTCCCTGCTGGACGAAGCCACAGCCGCAGCAGAAGCCATGGCGATGGCCAAGCGCGGCGGCCGGTCCAAGGCCAATAACGCGGCCTTCTTCGTGGATCGCAACTGTCATCCGCAGACCATTGCGGTCATCAAAACCCGCGCCGAACCCTTGGGCATCGATGTGCAGGTGGGCGATCCCGATCAGCTGGATGCAGGTGCCGTCTTTGGCGCGATCTTCCAGTATCCGGGCACCCATGGCCATGTGCGCGACTTCACGACCGAGATCGCGGCGCTGCATGAACATAACGCCATCGCCGTTGTCGCCGCCGACATCCTGTCGCTGGCGCTGCTGAAATCCCCCGGCGAGATGGGCGCGGATATCGCCATCGGCTCGACCCAGCGCTTTGGCGTGCCGATGGGCTATGGCGGCCCGCACGCCGCGTATATGGCGACCACCGACAAGCTGAAGCGCTCGATGCCGGGCCGGATCATCGGGGTCAGCATCGACAGCCGCGGCAACAAGGCCTACCGCCTGTCGCTGCAAACCCGCGAGCAGCACATCCGCCGCGAAAAGGCGAACTCGAACGTCTGCACCGCGCAGGCGCTGCTGGCTGTCATTGCCTCGATGTATGCGGTCTATCACGGACCCGACGGCATCAAGGCGATCGCGCAATCGGTGCACCGCAAGACCTCGCGCCTGGCCGCCGGTCTGGAAGAGGCGGGATTTGCGGTCGAACCCGAGGTGTTCTTCGACACGATCACGGTCGAGGTCGGTCATCTGCAGAATGTCGTTATGGAGGCCGCCGTGGCCCGTGGCGTCAACCTGCGCAAGGTCGGCGAGACCCGCGTGGGCATCAGCCTGGACGAACAGACCCGCCCCGAGACCATCGAGGCGGTCTGGGGTGCCTTCGGCATCGACCGCAAGGATGACAGCTCGAACAAGCAATACCGCCTGCCGGATTACGCGCTGCGCGAAAGCGCGTACCTGACCCACCCGATCTTCCACAAGAACCGGGCCGAGGCCGAGATCACCCGCTATATGCGCCGTCTGGCCGACCGCGACCTGGCGCTGGACCGGGCGATGATCCCGCTGGGGTCCTGCACCATGAAGCTGAACGCCACGGTCGAGATGATCCCGGTCACCTGGCCCGAGTTCGGCAACCTGCATCCTTTCGTGCCCGAAGATCAGGCGCGGGGCTATCACGAGATGATTGCGGACCTGAACGACAAGCTGTGCCAGATCACCGGGTATGACGCGATCTCCCAGCAGCCCAACTCGGGCGCGCAGGGCGAATATGCGGGCCTTCTGACCATCCGCAACTATCACTTCGCCCGTGGCGAAGGGCAGCGCAATGTTTGCCTGATCCCGACCTCGGCCCATGGCACCAACCCGGCTTCGGCGCAGATGGTGGGCTGGCAGGTTGTGCCGGTGAAATCGGATGACAAGGGCAACATCGATCTGAATGACTTCCGCGAGAAGGCGGAAAAGCATTCGGATCATCTGGCCGCGTGCATGATCACCTACCCCTCGACCCATGGCGTGTTCGAGACCACCGTGCAGGAGGTCTGCCAGATCACCCATGATCACGGCGGTCAGGTCTATATCGACGGCGCCAACATGAACGCCATGGTCGGCCTGGCACGTCCGGGTGACATTGGCGGCGATGTCAGCCACCTGAACCTGCACAAGACCTTCTGCATCCCGCATGGCGGTGGCGGCCCCGGCATGGGTCCGATCGGCGTCAAGGCGCATCTGGCCGAGCATCTGCCGGGCCACCCGGAATATGGCACCGCCGTGGGCCCGGTCTCGGCGGCCCCCTTCGGCTCGCCCTCGATCCTTCCCGTCTCATGGGCCTATGTGCTGCTGATGGGCGGTGCGGGGCTGACGCAGGCCACCAAGGTGGCGATCCTGAACGCCAACTACATCGCGGCGCGGCTCAAGGACGCCTATCCGATCCTCTACACATCGGAAACGGGCCGGGTGGCGCATGAATGCATCCTCGACACAAGGCCGCTGGACGAGGCGGCGCATGTCACCGTCGACGATGTGGCCAAGCGTCTGGTCGATTCAGGCTTCCACGCCCCCACGATGAGCTGGCCGGTGGCCGGAACCCTGATGGTCGAGCCCACCGAATCCGAACCCAAGGACGAGCTCGACCGCTTCTGCGACGCCATGCTCTCGATCCGCTCGGAAGCGCAGGACATCATCGACGGCAAGATCGACGCGGAAAACAACCCGCTGAAAAACGCCCCCCACACAGTGCGCGATCTGGTCGGCGACTGGGACCGCCCCTACACCCGCGAACAGGCCTGCTTCCCGCCGGGATCCATGGGCGTCGACAAATACTGGTCCCCCGTCAACCGCGTCGACAACGCATACGGCGACCGAAACCTCGTCTGCACATGCCCACCAATGGACGCATACGAAGACGCCGCAGAGT
>NZ_JBQFSP010000039.1:0-4554 GCF_056538065.1 Ruegeria sp. BH8 | reverse complement strand
GGCAACTAACGCCTGGAATGCTGCCACTCGAGCCGCTTGAATCCCGACCATCAGCATTCCCTCGTCGACCGGACGTTAACGTGACAATACCCGCGTACGTCCTGATTCATAAACATCTCCTTTGTCCCCGACTGCGAGGTTAAAGGAAATGTCCCGCGAGTAACGGCATATCTACAGGCGAGTCATTCTGCTCGCCAGATATGCACCCAAGCCACAACGGAAATGGCTAACCAGACACCCGTGCGCAAGGTCATCGCGCCGAGGGTGCGCATCTCATAGGCATTGCCTTGCAGCACATGAGCGCCGAAGGCCAGAAAAACCAGAACGGTGGCAACCAGAATACCTGTTGATATCCAGGCCGCTGACCGGTGCCGAAGAAACAGTCCAATGCCGGCCACGACATAGGCGAATCCTGCCAGAAAGTTGAACCACAGCACGAAGGGCACTGCATTACCAACGGCTGCGCGTGTTTCATCGCCACCAAACAAGGCCCGTCCGCCTGAGAAAACAGTCAACGCGCCGAACACTATTGCCACGCTCGCCGCTATGTTCAGGGCGCGGTTGCCAGTGGTTGCATTTTTCATGTCGCGCCCCCTTCCGTTCCATCAAGTCGGCCGTCGCGTAAGTGGAACAGCTTGTCGAACCGGTCGTAAATCTTTTCATCATGCGTCACCGCGATGATGCAGGCGTCTTGCTCAGCTGCGAGCTTGCGCATCAGGTCCATCACGATCCCGGCCCTCTGGCTGTCAAGCGCCGCAGTTGGTTCATCTGCCAGAATGATGCGCGGGCTGTTGGCAAGGGCGCGTGCGATGGCCACACGCTGCGCCTCACCTCCGGACAGAAGCGCGGGCATCGCATCCCTGCGGTGACCGACCTCCAGATAGTCCAGCAGTTCGACAGCGCGCCTTTGCGCCTCGACCGTCGACTTTCCAGCCAGTTTCAGCACCAGAGCAACGTTATCCTTGGCATCGAGAAATGGCAGAAGATTATGGAACTGAAAGATAAACCCGATCTTGTCGAGCCGTAGCCTACGCAAATCGTTTCGCAGCCATTGCTTGTCGTAAACCGCCTCATTGTCCAGCGTAACCTTCCCCGTACTCGGAGCAATGATGCAGCCAATGACATTCAGAAGCGTCGTTTTACCCGATCCAGACGGGCCGAGTAGTGCCACCACTTCGCCCGCCTCGACTGACAGATCAACACCCTTCAGTGCATCGACACGTGCACCGCCCTCGCCAAAGTGCTTTGAGACATTGGTAACATCTACAATCACGCGGCGCGGATCATTGAGCATGACGTCACCCTCCGATTGCCGTAGCCGGATCGACCTTGAGTGCTGCACGAACGCCAAGGCCGCTGGCGACGATGCAGACAATGAGGATGATCCCTGCCAGCGCGACGGCGTTGATCGGCTCCAACACAACCCGGCGGGGGAAGTAGTCTTTGACAAGCAGGATAAGGATCAGACCGAAACTCCAGCCGACCGCACCAAGTGCAATGGATTGCTGCACGATCAGCCCGATGATCGTGCGGTCGGGGGCGCCGATCAGTTTGAGTGTGGCGATCTGCTTTAGCTTTTCCATGGTCATCGTGTAGATAATCAATGCGATCACAACGGCTGAAACGGACAATAAGATGCCCAGAAACAAACCTATCTGCCGCTTTGCCCGATCCACCACAGACATTAGCAAGATAGACTCCTGATCGGCTTGTGTCAGGGCCCCAAGATGTTTCCATTGGCGCACCGACTGCGCCACTGCTTGCGGGTCTGCAAGCGGTTCAAGCCGTGCGATCACAGCCGCAACGCTGTCCTGACTTTCGAGCAACCCCGCGCCTCGTGCCTCCTGGACGCGTTGAGCCGACGGGGCCAGTTGCGTCTGTAGCACCTGCGCATCGCGTAAAGTGATGAACGCAGCCGGATCACCGGCGGAATTCATCGTATCCTCGACCAACCCGACCACAGTGAAAGGATCGCGGCCCAGTCGGATCACATCACCGACGGACAGTCCGGATTTGGCGTCTGCCACGATTTCGAAATGGGACTGGCTGATCCCACGCCCTACCGTGATTGCTTCGGGTCCACCGGGGTGACCTGGCTCGTATCCGATCACGTACAGGCGTAGCGTTTCGCCGCGAAAGGGCGCCTCGACGGTCTGGTATGTGATGCTGCCCGCTTCGGCCACACCATGCAATCGCCCCACGGCATCACGGGTTCCGTCAGGAATTTTTGAGGCTTCTGCAAACGGCCCGCGTGTACCAGTTTCAACAATCCAAAGATCTGCTCGCGGTGCTTTAACGATGTTCAGCGCGTCCGCAACCAGCCCATTGTAAATACCAATCATTGCCAGCACGACCGCCATCAGAAGGCTGAGGCCGAGGCAAGTCAGCATGAAGCGGAACAGATTGTGACGCACATCGCGGTAGGCGAGGTTCATGGCGCATCCCTCTCGACGACCCGAACCATGCGCCCCTCGGACAGCCCTTTACCGGGTGCCAAGATGACCTGCGAGCCGTCGGGAATACCACCGACCAGTTCGACCCGCGCATCCTCGGTCCGGTGACCGAAGACTACCGATACCTGATGCGCACGCCCATCCTGCGCGATCCATATAAGTCCTTCATGCCCGTCAAAACCGGTTATTGCGATCTCGGGAACCAACATCGCATCGACCAGCTCTGTCACTGTGATCCAAACTTCGGCCTGTTCGCCAAGAAAAACCTGTTCCGGGCACCGATTGCATGCAATCCAGACCCGGCGTTCTTCGTTCACCCGGTCACTTTCTATACCGATCCGCGCGATCTTGCCGGTGAAGACCTTATGCGGCAAAGACCGCAACCTCACTTCGGCAACTTGTCCGAGTTGCAGGGGCCCGGCCCTCTCTTCATCTATGTAGGCCAAAGCCCAAACAGTGTTCGGGTCCAAAAGGGTAAAGATAGGTTCACCAGCGACAACAACTGTACCTGCTTCGACGTGGCGCTCAACAACGACCGCGTCAAAGGGAGCCCGCAACACATGATGATCAAGCAGCACACGCTCGTATTGCAGGGCTGCCTTGGCGTCACTGTGCATGGATTTGGCAACCTCAACATCACTTTCTGCTACGGCCAGATCAGCGGCTGCAACATCGACATCCCGCTGGGCCTCTTCTGCAGCCTGAGTCGAGACGGCATTGCGTCCGGCAAGTTCCTGCTGGCGCGCATTTGTCGACTGCCGTTGCGCAAGAATGGCACGCGCGCGGATCACATTTGCCTCAGCCTTGCCCAAAGTGGCCTCTGCGGCGGCAATCCCGGCTTTGGCGCGCGCGACTTTTGCTTGTTGTTCCGTCGGATGAAGCCGGGCAAGGACTTGCCCCGCTTTGATGGTATCACCACTGTCGACCGAAAGTTCTGTCAGCGTGGCACCAACTTCAAATCCGACATCTGAGACGATCCGGGCCTCGACCGTCCCCAGCCCATAAACACGAACAGGGACATTCTTTTCAATTGCGGCAGTGGAAACACTAACCGGGCGCTCTGTAAGGACAAGCCAGCCAAAGACGGCGAGGCCGACAGCAAGGGTAACACCGAAGATGATACGGCGGTTCATGGCGAAACCTCTGTACTTTCTATTCGGAATAGCCGCATCTGAGCGTCGAGCAATCGGTGCCCTTCGGATTCCAATGCGAAACCGCGTTTCCCCAGAGTCCAGCGGATCGCCAACCCTTGTACCAGTGAGATCAACAGTAGCGCTCCGTCTTCAGGCGGCAGGTTTGTGTCGAACAGGCCCGCTTTCTGTCCGTTGGTCAGCTCGATGGACAGCAATGTGACCAATTCAGTCATCAGCGTAAGAACAGCTTGCCGGAGATCGTCGTTTTCTACCTGTAGCTCGCGCGAGAAAAGAATAGACGGGATGGCCGGCATAGTCTCGATCTGGTGCAATTGAGCCAAAATCAGCGCTTTGATCCGCTCTGCCGGATCGGCAGATGTCCTAAGCGCGTCACCCCACGCGGTTCGGAGGCGTTCAGAAATCTCGTTAGCTACCGCCAACCATAAATCCTGTTTGGTCGCGAAGTGCCGGAAGATTGCGGGCTGCGTCAGCCCGACTGCATCAGCAACCGACTGTGTGGTCAGGCGATCAGGGCCCAACTCGTCCGCGAGGCGCAGCATGGCTTGTACGATCTCGGTCTTGCGTTCATCTGCGGGCTTGCGGGCGGGCATTCGAAACCATTATGTTAGTGAGTAATAACTAACTTATTAAGGCGAGATACACTTGACGTCAAGCGCATCTGGATTTGATTACGTTATCAGGGTCGGAAGGGGGCATATGGCAACTTTTGGTAGCAAGAAGATCGACAGGTAAACGGTGGGCAGCACCCGATAACTGCGCGACACCTATAGTCAAACTTTGGGAATAACACGACATCAAGCCGCTTGTGCTCGTCGCTGACTTCAAACGCAACGCAGTCTCCTGTGAGGTTATTTCGCTGTCCGCCATCAGCACCCATGGAACAGACTAGGTTGATTGCGTAGCGGAGGATTTCAGGCTCATCGTAACCATCAGAGAGTGGAGATGAG
>NZ_JBQFSP010000038.1:0-5063 GCF_056538065.1 Ruegeria sp. BH8 | reverse complement strand
CGGCCTCTGGGACGGTTACGCTCTCGAAATGACCGCCTAACGGACGCAGACCAGACCGCCATCAACCGCGTGCAAACAAGTTGGCAATGCCCTGCCGACCAATACCGTTGGGATTGCGCACGTCCTCGCAGCTCAAACGGGTATGATCAATTTTCTAGAACCAGTGTTATTGTCGAGACCAGAATCAGGGCAATTACGATAGATTTTTTCCCAACGTTACGTTCTCCAATCAGAGTAACCGACAGCAAGAATCCTACGACAAGGCTGGTGCGTCGAAAAATGGAAAGGTAAGTCACATTCGCTGCAGGATCTGCTATGGCAAGAAAGTAAATCCATTCGGCAAAAACCCACGACAGCCCCGTCAGAGGAACCCATATTGACCATCTAAGACTGGGAACGGCCTCTTGTTTCCAGGCTACGAAGCCGAATACGGCGCCTGCCATCAGAAACCGATGAATCGCCGACCAAGCTTGAATTTCACCTGAAGCCAATCCGATCATTTGAACGATGTACTTGTCATAGACAGTCGTCATAGCCGAAAGAATGGTAGCAATTAGCATCATCGCGAGCGGAAGGCTTCTGAGCGCAGAAATACCTTCCGACTTTCCGATCCGTGACAAAATATAATAAGCGAACACAGAGACAAAAACTGCTGTGAGTTGGGTTGGCGTGAGAAATTCGCCAAAGACCACCATTCCTCCTAGTAGAGTCCAAATCGGACCGGATGCCCTGACGGCCCCGGAAAACGACATTGGCAACTCGCGAACAGAAAAGTAAGCGAATAGCCAAGATGCCGTCATCGCCAAGCCTTTCACCAATATCAGGATCTGATCGGCGAAGTTAGTTTGTGCAATATCGACATAGAAAGAACTGGATGCAGTTAAGGGGGTAAAAAATGGTAACCAGGCTGCAGCGCCAAACATCGACGACCAGAAGACAACGGCAAAGACACCGTTCCCTGCCATGGCCTTCTTTGTCCAGTAGTCATAGAATCCTAGAACTATGCCCGCCAGAATGCCGAAGGCTATCCAACTCATTCAATGCACTCTCAAAACTGGATTTGTTTTCAATTAGGTGTGAGACAGAAGATGTCCCACTCAATATCACGGACCCAGGTGGCAGATCAGCTGCGAACAGGAATTCAAAAGCCTTGGCCCGGCCAAGAGCACCGTCTTCAGCAATTTTTCCCATGGCAAATGGTCGATTGATTATAGCCTTGATGCCAGCTCGCCTGAGCAGGCTGGGAACTAACGCCAAATTCTGATTTCTGATGTTCAGTGGAAACTGTAGCCAGTTGAACATTCCGCTTTCCGCTGCCCGCGTAGCGGCGTCTTGATCCGAAACAGAAACGCCAAACTCTGTGACGCCAAGACCGCGGGCATAGGAAACAACTTTTTCGATCTCTTTTCGTGCGAGTACATCGGACGTTGCTTTGTGGATTTGCAGGATGTCGATACGACCCAATAAACCTAAGCTGCGATCAATGCTTTGGCGCATACAATCGTAGCTGTGTTCAACGTATGTCGATCGCGTTTCGGGAATCCAGTATTCGCCGACCTTGGTGGCCACCGTGGCGTAAGAAAAATCGTTGGGAGCAGATTTTATTGCCGCTCCCAAGATCTCCTCGCTGGCGCCATAGGCCGGCGCTGTGTCGAAGAAGTTCACGCCGATTGACCTGGCCTCAATTATCAGATCGATAGCGTCATTTCTTGATGGAGGGGTACTTTGACTCACTCCCCAGGGTCTGCCAATTGAAAGCAGTCCGAGTCCTAGGTTGAACCTACTCATGCTATTTTACTTTCGGGTGGAAATGAGATTGCGGCAGTGTGAATGCCTCTTCGAAATTGCCTTCACCGTTGATGACATGCCCTCTTGCGACCCTGATCATGCGCGCGACACCCCAGCCCTTGAGTACGGCGCCTCTCTTATCCGGCTCAATCTCTTCGAACGACGCTCCTGACTCCAGAATGCAAGATTCAACGACGATATTGCCAAGTATCTGAGAACCGTCTTCAAGACGGGTTTCACCAAACACTGATGGATTGTTCGCGTATCGACCGCGGTCACCAATTACAACAAAAGCGCCGGGTCGGTTAGACTTGGCAGTGAAGCCGCCGTCACCAAATTGGTTGTGAGATCCTATTGAAATTCCACCATGTGTCGCGACAAGCAAAGTTCCGCTATGAAATTCATTGCCGTTCCCTATGTCGATTTGAGCATCGGCGACTGAGTTTACTGTGACACCCGGATAAAAAACATTGCCTTCACCAACAGTCACATTCGACGATATCAAAATGGAAAACGGATCAAGGATCGTATTGTTGGTTCCCAGCTCCATTGTTGCGTCAATGCTCAGGAAACCCTTGTGTTCACGGGCCGCATCCAGCCTTTTAAGGTCCAGCATTATTCTGCCGCCAATGCGTTTGTTTCAAATGTATCGCATGGTCTCTGAGACACTAAGGGTTCTTCAATGCTCCCGTGAATTTTTGATGCAAGAATGTCGGTGAGGTAAGGGGTCTCTGTTAGCTTTCCAGGCAGTGCAACGATGTGATTTTTTACCGGCTCCTGAATTGCAATATTCAAGGATCGGGCGTCTTTGCGATCGACGGCAAGGTCTACTTTCACACATGCCACATCAATGGCGCCATTAGGTCGCCAGTTGGGAAAAATTCGGCCGATGCCCAAACGCAAATTGTTGGCGTGTTCAGGTATCACATCATAGTCAGGCGTTTCGCTGAGCAATGCGTCTTCATTGAACCCGATGATGCTGACTTCGCCATGGTGCATCATGGCAGCTTCGTTCGGGTCGAGATAGAATACACCCATATCCGCAAGGCGTCGGGTTACCACGAGGTGACTTTTCCAGTACCGAACCGGCAATGTCACGGCATGAAACCTCTGAAGCAGCGCGGCGGCGCCTCCGCCCGCGGTGTAGAGAATTTTCTGCGCGGATAGTTTTCTACGCTGAGCATCCCTATCGACAACAACCACCTGCGTACCGTCGATCGCCTGGATCTCGCACCCGAGGTAAAATTCGCAGCCCGCATACTTGGCCTGCGCGACAAGCTTCCTGTACAGCAGTCGTGTATTGATACTGACGTCTTTGACTTCGAACTGGGCAGCTGCCCTGGAGAAATCGGCAGTTTTGCAGCGCACTTGTGCCTCTTTAGTCGTCAGTTGGCGGTAATACACGCCAGCTTCATCCCATCGAGACATCACCTCATCTGTTCTGTGGCCATCAGCGAGCATTGCCAAGGGCCGCTTGTCCCTATCTTCGATAGCTTCAGGACAGAAGCTTAACAGTTGCTCGTGACCGTAAATGCAACGCTGCGCTACCTGTATCGCTGTTGTTCGATCTGCTATCGATGCGGCATGATATGAACCTCGATGCAACCACCCTTCGTTTCGAGTGGATGGTCCCGAGGCCAGCGTGGGGCTTTTTTCAATGACGGCTACGGATAACCCGATTTGCGTAAACTTATAGGCGGACATTAAACCTGCAACACCGCCACCGATGATAATAATATCAAACATAATAATCTCGCTTAAATTGTAAATTAGGGAGAAACGCTATGTAAAAGAAATGTGACAAACAAGGGGCTTACAAACTTTGAGCGAAAGTTTGCTTGCTGGCTCTCGATCCTTGATTTAGCCCTCAGAGTAGAATTGTTCCATGGATGTCAGATGTCAAATGAGTCCCAATCGACGATCAGCGGATTGGTGACGCGCTGATGAAGCCAAATACCGCGCGCGACGGGACCAGGTGATAGCCTTCACCATGCGCCAAGCCCACTCGCCCAATCTCTTTAGGATTAGGCGCTCAATCAAGCGGGATTCATGTGCACAAAGCTCTGAGATTTTGCAACAGCTTTGTTCACAACCGACGAGCCTGATAGCTTCTTTTCTTCATCTGTTTCTGCATCCATCATCCGAGCGCCTTGGTTGATTTCTGCGATAAGCGGTGTGATTTCTGCCTATAGCCGTTTCAGCTCGATTTCATCCATTTCTACGCCCTATCCTTCGTCGTGGCTTTGATCTTTTTGTCCGTGTAGTTGTGTCCCATCATCAACTACCTTGGTCACACTAACAGAGTCAGCACCAATACCGCGATAATGTGGCCGCCGCCAATACTGTTTGCCGTCCCTCCATACCATCGAACCGCGCACAGGATGACGCCTCGGGCTGGCTCGCTTGCCGCTATTGTTTGAAGTCTTGGCCCCAGCTTCTTGTCTCACTGCTTCATTATGAATTGTGCCAATCTCGCTCAACTTGACGGTGTTGGAGGATGGCAAACGCACGGTCGGCATAATCCGGTCTTTGATTGCTTTTTTCTTTACCTTGCGCGCCGCGAAATCTGTCTTTTTTGCGGAAACCTCTAAACCGCTTTCGGGCGAATCCATCAGAGCAAAGAAAGCCAAGGGAATATGCAACATACCTGCTACCGTTTGAGCATCTTCAAGGAGGCCGTCCTCAGTCATTCCAACTGTCAGTTCTGCTGCTGACATCCCTTGAAAATACTGATCTTCATAACGAAAAGTTCCATCGGCGTTTTTTGGAACGCACGTTACATGAAGAGGTTCAATAATGACCGGACCTCTATTCTTGAAAGCATAAATACAAAGTTCGTCAGTATCCGTCCGGCTTCCCCGCTCTGACGGCGTTCGGGAGAGAGTGTTAAAGATGTCCACTATCGATAGTGGACATCATGGGGCGCTCTATGGCGGGCAAGAAGGGTCAGAAGAAGCGGTTTTGGTCGGATGACGAGAAGCGTTCGATCTGTGCGCAAACGCGGGCATCGGGTGTATCGGTTGCGCAGGTGGCGCGTCGGTATTCGATGAACACCAATCTGATCCACAAATGGCTCCGTGACCCCCGTTTTGCGCCTGAGGAAGAACCCGATGAGGTTCGGGATGCCGCTGATGTGGAGTTTGTGCCAGTCGAGTTTGCGGATGCCGTGCCGTTACCTGAGCTACCCCCTGAATTTCGGACACTGACGTAAGCTACGATTTGTTGTTTGCTGATCTTCGACGAAGAGGAGATCAGAGATGTCGAAACGGAAGAAC
>NZ_JBQFSP010000037.1:2500-5708 GCF_056538065.1 Ruegeria sp. BH8 | reverse complement strand
TGGTTGCGGGAGCAGGATTTGAACCTGCGACCTTCAGGTTATGAGCCTGACGAGCTACCGGGCTGCTCCATCCCGCGTCAGAGTCAGATTTGTTTTCATCGTTTTAGAGAGATTTGGGGATTTTGCTAGGTTTGGCGGTGACCTACTCTCCCGGGGCTTAAGCCCAAGTACCATTGGCGCGGCAGTGCTTAACTTCCGGGTTCGGGATGGGACCGGGTGTTTCACTTGCGCTATGACCACCAAACCGAGGAAAATCCCCACGTCGCTGTTTTTGCGGAGCAAAAAAGCGACGGGCAGGAGGCAGCGTATTCGCGAAGCGGATGCGCGGTCCTGCACGGTTGTGTTAATCAGATCAACGTTGTCCAACTCAGGGTGTGTATGTCTTTGATTTGTCTTTCCATTACTGGATCAAATCAAGCCTATCGGGCGATTAGTACCGGTCAACTGAACGCATTACTGCGCTTACATCTCCGGCCTATTGACGTGGTGGTCTTCCACGGCCCTCAGGGAGACCTTGTTTTGAGGGGGGCTTCCCGCTTAGATGCCTTCAGCGGTTATCCTGTCCGATCATAGCTACCCAGCACTGCCGTTGGCACGACAACTGGTCCACCAGTGGATCGTTCACCCCGGTCCTCTCGTACTAGGGGCAACTCCTCTCAAGTCTCCTACACCCACGGCAGATAGGGACCGAACTGTCTCACGACGTTCTAAACCCAGCTCACGTACCTCTTTAAACGGCGAACAGCCGTACCCTTGGGACCTGCTCCAGCCCCAGGATGAGATGAGCCGACATCGAGGTGCCAAACACTGCCGTCGATATGGACTCTTGGGCAGTATCAGCCTGTTATCCCCGGCGTACCTTTTATCCGTTGAGCGATGGCCCTTCCACTCGGGACCACCGGATCACTATGGCCGTCTTTCGACTCTGCTCGACTTGTCAGTCTTGCAGTCAGGCTGGCTTCTGCCATTGCACTCAACGAGCGATTTCCGACCGCTCTGAGCCAACCTTCGCGCGCCTCCGTTACGCTTTAGGAGGCGACCGCCCCAGTCAAACTACCCGCCACGCAGGGTCCCGGATCCGGATAACGGACCGCGGTTAGACATCAAGAGTGCGAAGGGTGGTATCTCAAGGGAGGCTCCACGGATACTTGCGTTTCCGCTTCAAAGCCTACCACCTATCCTGCACATCACAATCCTGATGCCAGTGCGAAGCTGTAGTAAAGGTGCACGGGGTCTTTCCGTCTAACCGCGGGAAGCCTGCATCTTGACAGGCAATTCAATTTCGCTGAGTCGATGTTGGAGACAGCGGGGAAGTCGTTACGCCATTCGTGCAGGTCGGAACTTACCCGACAAGGAATTTCGCTACCTTAGGACCGTTATAGTTACGGCCGCCGTTTACCTGGGCTTCAATTCAAGGCTCTCACCTCTCCTTTTAACCTTCAGGCACCGGGCAGGCGTCAGACCCTATACGTCGTCTTGCGACTTCGCAGAGCCCTGTGTTTTTAATAAACAGTCGCCACCCCCTGGTTTGTGCCCCCAGCCCCTAGTTGCCTAGGAACCGGGCCTCCTTCTCGCGAACTTACGGAGGTATTTTGCCGAGTTCCTTCAACATCGTTCTCTCAAGCGCCTTGGTATGCTCTACCAGTCCACCTGTGTCGGTTTAGGGTACGGTCTGATGGAGGGCTATTTCCAGGAACCACTCAGCAGCCCAATCAATCCGATAAGATTGAACTACACCTGTGATCCGTCACATCCTCCTGGCCTAGGAATATTAACCTAGTTCCCATCGCCTACGCCTTTCGGCCTCGGCTTAGGGGCCGGCTTACCCTGCTCAGATTAGCTTTAAGCAGGAACCCTTGGACTTTCGGCGAGAGTGTCTCTCACACTCTTTGTCGCTACTCATGTCATCATTCTCACTAGTGATCTCTCCACCGGATCCCTCACAGGCCGGCTTCATCGAAAGAACTCGATCCGTCATTACATCCCGCTGCTGTTACACAACACAGATGCAAATACGGATGAGTTCTATGTCACACTACGCTCTGCTACCATGCCTTACGGCATCCTAAGCTTCGGCTCATGGCTTGAGCCCCGTTACATCTTCGCCGCAGGACAACTTGTTTAGACCAGTGAGCTGTTACGCTATCTTTAAAGGATGGCTGCTTCTAAGCCAACCTCCTGGTTGTTTTGGTCGTCCCACCTGCTTTCCCACTTAGCCATGAATTGGGGGCCTTAGCTGTAGGTCAGGGTTGTTTCCCTCTCCACTACGGACGTTAGCATCCGCAGTGTGTCTGCCATCTAGTACTCCCGGGTATTCGGAGTTTGGTTAGGATCAGTAAGCCTGTGGGGCCCCATTACCCATCCAGTGCTCTACCCCCCGGGGTATTCGGATGACGCTCTACCTAAATAGATTTCGCAGAGAACCAGCTATCTCCGAGTTTGATTGGCCTTTCACCCCTAGGCACAGCTCATCCCGATCCTTTTCAACGGATGTGGGTTCGGTCCTCCAGTAAGTGTTACCTTACCTTCAACCTGGCCATGCCTAGATCACTCGGTTTCGGGTCTGATCCCACGAACTCATTCGCCCTATTAAGACTCGCTTTCGCTACGCCTACACCTAACGGCTTAAGCTTGCTCGTGAGACCAAGTCGATGACCCATTATACAAAAGGTACGCCGTCACCCCGCAAGGAGGCTCCGACTGATTGTAGGCGTTCGGTTTCAGGTACTGTTTCACTCCCCTCGTCGGGGTGCTTTTCACCTTTCCCTCACGGTACTGGTTCGCTATCGGTCAGCAAGGAGTACTTAGCCTTCGAAGGTGGTCCTCCGATCTTCAGACAGAATTTCACGTGTTCCGCCCTACTTAATACGTCCGATCATGCTTCATATACGGGACTGTCACCCTCTATGGTCCTGCTTCCCAACAGGTTCTATTCACACTCACGGCTCGGCTGGTCCCCGTTCGCTCGCCACTACTAGGGGAGTATCAATTGATTTCCTTTCCTCCGGGTACTTAGATGTTTCAGTTCCCCGGGTTTGCTCTTAAAACCCTATGTATTCAGGTCTTAAGTACCTGGTCATGCTCATTATTGATCAGCTGTGCCAACAATAACAAACATTCAGGTGGGTTGCCCCATTCAGAAATCCATGGATCAAAGCTTATTCTCAGCTCCCCATGGCTTATCGCAGAGTATCACGTCTTTCATCGC
>NZ_JBQFSP010000036.1:0-6350 GCF_056538065.1 Ruegeria sp. BH8 | reverse complement strand
AACGAAAACCCTTCAGGCGCGGCATCTTGGACGGCATCTTCATGCGTGAGGCCTAACCAGTTCAGAACGCGCAAACAAGTTGGCAATGCCATCTCGGCCCGTGCCTCGGCACGCAGGCGGGTCATGAACGACCGGCAGAACGACGCCTCGGTATGGCTGTTGGCGTAATAGGGCAGGACGGAGTTGCGGATGTAGTCTTCAACCTGCGCCAAGGCCCGGCCCGATGCGACATAGTCGGCATAGACGAGAGAGACATCTCCGAACAGGCCGGGAATGGATATTCCGTCACCGATCACGCCCTCACGCAGGCTGCGGACGATGTCATCGGATTTCAACGATGCGCGAAAAGCTGTGAGGGACATGCGAAACTCCTTTGAGGAAGGTTTACATGGTCTGGCGGGGAAATCTGACCCAAAGTTATCATGCTTTCCTGGCGCAAAGGTTGTTTCGAACGAAATCCGACCGGTCACACTTGGAAAATGACCACAAGTTCGCCAGATATCTGTCGACTACCCCCACATATCCGGTTCCGTCCCGATTCAAGCAGCGTGGGGTCAGCCCAGTCTGACCGGCAGCGCGACCGGGCCACGAAAGGCAAAGCCCCTGAACTCCACCTTCTGCATCGGATCGGCGGTTAACCGGCAACGCACTGGGTGAGCCGACCGGTATGTTCGACACCGTATTGATTGACCGTATCCTTCACATGTTGAATCGCGAAGACCGGTACACAACTCTGGCGACCCTGCATGTAGCCCCGGCTTTGCGGCCGCTCTATCGGAAAGCAGCGGTGACTGAAAAATCTCGCTTCGGAAACGCGGCTATCTTATCGCGCAGCGATCCTGAGCACCGGGTCGTACCGAAGCATCTCAGGCTCAGGGAATTATCTTGCCCAGGCCGTGCGGGGAGGCACTATCCGGCGACCGTCAGGCTCTTGGTGACATCAACCGGGCCAGGCGCGATGATCAACGCCCCTCAGGAGATCTTGAGCGGCCGCTCTTCGGCAATCGTTTCCATCGAGAAATAGGAGGTGACGGAATCAAGTTCGACCGCTGAGATCAGACGCTGGTAAACAAGGTCGTAGGATCGCATGTCCTCGGTGATCACCTTGATCAGGTAATCGTAATCACCGCCGATCCGGAAAAAGTCGACAACCTCGGGGATGTTCAGGACCGCCCGCCGGAAGGAATCGAGCCAGCCGAGTGAGTGGTGGCGTGTTTTGATCATCATGAAGACGACAAGGCCCAGCCCAAGTTTCTCTCGGTCAATGCGGATTCTGGAGCCGACGATGACCCCGGCTTCGTTCAGCCGTTGCAGGCGCCGCCAACAGGCGTTTTGCGACAGGTTCACCTTGTCGGCAAGTTCGCGCTGGGACAAGGCGCTGTTTTTCTGCAAGACCTCGATAATCTTCAGGTCTTTCTCATCCATTTTAGCGCCTTTCTCTATCAAATGAACCGCTGATAGACAGACAAGCATAACAACTGGCCACACACAATACTCCTGCGCGCAGCGCGCGTTACTGTTTGCGCCAGTCGGCAATCGCGTCTTGAACAGCCGTCGAGAGAACCGGCGCATAAACCATGAAGCCGACGGAGACGAAAGCCCCTGCCGTATTGGCCGCCGGCACCACGGCCCAAAGCCGTCCTGTTCGCAGAAATGAGTTGCGACTGGGCGAAAGGGCGTTGTTGCAGGTCTCTTCCCGTGAAGGATTCACATTGCGAATCCATGCGGTTAGACGGATCGCATGACGAAGCCTTCGCCCGCCCGCTACCGCACGACGAACTGGTCCAGCTACAACGCCGCGCTCGGGAAGCGCGGATCATTGTTGATCTGGCTGGACAAGGGGATGACCTGGCTTGCGCCGCATGAGGGCCGACCGGGGCGTCCGCCGGTTTTCTCGAACGCCGCGATCCAGTTCTGTCTTTCGGTCAGGGTATTGTTCAGGTTGCCGCTGAGACAAACCGCCGGGATGGTGGTCAGCCTCCTGCGCCTTGCGGGCCTGGATTGGCCTGTTCCGGACTGTTCCACCCTATGCCGCAGGCAAAAGACGCTGGCCGTCCAGAAACCCGTTTCGCCGCGCCGATGGGCCGCTGAACCTGCCTGATGACAGCACCGGGATCCGGTTCCTCAGCGATGGCGAATGGCAGGCGCGCAAGCACGGTGTCCAAAACCGACGCCAATGGCGCAAGGTGCATTTGGTCATGGATATTGCCACGTCCGACATCCGCGCCGTCGAGTTCACCCCCGGTCGCGACGGCGACAGCCCGGTGCTGCCAGACCTGCTCGACCAGGTCCCGGAGGGTGAGCCCATTGGCACCGTAACCGCTGACGGGGCCTGTAACACGCGCCGTTGCCACTCCGCCATCATCGAGCGTGATGCCGTTCCGATCATCCCGATCCGCAAGAACGGGCGGGAGGTCATTGCCGGTTACTCGGAAAAGCTTGCCGTGGTTGTAGGCCATGGGAGATCGCCAAACCATCTGCCCGGACGAGCCCATTAGAAATGTTCCGTGAATGTCGGCCGCGTCCACATCGTGGTCACGTCCTCGATATTCGTCTGCCTCAAAATGTTCGGAACCCGCTTTGACGTAGGGGCCAACGGCGATACACTCTTCGATAATTGTTAGCCGATTTCCAATGCCCCGGTGGTCAAACCCACCGCCTGTACCGCGATTATATGTCAGGATCGGTGAAAAATTTGCGTCGGAATCACCTAATCTTCACCCTGGGAGGACCAGATATGAGAAGAACATTTCAGACCGTCGCCGCTGGTGCGATGACATTTGCAGCGGCCGTTGCCCCGGCAGGCGCAGAAGAATGGCGTTTCAATAACTTCCTGCCGGAAACCCGCCCGGAAAGCGCCGAGCTGGAACTCTTTGTCACGGAAGCGAACGCGGCCCTGGGCGGGACGAGCGAGCTGAAGCTCTATAGCGGCGGCTCTCTGGGTCTGCCGAACACCGACACCCTGCGTTTCCTGCCCAAGGGTGCGGTCGAGATGAGCCTGATGTGGGCGAACTACCTGGGCCGCGACGCGCCAGCGCTCAGTTCGGTAGTGGTTCAGGGCGCCATCGGTTCGATTGAAGAGTTTCAAAAGGCGATCCCCACCGTTCGCGAGATCTACGAAGAAGAGTTCGCCGAATGGGGTGTCTCTTCGGTGGGATATGTCGCGATCCCGATGCTCTCGGTCTCGGTCTTCTGCCGGGATGAGCCGGTCCGCACCATCGAGGCGCTGAAGTCCAAGAAGCTGCGTGTCTGGGCGCGCGACCAGGTCGAAACCTTCAGCGGACTGGGCGTCGCCGCGCAGATCATCCCGCAGGAAGAGATGTATGTGGCGCTCAAGACTGGCGTTGTCGACTGTGCCCTATACCCCGCGCTCTACGCCCATACCGTGTCGTTGCAGGAGGTCGCGAAACATGCCTCCTTCCTCTATCCGATGGCATCAGGCCCCTATGTGATCGGTGTTTCCACCGACCGCTGGAACGCCACGGATGAGGCGACGAAGGCGGCGATCTCCAAGGCGGCAAGCGACCTCTGGGACCGCACCAACCAGTATGACGACGACTATGAGCGTGAACTGGCCGCACGCCAGAAACTGACCGAGGAAGGCGTGACCTGGGGCGAGGATTTCTCGCAGGAGGACCGTGACCTCTTCGTAAGCTCGGTGACCGAGGTCTGGAAGATTCTTGCCGAAGAGGCGGGCGGAAACGCGCCGGCCTATCGTGAGCGGGTTCTGACCGCACTGGGCCGCTGAACCTCAGATGGCGCTACGTGCAAGACAACTGATCGCGCTGGGGCTGGACCGTCTGGCCCTTGCGTGCGCCGCGGCCTCGGCGTTGGGAATGATCGTTATCGTCGGGATTATCGTGACCAGTGTGCTGATGCGCAAATTTGCCAACACGCCCCTGCATATCACCGAAGAGGTCGTCGGGCTTTTGCTGAGCGTCTCCCTGTTCCTCGGCCTGCCGATGGTGACGCTGAAGGCCAAACATGTCCGTGTCTCGCTGCTTGCCGACAGGCTGCGTGGCAGGATGCGCCTGGCCATCCAGATCGCCGCCCTGCTGGTCGGCATCGTCTTTTTCACCTGGCTGATCGTCGAGACGATCCCCTGGTTCGAATTTGCCTTCAAACGCAACCTCAAGACCGAAACCACCCGGATACTGCTTTACCCATGGATGGCGCTGATGCCGATTTCACTGACACTGACCGCGTCGATCTTTGTCGCCCGCCTGCTCGGGGTGCTGGACCGGATGGACGACAGCGAGGCCGACTTGGAACAGAGCTTTTCTGACGAGGTCCGGTAATGTCCTTCTGGCTTACTCTCGTCGGCGTGCTGGTTGCCACGGCTGGCACCGGTGTTGCGCTTGGCGCTGCTCTCGGCCTCACGGGGCTTCTGATCCTGCACTTCTTTTCCAACGGCGCGACTTCGCTGGCCATCGACGCGATCTGGAGTGTCTTCAACTCCTTCACCCTCAGCGCCGTGCCGATGTTCATCCTGCTGGGCGAGGTACTGCTGCGCAGCGGCATCAGCGAAAAGGCATATTCGGCCTTCTCGCCCCTGTTTCGCCGAATCCCGGGCGGGTTACTGCATACCAATATCGCGGTCTGTACCCTGTTCGGGGCGGTCAGCGGTTCAAGCCTGTCGACCGCGGCGGCGGTCGGTTCGGTCGCCTACCCCGAAATGGCGAGGCGCGGCTATGACAAAGATGCCGTCGTCGGCAGCCTGGCCGGTGGCGGCACGCTGGGCCTGCTTATCCCACCCAGCCTGTCGTTCCTGATCTACGGCGCGCTGACCGAAACCTCGATCGGCCGCCTCTTTGCCGCCGGTATCGTTCCGGGCCTCATGGTCGGCCTGATGTTCATGGCCTACCTGCTGGTCATCAGCATCCGAAACCCCGCGATTGCCCCGCGAGACGAGGCGCCGTCCTCCATCTGGCAGACGCTCGCGGGGTTCCGGCAGATCTGGCCGTTGCTGGCACTGATCCTCGCGGTCATCGGCAGCATCGTCGGCGGGCTGGCCACACCGACCGAGGCGGCGGGCGTCGGCGTGGTGCTGGCCGTCATCATCTCATCGATCTGGGGCGCGCTGACCTGGCGCAAGCTGATCGAGGCGATCTATCAGTCCGTCCTGCTTTTCGCCTCGGTCGGCTTCCTGGTTCTGGGCGCGACGATCCTGGCGAAATCGACCAGCATCCTCGGCGTGCCGCAACAGATACTCGAACTGGTGGCCGAAAGCGGTCTGGGCACCTACAGCGTCTTGCTGATCGTGGTGCTGATCTACCTGCTTCTGGGCTGCTTCTTTGACGGGCTGTCGCTGATGATCATGACGCTCCCGGTGGTCTTCCCGCTGCTGACGGGCCTCGGGTTCGACCCGATCTGGATCGGGGTGATCATCACCATCGTGATCGAGATCGGCCAGGTCACGCCGCCCGTCGGGCTGAACCTGTCGGTCCTCACAGCGCTGACCAATAACGAGGTCAGCCTGGGGCGCGTCGCGATGGCGACGGTTCCCTACTGGCTGATCCACCTCTTTGCCATTCTGGTCCTGACGATCTACCCGGCCATCGCCCTTTTCCTACCCGACATGCTGTTCTGACAAAGGAACCTGAACCATGGTTTTGAAAGTGAAACCCAAGATCTTCGGACCGGTCTTCGTGTCCTTTGACGGCAGCGCGCAGCTGACCTACGCCTATGGCGACCCTTCCGGGCTAAGCCCGCACCCGCCGGCCGGAACGCCGATGGACACGCTGATCGCCTCGCTCGGGTCCTGCATCGTGCGCTCGGTGGAATGGGTCGCGGGGCAGCGCAAGGCACCGCTGAGCCCTTTCCTGGTCAAGGTGGTCGGCGCCAAATCCCTTGATCTGCCGGGCCGGATGGAAACGGCCGAGATCACCATCATCGGCACGATGGTCGATGATGCGGAGCTGACGTTACAGATCCTCAAGCAGGCCAAGTCGATCTGCACGGTCAGCAACTCGCTGACCACCAGGGTCGAGATCGGATATGAACCCGCCTGATCCCAAGGGCGCCCAAGGCATGTCTCAGGCACAGGAACGGACCCCGTGACCGCCCCTCATTCAGACCATAGCGAAGTTCCGGTCGATGCGGACACAACGCCAGAGATGCTTGATCGGGACCCCTCCGCCGTTTACCGGCGCCTGCGCCGGGATATGCCGGTGGCTCGGATCAAGGCGATAAACCGTATCGTCCTGACCAAGGCCGACGATACCCATCTGGCCAAGACCGGCACGCGGCACTTTCATTCGGCATTGCCAACTTGTTTGCACGCGGTTGATGGCGGTCTGGTCTGCGTCCGTTAGGCGGTCATTTCGAGAGCGTAACCGTCCCAGAGGCCG
>NZ_JBQFSP010000035.1:0-6408 GCF_056538065.1 Ruegeria sp. BH8 | reverse complement strand
AAACGAAAACCCTTCAGGCGCGGCATCTTGGACGGCATCTTCATGCGTGAGGCCTAACCAGTTCAGAACGCGCAAACAAGTTGGCAATGCCACGCCACTTCATAAGGGCAGAACAGCTCAGTGGGAGAGGTCCGGATGTGGTTACGGAACGCGCGCAGCCAGCGTTCGAGCAGTGGGAGAGGATCTGTGCTACGTGATCACGATAGTGTTATTTTGATTGTATTTTACCAGAAAATTAGATGAAACTACCTAAAAATTTAAAATAATATGCGAACTTTGGGTCTAAAATTTGTCCGCAACCAATCAAAGTTAACTTGCGCCGAAATGCAGCTCAGACCTCAGCGCTCAAAAATTTGACTTGCGTATCGTGGAGAAACGCAAGGCTCACCACGAAATGGACCTTTGACGGCGCCCTGGCAAACCATGCGGTTTGCCGAACGGGTTTCCCGTGCCTTCAGAGGCAACACGGAGGAGAAACATGAAACTCAAATCGCTTCTGCTGAGCAGCGCGCTTTGCGCAGCTGCAGGTATCCCAGCATATGCTGAAACCCTGAAATGGGCACGTGCAGGCGATGCACTGACCCTTGATCCGCATGCCCAGAACGAGGGGCCGACGATCACGCTTGGCCGCCAGATCATGGAGCCACTGGTGGACCGCGACATGAAAGGCGGGCTGGTTCCTGGTCTTGCCACTAAATGGGCGCCTTCAGAAAATGACCCGAATGTCTGGACCTTTGCACTGCGTGAAGGGGTCAAGTTCCACGACGGCGCGGACTTTGACAGCTCGGACGTTGTCTTTTCGCTGAACCGGGCAATGAGCGAGAAAAGCAATTACCGGGAGGTGCTGGCCTCGGTTGCAGAAGTCCGTGCCACCGGCCCCTACACGGTTGAGATCGTGACCAAGGGCCCGAACCCGATCATGCCCAACAACCTCACCAACCTGCTGATCATGGACAAGGGCTGGGCTGAAGCCAACGGTGCGGTTGATGTGCAGGACTACGAGGGTGGCGAGAGCACCTATGCGGCCAAGAACGCAAACGGTACCGGTCCCTACAAGTTGGTCAGCCGGGAGCCGGACGTGAAAACTGTTCTGGAGCGCTTTGACGGCTATTGGGGCATGGGGCAGTTCCCGTTGGAAGTGACCCGAATCGAGGCGTCACCGATCCAGAACCCGGCAACCCGTGTGGCAGCCCTGCTGTCGGGCGAAGTGGACTTCATCCAGGATGTGCCGGTGCAAGACCTGTCCCGTGTGGACGGCGCCGAAGGGCTGGACGTGCGCAAGGCGCCGCAGAACCGGGTGATCTTCTTTGGGATGAACCAAGGCGATGCGGATCTGGCCAATGACAACGTCGATGGCAAGAACCCGTTGTCAGATGTACGTGTGCGGCAGGCCATGAACATAGCTATCAACCGGGAAGCCATCCAGAAAATCGTGATGCGCGGTCAATCGGAGCCTGCCGGCGTGGCATTGCCGCCCTTCGTGAACGGCTGGACCGCCGAGCTGGACAAGGTTCCAGCGACCGATATCGCTGCTGCCAAGGCGCTGATGGAAGAGGCCGGCTATGGCGATGGCTTCTCAATCAAGCTGGACTGTCCGAACGACCGCTACATCAACGACGAAGCGATCTGCCAGGCCTCCGTCGGCATGTTCGCGCAGATCGGCATCAATGTGAATCTGGATGCCAAACCCAAGGCACAGCATTTCCCGCTGATCAACAACCTGGAGTCTGACTTCTACATGCTGGGCTGGGGTGTTCCGACCTATGACTCGGAATACATCTTCAACTTCCTGGTTCACACCAAAGATGAAGAATACGGATCCTGGAACAATACCCGCTATTCAAACCCCGAACTGGATAAAGCCATCGAAGCCCTGGCCAACGAGACCAACCTTGCAGCGCGCAACGAATCCATCGGTGCCATCTGGGATCAGGTTCAGGCAGATGTGCTGTACCTGCCGATCCACCACCAGGTTCTGAACTGGGGCATGAAGTCCCGTGTCGACACAATTGTTGATCCGGAAGACAGCCCGAAGTTCAAGTACTTCGCTTTCAACTGAGACTGAACGGAAAGAGCACCCCCGGACAAATGGGGGTGCTCCGGCCGGACTGCATTTGCCGCCGCTGGCCTGACCCGCCGAGCGCTGCAGCTCCCGGACTTGGAGACCAAAGTCAATGTTAGCCTATATCATCCGCCGCACCATGCAGTCCGTTCTGGTGCTGTTTGTGGTCGGTCTTGTCGCCTTTTCGATGTTCCGCTTTGTCGGGGACCCGATTGAGAACATGCTGGGTCAGGAGCGAACCGCTGAAGACGTGGTGCGTCTGCGCGCCGATCTGGGACTGGATCAGCCTTTCCCTGTGCAGTACTGGCGTTTCCTGGAAAATGCCGCGCAGGGCAATTTCGGGCTGAGCTACCGTCAAGGGCGGCCCGTTGCTAAAATCCTAATGGAACGTGCGCCGGCTACTCTAGAGCTGGCTCTGGTCTCCGGCACCCTGGCGATGCTGTTGGGCATCGGGCTGGGAGTCTATACCGCTATCCGGCGGGAGGGCTGGCTGTCCAATACCATTATGACCGCCTCCCTGATTGGGGTTTCATTGCCCACCTTCTTGATCGGCATTGTTCTGATCTACGTGTTCTCAGTTGAGCTAGGATGGCTGCCTTCCTTCGGGCGCGGCGAGACGGTGATGCTCGGGCAATGGTCCACGGGGTTCTTGACCAAGAGCGGGCTGCTTTCCCTAGTCCTGCCCAGTATCACCCTTGGCCTCTATCAGATGACACTGATTATGCGCCTGGTGCGGTCAGAGATGCTGGAGGTTTTGCGCTCTGACTACATCCGGTTTGCCCGCGCACGCGGCCTGCGGGAGCGTGTGGTCTATTTCCGCCATGCACTGGTCAACACGCTGGTGCCGGTGATCACGATTATCGGCCTGCAGCTTGGCAGCATCATCGCCTTTGCGATCATTACTGAAACCGTCTTTCAGTGGCCTGGTGTCGGCTTGTTGTTCATCAACGCCGTCCAGTTTGTCGATATTCCGGTGATGGCTGCCTACCTGATGCTGATCTCGGTCCTGTTTGTCGGCATCAACCTGGTTGTTGACCTTCTATACTTCCTCATCGACCCGCGCCTGCGGACCGGTAAGGCAGGAGCACACTGATGCAAAAACTTCATGATATCTGGCAATCCGACCTTGCTTGGAATTTCCGCAGCTCCCCTGTTGCCGTGGTCTCGGCGCTGATTGTGCTGACCCTGGTGCTGTCGGTGGTGTTTGCTCCGCTTATCGCGCCGCACAACCCGTTTGATCCGGCGACCCTGAACCTGATGAACGGGTTCTCCAAGCCGATGCAGCCCAACGAATTCACCGGTGATGTCTTCCTGCTGGGTACTGACGACCAGGGCAGGGATGTGTTTTCAACCATTCTCTACGGCATGCGCATTTCACTGATGGTTGGTGTGCTGTCCGTAACCTTTGCGATGATTCTTGGCATCATTCTGGGACTGGTGGCCGGCTATGTCGGCGGCTGGACCGAAACTATCATCATGCGGGTTGCCGACGTGCAGCTCACCTTTCCGTCGATCCTTGTCGCCATGCTGATCTTCGGAATTGTCAAAGGAATTACCCCGGTTGAATACCGCGACCAGATGGCGATCTGGGTCCTGATCCTGGCTATCGGCCTGGGCGAATGGGTCCAGTTTGCCCGTGTGGTGCGGGGCGCCACCTTGGTGGAAAAAAACCGGGAGTATGTGCAGGCGGCGCGGCTGATCGGGCGTTCCAAATGGGTCATCATGATCCGTCATCTCCTCCCCAACGTCCTGTCACCGGTTCTGGTCATTGCAACCATCTCCCTGGCACTGGCCATTATCGCCGAGGCAACGCTCAGCTTTCTGGGTGTCGGCGCGCCGCCTACACAGCCTTCGCTCGGAACCCTGATCCGAATCGGCCAGGGCTTCCTGTTCTCGGGTGAGTGGTGGATCCTGCTGTTCCCCGCCCTCACACTCCTGACACTTGCGCTGAGCGTGAACATGCTGGGTGACTGGCTGCGCGATGCCCTCAATCCGAAGCTGCGCTGATGACTAAACCAGTCCTTTCCATTCGTAACCTTGTAGTCGAAATTCCGACCCGTCATGCACGGCTCTGTGCAACAGACAAGGTCAGCTATGACATCGCGCCCGGTGAAATCCTTGGCGTTGTCGGCGAAAGCGGCGCGGGCAAGTCGATGGCCGGCAATGCGGTCATCGGACTCTTGAACCCACCCGCTCGTATCACCAGCGGCGAGATCTGGGTGAACGGGCGGCGCATCGACAACCTCCCACGCGACGAGATGCGGCGCCTGCGCGGCAAGGAAATTGGCATGATCTTCCAGGATCCGCTGACCTCACTGAACCCGCTGCTCAGGATCGGCGACCAGCTGACCGAGACGATGCTGGAACACCTTGATCTTACAAGGACCGAAGCACGCGAACGCGCCGTTGCTGCGCTGGAAGAGGTGGGTATTCCGGCGGCGGCAGAACGGATCGACAGTTATCCACATGAGTTTTCCGGCGGCATGCGTCAGAGAGTGGTCATCGCACTCGCACTCTGCGCCGAACCCTCTCTGATCATTGCTGACGAACCGACAACGGCGCTGGATGTCTCGGTACAGGCGCAGATAATTGCGCTGCTCAAGCGGCTTTGCCGCGAACGCGGCACCGCGGTCATGCTGATCACCCACGACATGGGGGTGATCGCCGAGGCTGCCGATCGGGTTGCCGTAATGTACGCAGGCCGCATGGCTGAAATCGGCGATGTACGCGATGTGATCACCCGACCCCGGCACCCTTACACCGACGGGCTGATGGGCTCGGCACCTTCGGCCTCTGCCGGCCAGCACCGGCTGCGTCAGATTCCTGGCGCTATGCCGCGCCTGCACAGCCTGCCACAGGGCTGCGCCTTCTCGCCGCGCTGCGACCGGGCCACTGAACGCTGCAAAGGCAACCCGCCTCCGACGCTGGATGCGGACAATGGCCGCTCCGCCTGCTGGCACGCGATCAAAATGGAGGGCGCAGCATGAACGCCATCGTTTCCGTCAATAAACTGACGCGTATCTTCGATGTTTCCAAACCCTGGCTGAACCGTGTGCTGGAACGCCTGCCAAAATCCTATCTGACCGCGGTTTCCGATGTCAGTTTCGATATCCCGGAGAGGAGTGTCTATTCGCTGGTTGGCGAAAGCGGTTCGGGCAAGTCCACCATCGGCAAGATGGTTGTCGGCCTGCTGGAAGAATCCGCTGGCGCAGTGACGGTCTCGGGGGTCGATCTGGCCCGCGAAACTGACCAGCGCGCCATCGCGCAGGCCCGCGAAACGATCCAGATGATCTTTCAGGATCCCTATGCCTCGATGAACCCGCGCTGGCGGGTACGCGACATCATCGCCGAACCGGTTGCGGCCAAGGGCGCAGACACCAAGGGCCTCGCGGAACGCCTGCTGGAACAGGTCGGCCTCTCGACAGAAGATGCGGACAAATTCCCTCATGAGTTCTCGGGCGGTCAGCGTCAGCGGATCTGCATCGCCCGCGCGCTTGCCTCGCAACCTCGGCTGATCGTTTGTGATGAACCGACCTCGGCGCTGGATGTCTCCGTGCAGGCGCAAGTATTGAACCTGATGAGCGATCTGAAGGACGATCTGGGGCTTACCTATCTGTTCATCAGTCATGACCTGACGGTTGTACGCCACATCTCGGATCGGATCGGTGTCTTGTACCTGGGACGGCTGATTGAGGAGGCAGCGCCGGATGAACTGTTCGAAGCCCCCAAACATCCCTATACTCAGATGCTGCTTGCCGCCGCCCCCAAGTTGGATGGCTTCGGACGCGAGGTTGCCCCACCCGAAGGCGAGATACCCGACCCGATCAACCCGCCTTCGGGATGTGCTTTTCACCCGCGCTGTCCACTTGCAACGGCCCAATGCGCAAAAACCCGGCCCGAAATGCGGCGGGTCAACGCTGTCCGGGTTGCATGTCACCTGGCACACTAAACCACTACCGGCTGACGCCGGTAGGTTTCCGTTTTGAATGTAGTTCCAAATACTGAAGTATGACATCGTCGGTGACATTGCCGGATGTGGTCGAGAAATATCCTCGGGCCCAAAACCGTCTGCCCCAGTAGCGTTTCTTCAGATCCGGAAACTCCATCTGTATCTTGCGCGACGAGCGCCCCTTGATCCACTGCATCACCGTCGACAGCGCCAGATGCGGCGGGATTGATACAAACATGTGGACGTGGTCGCTCGACAAAACGCCCTTCTCGATGCCAACGCCCATTTCGGCGCAGGTCTGGCGGAGGCATTGCCAACTTGTTTGCGCGTTCTGAACTGGTTAGGCCTCACGCATGAAGATGCCGTCCAAGATGCCGCGCCTGAAGGGTTTTCGTTT
>NZ_JBQFSP010000034.1:0-7658 GCF_056538065.1 Ruegeria sp. BH8 | reverse complement strand
CATCTCCACTCTCTGATGGTTACGATGAGCCTGAAATCCTCCGCTACGCAATCAACCTAGTCTGTTCCATGGGTGCTGATGGCGGACACCGTCCGCCGTGGTATCACAAGAACATCATGTCCGAACTAATGGGCAACATTTACGGCCAGTATGACGCCAAACCGCAGGGCTTTATCCCCGGCGGCGTCAGCCTGCACAATATGATGTTGCCGCACGGGCCAGACCGCGACGCGTTCGAGGGTGCCTCGAACTCGAACCTTGGGCCTGAAAAGCTGGACAACACCATGTCCTTCATGTTCGAGACCCGCTTCCCGCAGCACCTGACAGCCTTCGCCGCGAACGAAGCCCCGCTGCAGGACAATTACATCGACTGCTGGGACAGCCTTGAGAAGAAGTTCGACGGGACGCCAGGTAAGAAATGATGGGTCTTAAGTTATATACCTATTGGAGATCGACTACATCCTATCGGGTGCGTATCGCATTAAATCTGAAGGGTGTGCCGTTCGAAAGCTGCCCGGTCAATCTGGTGAAAGGCGAGCAAAGAAGCGCAGCCTATCAAGCGATGAACCCCGGCAAGGGGGTGCCTGTGTTAGAGATTGAGGATGGCACCAAGTTGACCCAATCTCTGGCTATCCTTGATTATCTTGACCGCGCCTATCCCGACCCGGCGCTTCTGCCGGACGACCCGATTGCGCGGGCCAAGGTGATGGCGGCGGCGCATGTGATTGCGCTGGACATCCATCCGGTGAACAACCTGCGCGTTGTTCAACATTTGGACGGGATGGGGCACAGCAAAGCGGAAAGTGTGGACTGGATGGTCCACTGGATGAACGAAGGTCTGACCGCGTTTCAGGCTATGCTGCCCAAAGGCACCCGCTTTTCCTTTGGCGACATGCCATCGCTTGCGGATATCTGCCTTGTATCGCAGCTTTACAACGGGCATCGCTGGGGTGTGGACATGACGCCCTTTGCGCGTCTGACCGAAATCGAAGAAACCTGTCTGGCCCTGTCCGCCTTCGCCGATGCGCGACCCGAGGTACAGCCGGATGCCGAGTGAGGATCACATGAGCCAACTGAAAAAGTCATGGGTGGACAGCGCGAACTCTGCCGAGACCCCCTTTCCCCTGAACAACCTGCCTTATGGTGTGTTTTCGACCTCAGACAGCGCACCGCGCTGTGGCGTGGCCATCGGGGATATGATCCTTGATATGCACGCAGCCGAAGAAGCTGGCCTGATCGAGATTGGTGATGAACCCGTTTTCGACGTGCCCTTCTGGAATGAATTGATGGAGCAGGGATCGGACGCATGGGCCGCCCTGCGCGCCCGTCTGGAACAGCTGCTGGGCGAGGCTTCGACCGAACGTGACACTGTAGAGCCTCTGTTGGTCGCCCAAGCCGATGCCGAGCTGCACATGCCGTTCCTTGTGTCCGAATACACCGATTTTTATGCCGGTCGTCAGCACGCCGCGAACATGGGCGCGATCCTGCGCGGCTCGCCCGAACTGCCGGCCAACTGGCTGCACATTCCGATCGGTTACAATGGTCGCGCGTCTTCGGTTGTGATCTCGGGTACGCCGATTCACCGCCCGAACGGTCAGCGCAAAGCGCCCGACGCCGAGATGCCCAGCTTTGGCCCCTCGATGCGTTTGGATATCGAGCTGGAAATGGGCGCCATTGTTGGCAAGCCGTCCGAGTTTGGCCAGCCGATCACCGTGGATGAAGCCGACGACATGATCTTCGGCTATGTGCTGCTGAACGACTGGTCCGCGCGTGACATCCAAGGCTGGGAATACCAGCCGCTTGGACCGTTTCAGGGCAAGGCGTTTGGCACCTCGATCAGCCCCTGGATCGTGACCGCCGCCGCGTTGGAAACGTTCCGTGCGCCAACGCCCGAACGCGAGAAAAAGCTTCTGCCCTACCTCGACGGCTCAAAGGACGGCCTTTACGACATTGAGCTTCAGGTGCTGATGCAGCCTGATGGAGCCGAGAAGGCGAGCGTCGTTGGCGAAACCAACTACTCCCGCATGTATTACTCGGCCGCCGAACAGCTCTGCCACCACGCCATCGGCGGCTGTGCGATGAATGTGGGCGACCTTCTGGGGTCTGGCACGATCTCAGGCCCAACCAAGACGGAATACGGTTCTCTGATGGAGATGAGCTGGGCTGGTCGCGAGCCCTTCACGCTCGATACCGGCGAAACCCGGACTTTCATCGAAGACGGAGACACCCTGACCCTGCGCGGTTCGGCCAAGGGCGAAGGCTTCCAGATCGGCTTTGGCGATTGCGTCGGGCAAATCCTGCCCGCCGTTAACTGGCCCAGGTAAGTGGCGAGCAGGGCAACATCGGTTGTTCCGCACCCGCCGTTTGAAAACCTGTGATCCTGCTCGATCATGTTGTTCAAAAAAGCCATTCCGGTGTATCTGGAATGGCTTTTTTGGTGCAATCAGGCCGTATGATCCACGATCTGCAAGTGCTGGGCCAGTCGGTCGATCTCGGCCATCCAGCCTTGTACCAGTTTTGGGTCGCTTGGGGCTGCGTGAACGCCTGCCGGGATGGCGCGGTTCATAACGGCCTCGACGGCAAGTGAAACCGGGATCGATACCAGACGCGCCATTGCTGTGCCGCGCTCATCGCCCCAGGCGTCCATGACATAGGTCTTGTGCCATACAGGAACGCCGTCTTTCTCGGCTTTCAGTCCAACACACAGCACAACGCGGTCGGGCTCACCTTCGTCATAGGCGTTTTCGCTCCAGAACTGGTCGGACATCTCTTTCAGACGCGCATCCCCTTCCGGGCCCGACAGGGTTTCGATTTCACGGAACACGTCCGACCACGCATCCGCCCAACCGTTCAGGCGCAGGGTGCCACGGACGAATTCCCTGACGGGCCAGTGATCCTCGAACTGGTACTGCGCCTTGAACGGGATCGAGTCGCGGTTGGGATAGACCTCGAAACTTTCCGGCGTTGGCAGTGGCGCGACATAGCTGCTGATCGCATCCCACGGGCGGGCAACGTCCAGCGGGGCATAGTCGCGGATCGACTTCGATGGTGACCGAAGCGCCTTGAGCACACCCAATGGTGACCAGCTGAACTTATAGCGGAACGGATTCGGGATCTTGGGTATGCCACCGCAATAGGAAATGAAGCTCAGGTGGTTTTGCGGATCGAACGCATCCGAGGCGCGATAGTCATCGACCAGCGCATGCGCCATCAGGTGGTCGATGCCCGGGTCCAGACCAACTTCGTTGACCAGCGCCACACCGGCCTCGCGCGCCTTGTCGTCCAGTGCGCGCATTTCGGGCGCGATGTAAGACGACGACACGAAATTGGCCTGTTTCGCAATCGCCAGTTCTGCCAGTGGTACGTGCCAGTCGCCCGGCAGCATGGACACGATCACGTCGCCCTTCTCAAGCACACCACCCAGAGCGTCGATGTCGAAGGCGCGGATATCGTTGGTTAGGTCCCCAACCTCGGCCCTGGCTTTTTCGACCGTCCGGTTCCAGACAGTGACCTTGTGACCGCCCTCGATCAGACGGCGCAGGCCGGGGATGGCCGACAGGCCGGTGCCACACCAGTGAATCGTCATCGCTCAGATCCCTTCGATATGTGTTTTGTAAGTTGCTTCTGCCCGACCCCAGACGCCGCTGTCCAGATCGGTCAGGGTCAGAAGCGACGGCAAAAGCTGTGCCGCATAATCTTCCGAACTTTCGACCGGCAGCATCGACGGCAGGTTATCGATGGCCATCACGTCCATCACCGGATCGGTTGCCACGCGCAAAGCGGGCGCGTCCCATGTGGTTGCACGGTCATAGACCGGCACCGGGTTGTAATCACTGTCCGGGTCGCAGGCGACATCGCCGATAGCGGTCAGGGTGCGCGGGGCAGTCAACGCCTCACGCGGAACAAAGACCGGGGTTCCGGGGCGCGCGAAGATGCAGTTCAGGAACAGGTCGTGGTCCAGAATTTCCGGAAACGGTCCGCCGCTGGCGGTTTCCGCCATGTCCCATTTGGTGACGTCGACGCCCATCGCGTCGCACAGGTCTGCGGCCCCCGTACCCACGCGACCCAGTGCACCGATCACGATGGCGCGGGGGCGTGGGGCTCCGGTGGCGTCCAACTCGGCCAGCAATTCAGCGTTCAGAACGTCTTTGCCTGCATATACTCCAACCGGCGGGCATGCGTCGCCCCGTTGCTGTGCCGCCCACGTCTTGAGCGTTACCGCAGCACCGGCATACCCGGCCCAGTAACCAAAGGCGGCAACGCGGCGGCCATCTTCGCTCACCAGATATTCCAGATCATAAAGCGTGCCGCCCCCGGCCTTGAACCGCTCCAGCAGCGCACGACCCGAATGCTGGCCCTTATAGGCATGGCCGAACATGATGTGGCGATGGGGCAGGGGGGTGCCATCTTCGGGCAGTTCCTTGAGGCCAAAGATGATCGCGTCCAGCGGGGCCTCGGGCCACGAATTCTCAGCCGCGATTGCACAGCCAGCGTCCTTGTAGCCATCAATCGGAATGGCGCGGACATAGCTTTCCTCAACCGTCACGCGGATACCTGCGGCGATCAGTGCTGCGGCTCCTTCGGGTGTCAGCCCCACCCGTTCCTCGTTCGGGCGCTGTTCCGCCCTGACCCAGAGATGTGTCATCTTAGTTCCTTTTGTCAGAGCATCCCGGCAGCGCGCACCGCCTGAACCGAAGGCCGTGCCTCCATCGCCTCGCGGAAGGCGATGATCCTGGGAAAGGCCGAGACATCGACGCCGTCGCCTTCCAGCCAGCTGCAAACCACATAAAGATAGGCATCGGCCAGAGAGAACGCGTCCCCCAGAACAAACGGCCCGCGCAACCCGTTTGACGAGATATAGTCGCAAGATGCGGTCATCGTTTGCGCCACCTTGTCCGTCATGTCTTTCCAGCTGGATTTCTTGTCGGCCCAGCGATGCCCGCGCAGCTTGTGGGCGTGGTTCACATGCATGGTCGAGGCCAGATAGAACATCACCTCGCGCATGCGGGCGGCCATGACCGGATCAGCTGGCACCAATTCGGCCTCGGGTGCCTTGGTCGCAATATATTCCAGCAACGCGCCGGTCTCGGTCAGGATGCCGCCATCAACCACCAGCGCCGGAACGCGCCCCTTGGGATTGATCTGCTTGTAGGCCGGTTTTGTCTGTTCCCCATCGGCAAAGTCCAGCTTGATCGCTTCATAGTCCAGCCCGGCTTCTTCCAGAGCAATCGCAACAGCGACCGAGATGGTTCGGGGTGCATAATAAAGCTGCATCGGGGATCTCCGATCTGGTTAGAGGTGGGTTTGCGCGAACTGCCGGTCGGGTGCTTCCAGATGCGGCACCGCATTGAACAGGACCGGGCTCAGCTGTGCGCCAATCGGGTGCAGACGATGCATCGACGTGTTCATGATGGCAAGGGCCACCCGCGCCATCGACGGGATGTCCAACCCCATCGCCTGCCGCACCACCATCGAGATCAACCCGCCCGAGGTCACGACAATGGCCGGTCCGCCCTCGGTCCCGATCTCGTGCAGCGCGTCGCGAACACGGGCTTCGAACGCATCGAAGGATTCCGGCGCGTTCTCGATCTTTCCGCTGGCCCAGGCCGCGAAGGTTTTGGGCAGGTGTTCGACAAATCCCTCGCGATCGGTCGGGATTTCGACGCCGTGCTGTTCTTCGAACAACTGTGCAAGGGTGAAATACTCGATCTCGTTCAGCCGTGCGTCACAGACAGGATCAGCCAATCCCATGCTGGTCACCGTCTCGGTATGGCGGGTCAGGGTGCCACAATAGACGCGTGTATAGTGGCTGCGGGTGTCACGCAGATGCGCGCCCAGCCAGCGGGCCTGTTGATGGCCCAGATCGCTCAGCTTGTCATAGCTTGCTTCGTCGCGCGCCGTCGTGTTTGCCTGCCCGTGGCGCACCAATGTGATATGTGACATGTCGCTCCCTCTTGCGCCGAAGTCTTAGGGCAGGTTCCCTGCCGGGACCAGAGGGGTTTCTTGATCTCACCGGAAAAACATTCGCAGCTGTCCGGTTTCTGGCTATGGTCGCCCTGACCAACTGCGCCCGGAGGGATTCATGGCCGTCGACCACACGCGTTTTCTGGATGATCTGCACAAGCTGCGTGAATTCGGTGCCTCAGGTGTGGGCAAAGGGGTCATCCGACCAGCCTATTCCAAGGCGGATATCGCTGCGCGCCAATGGCTGGCGGACCGTATGGCCGATGCAGGTCTGACACCGCATTTCGACCCGGTCGGCAACCTGTTCGGGTTGGCGCCCGGTCGCTCTCTGCTCATGGGGTCGCATTCCGACAGCCAGCCCGAAGGCGGCTGGCTGGATGGCGCGCTCGGCGTGATCGCCGCGCTGGAGATCGCGCGGTCCAGCGACCAGCCGATCTCGGTCGTCAGTTTTCAGGACGAAGAAGGCTGGTTCGGTGTGACCACGGGCTCGGCGGTCTGGTCCGGCGGTCTGCCGCTGGACAAGGCCGATGTGTTGACCGACGGTTCTGGCGTCAGCTTTGGCGAGGCCCGATCTTCCATGGCGGATCTGTCGCAGGGTTTTGTCGATCCCGCGCGGTTCAGCGGTTTTGTCGAGATGCATATCGAACAGGGCCCTTCTCTGGACGCTGCGAACGAGCAGATCGGTGTCGTCACCGATATCGTCGGCATCCGGGACATGTCGGTCACTTTCGAAGGGCAGCAGAATCACGCGGGCACCACACCGATGCATTTGCGCCGGGACGCGTTTCAGGCGTTGTCACTGTTCAACACGCGCCTCAACGAACGGTTTCGCAACGTGGTGACACCACAAACCGTCTGGACCATCGGTCGGGTCGATCTTCACCCCAATGCGTCGTCCATCGTGCCGGGTCGGGCGCGGTTCTCGATGCAGTGGCGCGATGGCGATCCGGATCGGCTGTCGCGGATGGAGGAGATTATCCGTACCACAGCGCAGGAAATAGCCAGCGAACAGGACATGGTGCTGACCTACGGCCCTTTGCTCGGGTTGGAACCCGTCACGATGGATCAGACGCTGCGCGCGGCGCTGGAACATGGGGCCGAACAGGTGGCCCCTGGCAAATGGCGCAGGATGCCGTCGGGCGCGTTGCACGATGCCACAAACGTGTCGCGCCTGATGCCCGTTGCGATGCTGTTCGTGCCCTCAATCAACGGTATCAGCCACGATTTTGCCGAAGATACCGCCGAAAGCGATCTTGTCGCCGGGCTGAGGGTGCTGGATCTCGCAGTGCAGTCACTTGACGGACAGGCGCGATAAGGTGCAGGCAAAATACCGTTTTTTCAGGCCATTGCAGTCGGCTTGCCTGGTGTTATCGTCGCGTTCAAAGCTTTGATCGGCAAACCCTTGCAGAGGCCAAATGACAAATGTTGCCTAACGGAAAAAAGTTTCCTATAGGAACGCAATGGATGCATACGCCCGTATACAGACTTGCCCCACAGGCGGCGCGTCGGTTCGCAAGTTGACCGGAATCGTTGCAATATTGACTACTTGAGGCAGACTGACGGGAATGCGTTCCAAACCGAAAGATACGAAAAGGTATCCAAGATGACCGAGATTAGACGCACGTCGCTTTTTGGGCTTCACGTTGAGTTGGGCGGCAAGATGGTTGATTTTGCCGGGTGGGAGATGCCGGTTC
>NZ_JBQFSP010000033.1:0-8159 GCF_056538065.1 Ruegeria sp. BH8 | reverse complement strand
CACTGGATATTCCAAGCTTCGCGCCGATCTCCTGGATCGGCTTCTTATTCGCTTCACGCGCAATTTCGATGTCGGATTTATAGCTCATTGGGTTTGGTCTCCCTGCGTGAGATAGTCTGAATTGGTCCGGCCAAAGCGACAAAACGCAGGGCCAGATTCGGTCGAAATTTTCTTTAAGGTAAATAAATATTCCCAAGGGTCAATACACGAGTTAAAAACGCCCAGGGGACATTTCCAAACATCAAGTCAAGAATCAGGGTTTTGCGACCAGGATCAGGCGTATCTTTTTCGACCCGCGCTGAGACCCAGCAACCAATCCTCGACGATGCGCTGTTCCGGGAAAGCTTTTTGAAGCGGCCTTTTCAGCAGGTAGTATCCGGATTGCGTTCGCACCGAAGCGTTCTGGACCGGCCTGACCAACGCGCCGCTCTCAAGCAAGGGGTCAACAAGATGGGCCCAGCCCAATGCAATTCCCAAACCATCGACAGCAGCCTGAACCGACAGTGGATAGGTGTTGAAAGCCACAGCTTGTTCCATCGCTGAGGTGGAAACACCGTTACCGCTGAACCATGTACGCCATGTCATCCACTCCGCATGGCTGCTGGTGACTTCAATAAGGTCCAGTTCCGGCAGCGCGGAAAGAACTGCCGCATTGGGGTTGCTTCTGAGGTACTCGGGGCTGCAAACCGGGAACACTGTTTCTCCGAACAGAAGCTTTGCTTCGTATCCCGGCCACTCGCCATCTCCACGCAATATTGTCAGGTCCATGGAATCCGAAAGGCACTCTGCGTCACTGTCCGAAGACACCAGCGAAATACGGATACGGCCGTTGGATTTGTTGAACTTGTGCAGTTGTGGCATCAACCACAAAGACGCGACAGAGTTCGTCGCAGAAATCGACACCTTGTTGGCCTGATGCTTGGCCAGCATCTCACGGCTGACGTCCCGCATCTGATCCAGAGACTTTTCGACAGTTGCCAACAGAATGGCACCTTGTTGCGTCAGTGACACCGAACGGTGACCTCGCACAAACAATGGCACATCATAATGCTGCTCCAGCAGGCGCACTTTGCGGCTGATCGCGGTTTCCGAGATGTTCAGCACCTTACTGGCCTGCACAAAGCTTTGCGCTTTTGCCGCGGCTTCAAACGCCAACAAATAATCAAGCGGAGGAAGGACTTTCCCTGTGACTGATGTTTTCTTTGGCATTTACAGGATCTTTCCCGATCTGGACGCGGCCACACGCAAAAACATTCATGGTCACCCGTTGCCGTCTGAACGGGCAACCGACTGTTAACATAGTAAAAAGTTGAGTTTGCCTCAAGATTTTATGGTCAACGCCCCTCAAATTTCTTTTCTGCATTATGAGCGATTCTAGGCAAAATGCACAAATTCGCGGGCCGGAAGAGCCCCTTTGACAAAAATGAACCTCACTCAGGGAGCGAACATGAAACTCACAAACCTACTTTCTGCTGCAACCTTGGCAGCGGTAGCGGGCACCGGCGCGATCGCCGAAGACAGCAGCGATCCGATCATTATCCCAATACACAACTGGTCAAGTCAGATCGTAATGTCTTACGTGGTCGGCCAGTTGTTCGAAGAGATCGGCAATAATGTCGAATATGTCACCACAGACAGTCAGGCGGTCTACGAGTCGGTGCGTCTGGGCGACGTCACGCTTGAGATGGAAGTCTGGGAAGGTGCATTTGGTGCATCCTTCCGCGCGGCTCTGGAAAAGGGTGGTCTGCATGATGCGGGCGACCACGATGCTGTCACTCGCGAGGACTGGTGGTATCCGATGTGGACCAAAGAGTCCTGCCCCGGCCTGCCGGACTGGAAAGCCCTGAACGATTGTGCGCATTTGTTCGCGACAGCCGAAACCGGCGACAAAGGCCGGTATCTGGACGGTCCGGTAGACTGGTTGAAGCATGGTAAAGAACGCGCCGAAGCGCTTGATCTGAACTTCACCGTGATCAATGCGGGTTCCGCCGCGGCGTTGTGGGCCGAGATTGGTGCCGCCGAGGCCGACAAGACCCCGGTTCTTGTATTCAACTGGACGCCAAACTTTGCCGAAGCCGTCTGGCCCGGTGAGTTTGTGGAGTTCCCTGCATGGGAAGATGGCTGCGACAAGGATCCTGCCAAGGGTCCGAACCCGGACGCGCTGTATGATTGTGGCAACCCGGCAAGTGGATATCTGAAAAAGGCGGCTTGGGATGGCATGAAAGACAAGTGGCCAGCCGCGTATTGCGCCCTGACCCAGATTTCTTTCACCAACCCTCAGATCGCGGAAATGGCAAAGCTGGTCGACACTGATGAGCTTGAGCCGGAAGAAGCGGCAGAGGAATGGCTGGACGCCAACCGTGCCGTTGTTGACCCCTGGATCAATGCCTGCAGTTGATAACGGCTACGTATAATGAATCTGGCGCGGCCTTGATCGTTTTGTGATCCAGGGCCGCGCTCAACAAGAAAGAAAAGCAGCCATGCCCGCCATCGCGCCTGTCATATCAGCCAAGAATGTCTGGAAACTGTTTGGACCCTCGCCCGAGAGCTATCTGAAGTCCATGCCGGCAGGCCGCAGTTTCGACGAGATCCGTGAGGATGGGTATATCGCCGGGGTCAAGGATGTCTCGATCGAGGTTGGCCGTGGCGAGATGCTTGTCATCATGGGGTTGTCAGGATCGGGCAAATCCACGCTGGTGCGGTGCTTTTCGCGTCTGCACAACATCACCGGAGGCACGATCGAAGTAGACGGTCAGGACATCATGAAACTCAGCGAGCGCGATCTGATCGAATTGCGCCGCAACAAGATGGGGATGGTGTTTCAGTCTTTCGGGTTGCTGCCGCACCGCACGGTTCTGGACAATGTCGCCTTCCCGCTGGAAATGCGTGGGCAGGATCGCCACGACCGGCGCGAACGCGCTTTGGAGGTCATCAAGCTGGTGGGCCTTGAAGGACGGGAAGAATACTTCCCACGGGAATTGAGCGGTGGGCAGCAACAACGGGTCGGTATCGCCCGGTCGCTGGCTATCGAACCGGATATCTGGTTTCTGGATGAACCCTTCTCGGCGCTTGATCCGCTGATCCGCCGTGAAATGCAGGATGAATTCCTGCGCCTGCAAGAGATGCTGGGCAAAACCATCGTCTTCATCACCCATGATTTCGACGAGGCGCTGCGTCTGGCTGACCGGATTGCTATAATGCGCAACGGTGCGGTCGAACAATGCGATACTCCGGATCAGATCGTGATGAACCCGGCGACCGAATATGTGGCGAAATTCACCGAGGATATCGACAAGGCCCGCGTGGTGCATGCGAAAGGGCTGGCAAAACCGGTGAACGGCCATACCCTTGAAGGCGCGCCGATCAATGGCGGATCAACCATTCATGAACTGGCCCGGGTTCTGGTCAATGACAAGCGTATCCTGCTGCCGGTTGCGGATGAAACTGGCGTTGTCACCGGTGTTCTGGATCGCGATGCCGCGTTGAACGTTCTGCTCGGAGCCGAATGATGGCGACACTGTCCACCGAATTACCGGACACGGCAGACGGTGCGTGGGGGCGCACCAGAGTCCTTACCGCACTTCTGATCACCGCCTTTGCGCTGATCCTTGCCAAGGCGGTCGGAATTCTCCCTGAATGGTTGAACCGCATTCCCGAGGCAGCAATCCCGCCGACGGCGCAGGTGCTGGATGCGATCTTCAATTTCATCCAAAACGACCTTGGTCTGATCTACGTGACCCGCTTTATCGCCGAAGGCCCGTTGGAATTCCTGTTGGATATGTCGGCCAACCTGCTCGAAGGCAAGCGCCGCTGGCCTTATCTGGGCCCAATCCCGTGGTCAGCAATCGCTGCTGTCGCTGCTGTTGTGGGCTATGCCGTGGGGGGGTGGCGGCTGGCGGCTCTGGGTGCGGGTACGTTCATCTGGACCGCTGCAATCGGCCAGTGGAACATCGCCATGCAGACCATGTCTGTCATTGTAGTGGCGGCACCGCTGGCGTTTGTGCTGGGCCTGGTGCTGGGCATCGCCGCCTGGAAGTATGGCCGGTTCGAGCGGGTGCTGAAACCCATCCTGTCCGTTCTGCAAACCCTGCCATTCTTTACTTATCTCTTGCCAGCGGTGATCTTTTTCAAAGTCGGACCAACCGCGGGGGCCGTGGCAACAATCACCTTTGCCATCCCGCCGATGATCCTGATGACCACACTGGGTCTGAAGAAAGTCAGCCCCGAAGTGATCGAAGCCGGCCAGATGTCTGGATGTACACGCTGGCAAATGCTGCGGCATGTATACGTCCCAGCCGCACGCACCGAAGTACTGGTAGGTGTCAATCAGGTGATCATGCTGTGTCTGGCAATGGTGGTTCTCACCGCCTTTATCGGCATGCCGGGCCTTGGAGCCAAGTTGCTTGCAATGATGGGCAGCTTCAAACTTGGCCGTTCGTTTGAAATCGGCGTGACCATCGTTCTTCTGGCGGTCATGCTTGACCGGATGTCGAAGGCCTGGGTCGTCAAACAGCCCATTCATTTCGAACGCGGAACGCCATGGTGGAAACGGCACTGGATTCCGCTAATCGCAGTGGGTCTGTTCGTCGGGTTCACCCTGTTGTCGCAAGTGTTTCCGATCCTGGCTGAAGTTGGTCGCAAGCAGCATCTGAGCCAGGGAAAGGAAATCGACGATGTGATCAAGTCGGTTTTGGCCTTCGATGTGATCAAAGGGACAACCGAATGGCTGCGCTGGTTCCTGAACGTAAAAGTTCTGATCCCGTTTCGTGATACTTTGCTTGCCATTCCGACACCTGCGTTCATCCTGCTGGTTGTCTCCTTTGCCTATTGGATCGGAGGCCGCAAACCCGGTATCTATGCTGCGGTGTTTTTTACAATCGTCGCGTTTTCCGGCTGGTGGGATCGCTCGGTCATCACGCTCTATACAGTGATTTCAGCGGTTGTGTTGGCAACTCTGATCGGTATCCCCTTGGGCGTAGTCGCAGCTCGGTCCAAACGCTGGTCCAAGAGTATCCTGCTGGCCTGCGACACTGCGCAAACCTTCCCTAGCTTCATCTATCTGATCCCCGCGATCATGCTGTTCGGCGTCAATGACGTGGCGGTCGTGTTTTCCATCCTGATCTTCGCCGCCGTGCCGCTGATCCGCTATACCATCATCGGTCTGGGAAGCGTGCCGCCGGAAATGACCGAAGCCGCGGATATGTCTGGTTCGACGCGCAGACAAAAACTGATGTCAGTACAGTTTCCACTGGCGCTGCCGACTATGGCCGTCGGGTTCAATCAGGCCATCATGTTCGCGTTCTTCATGGTCATTATCGCCGCGTTCATCGGCACGCAGGATCTGGGGCAGGAATTGCAGCGAACCCTGGCAGGCACCGAATTGGGCAAGAATTTTGTACTGGGTCTGAACGTGTCTCTGATGGCGTTGACCTTTGATATGGCAATCAGCAGTTGGGCCGAAAAGCGCAAGCGCGCTTTGGGGCTGGATTAACCGGAGTTGTTCAGATGAACGTCAAACCCTTGTTTGAGGTACCGTTCGAACGCAGCGGGGTGCTGGCTCCTGGTCTGCCCATCCTGCCGCATGGCACAGAACGCCATCCGGTTCCCGCAATGGGATCGCGCGCCGTTCCGGTGTCCAAAGGGGACACGATCACATTGCTGGATCGCGATGGAATGCAGCCCGCTGAGATGGTATTTTTTGCCCCCGACCGAAGCTCGGACGCGGCGATGCTCGGCGCGCGGGGACACGGGTGTCCCGACGGGGTGATCGCAACGCTGGCAAACGGTTCCGCTTCGGGCCGGAAGGTTCTGCGCGCGCTCGAGGCTGCGGGGTTTGACATCGGGCAGGGCGACGCAATCCGCGCTTTTGTCGAAGGCTCGCGCCCCGGCGACATGGTGCATTTCGTGGCGGAAAGCGATGGTCTTCTGATCGTCGCCGCACCCGGCGAGGCGATGCGCCCGGAAAACAACAACCCTCCAACGGATATCATCCTCTATATTCAGCGTTCCGCGCCGGGTCTGGAAAAGCCGGGTGTTGGCGCGCCTGAGCCGTTGGCCGACCCTCTCAGGGACATCAACATTCAACCGGGAAACGCCATATCTTATGAGGTCAAAGCTGGAGAATTCATCCAGATCTTGGATATTCGCGGCCGCGAATGCTCGGATTTTCAGGCCTTCAGCCGCCGGGCGCTGGATCAGGGGATCGAGCGCGAAATCGATCCGACGACGACCCGCAGCCTGATGGGCAGCCTGTATCCGCAACCGGGGATATTTTCGAAATACTGGTCCGTCGATCAGGAACCCTTGATCGAAATCGTGCAGGACACTTGCGGTCGTCATGACACGTTTGGCCTTGCTTGTACGGCGCGGTACTACGAAGACCTTGGCTATCCAGGCCACGTAAACTGTTCGGACAATATTAACAAAGATCTGGACCAGTATGGCATCAAGCCGCGCGGCGGCTGGCCTGCGATCAACTTCTTTTTCAACACGATGCTGGATGACGCCAATGCCATTGGCATGGACGATCCCTGGTCGCGACCGGGTGACTTCGTGTTGCTGCGCGCGCTGACCGATCTGGTCTGCATCAGCACGGCATGTCCCTGCGACATTGATCCGGCAAACGGGTGGAACCCGACCGATATTCAGGTGCGAACGTACAAGGCGACCGAGGATTTTCAACGATCCTACGGCTATAGAAAATCTGCGGAGGCGGATGTGGAAGAAACCAAGAAAACTGCTTTTCACGACTGCTTTGCGCGGCATACCCGTGATTTCGTCGAGTATAACGGCTATTGGCTGCCGAACACGATGACCAATCATGGTGCGATTTCTGAATACTGGGCCTGTCGGGACAAGGTTGCCGTCATGGACCTGAGTCCTTTGCGTAAATACGAAGTTGTCGGACCCGATGCAGAAGAGCTGATGCAGCTATGCGTGACCCGCAACATGAAAAAGCTAAGCGTCGGTCAGGTCGTCTATACCGCAATGTGTTATGAGCACGGCGGGATGATTGACGATGGCACCGTCTATCGTCTGGGTGAGACGAACTTCCGCTGGATCGGCGGGAATGACACCAGTGGATTGTGGCTTCAGGAACAAGCGCAAAAACGCAACTTGAATGTCTGGGTTCGCAATTCGACGGATCAGCTGCACAACATCGCGGTTCAAGGGCGGCACAGTCGCGACATTCTCTCCAGAATTTTCTGGACACCCCCACAGCAACCAACGATTGACGAACTTCCATGGTTCAGACTGACCGTTGCACGGGTCGGAGATGTGCGCGGAACATCTGTCGTGATCTCCCGAACAGGGTATTCCGGTGAGCTTGGATATGAAATCTTCTGCCATCCCAAAGATGCAGTGGAAATCTTCGACCGAGTCTGGGAGGCAGGTCAGGATTATGGGATCACGCCGCTGGGCCTTGGGGCACTTGATATGCTGCGGATCGAAGGGGGCCTGATTTTTGCCGGGTCAGAATTCGACGACCAGACGGACCCGTTTGAAGCCGGCATCGGTTTTACCGTGCCGCTGAAATCAAAAACCGACGATTTCATCGGGCGGGCAGCAATCGAAGAACGCAAGGCGCACCCCCACCGAAGGCTGGTTGGTTTTGAAATCGAAGGCGGCGTCGTCCCGTCACCCGGCGACTGCGTCCGCGTCGGAAAGGCGCAGGTTGGAGCGATTACCAGCGCAATGAAATCACCCGTTTTAGGGAAAGTCATCGCTTTGGGTCGGATTTCAGTTACCCACGCGACAATTGGGGCAGACATCGAAATCGGGCAATTGGACGGCCAACAAAAACGGTTGAAAGCCAGGATCGTTCCATTCCCTCATTTTGATCCGACAAAGGAACGTGTGAAAGGGATATACTCAGAAACCACGGTTTCGGACGCAGCAGAGTAGTTGACCAAGAGGGCCGGGCTTGTGATTTGGCCGGGCACCGTAAAGGGTTATGTTGCAAACTTTTGACTATTGACGCGCTCGAATGCAGACGGTGAATGGCCGCCGGTGTATTCACTCGAGAACCAGTCCATGATTTATTTCAAAGGTGCGCAGTATCCGAAACGGTATTGTCACGTTAACGTCCGGTCGACGAGGGAATGCTGATGGTCGGGATTCAAGCGGCTCGAGTGGCAGCATTCCAGGCGTTAGTTGCC
>NZ_JBQFSP010000032.1:0-9134 GCF_056538065.1 Ruegeria sp. BH8 | reverse complement strand
TCACACTCTGGGATGAATACACTGCAGAAATGACAGCCTGAGCGCGGAACAAAATCACTTTTCATGCATCCTCAAACAACTTGGCAATACCCGTTAGGCATTTACACCTTTCATGCCCTCCGCAGTGTATCGGTCGCCAAATGCCTTATGCGATCGCGACAAAATATCCATCGCATCAATGTCTTCTGGCAAAAGCTCGAACTTCGCTGCCTCAAGGTTGTCTTGAAGATGGGTTATTCGCTTTGTGCCCGGAATGGGAACGATGTCGTTACCCTTTGCCATGACCCAAGCAAGTGCACTCTGAGCAACAGATATACCTTTTGATTTGGCCATCTCGCTGAGCGGTTTCAGTATGGAGGTGTTGCGACTGAGATTGCCGCTTTCAAAACGTGGCAAAGAACGGCGAAAGTCACCCTTTGGAATATCACTGCGGCGCTCTATTCGCCCTGTAAGGAACCCCCGGCCTAGCGGAGAGTATGGCACGAATCCGATGCCCAGTTCCCTGCAAACGGGCAGAATGGTGTCCTCGGCGTCGCTCGTCCAAAGCGAGTATTCGGTCTGGACCGCCGTAACCGGGTGCACGGAATGGGCGCGGCGCAGAGTCTCGGCGCTGACTTCGCAAAGGCCGATATGCGCGATCTTGCCTTCGGCGACGAGACCCGCAAGCGCACTCATGACCTCTTCGATCGGTCGGCTGCGGTCGATGCGGTGGACGTAATAAAGGTCGATGCGCTCTACGCCCAGCCGCCGCAGCGAGGCGTCGCAGGCCCGGCGTGCATATTTTGCCGAATTGTCGATCGAGCGCGCATACTCCCCTGGGTTTCGGACGATCCCGAACTTTGTGGCGATGCGCATGCTGCTGCCCACTTTCCTGCGGAACCTCCCCAGCAGTTCTTCATTGTGGTGCGGTCCGTACATATCGGAGGTGTCGAAGAAATTCACACCTGCTTCGAACGCGGCGGTGAGCACGTCGAGCGATTCCGTATCGTCTGTCGGCCCGTAGAATTCCGACATGCCCATGCAGCCGAGACCCATCTGGGACACCGTCAATTCCTGCCCCAACCTGCGTGATTTCATCCTGCCCTCCATCGTTCCTTTGGAAAGGTAGGATCGGGCGTAGCGGTTATATACCGCCAATTACGGTGGGGTGTTTTTCGAATTTGGAAAGCCCGGCCTGGGGATGGTGTGTCAGGTGGTGCCTTCCAGCAGGGCCCGTTTTTCCGCAAAGAGTTCGGTCATGAAATCGGCCACCGCGCGGACGCGCGCGGACCCGGCAAGGCCGCGATGAATGACCAGCCAAATCTCCTGCTCGACCATGTCACCGCCAAGATCCACTTTTCGCAAACCCGGTTCCGGGTCGCCGAGGAAGCACGGCAGCACGGCGAGACCAAGACCTGCGCGCGCGGCGACAAGCTGGCCATAGAGGCTGTGCGCGATCAGCGCTGGCGGTCGGCCCATCAGCACGCGGTCGAGCCAGGCCATCATGGGCAGATGTGCGAAATCCTCGCCCCAAACGATGAAATCGTACTCGGTGCGGCCTTCGCGCTCGTGCCCGGACAGATAGTCGGGGCTGCCGAATAGCCCGAACTTCTGCGTCCCGATCCTTCGAATATTGACATTGCCCTGCTCGGGGCGGTTGAGACGGACCGCCAGATCGGCCTCGCGTCGTGACAAGCTGACCGAGCCGATCCCGGTCGAGACCTCCAGAACGATCCCGGGGTAGCGATCCCTGAATCGGGCGATCTCGGGCAGGATCACGTAGTTCGCCAGGTTCTCGGCGGTTGCAAACTTGACATGCCCCTCGGGCTGGCGATCTCGCCCAGCAACTTTCATCTCTAGATCGGTGACCGAAAGCTCGACCGCTTCGGCGTGGAAGAACAGATCCGCGCCGTCATCGGTCAGCGTGTAGCCGGTCTGATGGTGATCGAAGAGCGAGACCGACAGCGCGCGCTCGAGTTGGGACACGCGGCGGCTTACGGTCGAGGGGCTCGCGCGCAGTTTTTCTGCCGCTGCCGACAGGCTTCCCGTGCGCGCGACCGCGAGAAAGTAGCGAAGGTCATCCCATTCCATGTCTTCCATATACGAAAAACGATGGGTTCTGCACAGCCGGGAATCATTGTCCTTGGCGTGGATGTGGTGTCACTGAAGCAGGTAAAGAATTGTAAATACGTAATTTTCTATCCACGCAAAACTGCTTTCCATTACTTTGTCTACTAGAGTTCCCTCCAACGCCGAATGATCAGACCCGACGAAGCCTGCGGGAGGAGCAAAAGTCGTCAGCCATGTTTCGTGGCCTGCTCCTGCGCGGAAAGACACCGGGAGGAGCGAATGCTCGATGAAAAAGTAGACACCCACCGAGATTTCAAGATGCTGATCGGGGGGAAGTGGGTCGCCGCAAGCTCTGGCGCGGTTCTGGCCTCGGAAAACCCCTATCGCGGCGAGGTTTGGGCCACTGTGCCGGACGGTGGATCGGCCGATATCGACGCGGCGGTTGCCGCCGCCCGTGACGCTTTGAGCGGTGAGTGGGGCGCAATGAGCGCGCAGGCGCGGGGCAAGCTGATGCGCCGCCTGGGCGATCTGATCGCCGAGAATGCCGAACGGATTGCAACGGTCGAAAGCACCGATAACGGCAAGCTTTACAAAGAGATGCTGGCCCAAGCCAAGTACCTGCCTGAATGGCTTTACTATTTTGCTGGGGCGGCGGACAAGGTCGGCGGCGAGGTCATCCCCTCGGAGCGCCCGAATTTCCACATCTATACCCGGCACGAACCGATTGGGGTGGTCGGGGCGATCACGCCCTGGAACTCGCCGGTCCTGCTGCTTGGGTTCAAGCTGGCACCGGCGCTGGCAGCGGGCTGCACGATGGTGGTCAAACCGTCCGAGCACACGCCGGCCTCGACCCTGGAATTCGCAAAGCTGTTCGAGCAAGCCGGTTTCCCGCCCGGGGTCTTCAATGTCGTGACCGGCGGTCCCGAGGCGGGCGCCGCGCTGTCGTCGCATCCAGGGATCAACAAGCTGGCTTTCACCGGCTCGGATGCTACCGGGCGCAAGGTGATGCAGGCCGGCGCCGAGAATTTCACCCGCGTGACGCTGGAACTGGGCGGCAAATCCCCCAACATCGTGTTTGACGATGCCGATCTGGAGGCTGCGGCCAATGGCGTTATCGCCGGTGTGTTCGGGGCGACGGGGCAGACCTGCATGGCCGGGTCGCGCCTGCTGGTGCAGGCGTCGGTCAAGGATGCGCTGCTAGACAGGGTCATCGCGCGGGCGAAGACGATCAAGATGGGCGATCCGATGGATCAGGCCACGGAAATGGGCCCGATGGCCACCCGTCCGCAGTTCGAAAAGGTTCTGGGAATTCTCGAGCGGGCCAAAGAGGCAGGTGCCACGTTCGCAACCGGCGGCGGTGCCTCTTCGGAACATGACGGGTTCTTTATTCAGCCCACCATTGTTGACGGAGTGGATGCCGACATGGAAGTGGCGAAGGACGAAATCTTCGGCCCCGTGCTCTCGGTTCTGACCTTCGAAACCGAAGAGGAAGCGATCCAAATCGCAAATGCCACACGCTTTGGGCTGGCTGCGGGCATCTGGACCCAATCAGGCCAACGCGGAACCCGTGTTGCACACAAGGTGCGCACCGGAACGGTCTGGATCAATTCCTATCGTGTAGTCGCCCCCAATGTGCCGTTCGGCGGTTTCGGCCATTCCGGTATCGGGCGCGAAAACGGGATCGAGGCGGTCAAAGCCTATACCGAGACCAAGGCGGTCTGGGTCGAGTTGACGGGCGCCACGCGCGATCCGTTCAATATTGGCTAAGCCTGGATCAGACGATGAGCTGGCTGGCAAACCGACTTGCGCCGGACGCCGATCTGCTGGTGCTGCGCGGAGCATATGACCCGCTCAGTGCCAGGCTGATCGCCGGGTGTGGTGCCGAAGCGATCTATTGCGGGGGGTTCGCGGCGACAGCGGCGCAGCACGCCTTGCCGGATCTGGGGCTTCTGGGGCTGGACGAGATGGTCTCGATCTATGCCCGGATCGCCGCGTCCTGCCCAGACCTGCCGCTGATCGTCGATGGCGATGCCGGTCATGGCGGGTTGCTGAACGTGGCGCGCATGGTCGATCGCTTTGCCCAGATTGGGGTCGACGCACTGCATGTCGAAGACCAGGTCAGCCCCAAACGCTGCGGCCATCTGGCGGGCAAAGCGGTTGTCGACCGTCCGGAAGCCCTGGCGCGCATACGCACGGCTGTGCGGCACGCGGAATGCGAGGGGATGGATATCATTGCCCGGACCGATGCCATCGCCGTGCATGGCTTTGACGAGGCGATCCTCCGCGCCAACGCCTTTCTGGACGAGGGCGCCACGGCGGTCTTCATAGATGCGCCCCGGACCGCCGACCAGATCGCCGCGATCCCGGACAAAGTCCGGGGGCCGGTACTATTCAACGCGGCGCCGACAGGGGGGCCGACACCGCCCTCGGATGAGGAACTTGCGCGGCTCGGCTATGCGGTCGCGCTGCATCCGATCGAAGCGCTTCTGGCGGCGTGCTCTGCGGTGGCGGAGCGCAGGGTCGGTTTTGCCGAAGTAAACGAAATTCTTGGGACACACGACTTTCTCGAAAAGGAGTTGGCGTTGTCGCGGGATAAGGCGCCGGACAATGAACCGGCAGAACTCCAACAGTCACAATAGGGAGAACAAGATGGGACGATTTTTAAATGTAATGACATTGGTCGCGGGACTTGCCGTCGCAACCAATACTGCTTTGGCCGACGAGGCACAGATGGGTGCGGACAAGGCGGGGCCGCGCGTGGATTTGCCGCAAAAAACAATCGGCATCCTGCAACTGAACGCGCAGGCTGAGGTAGCTTTTCGCATCGCGGAAGGTGCGCGCATTCCTGCGGAACAGCTGGGCTGGAACGTGATTGTCTGCGACAGCCTTGGCGATCCCGCGCGGATGGCAAGCTGCTCCGAAAGCCTGCTCAATCAGAACGTAGATGCGATCCTCACGGTCGCCATCGAACCTGCGCCGGTTATGGCACAGATCCGACGTGCCAATGAGCTTGGCGTGCCATGGATAACACTTGGCGGCGGGACCACGCCAAACGACCTGATCACAGCGCAATACGCGCCGCTCGAAACCGAGATGTCGGACCTGCTTCATGCTTATCTGATCGAACGGCTCGACGAGCGTTCTGGTGACGAAAAGACTATGGCGATCTCGACCTTCAGTCAGGTTTGGGCAGGCAAGGCGCGTTCGGATGATCTCTACGCCGATCTTGAAGGTACCAATATCAAGGTGGTGGACGAGCATGTCAGTGACCTTGCCAACCAGATCGCTGACGCCCGCCAATCCGTGACCAGCCAGCTGACCGCTTTTCCGAATGTGGACGCACTGTTGGGCACGGCGAACTATACGGTGCCAGTGATGGGCCAGCTTGTCGCGCAGCGCTTTCCCGGCAAGGATTTCCCCGAGCGGCCTCTGGTCGTTGGCTATTTCGATGACATGGTGAATGTCGAGGCGATGCGCCGCGGCCAAGTGGACGCGCTGGCGACGATGCGGCTTGAGGCATGTGGCTATGTCGCCGTCGATCAGCTTGTCCAGTTGTGGGCGCGCGGCACCGAGGTTGACCCCAACGCCTATCTGAACTCGGTAGAGACTTACGGGGTCGACCTGCGCGAAGCCTCGCTGATAACCGTCGGCAATATGCCGCCGGAAGGCGAGTATCTTGCGCCGACCACCGATTACGAGGCCTATTTCAGCGCCAAATGGGCCGCCGAATTCGGCGTCGGAGGGTGATGCGATGAGCTCCGTTTCGCAGAATGGCGGAGCGGGCGCGGCGGGCCGGGAGGTGATTTCCGGCCCGGCCCTGCGCCGGTTTGCCGAGGCATTGCTGCAGGGTTATGGCCTTGTCATCGCACTGCTCCTTGCCATCGTACTGTTTTCCGTGCTGCGTCCCGAAGCGTTCTTTTCCTGGACCAACGCGCGGGCGATCCTGACCTTGGCGGCGCCCTTGACCATTGCCGCGCTCGGGCTGACGGCGGCGCTGGTGATGAACGAGATCGACCTTTCGGTCGGCTCAATGATCGGGCTTGGCGGTGCCTTTGCGGTCTGTCTCATGTCGTTCTGGTCGGTGCCCTGGGGTATTGCGATCGTGGCAGCGCTGGTCCTTGCGCTGGCCGTCGGTCTGGCTACGGGGCTGATGGTCACGCTGGCCGGGGCCAATTCGCTGATCATCACGCTGGGCATGGCGACGCTGCTGACGGGCATCGAATTCAGCCTGACTGACCAGCGCACGATCTATTCGGGGATCGACGCGGGCTATGTAGCACTTGGTCAGTCGATGTTTCTTGGTCTGAATCTGCAGGTCTGGATCGCCGGGGCAATCGCACTTGCCATGTGGGTGCTGCTCGAACGGTCAGAGGCCGGGCGTTACATGTATGCCACCGGGTCGAACCGCGAAGCGTCGTTTCTTGCCGGTTTGCCCGTCGCGCGGCTGCGTGTAACCGGGTTCGTCCTTGTCGCGGTGCTGGGCACGGTTGCCGGTATCCTGCTGACGGCGCAATCCGCTTCGGCCTTTTCGAATGCCGGTCAGCCCTACCTGCTGCCCGCCTTCGCGGCGGCATTCCTCGGCTCCACAATATCCAGCGACGGGCGTTTCACGGTTGCGGGCACGGTGATCGCGGTGCTGTTCATCGGGGTGATCCAGACCGGGCTGACCATGCTGCAGCTTTCCACCGGTGCCATCAACATTGCACAGGGAGGGCTGCTGATCATGGCCGTGCTGCTCAGCCGGTTCGGGCGGAGGCTACGGCGATGAGCGGGTCTGTGAAGGCAAGGGGAATCTGCAAGGCCTATCCTGGCGTGCAGGCCGCGCGCGAGGTGACGTTTTCGGTTGATCCCGGCGAGGTGATCGGCGTGCTGGGCAAGAACGGCGCGGGCAAGAGCACGCTCATGCGCATACTCGGCGGCGTCGAACGACCGGACGCAGGTGGCCTGGAACTGGATGGCAGGGTGCTGGAGTTTCATTCGGCCCGCGATGCGGTCGCGGCGGGTATCGTCACCGTTCATCAGGAATTGAACGATGTGCCGATGCTGAGCGTGGCCGAGAATGTATGCCTTGGGCTGGGCTATCCGGGGCGGATTGGTCTGCTGGACCGCCGGGCGCTTGCCGCGCGTGCCTCCGCCGCGCTCAAGGCATTGCATTCCGGGATCGACCCCGCGCCCCGTGTCGGCACGCTGTCGGTTGCCGAGCGTCGGATGGTGATGATCGCGCGGGCCTTGGCGGCCGAGGCGCGGGTCATCATCCTTGACGAGCCCACAGCCTCGCTCACCGAGGCCGAGATCGCCGAACTGTTCCGCGTTATCCGCAAGTTGAGCGCGCAAGGCGTGGCGTTTCTTTACGTCTCTCACCGGTTGAATGAAATCTTCGAGATCTGTTCCCGGCTTCTGGTGATGCGCGACGGTACGCTGGTCGCAGATCGCTATGTCAAGGACACCACCCCCGCCGAAGCGGTCGCCCTGATCGCGGGCCGCGCCCGCGAGGCTGGGGCGATGGCGCGCCGATCCGAGCGAATCGGCGAGATTGTTCTGGAGCTTTCGGGCCTCGATCCGCTGCGCAGGGGCCGGGCGCTTTCCCTGTCGCTGCGCGCGGGTGAGGTTGTCGGTTTGGCGGGGCTCGCCGGCTCCGGCCGGACCGAACTCTTGCGTCAGATCATGGCCGCCGATCCGGTACCGGGTGCGACGCACCGGATGCAGGGCAGGGCGGTCCGCATCGCCTCGCCACGCGACGCCTGGGCGCAAGGCCTGGGCCTTCTGCCAGAGGACCGTCGGCATCAGGGCGTCATCCCCGGCTTTCCGATCTATCGGAACGTCACGCTTGCCAGCCTCGACGCCAACCGGGCCGCATCCTGGCTGCCCTTCCCGCGCAAGGCATCAGAGGTCATACGCGCGCAGGGCCTGATCGAACGATTGCGCCTGAAGGCGACCAGCCCAGAGGACAGCGTGACCTCCCTCTCTGGCGGAAATCAGCAGAAGGCGCTGCTTGCGCGAAACCTGGCGGCGCAATGCCGGATCCTGCTCCTAGATGAGCCGACACATGGCATCGACGTCGACGCGAAAGAAGAGATATATGCGTTGATCAACGAATTGGCCGAAAGCGGTATGGCGGTTCTGCTGGTCTCTTCGGAACTGAACGAACTGACGGCGCTTGCGGATTCGATCATCGTCCTGCGCGACGGCGAGGCCATTGCGCATCTGCCGAATGAGGGCATGACCGAAGAGCAACTTCTGCATCATTGCCTGCATGCGCGGGAGAACGACCATGTTGCCGTTTGAGACCGTCCGCTCGGCGGCGTTCCGGTTCGAGGAAATCAATATCGACACGGACGCGATACTGCCAAAGCAATTCCTGACGACAATCCGGCGGGACGGTCTGGCCGAGGGGCTTTTTTTCGAACAGCGCCGCGCGGCGGCGGAACGGCAGACAAGGCATCCGCTCGACAGGCCCGAGATGGCAGGCCGCAAGATACTCGTTGCGAACGAGAATTTCGGTTGCGGGTCATCGCGCGAACATGCGGTTTGGGCGTTGCTCGACTACGGGTTCCGGGCAATCGTCGCGCCGTCCTTCGGCTCAATCTTCCTCAACAACGCCACCAATTGCGGGCTTCTTTGCGCCCAAGTCAGCCGATCCGATCACGAGTTGATCAATGCCGCGCTTGCGGCGAGACCAGATCTGAAGGTCGTGGTAAATCTTGAGACCTGTAGCGTTCTTATGGATGATAGGAGATTTGTACCCTTCGCAATTGATGTGGCACATCGCACAAACCTGCGGGCCGGCACCGATCTGATCGACCGGACAATGCAATCTGCGCGGCAAATCACGGCCTTCGAAGCGGATCAAAAGCGGTTGTACCCTTGGCTCGCCACAAATGCTGTTTAGTGAACTTGCGCCGATCCACATTCGCAACGACTCCGGGCATGATCCTAGCGAATGCGCTTGCCACGAAACGAAGTAATTGGGAGTAGGTCGAGTTGAGCTACCCCGTGAATTTCGGACACTGACGTAAGCTACGATTTGTTGTTTGCTGATCTTCGACGAAGAGGAGATCAGAGATGTCGAAACGGAAGAACCATTC
>NZ_JBQFSP010000031.1:0-12072 GCF_056538065.1 Ruegeria sp. BH8 | reverse complement strand
GAATGGTTCTTCCGTTTCGACATCTCTGATCTCCTCTTCGTCGAAGATCAGCAAACAACAAATCGTAGCTTACGTCAGTGTCCGAAATTCAGGGGGGTAGCTCACTTTGCAACAGATCCGTTTGAAGCGACCACGGCATCATGAAATGGCGGTGTGCTTTGACCAAGTCTGTCTCATTTCTGAACACAGTTCTAGCCTCCCAACTTCCTACGAAGATTCTCAATCCAAACTAGGCCGTCATCCGTAGTTGCCATTGGCATATATTCGCAACCGACCCAACCGGCCCATCCAACCCGATCCAGAAACGAAAGAAGGTACCCATAATCGATTTCGCCGGATCCGGGCTCGTGGCGGTCTGGAACACTGGCTATTTGGATATGTCCGATCAGAGGCAAAAGTGCAGACAAACGCCGCGACAAATCACCTTCCATGATCTGCACATGGTAGCAGTCGAACATCAATTTGAGGTTTGATGCCCCAACCTCCTCGATGATCCTTATTGCGTGGCTTGTGGTCTTAAGAAAGTACCCTGGGGCGTCGTATCGATTCAGAGGCTCGATTAGTATTGTTAAGTCGTGGACGCGTGCCATCGCCGCTGCATAGCGTAGGTTGTCCACAAAAGTGGCGTTCGCGGTCGGCCCGTTCGCATTGCCAGCCATAACGTGGACATACGCTGCCCCGATCGCTGTCGCGTACTCTATTGCCTGATCTATCAAGACACGGGCTTCACCTTCTCGGCCGGGCAGTGCCGAAAGACCGTTTTCGCCCCTTGAGCTATCACCCCGCCCTGTGTTCTGGCTGAGCATTCGCAACCCGGTTTGATCCAGGGCTTTGACGACCTCAGCAACGGGCGTCTCGTATGGCCAGTGGCATTCCACCGCGTCGAAGCCCACAGCGCCTGCCGCGCGGATCGCTTCGGGCAGGGGCAATTCTTTCCAGAGAAAACCGAGATTGGCCGAAAACCTCATCATTCGTCCCACTCCACATCAAATCGCTCGGTTACGTCGCCTATCTGTGAAGGGGTCAGCAAGGTTGGGTTTGCATCGCGCAGCAGCAACGCGAGCTTTGCTGTTTCCTCCAGTTCTTCGATGGCGAAACAAGCGGATTCGACAGTCTTGCCGGCAACGACAGGGCCATGGGAGGCCAACATCACCGCTGAACGTTTTCCGGCCAATCCCCGTACCGCCTCCCCCATGGCGGGATCGCCGGGTAGGAAGAAGGGTAGCAGTTTGACCTTGCCCAACTTCATAATCGCATAGGGGGTCAGCGGCGGGAGGAAATTGTCCTCATCTGCATCCGGCATCATCGACAGCGCCACAGAGTGGCAGGCGTGCAGGTGAACCACGGCGCCTGCGGTCGAGCGTGTGTCGTAAAAGGCGCTGTGCAGTGGCATTTCCTTTGTTGGCCGGTCGCCTGAGATGAACCGACCAGCAGCGTCAAACCGGCTGAGGCGACCGGGATCAAGCCGCCCGAAGCTTGTCCCAGTGGGAGAGACCAACAGCCCCCCGTCCGGCGTACGGGAAGATATGTTGCCGGTGTTGCCACCGGTTAGACCGCGATCAAACATTGACTTGGCCAACTCGCAGATCCGTTCGCGAAGCGCGCTTTCCCTCGTCATCTTACCTCCAGCTTTTCCAGGGCCTCGGAAAAGAACCTTTCGGTTCCAAAATTGCCTGATTTCAGGGTAAGCGCGATCTGATGGCCGTCTGAATGGCCATAACACCAAGGCACGCCGGGTGCGATCTCTGCCCCGACGCTGAGGCAATCGAGGCCAAGCGCCCTGGTCACGGCGCCGGAGGTTTCACCCCCTGCCACGACAAATCGCCGGACACCGGTCTGCCGCGCCGTGAAGGCGCAGGCGGCAAGTGCCTCTTCAATGATCTCGCCAGCTCTAGCGATTCCAAGCCTTTTCTGGGCGCGTTTCACGCTTTCGGGTTCGGCCGTTGCGTAGATGATCGGGGCGCGGTCGAATGGTTGCTTCTGTACCCAGTCGTGCACGGACGCTACGCCGACTTCTGCCAATTCCAGCGGATCGAGCCTTAAACTTGGGGCACCCGTGCGGGTGTAATCGGCAACCTGCCTGTTGGTCATGGCTGAGCAACTGCCCGATAGAATGATGGCAGCAGGGTCGAGCGGCGGGGCTTCGGATACCGGCGCATTGGCTGCCAAAACCCTGTCTTCCAGGTAGAGGCCAGGCAGCGGCATCGCCAGCGCACTGCCCCCCGTCAACAGCGGCATGTCGCGGCACGCTTTCGCGATAACGTCGAGGTCAGAACTGGCCACCGCGTCTATGACGACATGCGCGACACCCTCGGCTTTCAGGGCATCCAGTTCTGTCCGCAGGGCGCAGGGGCCTTGCTCAACAATGAGCCTGTCCGACAGGCCGACGCGGCGCGTGACCTGCGGCTGCAGCAGCCGCATCAGGTTACTGTCGCGCATCGGTGTCAGCGGGTGATCTTTCATCGGACTTTCAGACAACGGTTGTCGACCGACAAACAGATTACCCATGAATATCGAGCGCCCGTTTTCGGGAAACGCAGGGCAATAGATTGTCTGGCGCGCACCCAAGTCGTCCATAAGAGCTTCGGCGACCGGCCCGATATTGCCTTTGGGCGTGCTGTCGAATGTGGAACAGTACTTCCAGAAAAACCGCTTAGCACCTGAGTCCTGCAGCCACCGCAACGCCGCGCGCGCCTCCGCCACCGCCTTGTCCACCGGCGCAGTGCGGGATTTGAGCGCGACGATTTCAAAGGGCGCTGGACAGGCGGCGGCCTCTGCCGGAACGCCGATCCGCAAGGAAACCCGAACACCGCTGCGGGCCAATAGGGCCGCAAGATCTGTCGCCCCGGTAAAGTCGTCGGCAATGCAACCCAAAACCGTCGTCATGTTAGGTTTCCTTGTCAATCAGCACCCGCAAAACGGCGTCGGCCGACGCTTCGTTTACGGCCAATGCCGTGTCGTAAAGAATTGCGAGGCGAAGAAGGGATTTCACGTCCACGTCGTGCGGCACCGCTGTCATCGGATCGATGAAGAATATCAGGGCATCCAGATTTCTCTCGGCGATCATGGCACCGAGCTGAGCGTCGCCGCCCAGAGGGCCGCTCAGCAGCCGCTCCGGGTTCAAACCGGTTTCCGCGTTTATGCGGCCCCCGGTTGTGCCGGTCGCAAGGAGTTGAAAGCTGTGCAGCAAGCCTACATTCTGCTGCGCCCATTTCACGATAGAATCCTTCATCGCATCGTGGGCAACAAGGGCAATACGAGCGGCCATGGGCGATCACGCTTCGCCCGGAAGCGTTAAGCCGGCATTGCGGGCATAGACCTTGGCTACAGCCGCGTCGTCCTCCCCTCCGAACCCCATCCCAGTGGCGGCCACAAACTGCTGCAACGCCGCGGCCGTAATTGGGGCGCTGAACCGCGCGGTCTTTGCAATGTCCAGAACGATACCCAGGTCTTTGGGCCAGATGTTGACGGATGAGCGCGGGCTGTAATCCCCCTCCACGATATGAGGGGCCCGGTTCTCGAACATCCAACTCGTCCCGGCACATTTTGAGATCACGTCCAATGTCTGGCCCGGCTCGATCCCTTGGGTCTTGCCAAAGGTGATTGCCTCGGCCATCGCCGCGATGTGTACGCCCGCCAGCAGTTGATTGACCGCCTTCATAGCCGATCCACGGCCTGGCTCTGCCCCCAGATCGAACACCGTCTCTGCCATGGCATCCAGGGCCGCCTGCGCCGCTTCGAAAGCTGCGGGCGGCCCGGACGCCATGATCGTCAACTGCCCATCTGCCGCTTTTACCGCCCCCCCCGAAATGGGTGCGTCCAGGTAAAGGACGCCCCGGGCCATGCATTGCACGGCCATTTCGCGGGCAAAGTCAGGGGGGACCGTCGCACAGGATATAACACAGGAGCCCGGCGCCATGTGCTGGACAATCCCGGCGTCACCGAACAGCACGGCCTTCGTCTGATGGGCGTTCAGAACCACGATCGCAGCAATGTCCAAAACTGGTGCGACCGAGGGTATGGAACCGCGCTTGCCGCCTTCGCCAATGAGCTTTTCGACCCGGTCCGGCGCAACGTCAAAGCCCCATGTGGAGTGGCCGGCCCGCAACGCGGATTGCGCCATACCAAAGCCCATGGACCCCAGGCCAACAACGGCGATATTCTTTGCTTTCGTCATTCATACCTCCAAGACGGGGTTCGGACTATGCGCATCGTCGCCGGATCGCCCAGGCCTGCGACCCAAGGGGCTGGGCAGCGCCGAGCAGTGCGCGTGTTTACTGTCGCTCAGGTCGCAGCTTCGACCTTGTCGGCGAAGAAGGTCCTGATATTCGCCGCAGCCTGGGTGGGAACTTCGGCATGTACGAAGTGGCCCGCTTCTGCGAACTCAATCGTGAAGTTGCTGAAATATTCACCCAACCGGTCGCTCCAGTCCGGGCGGATAAGTGGATCGCGCCTTCCCCACATGAAATGGGTGGGAACGTCGATGACCGGCGGCATCGGCAGTTTCTCTTCGACCCACAAACGCCGGTTCTTTGCCGAGCTGACATACCAGTCGAATCCGCCCTGGATATTGTCGTTCTTCATGAAATTGTCTGTGTAGATCTCGATCAGATCCTTGAAGACTGCTGGATTGTCGCCCGACCAGTGATTAAGGAAATGCGACATATAGATCTTGCAGGCCTCCCGCGATTGACCGACCAGGTCCGCAGCCCAGGGCATCTGCTGAAAATACTGGTACCAGACTTCGGTCAGATGGTCGGGTTGCGCATAGCGTTTACCCAAACCCGGATACGGCGTGCAGAAAAAAAACAGCCCGGAAAGCATCTCGGAGAAATTATGGCCAAAAGCCTGGGCGACATAGGCCCCCAAATCGCCCCCAACTAGACCGAACTTGGATATCCCAAGGCTTTCTACGAGACCCTTGATGTCGCGTGCATGCACATCTGCACCGGCATTGTCGTCCGGACCCGGCTGTGCCTTGCCGGTGTCTCCGCAGCCTCTCAGATCAGGAACGATGACATCGAAATCGTCGGCCAGCAGATTGATGATTGGTCGAAATACCATCCAGAACTCGGGCCAGCCATGCAGAAGTACAAGCGGAAATCCCTTGCCCTTACGGGCGTAGAACATGCGTATCCCATTTGTTTCAACACGGTTGAATGAAATGCCGTCATCCGCGCACTCTGCCATTGCCTTTTCCAAAGCATTCATGCTTGTAGCTCCTTTTTCGCAGTAAGGTTTTCGAAGGATGCAGATCATCCCTCTGATCATTTTCGGTCTTGGGCGCATGGCGCGCCAATACTGATTTCGTGTTATTCCAGAGGTGCTGCCTCTGCTGTGAAACGCCTTTCTTAATTCAGCAATCGTTCTGGAAGCCAAAGCGCTATGGCCGGGAACCTGAGCACGATCAGCAAGGTGAGCAGTTGCAGCCCGATGAACGGCAGCACGCCGACATACATGTCAGTCGTCTTGATATCCCCCGAGGCAATTGCCCTGAGATAGAAAATCGCTGGCGCGAGTGGTGGTGTCAGATAGCTGGTCTGCATCGTGATCAGAAAAAGGATGCAGAACCACTCCGGTGAAAATCCTGACTGAGTGATGACGGGAACAAAAATCGGTAAAAGGATCAGCGCAATTGAGATCCAGTCGAGAACAAATCCCAGAAGAAATCCCATGAAGAGGACGGCCAGAAGAACGCCCCAAGGCCCCAGGCTCAGACTGGCGATGATATCGGTCGACATCTTCAGACCACCCGTTGCGATGAATGCGCCCGTGAAAATCGAGCCCGCCAGAATGATGATCATGATCATAGCGGTGACTTTGACAGTCTGGATCACGGCCGCCCGCAACGCGGAAAGCGTGAATGTTCCATACAGCATGCTAAGAAGTACCGTCCCAAGCGCACCGACCGCACCGGCTTCCGAAGGGGCTGCAACGCCACCAATAATCGAGCCAAGTACGATGATGACTAGAATGATCGGCGGCACCAGCGCCCCAGCGGTCATTCTAACCTTTTCCATGAATGGCGTCGCCTCAACGTGCTCGCGCGGGGCAAATTCCGGTTTCAACACCGCAATGGCAATCGTGTAAGTTAGGAAAAAGAACGCCATCATCAGGCCGGGGAACAGTATGCCTGCCATGAGGTCCCCGACAGAGACGTTGGCGATCGGCCCAAGAACGACGACAATGATAGATGGCGGGATGATAGTTCCGAGCGAACCACCCGCACAAATCGATCCGGATATCAGCGACTTGTTGTATCCCTTTTTGAGCATGGCCGGTACGGCAAGCAGGCCGACAACAGCCTCTGTCGCGCCCACGATACCGCTTGTCGCGGCAAAGACGATACACATTGTGATAGTCGTGATGGCCAGGCCGCCGGGCACCTTCGCCGTCCAGACATGAATGGCCGAGAACAGACGCTCCGCGATGCGCGCCTCGGCCAGCATCGAGCCCATGAACACAAACAACACGATCGCCGAGAACACGAAGTTAGTCGTCACTTCACCGACTTTATCGACCAGTTGGAACGCCACGGCCGGTCCGAATGCGGCATAGCCGAAGGCAACCGCCGTACCCACCATCGCAAACGCAATCGGAACGCCAAAGCCGATCATCACGAACAGGCATGCAAACATGAGAAGCGGGGTCATTGTATTCGCTCTTCTTCGTTGGGGTTAAGGTTGAGCGTAATCCGGCCCTTGCGCACGATTTCCGAAAGCACCTGAATGCCCAGCAGCGCAAACGACAGAACGTAGATAAGCCGGAACGGCCAGACCAGTGGATTCCAGGAAGATTGCCCCGTCAGTTCCCCCGTTGTCCAAGCTCGGGCCATATGATGAAACAGAGCAGGCAGAATGAGGTAAAGAAACGGGCAGAGAACGACGACAAGAAAGAATAGATCGACGGCCGCCCGTAAGCGCGCGGGCAGGGTGTTGTAAAGTATGTCGACCCGCATATTGGCGTCGTGGCGCAGCACCATCGCGAAGGCCAACAGATAGTTTGCCGCCGTCAACATGTATGAAAGCTCGTAAGACCATGTCGTTGGCGCAGCGAGCACGTAGCGGCAAAAGACCTCAAAGCACATGATCGCAACGAGTGGCACAAGCAACCACGCGGCAATCTGGCCGAACAATTCTGATAGGGTATCGAGGGTTTTCATTGAACCAGCACCTGATCGTTGAATTCAGGCGACCACGACATGCGCGCGGCCGCCGTCCTTTTGAAGAACCCGGTCAATCGATCGCGAAATCGCGATAGCGCTTGGCGCTCGCCCAGTTCTGTCGGAAGGCCGATTGGCTTTCGTAGATCGTCGCGAACCAGCCGTTCGACGCTGCCTGTTCATCGGCCCAGCCGCGCGAGATTTCCTGGACGCGGCCCTGGACTTCCGGTGTCAGCGTGATGATCTCGTTGCCGCTCTGTTCAAACTCCTGGAACGCGGCGATGTCGTCATACCCCAGCTGCGACCACGAGGTGAACAGATTGAGCGTTGCTGCTTTTTCCAGGATCACTTGCTGATGATCGCTCAGCCTGTTCCACGCTTCCTGATTGAAAATCACTTCGAACCCGGAGGCTGGCTGGTGGATACCTGGTACGATCACGTATTTGGCAATTTTCTGGAACCCGGCTGACACGTTGGTGGCCGGTGTGGACCACTCCGTCGCGTCGATCACCCCGCGCTCCAGCATCGGGTAGACGTCCGACCCTGCGGCGGTAACCGGCGCAGCACCAAGTTGCTCGGACATCTCAAGCCAGGCCCCTGCGGTGCGGAATTTGAGACCGGCCATGTCTTTGAGCGACTCGATAGGCTTGTTGGAATGCAGAAAAATCTCAGCTGGCGACAGGTAAGCCGGGAACGACACGACGTCGAATTCCTGCGCCCTGAATTCGCGTTGCAACGCCCGCCCTCCGCCGGCATTTAGCCACTGCAGCATCTGAACATCGTTCATCCCGGCGGGGTACCCTGAAAACAAGACCGTCGCCTTGTTGCGGCCCCAGTCATACCCCATCCAGTTAAATCCAACCTCGCTCACGCCGTTGCTGACCGTGTCAGTAACGGTAGCGGCACCGCCGAGCGTACCGGCCGGAAATACCTCAATGTTGATCTCTCCGTCGCTCAACTCCCGGACCTTTTCCGCATAGGTTAGCGCAAACTCATAATGTGGCCCACCCGTGGTGAAGTGGGCCATCTTCCAATTCAACTGATCCGCAAACGCCGCACCGCCCAGGCTAAGAGCGGCGCTGATCGTAGCGGCTGCAATCGTGATTTGAGCTTTCATCTTATTCTCCTCCCTTTGGATACAAGCGCGCCCTAACCGTCCTCCTGTGGAGAAGGCGCGCAAATTTTGTATGTTGATCGGGTTATCGCCCGCCTGCTGCCGCCACGATCGCCCCCGTGACGTAAGAGGCCTGATCACTGGCGAGCCACAAAACGACATCGGCGATTTCAGCGGATGTGCCAGGCCGACCCATTGGTGTGGACGCGGCAAGCCGCGCCGCGCGCCCGGCATCGCCAGCAGCAGCGTGAAGCTCGGTGTCGATAAAGCCCGGTGCGACCGCGTTGACTCGAATGCCCTCCGGCGCAACTTCGCGGGCAAGCCCAAGCGTCAGGGTGTCCAATGCTCCCTTGGATGCTGCGTAATGCACCCATTCTCCGGCCCCGCCATACTGCGACGCGCGCGAAGATACGTTGATGATGGCGCCCCCAGGTCCGCCCGTCTCGGTCGACATTTGGCGCACCGCCTCGCGCGAGCAGAGGAACGCCCCGACCACATTGACCGACATCGTGTCGTGCAGCGTTTGCGCTGTTACGTCTCTGACCTTGGAGAACCCACCGGTTACGCCGCCGTTATTTACAAGGACCGAAACGCGCCCGAACACCTCCTTCGTTCTGGAGAACAATGCGACTACATCCTCTTCCCGTGAAACATCGCAGGCAACACTGATCGACTCGAAACCGTTCTCGGTCAGCTCCGCTACAACCGCTTCGGCCTGCTGCGCGCCCGATGCATAGGTCACGACAACCCGATAGCCTTCGTAAGCCGCTTTGCGGGCGATCTCCGCACCGATCCCACGCGACCCGCCGGTGATGATCATCACTTTGTTTGCTGCTTGAGCACCCGTCATTCTTTTCCCCCCACGACAACCTGATGCTTTTGGCATCCTGTGTGAGACAGGCTAGGGGATCATATCGGAAACCGTCCAATACGGTCTCGATACTTTTTTAGACGGTTTGAATATGGTGTCAGGAGGTGCCGGAGAGATTGGCGCGTAGCGTCCAGGATGGCACCTAGTCTGCCATGCTCACGCGGTGCTCGAAGACCAAATCTTCCGTTCATGCTCACAGGCTGTCAGGAAATTGGTCAGCGAAGGAGAGAAACCACCGGGGCGCCAGACGAGCGAAAGTTCGGTGCTGAGCGAGGGTGAATTGATCTCGACGAAAACCAGCCCGTTGCGCGGTTGAGCTGCGACTGAACGCGCCACTAAGGTCAGACCCACACCGGCGGAAACTAGCGTGAGTGCAGTCTGGATGTGCAAGACTTCCTGCACGATTTCCGGTTCGATCCCAGCTGCTTCGCAGGTTCGTAGAATATTGTTAGTGACACTCGGTTTGGGTAGACGCGGATAGAGAATCAGGGGCTGCCCATCAATCGCCGCGAGCGGCACGGAAATCTCCCCCGCGATCGGATGTTGCTCCGGCACAGCAAGAACCAGCGGCTCTGTGACGAGAAGCTTCTGCTCAAATTCGCCAGTATCCGGCAACGAAGGGCGTATCAGCCCGATATCGGCGCGTCGCTCGCGCAGGGCCGCTACGATATCCGGAGCCAACATCTCATTCAGTGAAACTTCGATTTCAGGGTATTTTTGCCTGAACTTATTCAGCACACTCGGAAGCAGCGAATACAAGGCCGAACCGACAAAGGCGACGTTCAACTGCCCGACTTGCCCCCTGCCTATCCGCGCAACGTCTTTCCTAGTCCGATCCGCCAGCAGGATAACTTCCTGTGCATTCTCCAAAAGGAGTTCACCTGCCCGGGTCAATTTAAGGGGGCGGGAGCCGCGCTCCAGTAGAACAGCGCCCAGTTCTTCTTCCAACTGTCGAATTTGCTGGCTGAGTGGCGGTTGCGCCATGTTGAGTCGCTCAGCTGCCCGGGTGAAATTCAACTCCTCGGCCACCGCTATGAAGTACCTTAAATGCCGTAGATCCATCAAAAACTTCTCGCTCAATGTAACAATTCAGAGTTCTGTGAGCGATACTTGAACCGCGACACCGATTGTCTTTGAGGGTAGGGGCGGCGGCCCATCTCTTCAATCATCTTTTGCCGTAAGACCTCTGCGGGTGCTTTCCTTCCGATACATTTTCAGGGGTAAATCATTGCGAATACACAGCTCCCATGCGATCTTTCGCCTATTAGAGGTCGAGTGCGGCAGAGGGTTCAGAAGGTGTTGTCTAATCGCACGGCTCAGATCAAGTTTTTCTTGCACTTTGAAGACCGGTTGCCGGGTGCATGGTTGTCTTCGCGGTCGGCATCTGCCGCCGCATGATGGAGCTTCGCGAGGGGAGCCTTCCAAATGTAGACGACGCACTCAGCTGATCCAGCAGTGCAACACCTTCAGCGGAATGGCTCTGCTCACGTCCCGGCGAGGACGTTAGAGAGTACTCAAAGACCAAATGCGAGCCGTGATACCATCATGCGGCCGGTTGGCCAGTTTGTTCGAAGGGCCTGCCGGTTTTGAGCATGGCATGCATTATGACGGCCAGCTTGCGCGCAACGGCAACTGCCGCGCGCTTGAAACCGATCTTTTCACGGAGGTTGAGGCCCCAAACCCGCAGGTCACAATCGACTGAGCTGCGGGTCAGGATGACAGTGGCCGCCTCATATAGAAGCCCTCGCAAATGACGGTCACCGCGTCGGGATATGTGACCCTCATAATCGACTTCTCCGGACTGAAAGCGTCGAGGTGTTAACCCAAGCCATGCGCCGACCGAGCGTGACTTTCGAAAGTTACTCGGCTCTTCAATTGCAGTGACGAAGGAGGTTGCTGTGATGGTGCCGACGCCAGGGATCGACATGAGAATTCACAGGCCTGGCTTTGGCGCGCCATAGCAGCCAGCCGCCGAGTGAGATCCGCGGCACGGATGCGCACGCTGCTCCAAGTTTCCAGTATTGGAAAAACAACGGCGGTGAGTTCGTCCTGATCTGAAAGAAGTTCCCTGACATTGCTTTCGAAGCGGCTTCCCTTTCCCGCGCGAACAATCAACCCAAATGTCTTCATGATGCCCCGGATCTGGTTCGAAAGCTCAACAGAAATCCTGACCAACCGGGTGCGCACCGCTACAAGTGTGCGGGTCAGCATGCTGCCGAACCCTTTTACCCGCACCTCGCGAAAGAACCCGACTTCCGCAAGATGTGCCAAACCGTCAGCGTCATTCGCGTCAGTCTTGTTGGCTGCCATGTCGAGCGCTGCCTTGGCATGTCGGGCATCAATGCAAATCGCTGAAAGCCCCATGGTTGTCAGTGCATGGAAGAACCAAACCGACAGTGGACCGGTTTCGAACACGACGCGCTCCGCAGCTGGCGCACGCTTCCGGATAAGATCGACAATGGTCTTAGGATCAGAGGCGCATTTCCCGCGCCAGACACGTTTGCCATCACGTCGGATTGAAACTGCCGTCTCTATAAGTGACACATCGAGACCGATATACTCTTTCATGGCTGTTCTCCTATGATGCTTGGGCCCGGCGTACAGTCGTGAGCCCGTACTGTCATCCTATCGGGGAACAGCCACTCTCCAATGCGGAGGCTAAACTTCGGGGCGACTCGCTCCCGCGATTACCCCATGTAGACGCCCCCGCTGGCCTCGATGTGCCATTGTGGGTTTGCAAACAACCTGAATGGAGGCGTCTATGGAACAGATTAGCGTGGTTGGCCTGGATTTGGCGAAGAATGTGTTCCAGGTGCACGGAGCGGATAGAACAGGGGTATTGCCAAGTTGTTCACCTGACTTGACCGGGTTATCAGCGGGTCATGAACATTCCGACCAACATGCCGCGCCTGAAGGGGTTCCGCT
>NZ_JBQFSP010000030.1:0-13041 GCF_056538065.1 Ruegeria sp. BH8 | reverse complement strand
TAGCGGAACCCTTTTAGGCGTGGCATATTGGTCGGATTGTTCATGGCCCGCGGATAGCCCAGTCAAGACAGACGAACAACTTGGCAATACCCTGCGGCTTCCTGGAACATTGCATTGACGTCCTGGAGAAAGGTTTTACTGCCCGACATGGTCTTGTCCTTGGATTGGCTCAGCGATCTCAGTGGATATCGCCGAAACACATGTATTTGAGTTCGAGGTAATCATCGGCTCCGTATTTGGAGCCTTCGCGGCCTTGGCCCGATTGCTTGACGCCGCCAAAGGGCGCGACTTCCGTCGAAATCAGACCGGTATTGATGCCGACCATGCCCGTCTCCAGGCGTTCGGCGACGCGCCAGACGCGGGAGATGTCCTTGGCATAAAAGTAACCAGCAAGGCCGAACTCCGTATCGTTCGCAAGTTCGACGGCTTCGTCTTCCGTTTCGAACTCAAAGAGCGGCGCAATCGGTCCGAAGGTCTCTTCGTGCTGCACCTGCATGCCACGGGTCACATCGGTGACGACGGTCGGCTCAAAAAAAGTCCCGCCACGAGAATGCCGGTTGCCGCCTGTTGCAATTCTTGCGCCTTTGGCAATCGCATCTGAGAGGTGAGCTTCGACCTTCGACAGGGCGGCCTCGTTGATCAATGGACCGATCGCGACCCCCTCCTCGAAGCCATCCCCGACAGACAGCGCCGACACGCGCTTTGCAAGCTTCTCGGAGAACTCCTTATAGACCCCCGATTGAACGTAAATCCGATTGGCGCAGACGCATGTCTGACCGGCGTTCCGGTATTTGGCGATCAGAGCGCCTTCAACAGCGGCGTCGACATCGGCGTCGTCGAACACGATGAACGGTGCGTTGCCCCCAAGTTCCATTGAGACTTTCTTGACCGTAGCAGCGCCCTGCTCCATCAGGATTTTCCCGACACGGGTCGAGCCGGTAAAGGTGATCTTGGCCACCTTGGTATTGGCACAAAGCTCTTTGCCGACAGCGGACGCGTCGCTGCTCGGGACCACGCTGAACACCCCTTTGGATATTCCGGCGCGTTCGCCCAGCACGGCCATGGCCAATGCGGAGAGCGGCGTCAATTCAGCGGGTCGCGCGACAAAGGTGCAGCCAACGGCGAGCGCAGGCGCCACCTTGCGGGCAATCATCGCATTGGGGAAGTTCCAGGGAGTGATCGAACCGACGACACCGACCGGTTGCTTCAGGACCACAATGCGCTTGTCGGGCTGATGGCCGGGGATCACATCGCCGTAGATGCGTTTTGCCTCTTCGGCAAACCACTCGACATAGGACGCACCATACATGATCTCGCCCTTGGCTTCGGTCAGAGGCTTGCCCATTTCGGCGGTCAGGATCGCCGCCAGATCGTCGATGTTCTCGACCATCAGATCATTCCACTTGCGCAGGATCGCACCGCGCTCCTTACCTGTCTTGGCCGCCCAAGCCGCCTTGGCATCGTAAGCACCGTCGATAGCAAGCGAGACGTCTTCGACGCCAAGGTCGGTCACATCCGCAATCTTCTCCCCAGTCGCAGGATTGAAAACCGGAAAGCTGTCGCCGTTCTCGATCCAGTGCCCATTCACAAAGGCACGGGTCTCAAGTAGCGTAGGATCATTCAGCTTCAACATGATCAGTTCTCCCGCGCGGCAGCGATAGACGCTTCAAGAATGTCGAGCGCCTCAGCAAAGACCTCATCCTGAATGGTGATCGGGGCGAGGAAGCGAATAACGTTTCCGTAGACGCCGCAGGTCAGAAGGATGAGGTTGCGTTTGAGAGCTTCAGTGCGAACCCTCTGCGTGAATTCAGGGCTGGGGGCTGAGCCATCGCTCGTATTGAATTCTACAGCCACCATGAAGCCTGGGCCGCGGATGTCGACGATTTCCGGAGTTGTGGCACGGATCGATTCAAGCCGCTGGCGTAGACGCGACCCCAGCTCATTTGCGCGTGCGCAGAGGTCTTCTTCCTCGATGACATCAAGAACGGCATGGGCCGCCGCAATCCCGAGCGGGTTGCCGCCATAGGTTCCGCCAAGACCACCAGGGCCGGCGGCATCCATGATCTCGGCTTTACCGGTAACGGCCGCAAGTGGCAGGCCACCTGCGAGACCCTTGGCCATCGTCGTCAGATCGGCTGCGACGCTATAGCCATCCATGGCAAAGAGGTTGCCCGTGCGCGCAAAGCCGGTCTGAATCTCGTCCGCGACCATCACAATCCCATGCTCATCACAAAGCGCGCGGATCTCACGCACAAGCTCGGCAGGAGCAGGATAGAAACCGCCCTCCCCTTGCACCGGCTCAAAAATGATCGCCGCGACGCGTCCGGGATCGAGGTCCGCCTTGAAGAGCTTGTTCAGGGCATTCATCGAGTCTTCCGTGGAAACCCCATGCACGTCGATCGGGAACGGCACGTGATAGACGTCGGGCATCATCGCCCCGAAACCTTGCTTATAGGGAGCGACCTTTCCCGTGAGGCTCATGCCCATGAACGTGCGGCCATGAAAGCCGCCCCCGAAGGCGATGACCGCCGGACGGCCAGTATAAGCACGCGCCACTTTGATTGCGTTCTCGACAGCTTCGGCGCCGGTCGTCACGAAGACGGTCTTCTTCTCGAAATCGCCGGATACGCTCGCGTTCAGGCGCTCAGCAAGCCGGACGTAGTTCTCGTAAGGCAGCACCTGGTGACAGGTATGGGTGAAAGACCCCATCTGCCGCTCTACTGCGGCAATGACTTTCGGGTGGCAGTGGCCGGTGTTTACCACGGCAATGCCTGCGGCGAAATCAATGTAGCGATTTCCCTCCACATCCCAGACTTCGGAGTTCTTTGCCCGGTCTGCGTAGATCTGGGTTTGCATCCCGACACCGCGAGAGATCGCTTTGTCTTTACGGGTGCTGATTTCTGCGTTCAACATGGTTTTCTTCCTTTTCGAATCAGGGCGACGAGGCCTGCTTTCTGTATCCTGTAGGCGTTCACGATATTGTAAAAGCCTGTTTCTTGTGTTTCCTAAGTTATTGATTTATATATTTCATATAGGTCAATTTTAGGTATTCTGAACATGACGAACACATCGCAAGAAGACCTCATCCTTGGTGCCCGATTGCGGGCTCTCAGAGAGCGAGCCGGGTTGTCACAAAGGGCGCTTGCCAAGAAGACCGGTGTGCCGAACTCGACGATCTCGCTCATGGAATCCGGTAAGACAAACCCATCTGTCGGAGCGTTGCGGCGGGTTCTGGACGGCATCCCGGTCAGCCTTTCCGAGTTCTTCGAATTCGAACCGGAGATGGAGAAGACGACCTTTTATGCTGCCGAAGATCTTCCGGAGATCGGGAAGGGCCGGCTTTCTCTGAAACAGGTCGGAACCGATCCGTTGGGCCGTGCCATGATGATACTCTACGAGACCCATGAGATCGGGGCTGACACCGGACGGGTCATGTACGTCCACGAAGGCGAAGAAGGCGGGGTCGTCATCTCAGGTCGGATTGAAATTACAGTCGATGATCAACGCAAAATACTCGGTCCCGGAGATGCCTATTATTTCGACAGCAAAAGGCCCCATCGATTTCGTCAGGTCGGACCCGAACCTTGCGTTCTGGTGAGTGCGTGCACGCCCCCAACATTCTGACGCTCAATCGTTTGGCACCCGTAAGCCCCGTGTGTTCGAGATTGTTCTCCTTTCATGAATGAAACCAAAATGGGGCCGGTTGTTGCCGGCCCCAGTCTTTTATGTCTTCGTCAGTTGCCGCTCAGGATCATGCGGTAGCGCATCTGATCGAAGATCACGGCGAGGATCAGAAGGGCACCGAGGAGCACCATCTGCATGTAGGAGCTGACCTGAGCGAGGTTCATGCCGTTCTGGACAAGCACGATAAAGAAGGCGCCGAGGACAACGTTCTCCACTCTACCGATGCCGCCTCTCAAAGACACGCCTGCAATCACACAGGCCGCGATCGATTCCAGTGCAATCGTGCTGCCGAGGTTGGCTTCGCCCGACTCGACGCGCGCTGTGAGCAGCAAACCGGTCAATGATGCGATCAGGGCACAGATCACATAAGCCATCATCAAAGTACGCTTGGTGTTGATCGCAGAAAGATGGGCTGCCTTGATGTTACCGCCGACGGCGTAGACTTGGGTGCCGAGGCGTGTCCGGGACATGAAGAGCCACATGACGATGATACAGATGGCCGCGATGATCACCGGAATGGGAACCCCAAAGAGCCTGCCGAACCCAAAGGTGTCGCCAAAGGCGAAGGGCAGTCCCGAAACCGGAACCCCACCTGTCAAAAAGAGCGCGAGGCCTGCGCCGACAGAGGAAACACCCAGTGTCATGATGAACGGGGAAACATCGAAATAGGCAACGCCGACACCGTTGATCAGACCGACAGAGATAGCAGCCGCAAAGCCCATGAAAGCCCCAAGCGTGATGGCGAACCAAATCGCGTCAGGGAAAATTCCGGCGAGCCAGACCATGCCGAGTGCGGAGACCACTGACGTCAAGGCAATCGAGGTGCCGACGGACAAATCGAAGCCACCCGAAATGAGAACCAGCATCTGCCCCATCGAAACCAGCACCAGATAGACCGATTGCCGGGCGACGTTGACGAGGTTCTGCACGCTGAGGAACTTGTCGGAGAGCGCCGTGAAGATGATCAGCGCGCCCACCAGGAAGAATGGCAAGACGCCAACCTTGATGAAGGTTTTGCGGATGGGATCGAAGGCCCCGGTTTTCTTAGCTTCTGTCGTCATTGTTTTGCTCCGGTTTCGTCGAAGAAGAATTTGAGAACTTGCTCTTCCGTCATGTCGTCACCGCTCAGCTCTGCCGAGATGTGGCCGTGCGCCAGAACAATCATTCGATGGGAGAGGTTCATGACCTCGGGAAGGTCGGAAGAGATCACAACCACGGCTTTGCCGGATTCGGCCAATTCCTTGATCAGAAGGTAGAGCGCCGCACGGGTGCCCATGTCGACACCAACCGTGGGCTCATCAAAGATGATGATGTCGGCATTCTGGCCAAAGCATTTGCCAAACAGTACCTTCTGCTGGTTGCCGCCAGAAAGCTGGGACACCGGCTTGTTGCGATAACCCTCGTGCAACTCCACATGGTCCGAGATCGTTGCGGCTTCGGAGTTGACTTCGGACCATTTGACCAGCTGACCGTCGCCCCCAACCTTGTCCCCCATGACAAGATTGATCGCGAGATTGTCCTTGGACGGCTTGGCAAGGTCGAGTCCTTCCCCCTTGCGGTCCGGCGAGAGGTAGTAGATGCCTTCCTTGATGATGTCGCGCGTCGGCGCATGACTGATGTCCTTGCCGCGCATTTTCACCGTGCCTTGCACGCGGGTCGTCAGGCCCATGACAGTGCGGAAAAGGCGCGATTTCCCGGACCCCACAAGCCCCGCAACGCCTAGGACTTCGCCCGCCCGCACCTCGAAGGAGGCATCATGAATGCCTGCCGTTCTGAGGCCCTCGACGGTCAGCAGAACTTCCCCGGATCCCTTCTCGATCTTTGGGTAAATTTCGTCGATCGCCCGCCCGGTCATCATTTCGACCAGCGCATCTTCGTTGGTTTCCGCCATCTCCACCGTGCCAATTTTGCCCCCGTCGCGCAGAACGGTGACCCGGTTTGCGATCCGTGAGAACTCCTGAATGCGGTGCGAAATGTAGATAATACCGACACCCTTGGCCTTGAGCTCGTCTACGAACTCAAAAAGATGGTCGACTTCCTTGTCCGTGAGTGATGCAGTCGGCTCATCCAGGATCAGTACCTTCAGATCGCCGTGGAAGGCTTTGGTGATTTCCACCATCTGTTGTTGTGCCCGCGACAGATGAGAGGTGATCTCGTTCGGATCGATGTCAAATCCAAGCTCCAACAACATGTCATGCGCACGTTTGCGCATCGTGCGATGATCAATGAACGGTCCCTTCATGGGCTCCCAGCCCAAGAAGATATTCTGAGCCACTGTAAGGGTCGGGATCAGAGAGAATTCCTGAAAAACAGTGTAGATGCCCTTGTCCTGGGCATCGGCGACGCTGTCGAATTTCATTTCCTGACCATCAAGGACAACGCTGCCTTGTGACGGAGTGTTCGCCCCCGCGAGCATTGAAATCAGCGTCGATTTTCCGGCACCATTCTCACCGAAGAGAACGTGCACTTCGCCCGAATGAAGGTCGAAATCGACGGCATTGAGGGCAAGTACGCCCGGGTATTGTTTCGTGAGCGCCTTGGTTTCGATGAGTGGTTGTGCTGACATGTCAGTCTCCAAAAAATGCGGGCCGGTGGGACAGGCCCAAACCGGCCCGCAGTCCAACAGGGAGGAGGTTAGTTGGACACAGAGAAGACAGGCGAGAACCCTTCCGGCGGAAGGATATTGGTGCGCTCGACGTCTCCAATGTTTTCAGGATCAACCACGAAGATCTTCGGACCCACGTGTTTGATGTAGTCTTTGCCTTCGAGGATGCGGACCGCCTGATCGATTGCGATCCGGCCCTGAACCACCATGCTGTCAGCAGGCGCCGCGAGGATGAAACCGCGCTCGATGCCCGTGTAGACGCCCGGGGTCATGTAGAAGGCGAGCAGATCGACCTTGCCCTGCAGGCCGCGCTCACGGATGAGACCTTGAGCGGCTTCGGCGGTCACAGCGGTGCCGGCGAGGTAACGAACATCCGGGTTGGCTTGCAGAACGTCTTCGACGAGCTTCAATTGAGTTTCCTTGCCGGTGTCGCCGAAGCGGGGCTCGAGAACTTCAACTGCGGAGCCTTTCACAGCTTCCATGAAGCCAGCGTGCGCGGCCTCAACCCATCCTGCACCTGCGGGGCCAGGGAACCAGCCGACTTGCACGGGGTCTGTGCCGGCAGGGTGCTTCGCAGCGAGATAGGCGCCGGTCTCATAGCCCATGACCTTGAACGACACCAAGGACTTGGCAGAAATGTCTTCCGAAGAGACGCCGTTGATGACGTCGATGACGGGGATGCCTTTTGCGGCAACTTCGCCGATGACATTGTTGAGGCCGTCAAAGGAGATTGCGCCAACGACCACAGCATCCGCGCCGCCCGAGACACAGTCTTCGATCTGGCTGATTTGCTTGGCCAGCTCGGTATAGCCGCCGGCTTCCACGAGATTGAGATTCACGCCCAGTCGCTTGGCTTCATCGACAACACCGTAGTCAACGCCGAGCCAATAGGCGTCTTTCATGTGCGGGAAAGACACGCAGATGTTCCAGGCTTTCTCGGCAGCGGCGAGGGCTTCATAAGTGACAGCGTTCACTTCGCCATCTGCGGAAAAGGCCGGTGTGACTCCTTCGGCGGCATAGGGGAACCATGCTTCTTCGGCGAACGCCATGGCCGGTAGTGCGGCACTCAATGCCAGTGCTGTGGCCGTCTTCAGGACGAGTTTCATTGTTCTGATCTCCTTGTCAGTTACAGTAGTCTGAAGCGATAAATCGCGATTTCAGGTTGGAGTTCTGGCTCTTAGCCGAGCTCTTCTCTTATTTTTGCAAGCATCCCTTGGCGTTCCTTGCGGGCCTCAAGCGCTCGGGCCATGTCGACTTTTTCGAACTTGACCGAGGTGTGCGGCTGAAGCTGTCCGATAAGGTCCATGTCGGCCGAAATGACCGCGCCGAGTGTGAAGTATCCGCCGCCCGACACTGCATCGCGGTGCAGAACGATGGGCTCGGTTCCGCCCGGCACTTGGATGGAGCCGTAGGAGTAGCATCCATCCACGATGTTCGAAGGATCAGCGCCCGCGCCAAACGGTTGTTCGCGGTCCACGAATTCGAGCGGACGCCCGCCTTTGAAGCGATAGCCCATCCGGTCCGCTTCAGGCGCCACTTTCCACTCATCTTCGAAGAACCCGGCACCGGCTTCATCCGTCAGGCGATGCCAGTAAAGCCCGGGGAGTACGCGCAAACTGGCAGGTGTTCCTGGTTTTCGGCGAAGAGGTTCCGACACGGTGCGCCCGGCACCGGGTCCTTGCAAACCGCCCGTTGGCAGTTCATCCCTAGCTTGAATTGCGCGCCCTTCCACACCACCAAGCGCACCAATGGGATAGGTCGAACGACTACCCAACGCCTCGGGCGTTGTGATCCCACCGCTGACAGCGATGTAAATGCGTGCACCGGACTGAAGGAAATCGAAGCTCAGCGTCTGGCCCGCTTTGACGACAAAGGACGTCCAGGCCTCCTGGTATTCCCCATCAACCTTGATCGGAAGCTGTGCACCGGTCACTGCAACAGTAGCGGTTTGCGTGAACTCGATCTCCGGTCCCATGAAGACCGCTTCGAGACAGGCAGCACCTTCATCATTGCCGACGAGCATGTTTGCAGCGCGCAGCGCATAGCGGTCCATGGCGCCGCCAAGCGGGATGCCGAGATGGAAATAGCCGATGCGGCCAAGATCCTGAATGGAGGTCGCAAGGCCTGGGTTTTTGATCTTAAGCGTCATTGAGGGCCTCCAACATCTTTGCATTGGTGCCGCGCATGTCGGCGTTGAATTCATCGAGATCAAACTCGACCTCTGCGATCCGCGGCACGTAGGTGCCGTCTTCGACCGCCGCGACGGTGGCGTCATATTCGGCGCGGTCGATCGGCTTCCATTTCACGATGTCGCCGGGTTTGAAAAAGACCATGAAGTCCTTCAAATGCGCGACCTTCTGTTCCGGATCGTAGATGGGCATCGGGGTGACACCGAACATCTGATAGCCACCGGCACCGCGCACGGAATAGATGCAGGAGAAGCAGCCACCATAGCCCACAGTCAGTTTCGGCGTGTCTGTCCGGGGGCTCAGGTATTTCGGAACCTGAAGCTGCTTGTCGCGTTCGACCAGCTGATAGAGGAACGGCAATCCAGCAACAAAGCCCACCATCGACACGAACCAGGGCTGCGAGTGATGCGCCTCGATGAAGTCTTCTACCGAGGCATACCCGTTGATTTTCGCAGCATAGTCGAGATCGGTCCCATTCGGGTCCTGGTGGCGCTCGCGGAACCGCATCAGCGTCTCGTGCGTCCAGGGGTCCTTGTAGAAAACAGGGATCTCGATGATCCGTGTGGTCAGGCGTTTCTCTGCAGTTTCCGCCTTGTGCTCGAGCTCCTTGACCTTCGCCATGATGTCATCGGGAGCGATGACATCCGGATCGAAGCGAACCTGGAACGAGGCGTTCGCAGGGCAAATCTCGGTGACGCCCTCAATCTTGGCGTCGCGCACCGCATTGCTCATGGAAAGAGACTTGAAGAACGCGTCGAGGGACATCTCGTCATCCATCTCGACATAGACGTGCTCGTCGCCTCCAAATGTGTATCTGGTTTTCATTCTGGCTTCCTCACGTGTTCTCGGGTTTCAGGTTCCCGGCTTCCAGCCACGGCTCAAGCCACTGGGTATGGAAATCGCCGGAGGCGACTCCAGCGTCGTTTGCCAGAGCTTTGTGGAGCGGAACGGTGGTTTTCAGGCCATTGATCTCGAGCCCTTCCAGCGCAGTTGCCATCTTGGAAATGGCATCGGCGCGATCCTTGCCGTGAACGATCAACTTCCCGATCAGCGAGTCGTAGAACGGCGGGATCTGATAGCCTTCATACATGAAGTGATCGAAGCGAATGCCTTCCCCTTCCGGGATTTTCAGGCTCTCGACCTTTCCCGGCCACGGCAGGAATTGCATGAACGGGTCTTCGGCATTGAGGCGCACCTCGATCGCGTGTCCTGATTTCTTGACCTGATCTTGGTTGACGCTCAGGGGTTCGCCGCCACAAACGCGGATCATTTCCTGAACAAGATCGAAACCGGTGATCATCTCGGTTACGGGATGTTCAACCTGGATGCGGGTATTCATCTCGATGAAGAAGAATTCGCCCGTCGCTTCTTCATAAAGGTATTCAAGCGTGCCTGCACCGCGATAGTTGACCGACTCCGCAAGTGCGACGGCGGCCATACAGAGGTTTTCGCGCGTCTCATCATCAAGGCAATCCGCGCCCGCCTCTTCCCAGACTTTCTGGCGGCGGCGCTGGAGAGAACACTCGCGTTCATAGAAATGGACGGCCTTCTTGCCATCGCCGACAATCTGAACCTCGATATGGCGCGGCGATTTCACGGAGCGCTCAACATAGAGCCCACCATCGCCAAATGCCGCGGCTGCCTCCTGTTGCGCTTGCGGTGCCAGCGTCCGCAGCTCGTCTTCGTTTTCCGCAATCCGGATGCCCTTGCCACCGCCACCTGCGGCGGCCTTGACCATGACCGGGTAGCCCACTTTCGCGGCGACCTCGACGGCTTCGTCGACGGATTCAATTCGTCCCTTGGAGCCGGGCACGACCGGAACGCCGGCGGCTTCGGCGGCCTGACGTGCAGCCACTTTGTCGCCCATGCGTTCTATCGTGTCTGCGGATGGCCCAATGAACTTGATACCGGCTTTTTCGATGGCGCGCGCAAATTCTGGGCTTTCAGAAAGGAAGCCGTAGCCAGGATGAACCGCGTCGGCCGATTTCTCGATGGCAGCCGCCACCACACCGGTGATGTTGAGATAGGACTCGGTCGCCTTTGCGGGCCCGATACAGACGGACTCGTCTGCGAGTTTGACGGCGAGCATATCCGCGTCGCCTTCCGAATAGGCCTGGATCGTCGTGATCCCAAGCTCTTTGGCGGCGCGAATGATGCGAACAGCGATCTCGCCGCGGTTTGCGATAAACAGGCGCTCGATGCTCATCTCAGACCACCACTTCGGCAAGCGCCTGTCCTGCCGTCACCGGTAGACCGTCTTCGGTCATATATGCGGAGAACGTGCCGGCAAACTCGGCTTTGACCTCGATGAAGGTCTTCATGACCTCGATGAGGCCGATGGTGTCGCCAATGGCGACAGGGTCGCCGGGGTTCTTGTAGAGTGCCGCTTCCGGCGAAGGCTTCATGTAGAATGTGCCCGGCAGCGGCGAAAGTACTTGTGCCATATTGGTATTCCTCCCTCAGTATTCTCAGAGTCCCAGCACGGTTGCGGCTGGTGCGATTGTGATCCCGGCATCCATCAGGCCCGCGCGGATGGCTTTGCCCATGTCCAGCGCGCCCGGTGTGTCAGAATGAAAGCAAATGGACTCGAACTCGATAGGGATGTCCTCACCATCGACGGTCCTCACGACGCCTTCCTTGCAAGCGCGCACGCATTTCTCGGCGACCTCTTCCGGCTTGGGGCGCGCCACGTGGCGGGCAAAGACGATCGAGCCCGACTTGTCATAGTCGCGATCGGCATAGAATTCCCGAACAACAGGATGCCCGACCCGTTTTGCCACTTCGTAGGTCTTGGAGACGCCCATGCAGAAGATGATTGCCGTGCCGCAGGTCTTGCCGAGCGTGTCGACAATCATTTCGGATAGTTCTTCATTCACCGCGGCCTCCATATAGAGTGCACCATGTAGCTTAACGTGCTGAAGGCCGATCCCATGGCGGCGTCCAAACTCGCGGATTGCGCCGACCTGATAGACGATATCATTGATGAGCTCTTCCGAGCTGGTTTTCATGTAGCGACGCCCGAACCCTTGAAGATCGTTGTAGCCCGGATGTGCCCCCAGACCTACACCATAGGTCTGAGCGAGTTTGACCACGCGGTCCATGGAATTGGGGTCGCCTGCGTGAAACCCGGCCGCGATATTTGCCGAGCTGATCAGGGCCATGATCTCTTCGTCAGGAGCTTCGCCCAATTTCCATTGACCAAACCCCTCGCCCATATCGCAGTTGAGGTCGACAATCTCTTTCATGCTTTGCTTCCCTGTCTAAAGTTTCGAATACGTTCACAAAAAGTGTTAAGGATTGGAATTTCTTTATTCTGAAGCGCTGGTATCGGAAATTACGATACTGCGTCTGAGAAAGAACTTGCTCAGGAAAACGCTTTTTATGGCCAAAAGTTTTCTGCAGATGCACAGTAAGCAAGGGGCATCGAAATTTCCGATAGATGGGCCTCAAGTATTGTGTTATTCGAACGGTATGAACCTCCGTCATCTCAAATATTTCGTCGCAACCGCAGAATCGGGCCAGGTGAGTCGGGCCGCGAACGCTCTTTCGATCTCACAATCCTCCGTTACGGGCGCGATTAAGGAACTTGAGGCCATTTTGGATGCGGAACTCTTCGTCCGATCTTCGCAAGGCATGGAGCTGACAGATGCCGGGCGGGAATTTCTCGCCGCCTCGCGCGAAATCCTCGACAAGGTCGACGACGCCAAGCGCCTGACCAAGCGCCGCTCTGAAGTAAGTGGTACGATCACATTGGCTGCGACCTATACGGTCTTGGGCTACTTTCTGCCCTTTCATATTGATCGGCTGGCGCGCCTTCATCCAGGCCTCGATATTCAGATCAGCGAGCTGAACAGGGAGAGTATCGAGGACGGGCTTCTCGCCAATCGTTTTGATCTCGCCGTGCTGCTCACCTCAAACCTCAGCAATCCCGATCTTGAATCGGAGACACTTTTCAAGTCCTCCCGGAGGCTTTGGGTTCCGGCAGGTCACCGCTTTCTGGAGCGAGGCAAAGCTAGTTTCAAAGATATTGCGGACGAAGATTACATTATGCTGACCGTCGACGAAGCCGCGCATACGGCTATGAAATATTGGAGCAAAACTAGCTATCGGCCCAATACGAAGCTCAGGACGTCGTCTGTTGAGGCGTGCCGGTCGATGGTCGCGAACGGGCAAGGCGTGGCCATCTTGTCCGACATGGTCTATCGCCCGTGGTCCCTGGAGGGCAAACGCTTGGAGACGGTGTCCACCGATGTGGAAATTCCGACGATGGATGTCGGGATCGCATGGCGAAGCGGCGTCGAGTTTACACCTGCGATGAACCTCCTGGTGGACTACTTCAAGGCAAGCTTTGTCTCACCACAGATGGCGCAGTTCAGCGGACGAAAGTGATCCGGCCTTACCAGGCAAGCTGGAAATCGGTTCTTCCGATGGGGCGCAATCACGAAATTGAACTATGTTTTGAGCTCTCCACCCGGTATTGCCAAGTTGTTTGAGGATGCATGAAAAGTGATTTTGTTCCGCGCTCAGGCTGTCATTTCTGCAGTGTATTCATCCCAGAGTGTG
>NZ_JBQFSP010000029.1:0-14576 GCF_056538065.1 Ruegeria sp. BH8 | reverse complement strand
CGGCGAAGACGGCAACGCCGAAGTCGAAGCCCGCGTCCGCGCCCAGGTCGCAGACCTCTGCAACCGCTTCCCCATATACCCGAACCTGTAAACGTTGAAAAAGAAAAGAAAACGGCGCTCTTGAGGCGCCGTTTTTTTTGTTGTTTGAGCAGTCGCTTCGATAGAGGGGGATCTGGCCACGCGTCAGCTTGGCAGCCGTCTGAAAGTCAAATCAAATCGCGCCACCACAGAAAAACAAGCAACAGCGCTGTCAGAGCCAACAGATTGAAAGCCAGCCCCCCCAGCAATCCAAGGAACCAGCCCCACCTGCGATCCGCAAGATTGATGCTTCCCAGATGATCCTGCACTACGTCCGACGCCCTGACGAGCTTGGGAGTATCCAGAATCAACCGCATCTTCGGGTGCGACGCCATCGCCTCGGACCGGGCAAGCACCATGGCCTGCCGGTACACCCGGCGCGGCAGGCGTCGTTTTGCCTTGCGAATGGATGCCTCTAGCGTCTTGTCGCGCACGCCAAGCTTGGCACGCAGCAAGGCCACCGTCTCGGCGATCCGGGTCTGAATGTCTGGGTCCTGAGGCATTGGCTCTCTCCTGCCGCCGCAATCTAGCCTGCACCACAAAGACCTACAATGGGGCTGGTGATCCGCTGTAGGCGCTTGTATCACGCAAGCTATGCTGAACACGATTGTACATGGCGAACCGACCGCCCGCCCACCGCTGGTAATAGCACACGGCCTTTACGGATCTGCTCGGAATTGGGGCGTCATTGCCAAAAGGCTTTCAGACGAACGGCAGGTTGTGGCGGTGGACATGCGCAACCATGCTTACAGCATGTGGGACCCGAGCCACGATTATCCCCATCTGGCACAGGATATCGCCGAAGTCATAGAACAGATCGGCGGCGTGGCGGATGTTCTTGGGCATTCCATGGGCGGAAAGGCTGCCATGACCCTGGCCCTGCGGCACAATGGGTTGGTGAACAAGCTGGTGGTCGCCGACATCGCGCCGGTTCAATACGCGCACAGCCAAATCCAGTTCATCGAGGCCATGCGGGCTGTTGATTTTTCGCGCATCACCCGCCGGTCGGATGCGGAAATGCAGCTGGCCGATCAAGGCGTTGAGAAAGCGTTGCAAAGCTTTTTCACCCAATCGCTGGATATCAAGGGAAAACGGTGGTTGCTTAATCTGGATGTTCTTGCAGCCGAGATGCCAAAGATCATGGGCTTCCCCAAATTGGACGCCACATGGAATGGCTCCGCCCTGTTCCTGTCGGGCGCGGCATCGGATTATGTCCTGCCGGAACACCGCCCTGAAATCCGCTCGCTGTTTTCCGGCGCGCGTTTTGCCAAAATACCCGGAGCCGGGCATTGGCTGCACGCCGAAAAACCACGTGAATTCGAAGCAGCGGTTCGGACGTTCCTGAACGCCTGATCAGGTGCCCCGGTACAAGCGCCGGGCCACCATCCACGATGCCGGAGCAGCGATCACCGCCCCGGCAACTGCTGCGCCGACAATTGCGCTGACGGAAACCAATCCCGCAGACAGCACAGCGATTACGGCAGAACCTGAAATGGCAGTGGCGATCAGTGAATACAGCATGGCGGCAAGGCGAAACATGGTCGGGTGTTCCTTATGATGACTTCCGGCCAAACATGTCTCGATTCGAATGTGTTTTGCATTGATTTGCATCAGATGCGGAAATCTGGCGCTTCATGAACCTGTGATTTCGCAACCACCGTTGAGCCGATCCGCCAACCCGCCAAGGATGTGGAGCTTGTGAAATCCCAAGTCTTGCGCCGTCAAAGGTACACACCCTCACTTTCACGCTTTTCCCAAAAGGATCAGAACGCGACTTGAGGTAGATGAACCAACGGCCTTAGGCACCTAGGTTATTGCTCGCGAAACGCGCGCGACATGCTGTCCGACACAGGTTTGGCGATATAGGCCGCAAAAGTTCGTTCCTCGGTTTGGATCATAATTTCCGCAGGCATGCCGGGGGTCGGAACAAAGCCGCTGACCCGGTGCAGCTCGTCTGGGGTAAGTGAGATACGCGCCAGATATACCTCTTTTGGAACGCCTGCCGCCTCTTCAAGCAGCGCGTCGGCAGAGACATAAAAGACTTCTCCGTACAAAACCGGCGTTGTGCGCTGATTGAGCGCGATCAGTCGCACCGAGGCGGTCTGCCCGGTTACCACACTATCAATCTCGGTGCGTGGGATTTGCGCCTCAATAATCAACGGCGCATCGGCAGGCAGGATTTCGGCAATGGGTTCGCCCGTTTCGATCACACCACCCGGAGTATGATAATGCAGGCGAACCACTGTCCCGGTCACAGGAGCCCGTACCACGGCCCGGTCCAGGACATTACGGGCCTGACGGGATTTTTCGCGCACGCTTTCCAGATCTGCCTCGACCACGCCCAATTCATCCAGTGCAGCCTCGCGATAGGCGGATCGGGTGCGCGTAATCTGTTCCTGGTATTTCAGAAGCATCTGATTGATTTCAGCGGCCTCGGCCTGCAACCGGGCCTGCTGCCCCTCGGCTTCGGCCTGCACACGCCGGATCGTGTTCAATTCGCCCTTTCGAACCAGCCCTTTCTGGAAAAGCTGGTTTTTGGACTCGTACTCTTCCTGCAAGATCTCGGCACGTGTGACCATGCTGTCCAATTGGGCCTCAAAGCCACTTGCCCGGATCTTCAAAGCCTCCATATTGCGTTCCAAAAGTGCCACATCATTCAGCAAGGTCTTGCGCGACACATCAAAGCTCAGCATTTGACCGTCGAGAATGGCCATGACTTCCACGTCTTTGGAGGCCTCGACCAGATCTGGCGTAAAGACCAGACGATCCCGTTCCCCATATTCCGCCAGCAATCGCTCGGTCATCGCCTGCAAGCGCAATTTGCGGATGAACAGCTCGCGCTCATTGGCCTGCGCCGAGGTCTGATCCAGCGTCATCAGCACCTGACCTGCCTGAACCGATTGCCCTTCGGTGACCTTGATGTCTTCGATGATCCCGCCTTCAAGGTGCTGGACAATCTTGTTGCGTCCGGTGGCGACAAAGCTGCCCTGCGCGATGACCGCCGCCGCCAGCGGGGCGCTGAAGGACCACACTCCGAAACCGCCAAAACAGACGACCAGCATGATTATACCGATGACAATGAAGCGGTTGATCGAGCGCGGAACTTCCGCATACCAGACGTCAGGTTCACCGGCAGAGTGCCTTACGGGTACGAGGTCATTCATGGTCAGCCTCCCTGTTGCCCTTCAATTCCGGTCCGTTTGCGCGGCCCGTTGATCTGCTGAAGAACCTGCTCGCGCTGACCGAACAATGCGACGCGCCCATCGGTCAGCAACATGATCTTGTCGACCACATTCAGCAGGGTCGGTTTCTGCGTGATGACGACCACGGTAATCTTGCTTTCGCGCGCCTGTTCAATGGCACGCGCCAAGGCTTTGTCCCCGGCAACGTCAAGGTTCGAGTTCGGCTCGTCCAGCACAACCATTCGTGGGTTCCCAAAAAACGCCCGCGCCAGCGCAATGCGTTGTTTCTGTCCGCCCGATAAAGGCGATCCATCGGAGGCCACCACAGTCTCATATCCCTGCGGCAAGGTTGCGATCATGTTGTGTACATCGGCCAGAACAGCGGCGTCATGGATCTGTTCGTCCGTGGCATCGGCACGCATCCGGCCGATATTGTCCTTGATGGTTCCGGGGAACAGCTGCACATCCTGCGGCAGATAACCGATGCTTTCGCCAAACTGGCGCGGGTCCCAGTTGCGGATATCCATCAGGTCCAGCCGCACACTTCCCGACGTGGGCAGAACGGACCCGACAAGGGTTTTGCCCAAGGTGGTTTTGCCCGCACCTGAATTGCCGATAATGGCCAGTGTTTCACCGGGGGTGAGTGAGAAGGTAATCCCGTTCAGAACCACACGTTTGGTTCCACCGGGGATATAGAGCAACCGCTCAACATCCAACCGCCCTTCAGGTCGCGGCAGGCGCAACTTCTCGTGTTGCAGGGCCGAGGTGGACAGCAGCGCCTTGATCCGCCCATAGGCCGCGCGCGTCAGCAGGTAGCTGTTCCACCCTTCAATCGAACCTTCGATGGGCGCAAAGGCGCGCCCGGCAATGATCGAGGCCGCGATCACCATGCCGCCGGTAATCTCTCCCTGCAGTGCCAGAAATGCGCCCCATCCCAAAATGCCAATCTGTGTCAGCAGACGAACAGCGCGCGAGATCGCCGCGAAGATCACGTTACGGTCCTGCGCGCGCACCTGCCAGGTCAGGGATTGGGCCGTGTCCCGCCCCCAGATCCGCACCGCCTCGGGGATCATGGCCAAGGCGTTGATGATCTGGCTGTTGCGCGACATGGAATCCAGATGCAGGTTCGCCATGGACTGCGCTTTGTTCGCCTCGGCAAAGGGTTTGGCTGTCATTTTCTGGTTGATCAGCGCAATCGTCATTAGGATCAGCGCCGTCACCACGACAATCATGCCCAGTTGCGGGTGCACGAGAAAGATCATCAGAATGAACAGAGGGGCGAATGGCACGTCCAGAAACGAAATCAAAGTGCCCGAAACCAGAAAACCGCGCAGTTGCTGCAAATCGCCAAGAGTCTGATATTCGCGCCCGTTTCCGTGCAACGACGCGTGCGCAGCCGCACTAAGCACCGGTGCACCTAAACGAACGGCAACCTCGACACCGGTTCGCATCAGCGTAAACCGCCGCACCGCATCAAATGCAGACTGAAAAATCACAGCCCCGGCGACGATCGCGGTCAACATGATCAGCGTATCCAAGGACCGGCTGGTCAGAACTCTGTCACTGATCTGAAACAGGTAGATCGGGATCGACAGGATCAGAATATTGGTCGCGCAGGTCAGCACCAGAACAAATGCCAGGTTACGCCGGATCGCCCGGATCGAATCCCGCAATGTGCGCTGGAAATCCTCGGGCGGGGTGCGCTTGTGAAAGGTTTGGGGTGGCCCGTTCCCGTCACCGCCGCCGGAATTTGTCCGCAACAGTGGCTGGTTTGCCTTGGCCTCGATCGTCGCGCCCATGTGATCCGCGCCGGACGTGCGCGCAGAGGGGGTCTTGCGCGCTGTCGTTTCGTCCGCGGTTGCGTGATCCGGGCCGTCAGCATCAGCCACCCCGTCACCACCGCCCGCAATGTCCTTGTCTTGCACGGGCTGCGGCGGCGCACGCCGATGGGGAGGTTCAGCGCGCGGTTGTTCACATGAGTGTTTCTGGTCTTTGGCCGGTTTCAACGCATCGTTTTCAACCGGCCGGTTTTGATCTGGTTCAGGCACTCGGAACTCCTGCGTCAGATGCAGTCGGGTGGTGGCACCTGTGGCCCGTTTTGCAGGATCTGTCCCAGGTTCGGGATCCTGACGCTTCAGACCCAACCCGCCTTGCCTGTCCAGCGGGCTGGATAAAGGGTGGCGGCGCGACGAAAAAACAAACGACATGTAGAAACCTTCTGGTCACTCGGTAAAAATCTTGGGGGATCAGGCCAGCATGGTTTGCAGGCCGTCGTCAGGTGTTGTTGCATCAAGAGCTGGGGTATTCAGTGCCAGGGCCGCATCCGGTTGCGCGACGGTCATGTCACCCATGATGGCTGCAATTGCCTCATTGGTCATCGCGGTAATCTCGTCGTTGTCCGGCATGTCGATCAGGCTGGCCTGATGCAGCAGCAGATCGGAATACGACCCGTCAGCTGCCATGACCGTCGAGTCCACACCCATCTTGGTCAGATGCGCGGTGTTCAGCATGGCGTTGCTGCCCGCGACTACATCGGCCCCGGCAGCATTCGGGCCGGACAGGTCAATATCATCCTGATCCAGCATCATCGTGGCCTGATTGACGATGTTCACCTGTATAAGATCGCCGTCGATCTTAAGGACGCGCAACTGCTCCATCCCGGCGAACATCGGATCATTCAGAAGCGCGTCTTCCAACGCGTCCATGTCCATTTCCGGTATGGCAAGCGCGTCCGCCATATTCTGTTGCATATCCTGGTGAATGTCCTTGCCGATCGTTTTGACCGACGCGTCGTTCATGAGCAGGTTTTCATCACCGTCCATCACCGACGCGGGCACTCCGCCGCTGATGATGTCGTCATCCATAAGGGCCATGGATTGAACCAGCACATCGACTGAAATCATGTTTCCGCCGATCATGATCAGATCGTAATAGCTGCCCAACTGCACGATATCGGCGACATTGTACATTTCGTTGTCGCCCAGCACGTAAAGCGTGGATGTGGCTGAAATTTCGGTCTGAATGTGATCGATATCGGTGGCATCTATACTCTGGTTGATGAAATTCGCGACCACCAGATCGCCGTGAACCCAGTCCACAACAACATAAGCGGGCTGGCCGCTTGTCCCGTCGACATCGTCCAGCCAGGCGGCCTCTTTGCCTTCGACTTCGATCACCGAAGACTGAACCAGGTTGGTACCGCTTCCGGCATTCATGGCACCTACGTCCCAGTCGGAAACAAGCGCGACCTGACTGATGACCGTCAGATTGATGGCCTGCCCGCCTACAACAATGTACGGAGCATCCACCCAACCAATAGTCGCAGACACTGCATTGATCGACAGATTACCACCGGTCACCACCAGATGCCCGTCGTCAAAATCGGAATCCTTGGACTGATCCCATTCGGCGGGCCACGGCGTGTCCGCTTCATCGCCAGTCGCTTCATCCGGCTGATGGAAAGCGGGCAGCAGGTCGGTCCATTCAGGTGCTTCGGCCATGTGCTCGCCATTGACGATCACGCCCAAGGCATCATCGCCATGGAACTGATACACGGTGACGCCATCCACATCCCCGTTCATCGGATTCAGCATCTGTTCGGCCAGTGCCTCGACCATCTCGATTGACTGGTAGTCCGCGAGTGAAAATGACGGGCTTGCCACGGCATGAAGGGACAACGCCATGTCCAGCATCTGCTCACCTTTCGCGATCAGCGCGTCCGTGTCGCGAAATTCACCCTCGCCCACCGTATCGTTGTCACGCAGGAAAACCTTTTGCATGGTGTAACTTACCGCAGACCCCAACGGCACGTTGTCCGGCTGCAGAATGACGAGTGTGGGAACGGATGATGGTCCAATCGTGTCGTCTGGGACAAAACGCTCGGAAACCGGCCCATCTCCACCAAGGATAATCACCGATTCATGCACAGGCCCCTTCGGCGCGTCTGGTAGCGGCAGGTTAGGTTGAGGTGGGGCAAAATTGTATGGGAGGAGTTTGTACTCGCCCACCGGGATATCAAGGTCGGCCCTGATGTGGATCGCAGCAGGATCGTCCAGCCCGTCAATTTCGGCTTTTCGCCTCAGGGCGGTGAATTCGTCATACTGGTCCCGCAGCCGGGCTTGTTCGATCGTAAGTTCAAATGCTCCAACAAAATGCGCTATTGTTTCCGAAATTGCGTCAAGGGCCATATCGGTCATCCTTTTTCACCCGCACCGGCCAGAATTTCCGCTTTGGGTTCAGTTGGGCCGGGGCCACTGCTCGCGGCCCCGGCATTTTCGAAAACAGCGAGGCCCGATAATGCGGGCCTCGCCTTATGACTTATGCGTCGTTGTCGTCGCTTGCGTAGGACGAGGTCATCGAACCACCGACCATGGTCGTGTCGACCGAGTTGCCAAGCACGTTGGCGCCCATGACGATCGACTGGTTAAAGGCCGAGGTGTCGACAACAGCCGCTGCCGAGGCATAGGACTCGCCGGTCACGATACCATCACCACCGTTGTTCGAGCCCCAGTTGCCAGCGTTGCCGCCTGCACCCCCGTCACCCGAATAGGCACCAGCCGCGCTGCCGCCCGTGATGGTTCCACCCATGGTGTCGCCGGACATGGCTGTACCGGTCGAGTATCCGCTGGCTCCGCCATTTGCGGCGGACGCGCCACCGGCACCACTCGCACCTGAACTGGCCGCACCGGTCGCATCGCCCGAACCGGTCGATGTGGCATCGTTATCGGACATGCCCGAACCACCGTATCCGGCGATTGCTTCAGCCAGGCTGTCGGCGGCTCCGTTTGTATCGGCATCACCGAATACATCCGCCGCTCCGCCATCACCGGCGGTATTGGCCGCATCGGCGGACCCGGCACCGTTGCCCGAAGACGTGGATGTGGGCGTCGTCGTGCCGCCTGCTCCGCCGTCACCGTCTGCTGCAGACGTACCAGAACCCGCTGCGTCCGCTGTGCCGTTGGCCGAATTTGATCCGCCATCACCACCGCTGCCATCCGTGTTCTGCGAATTGCTGGATGCACCGTTCACGTCACCTGGGCTTTGGTTGATGTCGGGGCCGCTTGCGGACTGGTCGCCAACACCCTGCGCATCCGCATCCGCGTCGGCGGTTCCACCGGAACCATCGCCGCCCGAACCGTCACCGCCTGAGCCATCGCCACCAGAGCCATCGCCGCCCGAACCATCGCCACCGGTTCCGTCACCGCCGGTTCCGTCACCGCCTTCGCCCGCTTCGGCATCAACCATGCCTAGCTCTTCCTGCAGGGCCATGATTGCAGCTTCGACCATAGCGGCAAATCCGCCTTCGCCGTCACCGCCGGTACCGTCACCGCCTGTGCCGTCGCCACCGGATCCTTCACCACCGGTCCCTTCGCCGCCAGAGCCTTCACCGCCGGTACCAGGTCCGCCAGTTCCATCAGCCGAGCTGTCCGCACCACTGTCAGCGCTGCCCTCTGCTGCGTTGCTGCCGGCAGTCGCATCATTGGCTTCGGTTGTGCTGTCACTGGAATTCGACGACGAACCGTCTGTCGACGCGCTGCCGTCACCACCGTCGGAACCTTCGGCGTCTACGTCATTGCCGGCCAGACCAAAGCCCGTGCCGCTCGAGTCGGAATCGCTGTCGCCGCCATCGGCGCTACCCGAGGCATTCGAGCCAGACAGACCAAGGCCCAGTCCCAGACCAAACGAATCTGCGCTTCCGCCGTTACCGCCGGTTCCGTCACCGTCAACGCTTGTGCTGCCGTCGTTGTCAGCAGAAGACGAACTGTCAGCGTCGCCGCCGTCGCCGCCGGTGCTGTCACCGTCAGCCCCTGCGCCGGACAGACCGACACCAATGCTGGCGTTATTTGCGTCACCGGTATCACCGCCGGCACCGCCACTCGAATCCGCGTCTGCGCTGCCGGTATCGCCACCGGCACCAAACGCATGGCTGCCCAGCGTGGTCGAGTCTGCCGAACCACCATAGCTGGTACCACCGTCGCCCGAATCTCCACCGTTGGACTTGACGCCGATACCTTCTTCAGCGTTGGCGGTGCCGCCATAGGCGCTACCATTCTGATAGAAACCGGAATTGTTCGAAACTGACGCCGATTCCAGCGTGTCGTCATCGCTCAGACTGGCGACCTGACTGTTGACGGACGCCATTGCGGTTCCGGCACCATCCATTGAGATATCGACATTCATGTCATCGCCGGGATCATAGTTCAGATCACGGCCTGCGGTGATTACGTCGCCAACCGACGCGTTATCTCCGAAGTCCAGATCAACCTGATCATCATCGCGCGGAATCCACTCTCCGCCACCAAAGTCGATATTGATCGCGTTGCTGTTTGAATTGTCGTTGGTGTTATCTCCGGCATTGAGCGTCTGGTCCTGATCCTGACCTTGATCCTGATCCTGGCCCTGATCTTGGCCTTGGTCCTGGCCTTGTTCCTGACCCTGATCCTGGCCTTGATTTTGGTCCTGGCCCTGATCGTTGGAGTTTTCGACAGTCTGGTCCTGCTGCTGCTGTTGTGCAGTCAGATCAGCTTCGACAAACGCCTCATCAATCGGGATTTCAACATTTACCGGAGCTTCCAGATTCTCGACATTAATTTCGTCGACGGTCGTTACGTTTGTATTATTCACATTACGTCTCATGACAAATTCCTATTTCTGGAACGCCAGACCGCCATTCATCTAAAAAGCGGCATCAGGCGAGATTGAAACAAAAATACCCGCGCAGCGCATGAACGCGCTGAAAGCGGTCTGTGGAAGTTTCTAAATGGCCACCTCCTTTCCCGGCTAAGCCGAAAGCGCGGCGGTTCATGAAGGCTGCTGAAATACGCAATGACCGGCGCGACAGGGACAGGCGCTTCGACAATTGAAGCCCAGCCATGTTCGCAGCGACGCACGCCCACGCCTAGCTAGTCGAAAGTTTTGAGGTGGTTACAACGTTGTTTTTATTACTTACTTTTAGAATACACCTGAGTTTGCGCTCACCTGCCCCGCATGACCCACCTACAAAAAATCGCAACAAAATAATTCAATTGTTTCCGCTGGTTGCACAAAAACCCAAGCGGAAACCTAACCGAAAGTTCTATGGCACGGGCTCTGGAAGAACTCCTCCCGGTTGTGGAAAACCATGCTTTCGAGTATAATAAAAGTTAATTACCTATTTGATTAGTTAACTATTTTAGACCGCCAGAATTCAAAAAAGAGATTTTTGGTTGACCCTGTTTGCGAGGGAATGTGATGAGTGTGTCATTGATAGAAGAAACTGCCAATCAGGATCTTTATTCAGAAGATTTTTCGGTTGTCTTTATTGGAAAAGAATTATTCTACTCCAATCAGACCCTAAGAAGCGTTCAAACTGAATTCGGGGTTCGCGCTCAGCGGTTCGAAACCCTCGAAGCGATGAACGGCCACACACCCGGTTGCAGCAAGATTATTGTTGTTGACCAGATGATGCTTGAAGACCTGTTGGCGCGCCCACTGGCCTATACCAAAAGTACGGGATCCGGCTGTCTTGCCTTTGCCTATCGCAAAGAAGAATCGGCCCGGCATATGTTTGAATCCTGGGATCGCGCGCAGTTCGGCGAAATTGGGTTTCTACCCATGAATGTGGCGCCCGATGCCTGGCGCGCCATCCTCAGGCTGCTGATGCATGAAGAACTGTACTTACCCAGCTTCCTTGCAGATTGCGTCGCCTTTCCTGGCCAGCGCACGCGGGACATCCCAGCCCGTCCAGTGACAAATGTCCCAAATGGTGTCGACCAGCAGTCGCGGTACCTGAAGCTGACGCGTCGCGAGAAGCAGGTCCTGCAACTTGTCTCGCAGGGCAAAAGCAACAAGTTGATCGCGGCCAAGCTGGGAATTACGGAACACACGGTCAAACTGCATATGCACAATGTGGTTGGTAAGATCGGCGTCAGCAACCGCACCGCTGCCGCGCATTTCTACTACGAGGTTGCGCCACACGAGGCGCAGCACTCCGCCCTTGACTGACACGTTCGAAGCCCGGTTCGATCGCCTGATCCTTCTGGTTGGCAGGCTGAACTATATGTGGACCAACACCGAAAGCCTGCTGATCCACCTGATCGCTGGCCTTTCCGGAACGTCGAAAGACGTGGCCGTCATTATCTTCCTGACCCTGAACACAACCCGCGCGCGTATTGATCTGGTTGAACGGCTTGCCAAGATGGAGGGAAGGCCCGCGCAGGTTCGCGACCCGATCCTTGAACGCACGCAACGGCTCAGCAAGCTTTCGGGCATCCGAAACAAGTATAACCACTGCATCTATTCGTTCGATCAGGAGAGCGGAAACCCGAAAACGATCCTGATGCGGATTGCTGACCGCAAGACCGATATAAAACTGGGTCGCGCGGATACGGTAGATGATGACGCGCTTCGCGAAATCGAAGCGGTCGTCAATCAGCTTTCAGCCGCGAACCAGGACATCTGGAGGCTGATCCGGGAATTGGGGTATCCGGTTTAGTCCTGGTCATGAATATGACGCCATGACCACGTAGGCTGCGTTTCACTGCATTTGCGATACCGATGACGCGCAAACCGGGCGACAGAATGCAGCTTTCGAAAGCGCCTGGTGCGGGCGGTGGGACTCGAACCCACACGGGCATACGCCCTTCAGATTTTAAGTCTGATATGTCTACCATTCCATCACGCCCGCACGGCGCGGCCCTTTCGGACTGTGCAACGTCCTTACAAGCACAACGAGATGATAACAATGTGCTTTGACCCGCAGGATTGGGAAAAATAGACGGCAGCGCTGGTGAAACTCAATTGCACCCAACGGTACCTCCATTGTCTCACTTGGCTTTGGTGCGGTCCGACATATCCACAGGTCCGATGCATCGGATCGACTGAAGGTACTTCTCCAAAGAGCAGGTGCTGTCAGCACCGAACCGTTTTCCGTTCTATCCCAAAAAAGAATTCGTCAGGGCGCTGGCCGAAAAAAACTCCCGGCATCACCACATTATAATCCTCTGGTTATCAAGAACTCGAACTGAGTCTGCCATCAATTTGCATGGCCGATTGGAGCGGCAGTATGGTCCGCAGAGTATGATTATGTCTATCGCCCGGGCTCGCAGGCGCTGCGAAAGTCTGGTCTAACGGGCGGAACCCAGCGGAGTTTTGGCATGGCCAATGTCCGGAAAGGGCCTGTGCAAACGCTTCGACTTATTTTGAACGCCTTGGCACAGCGTTACCGCCCTTATTTGCCGCAGCGCGTGCACGGTTTTTCTTGCTGTTGGGCTTACCCTTTGGCGGTGGCGGGCCTTTTGGGCGGCGGTCAAGTTTTTTACTCAGACCACTGCGGTTGTCGTCATCGCGTTTGGGCTTGGCTTCAACTTTGGCCTTTTCAGGGGGCTTGGACACTGTCTTTTTCCGCGCTTTCGCAGGCTGCGGCTCGACAAGTCGGCTCGGTTTGCGTGCAGTCTTTTCCAGACCTTTCTTGCCTTTGGCAGCCCGGTTAAAGCTTGTCTTTGCTGAGTTCGACAAATCGGGGGCTGAATCCAACTGCACAATGTCTTTTGTACCCTCGATCTTCATTTCCGGCCCAATCGCCTCCAAAAAACCGGCGACGCTGCTTTCGCGAATTTCGATATAGGTCTCGTCGTCAACGATACGGATCGCACCGACATCGGATTTTGTGATGTTCCCCGCCTTGCACACCATAGGAAGTAGATATCGCGGAGACGCATTTTCGTTGCGCCCTTCTGACAGCGAAAACCAAACACTCGGACCAAAAGGTGCGCTCTGCTTTGGCGCTGCTTCCTGAATGTCGTTTAGTTCTTCCGGAGCGGAATGCGCCCTGTTGTATTGACGGACATATGCCGCAGCGAGTTGTTCTGGCGAGAACCTTTCTACCAGTTCGTTGACTGACTGCCGCTCAGTCTTTGTTATTTCAGAGCACCAGTCCTCCGATCCGAAAATCCGTTGCTGGTCTTGCGCTTTGACCTCTTCAGCGGAGGGCGCCGCACCCCAATCGGCCGTGAGTTTAGCGAATTTCAACAGCCTTTGGGCTTTTTTGTAAGAAGCCGGTGCAACGATCAGTGTGCTGACACCTTTGCGCCCTGCACGTCCAGTTCGGCCTGAACGGTGCAAAAGCGTTTCATGACTGCTGGGCAGTTCCGCATGGATCACCAGATCCAGATTTGGCAGATCAATTCCGCGCGCCGCGACATCGGTCGCTACACAGACGCGGGCCCGTCCGTCACGCATGGCTTGCAAGGCGTTTGACCGTTCACCTTGGGTCAGTTCTCCGGAAAGAGCCACAACCGAAAACCCGCGGTTGGACAGTCGGGCTGTCAGACGGCTGACCATGGCGCGCGTGTTGCAGAAAACGATGGCGTTAGGAGCCTCGTAGTAGCGTAGCACGTTAATGATAGCATTTTCACCGTCACGTGGAGCCACATTCATCGCACGGTACTCGATATCGGCGTGTTGCGTCCGCTCACTGACAGTACTTACACGCTCGGCATCCCTTTGGTACCGGGCAGCCAAGGTGGCAATGGCGCGCGGTACCGTTGCCGAGAACAATAGTGTCTGGCGGTCTGATTGCGTTTGTTCGAGGATGAATTCCAGATCTTCACGGAATCCAAGGTCGAGCATTTCGTCAGCCTCATCCAACACGACGGCGCGTACGGATGCCAAATTAATCGAGCCGCGCATGATATGATCCCGCAACCGCCCTGGTGTCGCGACCACAATATGTGCCCCTCGGGACAGCGCCCGGCGTTCGTCGCGCATATCCATGCCGCCAACGCATGAGGCAATGAAGGCCCCCGCATCCGCATAGAGCCACCCCAGTTCTCGTTTGACCTGCAGCGCCAACTCTCGCGTCGGCGCAACAACCAACGCCAAAGGCGCGCCTGCCACATCGAAAACCTGCGCATCGCTCAAAATTGTTGGTGCGATGGCCAAGCCGAACGCGATGGTTTTTCCTGATCCGGTCTGCGCCGAAACTAACAAGTCTCGTCCCTGCAAATCCGGTGCGGACACGGCCTCCTGAACAGGGGTCAGCGTGTCGTATCCTTTACGCTTCAATGCGATTGCGAGTGTCGGGTTCATGGCTCAGCTCTCCGGAGTGATACGGTCACCCTCAGAGCTTCCGACACACGGGTCATAGTAGAAGCGCAGTCCATACTGCGAGGAGAACCGGATGTATAGATCGGAAAATGCGCCTCCCAATGAGCCTCCCCAACGGAACAGGTCCACACTTATGTTAAGGTTGTCCGCCATCAGCACCCATGGAACAGACTAGGTTGATTGCGTAGCGGAGGATTTCAGGCTCATCGTAACCATCAGAGAGTGGAGATG
>NZ_JBQFSP010000028.1:0-17378 GCF_056538065.1 Ruegeria sp. BH8 | reverse complement strand
TAGCGGAACCCTTTTAGGCGTGGCATATTGGTCGGATTGTTCATGGCCCGCGGATAGCCCAGTCAAGACAGACGAACAACTTGGCAATACCGCCTCGGGGTATTCAAAAGTCTCGAAGGGCGGCATCTGCACGTAATCGGGATCGACCGCATAGAAGGCTTGATTGCCACCATGGCGAATATCGGCCCCGGTCACTGCGAAGAACGCTTCCGCGATGGCATTGCGCTCGGCGGTCTCGGGCATCGGCTCAGCCACGGCGTAGTAGGTCTCGGGTAGTCCCTCTATCTGATCGACGTTGAAAACCGTGTAGCCCTTCATGAAGGGGATCTCGACCTCGCGGTCTTGGCCCGCATCATCGGTCTCGGTTTTGCGCATCATATCTGCATAGATGACGAGCTGACCCTTGGAGCCTTTGCGGACCTGCCCGCCAAGCTCGAGTGCCTGGCGATAGGTCATCCAGGTGGGCGCGACATAGCCATGGGCGACGGACGCGGCCCAGAGCAGAATGATGTTGAGGCCGCGGTAGGCGATGCCGTTGTGACGCAGGGGCCGGGTGATGCGACCGGCGAGGTGCTCGGCGCTCCAGGGCTTGTGCCAGGGCCGGGTGCCAGCCTCCAGATCTGCAATGATCTTCTCGGTGATGCGGGTGTAGATGTCGGGCTTTGCCATGTGATCCTCCATTGTTTCGTCCCCGTGCGGGACGCGGGAGGACATGGCGGACGCAACAAGCCGCACGAGCATGGTCAACACGGGAGCGACAGCGAATGGGGCGGGCAGACCATTGCGCGAGCGGCGGTGTCCGCCAGACGCGCGATCCCCTTGCTCGCACGGGGATGGGACGGAGGAGGTCAGGATGGGAAGCCCCCTACCGCACCGGATCAAGATCAGATGAATGGCGCGATAGCATCCTGAACAACGGCGCTCAAGTCACGTTGCCGAAGAATCCGGTTGTCGGGCATCCAGTCCTCTGCGCCCTCAAAACGTGCCGCAGCGACCGGGCCATCTTTCTGATAGCCTTCAAACCCGTCGCCATCACAAAAACGCCGCGCGAGGATGTCGATCGCCGACTTGACGGTTTCAGCGTGCTTGCCAGCCAGGGCGGCGTCGAATGCAGAACGCAAAGCCTCCGTTCCGCCTTTGTAGTGCTCAAGGCAATAGCAGAGGTCGTGCGCATCCTTGGGTTCGGCCCGGTGATCGAAAGCAAACGCCTTGAGGCAGGTGAAACTGATAATGTCCGCATGCCGGATGGTCTCGGTCGTGACGCCACCGTCGTCCAGCAGTTCGGCTGTAATATCCACGGTCTCATGATGATCCAGCACCATCGCCGAATGCGGAATGTGAATTGCTGAAACCGCACCTTCCGAGGGCAACTCTTGAAGCGCACCGCCGCTCTCATCTCCGGCGTCCGCCAGGAATTCCAAAATCAGAACCGTGCCGTCGACCAACTCCTGTTGCCAGCGCCATGATAGCTTTTTACCGTCATTGTTTTCAGACCGTTTGAACCCGATGGCCCTGATATTGTCCTCTAGCGTCCGGTAGGCCTTGGTATCAGCGAGCAGTTTCATGTCCACAACGACATCAACGTCCCCGGTTCCCGCATGCGCGGGCACCGCCGGCGGACGTTCCTTGATGAGGTAGCGTGGCGTCAGACCACCCACGAGAAAGATGGAGTCGCGCCACGGCCCCAAATGGCGGATCAGGGTGACCAGCACACGCTCACAGGCCTCAGTGACAGTTTGGTTGTAGCCTTGAATGGCCGTCGGTTTCTTCATTGCCACACCAGTTTTTGAGAGCGCAGATGCTCTGCCATTTCCTTGGAACGACCATGATCTTCCAGCAGGTCGAGATAGACTTGCAGGGGCGAGGCAAGCAAACGTTCGTTTTCGTCACGTTTTCCACGGCGCAGCTTTTTCGATCCTGCGTCGATCAGCACAAGGTTTGCACCTTCCGAAACCTCTCGCGCGCCAAGTATGGAAAGGAGTAACTCGCGACCGGTTTTACCGCGAACACGCACAGCCAAATCTGAAACGCTAGAAAGGAATGGCGCGTAAGATTGGGCTGCAAATTGACCTGTGAGTTCCAAGTCTATATTCCCGTATGGCGCTTCACGCTTGATTTGCCTCACCATTTCTTCGGGTTTCATCCGCGGAACGTAGTACCGGCTTCGTTTCGACGCACGACTCGCCAGAATGCTGTCGCGCCAGGCATCCAGTAGGACATCTGGCCGGATCAGTCTGCGCCGTTTCGCAGGCCCCTCCCCTTTCACGTCCAGCCAGTCGCGACGCTCAAGATCCTTGAAGGTTTCAGAAACGGTCGCCGGCGACACACCGGCATATTCGGCAATCTCCGAGCCACTCACCCATTCGCCTGGACGATCGAACAAAGCGTGCAAGACCTGTGCTCGGGTTCCTTTGAACACGTTCATGGCGCGACGCTTGGCACGCTTGGGTTTCGGCCTCTCGATCAGCACAAACGTCTCATCGACACTGACAAAGAGCGATCCGCTCAAGTCGTGATAGGCGACCTGCTCTTCCTGAAGAAAGTCCCGGGCCCCTTCCGAAACCGAACGAGCAAGGATCATCGGAACATACCGCCGGTTGGAGCTGTTCAACTCCCGCAGGTATCGTTTGAGCTGCCAGACGATCTCACGTGCGTCTCGCGGAAACACATCGCCTCGGGTTTCCACCACGAAGGCGATTTCGCGACCTGCTACGACCGCATTAAGAATTGCATCCGGGCGCAAACGCTCACCAATCCCCGCTTCCCAGGAGGTTTCACCCAAGTGAGCGTTAGGAATCGCCTCAAAGCTGTCGCTCAGGCTTTCCAAAAGTTCCGGCTCTATGTTCGCGATTTCTTCCATATTCACTGTTCAGCAGATTTAGCTGTTTCTCTCATATATTCGGCCTAAAGTCAATATTTACTGTTCCGTAAACTTGAGCACCTAGCGTTGTCGACCTCACCCCTGGGATCAATCTTAGAAGTTCCCGTTACGCAGCCCGCCCGCTGAGACGACCGTAGAAGCAGCGCTCGAGATGGAGTTACCCTGCCCCGGCTTTCTGGACAACGCCCCGCAGATACCCACCCGGAGACGCCACTTCGCCAGCACACGGCGGACGGACTAGGCTGCCGTCGAGCGGCGAATCAAGGAGGTCAAGGAGACCCGTGAGCGCTACGGAGACCGGCGCGCCCACGTGCTTCTGAGGCAGGAGGGCTGGGTGATCAACATGAAGAAGACTCGCAGGGTTTCCAACTAGTTGGGTCTACAGTTCAGGAACAAGCATCTGAAGCGCCGGGTGAAGGCAGAGATACGTGAAGATCGCCAGGAAGCGATCGGCCCAACGACGTCTGGGCGATGGATTTCGTCCACGGCCAGCTCGCCCTGAGTAATAAACTGCGCATCCTGACCGTTGTTGACACGCATTCCCGGCACTGTCCGGCGGCTGACCCACGCTTCACTTACCGGGGCGACGATGCCGTGCAGACTCTCGAAAAGGTCTGCAGGCAGACCGGCTTTCTGCCATCCAGTTGCGATATAGATGCTCTGCCAGCCGCAATGTTTCCGACCTCAATGCGTTCATCTGCTCCAGGCACGCCTCCATGGCCCCTACCCCGTTGGCCTGATCAAAGGCCTCGCCCACGGCCGGATCCTTGGCCCAGGTGCGCAAGCCTGCCTGATCAACTTCGGGGTGAAACTGCACTGACCGAGCGGTTGACCCCCAGGACATGGCCTGAACCTTGCAAGCTTGTGACAATGCAGTCAGCTGGCAATCCGGCGGCAGCGCAGTGATTTCGGCGCTGTGCCATTGAAACGTTTTGATGCTCGGAGCAAGCCCGGAAAACTCGGGGCGCTCTTGCAATAACTGCACCGAAGAAATGCCAATTTCAGGGCAGCGTGCCGGTCCAACCGTCCCGCCCAGAACATGCGCCAGCATCTGATGGCCAAGGCAAATTCCAAAAAAGGGCATTTCTAGATCCACGACGGCCCGGCGCACCAACTCGAGCTCATGTTGCAACCAATCCAGCGTCTCGGCCTGCCAGACCTGAACCGCGCCACCCAACACCCAAAGGCCATCAAACAGCGCCAGATCCGGGGCAGGCCCGCCCAAGTCGGGCCGAAAGATCGTGATCTGGTGGCCGTCCTGTTGAAACAATGGCTGGAATAGCCCCAACCCTTCATGAAGCGCGTGTTGAAACACCAGAATCCGCATAAAGACCTCTCGCCTGTACCCCAGTGTTATTGGGAAAACAAGACAGAGACGGTTTCAAGGTAAGCCTCTAGTTGCTCTTCCCCAAGGTCCTTGCCAAATCCGGACATTCCCTGTCCGCCAAACGGAAAGGCCGGGTCAAGAAAGCCATGGCCATTCACATAGATCGTCCCTGCGTTCAGGCGGCGCATTAGCCGCAGGACCTGAGCGTGGTCTTGGGAAAAAATCGCGGCCCCTAGCCCATAGTCTGTATCATGGGCCGCACAAATCAGATCCGCTTCGCTTGTTGCACGCCGACAGGCCAGAACCGGCCCGAAAATCTCATCCGTCCAACAGGCGTGATCCGAAGGGCAATCCCCTATGATCACCGGGCCATGAAAGAAACCGGACCCCGCCTGTTCAGACTTGTTCAGCAATAAGGCGAGCCCATCATCTTTGGCTTTTTGGACCAGCGAGGTGACTTTCTGAAAATGCGCCTGCGACGCCAGAGGGCCAAGAAACGTATTGTCCTCTAGCCCAGGGCCAACCTTGAGCGTGCTCACCTTCTGCACTAAGCGATCTGTAAACGCGTCATATATCTCATCTGCTACAATCACCCGGGACCCGGCATCACAGACCTGACCCGCATTGAAGAAAATGCCGTTGATAACACCGTCTACCGCCTGATCCAGATCGGCCGTGCCCGTCACAAGGACCGGAGACTTGCCTCCAAGCTCCAGCGTCAGGCGTTTCATCGTGCCCAACGCCGACGCCCCGATCACCTTTCCGGCCTCTGTCGAGCCGGTAAAGGTGATCTTGTGAACATCTCTGTGTGCGACCAGCGCAGCGCCGGTTTCAGGCCCGGTTCCGTTGATCAGGTTAAAGACCCCCGGCGGAAACCCCGCTTCCTGTGTCAGCTCGGCAAATCGCAACGCGCTCAGCGGGGCAATTTCGCTTGGCTTGGCAACCACGGTACACCCGGTGGCAAAAGCTGCAGCGCATTTCCAGATCAGGGTTTGTAGTGGAAAGTTCCAGGGCGTAATGGCCGCCACGACCCCAACCGGCTTTTTGAGTGTCAGCCCAAAGAAGCTGCTGTCATAGGCCGAGAGCGGCGCAGTTCGACCGCTGATCTTGCCTGCCCAACCGGCAAAGTACCGCAGCACATCCACGGCCCCTCCGATATCCACCTCAAGCGCTTGATCCACCGGTTTGCCGACATCGACGGATTCCATCAGGGCCAGCTCGCCTTTGTTGGCCTCAACCAGATCCGCAAGTTTCAGGATCATCTGTTGCCGATCAAGGGGCCGCAATCCGGCCCAGGCATCATTTTCAAAAGCGGCCCGCGCGGCACCAACGGCCTGATCCACAATCGCGGGCCCGGCTTCGTAGGTATGACACAAAACACTTGCCGTGCTGGGCTCGATCACCGGAATTGGAGTTCCGGCGCGTGAAAGACGTCCATTGATCCAATGGCCGACGTCCCGCCGCAACAAAGCCTGGCTTTCCGCACCAACCCCATGGGCATTTAAGTATTTGGCAACAGGATCTGTCATGCCGTTCCCCTTTCTCACCAGCTTTGCAGCAACATGTCGCTGCCCTTTTCACCAACCATCATCGACGGCGCGTTCAGGCCGCCGGTCGGGACCACCGGCATGATGGAACTGTCGATCACCCGCAAACGATCCACGCCGCGCACCTTCAGCTCGGGATCGACCACCGCCAGGTCATCCACCCCCATCTTGCACGTGCCCGAGGCGTGATAGTGGTTTGCAAAGTAACGCGAACAATGCGCGTCAATTTCGGCATCGCTCTGACAGTGCGGCCCCGGCGCCACTTCTGCTCCGCGATAGGGGGCCAGCGCGGCCTGCGCGTGGATTTTGCGCGCCATGCGAAAGGCCAGACGGTTCAGCTCTTTGTCGGCCTCATCCGAAAAGAAACGGTTATCAATCACCGGATCGGCAAATGGATCAGCGCTGCTCAGGCGTACAAAGCCACGGCTTTTGGGCTGAATGATCCCCCAATGAATGTTGTAGCCGTGCGACCGTGGCTCAAATGTCCCCTCGCTATGGGGGTTCACCGCAACCGGGAACATGTAATACTGCACATCCGGTCTCGGCGCGTCTGGGGCGACGCGCAGGATCGCGCTTGATGCCATGGGAAACAAGGTCAGCGGCCCCCGGCCCAAGGCCAGCCACTGAAACACCGCGCCCGCCGCGCGCAGCTTGTTGGTATAGCTGTAATAGGTGATGGGCTGCGTACAGTCATGCTGAACAAATGAACCAATCTGATCTTGCAGGTTTTGCCCGACACCCGGCAAATCCAGAACCGGTTCAACCCCCATGTCTTTTAGGTGCCCAGCATCGCCAATGCCCGAGAGCATCAACAGCTTGGGCGATTGATAGGGGCCGGCGCTCAGGATCACCTCTTTGCGGGCCATCACCCTGTGCGTGGTTCCTTTGCGCCGGTACTCAACCCCCCTGGCAACCCGATCCTCGATAAGGACGCGGCTGACTTCGGCATGTTTTCGAACGCTCAGGTTGCGGCGGAACCGTTCTGGCAAAAGATAGGCATAGGAGGTCGCGCAGCGCAGCACGGGGAACCGGTAGTGAGTGTGCTGGCAATGGCCAAAACCTTCGTAGTCCGCGCCATTGAAATCCGCGATCCGCCGGTGCCCCATTTGCTCTCCGGCCTGTATGAACGCCTCAAACAGCGGATTGTCATAGGTGCTGCCGATCGTGCGCAAAGGCCCCTGGTCTCCGCGATAAGCATCTGCCCCGCCAATCCAGTTTTCCATGCGTTTGAACAACGGCAACACATCGTCAAAGCTCCAGCCTGTATTTCCAAGCGCTGCCCAGCCGTCATAATCCTCAGCGATACCGCGGAAATAGAGTTGGCCATTGATCGAAGAAGACCCGCCCAGACATTTGCCGCGCGCAAGCTCCATCCTTGCGCCACCAAGTTCGCTTTGTGGTGCGCTTTTGAAGGCCCAGTCATAGGCCGACCCCAAAAGCTGCGTTTCGCCCACGGGGGCCGCCACAAATGGGTTGATGTCCGAGCCTCCGGCTTCCAGCAACAAGACACTGGTGCCCTTGTCCGCAGAAAGGCGGTTGGCCAATACACATCCCGCAGAGCCAGCGCCCACAATGATGAAGTCAAATTCCTCGGTGTTCTCGCCCATGAGATGCTCCGGTAGTAGTGTCGTTTAGCGGTTGAGAGACAACTGGCACGGCGGCCCTCACAGACCCATGTCCCATCCGGGATAGATGCCTGTCAGTTAGCTTTGCGCGAGAGCGGGACGCCCATGTAATAGGCAGCGATCTCGCTTGCGGCGCGGATGTAGCGGTCAAAAACAATTGCCATGCCAGCAATGGCAAGACCGGCAAGAAGGCCGTCGCCAGCGGCAACCCGCGCGATGGCCGAAAGCGTTGTTTCCTCAAGCCCGCGCGTGCCAACCAGCGCGGTGATCACAAGCATACCAAAGGCCAGCATGATCACCTGGTTTATCCCCAGCAGGATCACCGGAAACCCAAGCGGCAGTTTCACAAGCATCAGCAACTGCCAACCTGTACACCCGGACATGCGCGCGCCTTCGATCAACGTTGGTTTAACCCCCTCCAGCGCCGAAATCGTATAGCGGATGGCCGGGGTGACCGCATACAGCACGATCGCAAGGAAGGCAGGGAATTCCCCAAGGCTGAACAGCATGACCACCGGGATAAGATACACAAACATCGGCATCGTCTGTAACGTGTCGACAGCCAGGATCAGTCCTGCCCGCAGTGGGCGGAAAAGCGTGCCAACAATCCCCAGAACAACGCCCAGAACGCTCGCAAACCCGACAGAGACCACTACAAGGTAGAGCGACACCATCGCCTTGTCCCAATATCCCAGCACCGCGATCAGCGCGTAGATTGTCCCGCCCAGCAGCGCCAGCCGCCACCCGTTGAGCAGATAGCCAACAACCACAACCGCCACCGTGACCCCAACCCATGGCAGCCCGGTCAGGAACAGGCGCATCGGTTTCAGAAGATAGATGATAAACCCATCCCGCAGGCCGCTCAGTTCGTCATAATGGGTGTTGGAAAACCAGCGGACCGCATCGTTTGCAAAGGCTCCGGCGCGAATTTGCCATGCTTCCGGGTAGCTCTGTAACGCGGGGAAAAAACGCGCCATCAGGATGAATGCCAGCGTCAGCGCGGCAATTGTCAGCGCCACAACGTGGCGCTTGGCCCAGCTTTGTGTCGTGGGCTGATGCACGGGGCGTCGTACCGCAACCGCATAGGACATCCGATCAAGCACAATCGCCATCAGTGTCACCGCGCTCCCGGCGATGATCGCATCGCCAATGCGCAGAGATTTCAGCGCCTTGAGCACATCGCCCCCTAGGCCACCAGCGCCGATCAGCGAGGCGACAACCACAACCGAAAGGGCCAGCATGATCACCTGGTTCACACCCAGCAGCAGGCTCTTGCGGGCGGCCGGGATCATCACCTGCCAATCCAGCTGGCGGGGCAGGCATCCGGCAATATGTCCAAACTCGCGCACGCTGCTGCTGACCTCGCGCAGCGCCTGTGTTGTCACCCGCGCCATTGGCGGCAGAGAGAACACCACCGTCGCCATCAAAGAGGCCACCGGCCCAAACCCGAAAAACAGGATCATCGGGACAAGATAGGAAAACAATGGCAGGGTCTGCATGATGTCGTAGATCGGCTGCAAGGCCCGATCCCAGGCTGGGTACTTGTAGCCAAGCAATCCAAGCAGCAGACCGATGACGGTGCTGAAGGCAACCGAAACTACCACCAGGGTCAGGGTCAGCATGGCCGATTCCCAAATGCCGAACACCGCAAAAAACAAAAACGTCGCCCCCGTGCCGAGCGCAAATCCGCGACCCGCAAAGGTCTGGGCAAGAATGATCCAAAACGCGGTGACCGCGATCCAGGGCAGGGGGGGTATCTCAATTTTGCTACCCGCTTCGGGATAGATCCGGAACCCCGAGGCAAACACCCCTTTCAGAAGCTCGTAGGGTTGCGAGACAAGGCTACCAATCATCCGCGTGATCTCGGACATTTTGACCGGCCCGATTTCCGCCTTGCGTGACACATGTTTGAGCCAATCCCCAAGCGGGGTTGCGATGTCGATGGTCCGCTCCTGCGGAAAATCATCAAAGCCGCCACCGTCTTGCGGCAACCAGAACGCGGCCAGCACAAGGCAGATAGCGACAAGCGCCCGGATCAGGTTGCGACGGCTGAAAAAGAAACTGTTTTCGGAATGCGGGGCCATGATGCTGCCTCAGGTAACAATCGGGATAAGCGCATGGCGGTGGATCGATCCAACAATTTCATCAGATGCATTCACCACGGCGATCGGCTGATCCGCTTCAAGAACCTGCGCGGCAACCTGATCAATGGTGGCCTCTGAGCGCACAACCCAGTCAATGGTGGCACCCTCTACCGGCTGCCCCATGATTGCCGAAACGCGCAGGACTTTCTGTTTGGGAATGTTCTGCGTGAAATCCCGCACGTAGTCATCCGCTGGCCGCAAGACCAGATCTTCGGGGCGGCCCTGTTGGATCACCTGGCCATTTTTCATGATAGCGATCCGGTCGGCCAAGCGCACGGCCTCTTCAAAATCATGTGTGATAAAAACAATGCTTTTGTTAAGCATAGTTTGCAAACGCAGGAACTCTGCCTGCATATCATAGCGGATCAGCGGATCCAGCGCCGAAAACGGCTCATCCAGAAACCAGACCTCTGGCCGGGTCGTCAGGCTTCGGGCGATGCCTACCCGTTGCTGTTGCCCTCCCGACAGCTCATCCGGAAAATAGTTCTCGCGGCCCTGCAGCCCGACAAGCTCGATCATCTCAAGCGCGCGCCTTTCGCGGGTTTTCCGATCCTGGCCCTGCACCTTTAGCGGGAAAGCCACATTGCCCAACACTGTCAGATGCGGCAGCAGGGCAAAGTCCTGAAACACCATCGAGATTTTCTTGCGGCGCAGCTCCACCAGCTCTTGATCAGAGAGGTTTGTGACGTCCACGCCGTCAATCTCCAGCTTGCCCGCCGTTGGCCGATGTAGACGTGTCATGCAGCGCACCAACGTGGATTTGCCCGAACCTGACAACCCCATGACAACAAAGATCTCGCCCTTGTTCACATGCAAGTTCACCGCGCGGGCCCCAACAATCAGATCCCGGTCGCGAAAAGCTGAGTCCGGGGCATCTTCGCCCAGATCGGTCAGGGCCTGCGCACCGTTTTTGCCAAAAATCTTCCAAAGCTCAGTGCACCGCAGCATGGCCTTGGCACTATCGTCGCCAATGGGGGAGTTTGTCATGTGAGGACTATCTTTTGATTGGGTTGGTCTGCCGCAAGGCAGACCAAAGGAACTCGGGCGGCCTTAATTGATCGGCCAGCTGCGCCAGGTATCTTGATGGGCATCCAGCCAGTCTGCGGCCACCTGTTCAATCGGGACGCCATCGTTTTCGATCTTGCCAGTGGCCGCCGCCACGTCGTTGGCATCAAGCTGCAAGAGTTGCAGCAAACGCGCCGCTTCGGGAGATTTGGCGGCAAAATCATTGTTGGCCATTTTCCAGATGAACCCGACGGAAAAGCCGCAATCAAAGGTCGCCTCCGGGTTCGGACCCGTGGCGGGATCGTCATAACACGCGGCCGTATTTGGAGGCATCTGCACAAAATCTCCAGGCGTTCCGGCAAAGTACCAATGCGGCAGCGTGCCAAATCCAAAAACCGGTTCCTTACGATCAACCGCGGCGCGCATCGATGCAATCATGGTCACGGTAGAACCGGAGTTGATCACCTCAAAATCAAGGTTCAGCGCCGCCATGCGTTTGGCTGAATCCGTCTCCCAATCTGCCGGCGCATCAATGTAGCGCCCGCGCGGGGCGGTTTCTGCGGTGGTCAGCGCAGCCACACACTCAGGGGCCTGAAGCGCTGTGTAGTCGGGCAGGCCTGGGCAGACCTCTTCGAGGTACTTTGGATACCACCAGCCTTCTTTCACGGCGACACCGGTCGACCCGTAAACAACCGCTGTGTGATCCGCCATTGCGTTGGCAACCGCTGGCCAAGTTGTGGTGTCCCAGATCGAGGTGGAGACATCCAGATCGCCGGTCTCAAGCGCCGGGATCATCGCGGTATAGTCGATCCGCAGATATTCGACGTTGAAACCGTAACGCTGCAGCAGGCCGCCATAGACATGGGCGATAAAATCCGCATCCGAACTGTCGATTGTTGCGATCGAGATCGGCTGGTTTGTATCCGCCGCATCTGCCGCACCCGCTGTCATCGCCAAGGCGGCGCTGGCCCCAAGAAGGGTGGTTCTGATCGCGTTTGACTTGCTCATTTTCTGGTTCCCGTTGTTACGCGCTGGTTGATTGGGCGCTGCATCTGATCGCGGCAAAAGCCGCCTTTGATTGCTGTGCTCAACCGTGAAGAAGACGGGAAAAATTGACCATGTCCCAATTGGGACATACTTTTTGCAGGCCCGCCCGGCATGTTTTAGCATGTGACATCCAAACGAATTGAAGTGCGCCAATGACCGATTTTCCCATACTCGCCCCACCGCCCATCGGGCGCCGCACTGCGCGGGAATGGTGGGTGGGATACCACCTCTGGAGTGACGCCGTCGTCAAGGCAATGCAGGCCGAGTCCTCGTCTGCCGCGATCCGCGAAATCGCGATTGGCCTGGCCGCCCTGTTCGATGCCGACACCTGGTATGTGATCTTTTTCCGGCAGGGCGAAGTGCCGATCATGTTTGATTATTTTGACGCCGAGACACGACAGGATCGCTATGCGGACGGGCCATATCTTCTTGACCCGTTTTACACTTCTTTTCTCAATGGGGACCCGCCGGGAAGCTACCTGAAAAAGGATATCTCACCCGAGGACCTGTCCGAAATCGAAGCCTACCTGTCTTATGATCAGGAAATTTTTGGACCCATGGAAGAGGTCGGGCTTGTCACGGATATAGATGCGGACACGCGGTCGCTTGTCTGTTTTTCCCGCGCTGTGGCCTTGCCCGATCGATCAACCTATGAGCGTTATCACCTTACCGTTCTTGAGAGTGTCGCACCGGTTGTAGAGAACTTTGCAACCCGTGTCTGGCACGAGACAGCGCAGCAACACCCGGACGCGCGCAGCAACCGCAGCCGAAAACACGCCCAGATCGAGACGGTTCTGGCGACCTTTCAGGCTGAACATTTGACCTCCCGTGAAAAGGAAGTCTGCAATTTGATGCTCAAGGGGTTCAACGCGCGCGAAATCGGCGGGCTTCTTGACATCTCTTACGGCACGGCCCGAAACCACATCAAAAAAGTCTATCAAAAGCTGGACGTTTCCTCACAAAGTGAGCTTTGCGGGATTTTCATCGAACAGCTTTTGAACCTGGAAACTTTATGAGGCATTTGCCGCCCAGACGTGCAGCATCTCCAGCGCCAGGGTGGCCGCCGCCAAAGAGGTGATGCCGGTTGGATCATAGGGCGGAGACACTTCAACAAGGTCCATGCCAACAATGTCGAGACCAACCAGCCCGCGCATAACCTGCAACGCAAAATTGGTAGAGAACCCTCCGGCAACAGGTGTGCCCGTTCCCGGCGCATAGGCCGGATCGAGACCGTCAATATCGAACGTCAGATAGGTGGGCCGGTCGCCGATCACCGCGCGGATTCGGGCCAACACCTCTTGCGGGCCATTGTTACAGCACCAATCGGCGTCAAGAACGGTGTAGGGATAATCTTGCGGATCATAGACGGTCCGAATACCGATCTGAATGGAATGCTCGGGGTCGATCAACCCTTCTTTTGCGGCAAAGTGAAAGGGTGTCCCATTGTCAAACTCCGGGCCGTCGTAGGTGTCTGTATGGCTGTCAAAATGCAGTAGTGCCATTCTGCCATGTTGTGCAGCATGGGCCCGCAACAACGGCAGTGAGACATAGTGATCGCCACCCAGCGACAGCACCCGCGCGCCGCTTTGCAGCAATTGTGTGGTTCTGGCCTCTACCCGCGACACCATGGTTTGCGGCATTCCTGTCTGGTTCTGAATGTCGCCGGTGTCTGAAAGCGCCAGTTTTTCGGTCACGTCAAACGACCAGGGCCACCGCGGCCGATCCCACCTAAGATTGGCCGACGCCAGCCGAATAGCACCGGGCCCGAACCGTGCGCCGGGCCGCCCTGGTGTGGTCAGGTCAAAGGGGATCCCTTGTATGACGACATCCGAGCGGACCTGCTGAGACCAAGCCGGGACACCGAGGAATGTGCCCAGATGTTCGAACAAAGGTTCATCAAGTTCAACGTTTTGCACCATCGTATTGTCCTTTTGTGAAGCGAACCTAGGCGGGCCTAGGTGTCCATCAAACGCCCAAAGCCCTGGATCTTCAATTGTTGCCCCGCCGCGCGCAGCCCATGCCATAACAGCGCCTGGTTGCTGGTGATGACCGGCATCCCGATCCGCGCCTCCAGCCTGGCTGCCGCCTCTGCCCCTTGCAGCGCCGTGCAGGAAAGAAACACCGCATCCGCCCCGGCGTGATCCAGACCAGAGGCAAGATCACACAGACTGTCCGGTGTGACCCGCCCATTATCCCAATCCTCAACCAATCCCAGGCAATGCAGGGCCGTCACCTTGAGGCCGAGACCTTCGATATAGACACCCAACATCTCAGAAACGGATGGGGTATAAGGGGTCAGCACAGAGATCCGGCGCAGCTTCAGCACCGTGGTTGCCGCCAGCAAACCCGTCACCGGCGTGGCGACCGCCTTAGCTTCCGGTTTGGCTTCTCTCAACAGCGCCAGCACGCGCTGATCCCCAATAGCCGCCGACGCAGAGGTGCACCCATAAAGCAAAATATCAAGCGGACGTCCCGGCAGGATGTCTGCCGCACAGGCGCGGATGTCGTCCTCCATTGCCCGCAGCCTCTCGACCGAAATTTCACCATCAAAGGCAATTCGGTTCACAAAAAGCTCAATGCCACCATGGGGTGCCAGCATCCGGCGAAAGCTGCTTTCAATGGTTGGATCGCTGGCCAGAACGACCAAGCCTATGCGAAGGGTACTGCTCGTATCCGCAAGCGGCACAGAAATCGGAACGGCGGATATGCTCATGATCTGCCCTCGATTGATGCGCTAACAAAGGCCCGCAGAATGGCTTTGTCCAGCGCGCCTAATTGGTATTCCGGGTGCCATTGCACCCCAATAGCAAAGCGCTTGCCTGGAACTTCGATGGCCTCGATCACTCCATCATCCACGCAGCGGGCGGCCACCCGATAGTTGTCGCATGCACGCACAGCCTGACGGTGCAGGCTGTTAACCCAGGCCTCGCGCCGATCCGTGATCCGATCAAATAGGCTCGACGCCACAAATTCGATCTGATGGGCAACTTCAATTGGCGGGTCTTGCGGCAGATGTTCGATCCCACCGGGAACATCCCGCAGTATATCGGCCACCAGGGTGCCACCACAACAGACCGCCAGCAGCTGCATGCCATTACAGATCCCCAGCACCGGCAGATCCCGCTGCAACGCCTCGGTCATCAGCGCGCGTTCGAACGCTGTCCGATGGGCTTTCAGGGTCAGGCCAGGAGTGCCGGGTTGCCCATAATATTCTGGCGGGATGTCAAACATGCCTCCGGTGACGACGATGCCATCTAGCCGCGCCATCAGGGCGGTGACATCCTGTGTCTCATAAGGCAGCAGAACCGGCATGCCTCCGGCCTGCGCAATGGCGCTGCAATAATTGCTGCGCAAGACATACTCTGCCTCGCTTTCCCCTTTCGAGCGGGGTTCGTGATCGGCGGTCAGCCCAATCAGGGGGGGGAGGGCGCGCGTCATGGCTGCAGCCATTCCTGCGCGATCTGCGTGTAGATCCGCACGGCCTTGTGCAGGTTTTCAACCGGGATCAGCTCGTCCGGCTGGCCGCTCATACCCAACAGCCCCGGCCCAAGAATGGCAAAGGGCACGTCTAGGCCATCCAGCAAGATCGCCCCATCACTGTAGTATGACACCCCAAGAACCTTTGGTAGGTGGCCGTTTTCGGCCAGACAGGCCTGTTTGCACAGCTCGACAAACCCGCTGTTCGGGTTCTCTTCGACAGCCGGTTTGAAATCCATCACCTCCAGAGATACCTTCTCGGGCAAGAGGGGCATTATCTGCGCAATCACCTGCTCTGGCGAGATCCCCGGGCCAAACCGGACGTCGATCTCAGCGAGGCATTTATCCGGTGTCAGGTTGACCGCAGAGCCACCCATGATACGCCCGACGCTGATCGATGGCGGCGTCAAAAGCGGATGCGACGGCAGGTCCAGCTCCAGCGCGTTGAGCTTGGGCAGGAACTGGGTCATCAAGTCGATTGCATTGACCCCCGCCGCGCCGGATACATGGCCCAATGTGCCTTTGGCCTCGGCCCGCAGCCACAAAATGGCCTTTTCGACCACGATCAGGTCCAGAGAGCTCGGCTCTCCACACAAGAACGCCCCGATCCGAGATTGAAAACCCTGCTCGACCAGGCGCCGTGCACCAATGCAGTTAGCGCTTTCGCCCGCTGTAAAGGCCAGCAGGATGTCCCCCGCCAGGGGCGTTTGCGACATGGAAAGCTGGTGGGCCGCGCCAATAAAGGCGGCAATTGCGCTTTTCATATCCGAGGCCCCACGCCCCCGGATCATGCCGTCAAAAGTATCTCCGGCAAAGGGCGGAAAGCTCCAGGGTTGCTGCCCCTCGGGAACCGTGTCCATATGCGCCGAGAACACAAGCGGGGGTTTGGTCCCGGCACCGGCAATCCGCCCTACAACATTGGCGCGACCCGGCGCGAACTCGTCAAACTCTGCCTCGATCCCCAGCGCCTGCAGTTGGCTATACACAAGTTTGGCAACTTCCAGCTCTCCCCCTGGTGGGTCGCAGCTCGGGATACAGATCATCGCCGACAGAAAGTGCTCGATCTCGAAATTGCATATGTCTTTCATGTGGGTTCTCCCTGCTTGTCCGACCGCGGGGCCAACCCGTCAAGAAAAGCCAGCACCGAGGGAGCCAGTGCGTCGGCGCAATATCCACCCTCCATCACCACCACACTCGGGATGCCCGCATCGCGCAAGAAATTGGCGGCCCGGCCAAAGCCTCTCTCGGTGACGTCGAAAAAGGATTGTGGATCGTCATGATGAGGGTCCACACCCAGAGAGACGACAACCGCCTCGGCCTCAAAATCCCCGAGGGACCAAATCAACTGCGCCACCGCAGACAGCCAGGCATCATTCTTACTTCCCGGCGGTAACGGGAGATTGAGCGTGCTGCCAACCCCTTCACCGCCTCCGCGCTCATCGGCGTGCCCGGCGAAAAACGGATAGCAATGACGTGGATCACCGTGCACTGACCCGTACCAGACATCGTTGCGCGCCCAGAAAATCTCTTGGGTGCCATTGCCATGGTGGAAATCCAGATCAAGTATGCCGACCCTCGACAGCCCCATGTCGCGTAGGCTCTGTGCGGCAATCGCCGCGTTGTTCAGATAGCAGTAGCCCCCGAAGCGATCGGACTCGCAATGATGGCCCGGAGGACGACACAACGCAAAGGCCGTGTTGGCCTTGCCCGAACCGACATATTGCGCTGCGCTGACAGCTACCTGGGCACTGGCGTAGGCTGCCTGCCATGTTCCGCGGTCAATGGTCGTATCACAGGCATTGGCAAAATACCCGACACGCCCCTCGATTGATTCCGGCTCCACCCCTTTCGGGCGACCTGCGACATTCGAAGCCATCGGGCTCCCGATCATGCCCGCCGTCTTCCACACATCCATGGCGGTTTGCAGAAAGGCGACATAGTCTTTGTCATGCACCGCGAGAATAGGTTCTGACCCGTGGTCTTTGGGCTCAGTCAACTGAAACCCGCCCGCCTGTTGCAGCGCATCCGCAATCAGATCTGCTCTCTCGGGCGAGTCAAATGCGGGAATAAGCGCGCCACCGGTAAATTCGTGCCGGGGCCTGTGCTCTTGGTGACGTTTGGTAAAAAAGACCTTCATACATCGCCCCATTTGAAATCATAGTTTGGGGCGAAGATAGGATCGACAAACCAGTGGCGATATATCCCAAACGGGCCATGCCTGAGACGCTCATGACGGGACTGTTGCATTAGCTGGCTGATGTCGGTTTGGTGTCTGGTCGATACTCTCAGATCATGCGGCTTTGAACAATTGGTCTATGAATTCGA
>NZ_JBQFSP010000027.1:0-17774 GCF_056538065.1 Ruegeria sp. BH8 | reverse complement strand
CAGCCTATGGGCCGGCTACACCGATGAAATGGTGGCGTGACCCAGCCTCCGCCAATGAAGCACAATCTGCCGCCAACAACTTGGCAATACCCGATCGGATACTGCGACTGCTCCGAAGTCGGCATCGAGCCCATTTCATCAAACGCTGCGAAATGAGCGAACTGCCGCTTTGCGGCAAAGTGGCGCAAATTTGGATTGCGTGTCCTATCTGGTTGAACCCATGGGTCTTGTTTGCCAAAAATACTGGTGATCCGCAGACAAAGAGCACCGCTTGAAAACAGTCGGCCTAGATAGATTCATATTGCTGTTCCCCGCGATAACGTGGCTGTTCATTCAGTTCGCGATGGCGGGTGTGTTCGTCGGATCGTCGGCCAATGCGATGCAGATCGAAATCTGTTCACCCTTCGGCGCTCAGACAATCGCGATTGATCCGGAAACCGGCGAGCCGGTTGAACCGGTTGCGGGCCGTGACGGCTGTGACTGGTGCCAATCTTTCGGGCTGATTGTCGATACGGCCGAACGGGGCGATGTCGCCTGGCAGGCGCTGGCGCATGACTATCAGAACAAATTGGTTCTGGTGCCGCCGCCACATAAACCGCTGCGTCTTGCTGCCGATTATCAAAGCCGCGCACCACCTCTCCTTTGAGTTTTCACAATACCTGACTTCCCAACCCGAACTGCGCCGGTAGGCCGGTTTCGGGCAACTTGTGTGAACCAAAGGAAAACCCATGTTCAAGACACTTGCACGCGGCGTTGCCGCAGCCGCATTCGCGGTATCCTTCGCCACACCCGCCTGGGCCGAAAACATCACCCTGACCGACACAATGGGCCGCACCGTCGAAGTGCCCGAGGACCCGCAGCGCATCCTGCTGGGATTCTATTTCGAGGATTTCATGGCCGTAGCAGGCCCTGAGGCCTATGACCGGGTTGTCGCCATTTCCAAGGATACCTGGGCCGGGTGGCGCAACCTGCAGTGGCAGACCTATGCCGCTGCAATCCCGCGTCTGGAGGAATTGGCCGATGTAGGCGAGGTCGATTCCGGCACCTTCTCGCTGGAAGCGGCGATTGCGGCACAACCCGATGTCGCCGTTCTGGCCGCGTGGCAATACAAGGCATTGGGCGAGGTGGCCGACCGGATCGAGGCCGCGGGCATCCCGATCGTCGTCCTCGACTACAACGCCCAGACTGTTGAGATGCACGTGAAATCAACCGAGCTTCTGGGGGCTCTGATGGGCGCTGAAGAGCGCGCCAAGACGCTGGGTGATGAATATGCCGCCGCCGTGGCCGAGGTCGAAGCCCGTCTGGCAAACCTGCCCGAAGGCGCTGCACCGCGCGTGTACGTAGAGCTGGCTCGAAAGGGCAAGGACACGGTCGACAATTCCTATTCCGGCACCCAATGGGGCAGCGTGATCGACCAGTTGGGCGCCATCAACATCGCAAATGGTCAGATCAGCAACTGGGGCAAGCTGAGCCCCGAATACGTTCTGGCACAGAACCCGCAGGTGATCATGCTGGCCGGATCGGGCTGGGCCGGGCGCGACGAAGCAGTGATCATGGGGCCGGGCGTGGACAGCGCGCTGACCCATGAGCGGATGAAGGCCTATCTGGGCCGTCCCGGCTGGGATGGTCTGGATGCGGTCAAGGAGAACCGGATTATCGGTGTCTATCATGGCGGCAACCGCACGCTTTATGACTATGCTTTCCTGCAATTCCTCGCCAAGGCGATGTATCCCGAATCCTTTGCGGATGTGGACCCGCAGGCATCTCTGGACCGGTTCTTTGCCACCTACATGCCGGTGGAGTTCAAGGGCACCTACATGACCCGGCTGCCCGGCGGCGATAGCTGATGGCGGCCCCGGATGGGGCATCACCTGTGGCATCATCGGGGGCGGCGCAGATCGCCCCCGATACCGGCACAGACGCCCATGCAACCGCCTACCGCGCCCTGATGCTGTGGCGCCTGACCCGGCTTGCCGGGGCCGGGGTGGTTCTTGCCGCGTTGATCGTGGCCGATATCCTGACCGGTCCGGCGATGCTGCGGTTGGATCAGGTACTGACAGGGCTGTTCATGCCAGCCAGCGCCGAGCCAATGATCCGCGTGATCGTGCAGGACATCCGCATGCCGATGGCGCTGATGGCAATTCTTGTGGGCATGTCGCTTGGCACGGCGGGGGTGCATATGCAGACCATCCTCGGCAATCCGTTGGCCAGCCCCTATACGCTGGGCTTTTCCGCGGCGGCCGGGTTTGGGGCGGCGCTTGCGATCCTGACCGGGATCACCCTGCCAGTTCTGCCGTGGATGACTGTTCCCTTGGCGGCCTTTGTCATGTGTGTGTTGGCGGCAGCGTTGGTCTTTGCCTTTTCAAGGATACGCGGCATGCGGCCAGAGATCATGGTTCTGGCCGGGATTGCCACGCTGTTCATGTTCCAATCGGCGCAATCTCTGGTGCAATACATGGCCGCGCCCGAGGTGCTTCAGGCCATCGTGTTCTGGCTGTTCGGCTCGTTGCTCAAGGCCAGTTGGAGCAACGTGCCCATCGTCGCGGTTGTGTTTGTCGTCAGCAGTCTCGCCGTGCTGCCGAACCTCTGGCAACTGACCGCTCTGCGTTTGGGCGACGCACGTGCCTCGGCCATCGGTGTCGATGTGCAGGCGCTCAGGATCAAGCTTTTCGGCGTGGTCGCTTTGTTGACCGCAGCGGCGGTGGCCTTTGTCGGCACCATCGGCTTTGTCGGCCTTGTCGCCCCGCATCTCGCGCGGATGCTGGTGGGGGAAGACCAGCGCATCCTGTTGCCCATGGCCGCATGTATGGGGGCAATTGTCATGACCGGCGCCTCGGTCGTGTCCAAGCTGGTCTCACCCGGTGGGGTGATTCCCATCGGCATCGTCACCGCGCTCATTGGCGTGCCGTTCCTGTTCTTCCTGATCCTGCGCGGTCAAAGGAGGCATTGGTGAGTTTGCATATCGAAAACCTGTCTGTCTCTTATGGCAAGAGCCTGGTGATCCGCGGTTTTGACGACCAGTGGCCCGAGGGTAAGATCACCGCCCTGATTGGATGCAATGGCGCGGGCAAATCCACCCTGCTGCGCGCCCTGGCCGGGCTTGGGCCAATGCAGGGCAGCCTGTCGATTGCCGGACAGCCGCTCGCCCCCGAGGATCAGCGCAGCCAGATCGCCTACATGCCGCAGGATACCAGCTCGCAATCCTCTCTGACCGTGTTGGAGGTTGTGCTTCTGGGCCGCTTGGGCGGCCTGGGCCTGCGCCTGCCGCCGGGCATCACCGACGAAGCTATGGCGGCGCTTGACACATTCGGGCTGACAGAGCTGCACACAAGGCAGTTGGACGAAATAAGTGGCGGGCAACGGCAGCTGGTGTTCCTGACCCAAGCTTTGTTCCGGCAACCGCGCGTCCTGCTGCTGGATGAACCCACTGCCGCGCTTGATCTGCGTCACCAACTGCTCGTGCTTGGCCGCCTGCACCGGGTGTCGCACGAGAACGGCACGATTGTCGGCTTGGCCATGCATGATCTGAACCTCGCCGCGCAATATGCCGATCGCATCGTCGGATTGCATCACGGCGAACCGATTGCCTCCGGTCCGGCCGCCGACGTGCTGACCCCGGGCAATCTGCGCACGATGTATGGTATCGATGCCAAGGTCACGTTGGATGCGCAGAGCTTGCCGCAGGTCCTGCCCCTTCGCGCGATCGAGTGACCCGGTGAGCGCCATGGAAACGGATCGCCCCACCCGGTTCTGTTGCGAATTTATTGCCTTCTGGCTCAATTCCGGGGAAAGCGGCGGTCGAATGCAATCATAACTGGTTAGGAGTCGGCAGCGTGATCTCGTTCAAAGGCGCACACTTCCCGAAAGACGTGATCCTGTATGCAGTGTTCTTCTACGTTCGCTACACTGTCTCCTACCGCGATCTCGAGGAGATCATGGCGGAACGCGGCATTCAGGTGGACCACACGACGTTGAGCCGTTGGGTCACAAAATATGCCGCGCAGGTGGCGGAGGAGGCGCGTCGGACCAAGAAGGCAACAGACCGCTCCTGGCGCATGGACGAGACCTATATTCGGGTGAAGGGCGAATGGGTATATCTCTACCGGGCCGTCGACAAGTTTGGGAAAACCCTTGATTTCATGCTGTCGAAGCGCCGGAACAAGACAGCGGCGACCAAGTTCTTCGCCCGGGCGCTTGAGGTCAACGGCTTGCCGCGCAAGATCGTCATCGACAAGAGCGGCGCCAACACAGCCGGGATCAATGCCATCAACCGGATGCTGAAGCGCTTTGGCTGCCGTGCACCGATCGAAATGGTGCGGCGCAAATACTTGAATTATATCGTGGAACAGGACCACCGCTTCATCAAGCGCCGCACGCGATCAATGCTCGGCTTCAAGGCTTTTGCATCAGCTGCGTCTACGTTGGCAGGTATCGAGGTGGCGAACATGATCCGAAAGGGTCAACTTACACCCGGACTCCGTCCGTTCCAGCAATTCGCACTGTTGGCCGGCTAAGGAACCGGACGAACGAGCATTCGCTCGCCCTGGTACGAAACTCGCAACAGAACCGCTTCAGATGCCCAAAACGGCTGAACGGCAGCCAGATCACGAATATCAGGACCACCGACACAACCAGCACGTAGAACCAGTCCAGCGAGGACATGATGAAGTCCTTGGTGGCCGAGAAGATCGAGCCAGCAAATTCAACATCCGAGATGGTGAACAGCACGAAGGCCACCACCATGATCATCGAGGCCACGGCCATGAACACATTCGAACCCGCGAGAGGTCCCGAACTGGCCACATGGGGGGTGTCGTTCGCTTCATTTGTAGTTGTCATTGTCTCTCTCCCTATCCCTGTCAGCGAATGCCGCCCGAGGCACCCTTGCGGGCAGACTGGTCTGCCCATTCTTCAAACCGAACAGAAATGCGGTCATAGTTTTCCGACCACCACTTCGCGTCCGAAGCCAGGCTCAGCCCGTCCTCTTTCCCGTCACCGGTCACGAAATTCGCACGCACTTCTGCGGGCACGGCGGCAATGGCCGATTTCCGGGTCGGCTCCAGCGGCAGAAACCCTGCCTGCCGTGCCAGCGCCATCGTGCCGCTGGCATAGCGGATGAAATCCAGCGCTTCGGCCTTTCGTGGGGATGCTGCCGGAATGGCATAAAGGTACATCTCGGTTACCGCACCGTCGGTCACGACAGTCATGTTGGACCCTTCGCCTTTGCTGGCCTCGATGGCCGTCACGGTCCAGGCCGCGCTGATCGGCACCACGCCGCCCTCCAGAAGGCGTTCCGGCTCATGTTCGTTAGCCCACCAGATCACGCCGGGGCGGATGCGGTCGAGCATTGCAAAGGCCCGGTCCAGACCTTCCTCGGTCTCCAGCGTGGCGTGGATGTCGGACGGCGCGACGCCATCGGCCAGCAAGGCCCATTCCACCAGAACAGAAGGATCCTTGCGGACCGCGCGTGGCCCCGGAAACGCCTTGGTGTCAAAGAAATCGGCAATGGTCGTCGGGCCATTGTCCCCGAAAACGCGGGCGTCATAGGCAAAGGATGTTGACCACCTGATGCCGCCGATCCCGCAAGCGCTCACCGCACCTTGGGTAAAGTCTTCCCGGAACGTGGTTCCGTCGCTTCCGTCCGGAAAGGAAACAGTGTCGAGACGCTCCAAGAGGCCGGCCTCGCAGGCGCGCACCACGTCGGCTTCGGTCATATCGACCACATCCCAAACGACATTGGCCGATTCCACCTGATCCCGGATCTCGTCGATGCCACCGGCATAGTGTTCGACGTTCACGATCTTGCCGGTCTCTGCCTCGTAAGGCCTTACAATCCCCAGCATCTGGCTGCGCATGTAAGCGCCGGTCCAACTTACGAATGTCAGATCCTCATGCGCCAGTACCGGTCCGGACATCATTGTCGACACCACGACTGCAGAATACAGTCTGTGGCTTACTCTCTTCATTCTAGTCCCTCCGTGCTGCATTTGTTTAGGCCGCTGCCACTCCTGTCTGCTGCGTTCGCAGCAAACACGACAAGGCAGCATGCACATCGATCCTTCCGACGATCTCGTCACCGCGGGTCACGACGACCTCACTCTGGTTCTCGATCAGCATCGAGATGATGTCTTTCAGAGGCGTGTCGTCCGAAATCGCACGGGCTTCCGATGTTGCGGGTGAGGTGTCGGCCTTCATGATCTCCAAGGCGCGCAGAACATTCAGAGGGTTCATGTGGGCAACAAATTCGGCGACATAGGGCGTTGCCGGGTTCAGCACGATATCCTGCGGTTCGGCGCATTGAACGATGCGCCCGCCTTCCATGATCGCGATGCGCGATCCGATCTTCAGTGCCTCGTCCAGATCGTGACTGACAAAGACGATCGTGCGCCCCAGCTTTTGCTGAAACTCCAGCAATTCGTCCTGAAGCTTGTTGCGGATCAGCGGATCGAGTGCCGAGAAGGGTTCGTCCATCAGCAGGATCGGGGCCTCGGTGGCAAAGGCGCGGGCCAGACCGACACGCTGCTGCATGCCACCCGACAGCTCCTGAACTTTTCGATCCGCCCAATCCTCAAGGTGGACCAGCTCAAGCTGCGCCCGCGCGCGGGCATAGCGTTCCTCCTTGGGCACACCCGCCACTTCCAGCCCATAGGCCACATTGTCGATAACCGTGCGCCAGGGCAGCAGACCGAATTGCTGGAATACCATCGCGATCCGGTCACGGCGGATTTGCCGCAACTCGCCCGGGCTGGCCTGAACCACATCCACCAGTCCGGACCCCGTGTTCACCTGAACCCGTCCGCGCACCACGGGGTTGAGCCCGTTCACCGCGCGCAGCAGGGTCGATTTGCCCGAGCCGGACAGCCCCATCAGAACCAGGATTTCACCGTTCTTGATATCGATCGAGCAATCATGGACCCCAAGAACCTGGCCGGTTTCAACCTGAATCTCGGCCCGGCTCATACCCTTGTCCATCATTGGCAGGGCCGCTTTGGGATCCTTGCCAAAGACAATGTTCACCTCTTCGAAGCGTACCATCGTGTCGGTCATGGCTTAGCTCCCCGCTCTTTTGAACATGCGATCAAAGATGATCGCGACCAGGACGATGGCGATGCCCACCTCGAAGCCTTTGGCGATATTGACCGAGTTCAACGCCCGCAATGTCGGCACGCCCAGCCCATCGGCGCCAACCAGCGCCGCGATCACTACCATGGACAGCGACAGCATGATCGTCTGCGTCAGGCCCGCCATGATCTGCGGCAAGGCATAGGGCAGTTCGATCTTCCACATCAGCTGCATTGGCGTGGAGCCAAAAGCCTTGCCCGCCTCGATTAGCGCCGTCGGGGTCGAGGTGATGCCCAGATGCGTCAGCCGGATTGGCGCCGGGATCGCAAAGATCACCGTGGCGATCAGGCCAGGCACCATGCCAAGACCAAAGAGGATCAGTGCCGGGATCAGATAGACAAACGTGGGAATGGTCTGCATCAGATCCAGAATTGGCTCCATGAAGCGATACAGCCATGGCCGTCTTGCCGCCGCGATCCCCAGCGGAACGCCGAGCCCCATGCAAACCGCGGCTGCGGCCAGAACCAGTGCCAGGGTTTCGGTGGTTTCGACCCAATAGCCTTGATTCACGATCAAAAGCAGTCCCAGCAGGGTGAAGACGGTAAATCCGATGGACTTGCGCACAATCCATGCAATCGCCGTGATGACACCGATCACGACGAACGCGTTCGGTTCCTGTAAGACCCACAAAATTCCAAGGATAATCGATTCCAGAAACAAGGACAGGCCGTCAAAAAACCAGTAGAGATTATCGGTAAGCCATTCCACACATGTCTTTGCCCATGATCCGATCGGGATCTTCTGTTCTTCCAGCCATTCCATCTTAACCCCTCCCGGTTATGAAATTTCGTGCTGACTGTGCTCCGTCACCAACGTGTCTCGCAGCCAAGCGCACAGGATCTGTTGGACCTGAGGCGACAGGGCGTGCCCCGTGCCCGGTACTACGACTAGCTTGGACCCGGTGATCAGCCCGGACGCCCTATAAGAGCTTTCCGGCCTGATGCAACGGTCGTTTTGCGCCCCCAGAACCAATGCGGGGCACGAAATGTTTCTGAGGTGATCTGTCCTGTCGCCGCTATGCAGCAGCGCGGCAAGCTGGCGCGTGTATCCGCCCTGCGTGAAGCCGTTTTCGACCATGTCAATGGCGGTGTCCCAAGCCTCGTCCACCGGAAAATCGGTGGGGACCACGCTCCAGATCAGATCTTCCGCCAACCAATCGACCAGTTCCTTCCCGCTGTTGAAGGGTTGGCAGGTTCGTAAGAAACGGCTCATGGCTTCGGCCGGAACCGGTGCTTCGGCTTCGCCTGCAGAGCTGCAAACCTGCGCAAATGCGGTGACGCACTCAGGTGCCCCGGCCGCAACCAGCTGCGCGATCATGCCGCCCATAGAAAAGCCGACGACGGCGAAATCTTCGATTCTCAGATGCTTCAGGACGGCAAGAACATCTTCGCTCATGTCAAAGAGAGAATAGGGATGCGATGAGCCGTCCGTTTCACCCTGCGCGAGGGCGTTTGCGACCACCGGGTCGATATCCGGCCCACAGCTGCCAGATTGGCCGATGTCCCTATTCTCGACGCAAACCACAAAAAAGTCCTTTTCCATGGCCTGCACCAGCTCTTTCGGCCAGTCCGCAATTCGCATCCCAAGACCCTGTACAAGCACAACGCACGGCGACGATGGGTCGCCGCGCATCTCCACATGTATGGGAATCGAGGCTGTGATTTTTGTGGTCGTCGTCACGCCACCACCCCCGATCAAAGGCCCAGATGTGCCTTGACGGCAGCAAGCCCGTTCTGACCATCCAGCGTTGTGACCCCGTCGAGCCAGCCTTCGAGATACTCAGGATGGGCCTTCAACAGTTTTGTGCCAGCATCCTTCGGATCGTCGCCGTCGGTTAGGATATAGCCCATGCCTTCGCTTTCCATCGGGATGTCGAAGGTCATCTGCATTAGCAGCTTGCCGACATTCTCACACTCCTGAAGGTAGCCAGAGCGCACCTGCGTATGCACGGTGGCACCGCCGAAGTTCGGGCCATAAAAATCGTCACCACCGGTCAGATATTCGATTTCGAATTCCGTGTTCATCGGATGCGGGGCCCAGGCCAGGAACACGATCCAGTCTTCCTTGTGCTGGTTCTTCTTGACCTGCGCCAGCATGCCCTGTTCAGAGCTTTCGACGACTTTCCAGTCGTCCAGACCAAAGGCATTCTTGCCGACGATGTCGAGCATGATGTCGTTGGAGCCCGGCTCAATCCCGTACATCTGGCTGTCGAACTTGTCCGCATGAGCGGCCAGATCCGCGAAATCGGTGACACCAGCATCATAGACGTATTTCGGGACCGCAAAAGTGAATTTGGCGCCCTCGAGATTCTGGTGTACGGTTTCGATGGCTCCGCTGTCGCGATAGGCTTGATAGTAGGTTTCCATCGCCGGGTCCCAGTATCCAAGGAATACATCCAGATCCTTGCCGACCATGGATTCATAGATAACCGGAATGCCGAGAACGTCGCTTTCTGCCTGATATCCCAACCCTTCAAGAACAACACTGGCGACCCCGGTCGTCAGCGCAAGATCTGTCCATCCGGGTTCGGCCATACGAACAGTGCCGCAATCTGCGAAAGCCTGACTGGTAACCACTGTGAGCGCGGGTATCGCAAGAAGATGACGAAGTTTATCAATCATTTTGACCTCCCATTTATTTTGCTGACCTTTGGGTCAATAAATCATCCAGTAGGATAGATTGACCATAGAGTCAACAAACAATACCCTTGGGAGGTCAGAGGAGAATCCATGGGTAGAAGAAGCATTGCCGAAATCAGACGCGATGAATTCGCAACTGCTGCGTTCGAAGTCCTGTCCTTACACGGGATGAAAGGCACGACGTTACAGCGGGTTGCCGAACACACCGGCGCATCCAAGGCCAGCGTTTTGCACTACTTCGGCACCAAGGGGGATCTGATCGAAACCGCGTTGCGTAAGGCCAACGGCGCGCTTCGCGGTGAATCCGTCACGCTCCAGCGACTGGCCGAAACCCCTTGGGAAAAGTTCTATGCAATTATCGAGGCGAACTTTTCCCCCACGACCTTCCGGTCACAAGTTGCGCACGGATGGATCGCGATGTGCGCCGAAGTTCCACACAATCCACAATTTCAGCGTTTGCAGACTGTCATTCATCACCGGTTGTACAGCAATTTGTTTGGAGCGTTGAAAGGCACAGGCGCATCAGATGACAAGGCCCGCAGCGCGGCCCATACCGTCAGCTTGTTGATCGATGGGCTATGGATGAGATGTGGCCTCCAGATCGGCGGATTGGACAGAACGGACGCGAAAACCCATATCGAAGACGTCATCAGCCAGACTTTTGAAGACACGTCAGAGCGCTCGGACGCTCGTCAAAAGATGAGTATTCTGGCAGCCGCAATGTCGCAACAAAGAAGCCTGTGAGCAGACACTGACATCCGAGGGCGACAAGAGAGGTACATTGCTCCTGCCTTGAAACGATATGGATTTTCAGTTGACACTTTGGCTTTGTCGCAAATTTTGGTTATGTAGCAAAATATTGTGAAAACCAGAGTCAGCGTCATACTGGACGCAGTTATCCTGCGATCTCAGCAAACATCCGAAAGCCAAATGCGTAGTGCTGGGGAATTGCTGCTTTCGGATCATGTTCGCAACCTCAATACCGTCCAGAGTAGCCGAAGCGGATCTGGACGATTTAAACCCGCACATGTGCCGCACGCGGCGCTTGATAAACCGATGATCCTGCTCGATCATGTTGTTATCTGGCATGAATGATCGCGACGCTTCAATCGGAGGTTCCGAAGACCTCAATGTGGTTTATTATTGATCCACCGGGATTGGGGCGTTGGGAGCACGAATGGCGGGCAGGCCGAAGTATCTGATGAGCTGTGAGCTCGAGTTGTTATCTGGCCGCCCCTTCGACTTGCCCGCCGCTACCGGTGCTTGAACCGGTGGCGCCTTCGGTAGCGACCGCTGCGAGCGCGGATCCGTAGTTGTCGTGTAGCCCGCTGGCTCCCTTGGTTGCTGACCATGGAAAGGAGCCCGTTGTCATTGTGCCCTTAATTACTGGACGCAGATACAGGGAGTGGAAAAAATGTGGGGATACCGGAAGTTTCTGATCTAGAGTTTCGCTGTTTTTTCAGGAGGCATAGCGATGAAATTCAGGATCAAGTTAGAGACCGAATTTGGCTGGGGCGAGACGCGATCGCACGAAATTATTACTCTGGAACGCCGAACAGTGGGTGCATCGAACGAGGACCTTGGACTGTGTCTGGCCGAGGCGAAATCGATGCTGAAAGAAATTCAGCGGGCGTTACTGCAGGATCAGGTCGAAGAGATCAGCGAAATCGCTCGCGTATGTCGTTTCTGCGGAACATATCTGCCGGTTCATGATCGCCGCCAACGCCGCATCGACACGCTTTTCGGTCGCGTAACCATCGAAGCACCCCGGGTTCGGATATGCATGTGTGGGCTGCCGGGACTTCCAATGTTGAAAGTCGCGCACTCTCCTCTAACTCGCCTTTTGCCGGACAACGCCACGCCAGAGCTTCGGCGATTGCAGGCAGAACTGGGAGCGCGCCACAGTTTTCGGGAAGCTGCGAGACTTCTGAATCAACTGACACCCTGCAGCAAGCAGAACCATGTGACGATCCGCAATCGACTCGCGACCACCGCTGACAACCTTGTGAGCGACGAACGCTCTGCGGCCTCCGAGACCGACCAACGCCCAAAGTCGCCTGATATTACAGTGTTTCTGGATAGCGCTTATGTGCGGTCGAGACCGGAATATCAGCGGCGAAACTTTGAACTCATTGTTGGCTCCATCGAGAGCGAGGGACGCGAGAAACGCCGATTTGGTCTGAGTGTGATCGGTGCGGACAATCCACGGGATTATTTGCGAAGAAATCTGGAAGCCGCCGGATGGCGTGATGGCACCGCTGTTACGGTTTTGTCCGATGGTGACTCCGCATTGCCACGGCTGGTGCGCAACGCTACCGGTGCGGAGATCAATCACATCCTAGACTGGTGGCATATTTCAATACGCATCAGACATGTGGAAACGACATTTCAAACCCTGTTTTCTTTGTTTGAGGACCCTGAGGGTCTCGCGGTCAAGAAGCTAGTACAAAACTTGCGCTGGTGCATATGGCATGGCCAAACGGCTCGTGCGCTTGATGCCATTGAAGCGCTGTTCCGATTTGGCCAGCACGTGCGAAGCCAAACTTTTGGCAGAACGAACGACGCAGCGTTTTCGGCAGTTTCGCGTACAATGGAGCTGCAAACCTATCTGCAATACAATCGCGCGGCATTGGTCGACTATGGTCATCGGCGACGCAACGGCAAGCCAGTCTCGACTTCTCGAGCAGAAGGCTTGGTTAATGACGTCGCCAATGCTCGTATGGGCCAGAGACGCCGAATGCGCTGGTCACCGCAAGGTGCACACCGAGTGGCAACGGTCAGAGCCGCGGTCTTGGACGGAAGGCTTGGCGAAGGGCAGCTTCGCGCGGCTTGATCCCCAACTTCTTTCCACTCCCCAGTCCGGTAATTAATGATACAGTCCAGAAATTAAAGGCACAATCAAGTACTGATTTTGCTCAACTTTTTTGAGCCAGCGTCCAGTAATTTACGGCACAGTGACAAGTATCTCCGTTCGCATCCACCGCCCGCCAGAGCCAGCATTTCTGACCGTTGATCGGGATGACAACTTCGTCCAAATGCCATTTGTCGGCCGTCCCTGGCCGGTCTCGCCTGATGCAATTCGCGAAATGGCCGCCAAAGCGGTTGACCCATTGCCGGATCGTTTCCCGGCTGACCGTTACGCCGCGTTCCGCGAGCAAATCTTCAACATCAGCGGTGCTGAGCGCAAAGCGATGGTAGACCCAAACGGCATAGGCGATGATCTCGCGCGGAAAACGAAAACCCTTCAGGCGCGGCATCTTGGACGGCATCTTCATGCGTGAGGCCTAACCAGTTCAGAACGCGCAAACAAGTTGGCAATGCCGTTCGGAGACTATCAGAACAATGTCGCACTATATCCCGATTTTCAGGCGTATTTCCGGGAAAGCGGCGTGCCGATCCTGGCCGTGTGGGGCAATGGCGATCCGTTTTTCCTGCCTGCAGGGGCTGAGGCGTTTAAGACCGACAGCCCGAACGCGACCGTTCATCTTTATGACAGCGGCCATTTCGCGCTTGAAACTCACAATGACGAAATCGGCGCGGAAATCCTTGAATTTCTGGGCGATGCTGTGAACTGAACGGACTGGCGACCGAAACACAGATGTGCCCGGCCCTCGCCAAAGAGGTGCCGGGCATTATTCGGACTCGTGAAGGGTACAGATTTAAGCTAGTGGCGGCAGTTCCTGACTCGAGAAACGGATGGAGAGTTCATTTACGCCTGCAGCACGGCATCTCTTCTGTGGTCATTCCCATTCACCCGTTTTACCGAGAAACGGTGACATATCAGGATCATGCCATCTTGTCTCCAGCACGTGATTCAACCTGATTGTCCGCTTCACATGAAATCGGATCAGTCGTTGCGCCCCAGAAAAAGCACTGACCTCCGGACCGTCCCAAATGATTTCGGCTGTAGCGGCCACGTATAGCAGATCCCCTGTTCGCCAGTTTGGAAAAAGAAGTCCAGACCTCGGCGCTATCATCAAGTTTCCGATTGTATTGTAAAGCGAGTTACCTGCAAAATCTGGGACGGTTAGTGTCCTTTCGCCATCTATTCTGACAAAACCGGGCTTCCCTCCGCGGTGGGAAACATCGACACCAGCAGAGACACCACGAATGGTGCCGCTGTGTGAGGCGACAAAGAATGTATCCGCGTTGGTGATCAGTTCTTGATCCTGGGGAAACAGATTCTCAGTCATGATCGGGCGTGCACCATGGGCTATGCGCGGCGGACCATCTTTTTCAAGTCTTGCCTGGATGTATTTCGGGCAGTTGCCAAAGCTCTGGGTGACAGCAATGTGCAGGCCCTCTGATGTGGCCTGTACAATTCCGCCATTGACGCGATTTCGCCGTCGTGTGGGCAGTTCAATACCGAGCAGCCCGATCTGGTGGCCCGGCTTTAGCGATCCTGTCAGGGGGTAATTTTGCATCGCAGTCGACGCGATATGAAGGGATATCGGATCGGCCGATGAGATGAAGCCGGGCTTTCCCGTAAGAACACTGGCCCAGGGTTGTCCAGCCTCATCGACTGCGCCGACAAAAATCCAGGGCAGTTGGGCATAAAATGCCCGGTGCTGTTCGGGCATATAGTCACGGATCACCTTTCGACCGATCTCTTCCATTCTCTCGCGCACACCCAGCCGTGTCTGAACCTCTATCTCTCCCGCGTGAAACGGGCTGTCCTTATGCCCCCAACCGTGCGGAGGTGACGGGGTACCGTTCTTTACCATGGCAACTCCTCCCCATTTGCATGGAAGAAATGACCGCTGTCCTCAATGCCCAGACTGTTCGTTAGTGCGACAAGCCCGGCGGCAGATTCTGCCGCGCTGACCAGTCCCTGATTGTCAGTCAGATCCGTTTTCACAAAACCCGGGTGAAGCATGAACACTGCTATGCCGCGCGATCGCATGTCCCGTGCAAGGTTTACACCGGCCATGTTCAGCGCAGCTTTGGACATCCGGTACCCATATTCGCCACCACTGCCATTGTCGGTAATCGAACCCGCTCTGGAGGATATCAGGACAACCTTGGCCCCATTACGTAACTTGCCTGCCAGCGCATGGGTCATCGAAAGCGGCGCCAAAGCGTTGACACTGAACTGATGCAGGATGCGGTCGCTATCCAGGTCATCGAAGGTTTCGAAGGTGCGTAAGCCGGCATTGTTCACCAGCAAGTCAATGGAGCGATCTGCAAATCCAAGAGCTGCTTTCCGGATTGCGCCAGGATCGGCCATATCGACACCTTCAACGACTTGAATGCCCAAGTGGGTCAATGCGGGAGAGCCAATCCGGCAAATTGCGGTCACATGATCCCCGTCTGCGTGATAGAGGCGGGTCAGCTCAAAACCGATACCCCTGTTGGCGCCGGTTATGACAACGTTTCTGTTTTTCATCCCCTTACACCGTCCTCAAGTCGTGGCCGGGGCAAAGAACTCCAACCGGATGCCCCCCGGAATGAGACAGATGAAATGGCGTGACCCCGAACCCTGCCCCGGTGGCATCGGTTCAAATTCCATCATGACATCCGGCCAGTTCTTAAGCCTTTCGAATACGGTTTTGAGTGCGGTTTTGTCGGCGACCTGTAACGCAAGATGGTGAAGGCCAACGTTCCTTTTCCGATCAAACGTGACCGCTGGCTCCGCTGTTCTCGCCTGCCATAAAGTTAGAACAAAGGTTCCATCCGACAAGAAGACGGCGGGGTATCCAGTATCTTCCCCGACCTGGCGAAACCCGAGTGCGTGAACGAAGAACGCCAGCGGTAGAGCGAGGTCTTCCACCGTCAGACCGATGTGATGGACCCCTTGAGTAAGCGCTGCTGTTTCGGTCATGGCCGACTATTCCTTTTCAAGTGTTTCTCAGATCATGGTGATGGCATCCGGCAGCAGATTTAAACACCAATCACTCTCTATTTAGAAATAGATCGCTCTTTATACAATCCCATTCTTTTCAATCGCCGATCTGAAATCCTTGGTGGTTGTGGACCTGTGGGTGGAAGCCGCTGTCTGCCGCAGTGTTCTAAACAGTTGAATTTGAGGCGAAAGGCATTTAGATAATATGTGCTCTCTATATGTGCTGGATTCCCGGGCATAAGTGCATGATCACTGGCCGAAGAAAGAGGTTCGGATGCGCTACAGCGTTGAACACAAGAAGGAAACTCGTCGAAAGCTGCTTGATGCTGCTGCCCGAAGGTTTCGGGCAGAGGGATTTGACGGTTTGGGGATTGATGGGCTGACCAAAGAGGCTGGCGTTACCAACGGCGCATTCTACAGCAACTTCACGTCGAAAGCTGAAGCGTTTCGTACAATTGTCGAACAGGGGATGGAAGAGCTGGCTGCTGGCATAAAGGCTTCTCAGGACACCCATGGGGAGAACTGGACAGATGCTTTTGCTGATTTCTATTTTGGCGATGTGAAGCTTAACTGTGCGGAAGATACGTGCCCCCTGCCCGCCTTTGCCCCGGAAGTTGCGCGTGCACCGGAGGACACCAAACAGGTCTTTCAAGTGAAGCTGGAAAAAGTGGCCAAGATCGTTTCGGAGAGCTTGCCTGAGGCGGATCAGGGCACAGACCGCGCGCAGGCCTGGACAATGCTTGCCATGTTGGCAGGGGGTGTGCTTATGGCGCGTGCCGTACACGATGATGGTCTGTCCATGGAAATCACGACATCAATCCGTGAGGCCATTTCATCGGGACGATTCTAGAGCCTGCGCTCGCTCTGCTCTCGAAACTCTGGCATCCGGCGGCTGGGAGATCGTCTTCAGCAAAAGGCGTAAATGACGCCTTATGATACTGATAAATAGGGTAAAAAACTCTAGTTCAGACGGGTGAATAATCTATAAATACTGATTGCTCTTTTTGTCTTGAATAAAGAGCAATCACAATCTAACAATGGAGAGCGACTACTTTCTATAGCGCAAAATCATCGTCAGACCGTGGAAAGATATGAAGGCCTTTCCTGCGGACAGAGAACATGTGCCTTCGTAAAAGCCGGTGGTTGAGGCCGGTCAAGACAACGATGCCGGATCGCCTAATCCATCAAAGGAGAATGAAATGCCACTTATCCAAGTTACTGCGCAAAAAGATACATTGACCAAGGAGAAACAGGACGCCTTGATGAAACGCCTTTCCGATGCGGTTCTCTCGGCTGAAAATGCGCCGCTGGACAGTGACAGCGCGCAATCGCTGGTCTGGGCGCAATTCACGGAACTACCGTCCGGCGCGACGTATATTGGTGGCGAAGTTTCTGAGGAACCACCTGTTCTTGTATTCGTCACGACGCCCGAAGGTGCCCTGAACAATACAACACGCGAGGGACTTGCCGCGGAAATCGGGAAAATTGTCGACGACATTGTGGGGACATATGAGGGGCGGCTGAACCACTGGGCGCATTTGAATCACGTCAACGACGGGTGTTGGGCAGGTATGGGGCAGGTACTTCGCTTGCCGTTCATTCAGGCAGCAATGGGCATCCCGGCTGCATAAGCCACGGTCGCGAACCCAGAATGGCCCGCTTAAGTGGGTCATTCTCTGCCTCATAGCGAAGGGAGTATAGAGGCAATGATACCTCAAGCGTTTGTCTACACTGAGCTTCAAGTTTCAGCACCGTTTGGTCATTTGCCCCTGAAGGAATTGAACGAACAAATCACTGCAGCCCCAGGCTTTCAAAGCTTGACCTGGCTCTCTGGCCTCTGCAACAGACTTATCGGCAGTGTTTGCGCGTTCGACAGTATCGAAGACGCCCAGCATTTTTGCCTCGATACCTTCTTGGAAATTGGGCAATCTTTTAGTGTTGGCCAGATGACCCGTATCTTTGATGCCCAAGTGGTCCGCGATGCAAGCGCCGACATCTGGTCGCCCTTTTTCCACCAATCATCAAAGATGTGTCGTGGGGCATTCGTTTATGACGAAGTTCAGGCAAATGTTCCCTTCGAGGTATTGCCAAGTTGTTGGCGGCAGATTGTGCTTCATTGGCGGAGGCTGGGTCACGCCACCATTTCATCGGTGTAGCCGGCCCATAGGCTG
>NZ_JBQFSP010000026.1:0-17894 GCF_056538065.1 Ruegeria sp. BH8 | reverse complement strand
GTCGCCGCATCGAGCGACATCTGGCGCAAGCACGGCTGTTGCCGGGAAAGACCCTTGAGGCCTTCGACTTCACAGCCGTCCCCATGCTGTCCAAGGCGCATGTCAGTGCCATCACCGCGGGCGATAGCTGGATCGGCAAAGGCAGCAACATACTATTGTTCGGACCTCCAGGTGTGGGCAAGTCGCATCTCGGCTCGGCCATCGGTCTTTCCCTTGTCGAGAATGGCTACCGCGTGCTCTTCACCCGAACCACCGACCTGGTCCAGAAGCTCCAGCAGGCGCGGCGCGATCTCGTCCTCGAAAGCGCCATCTCAAAGCTCGACAAATTCCACCTTCTGATCCTCGATGACATCACCTATGTCACCAAGGATCAGGCTGAGACCAGCGTGCTGTTCGAACTCATCAGCGCAAGATACGAGCGCCGATCCATGCTCATCACGGCCAATCAGCCCTTCGGAGAGTGGAATGCAATCTTCCCGGATCCGGCCATGACACTGGCAGCGGTCGACAGGCTCGTGCACCACGCGGCCATCTTCGAGATGAACGTCGAAAGCTATCGGCGACGCGCAGCCGAACAAGCAAAGGGACCAGGGCGACCCGCTCAAAGAGCCACGCCAGCCAACACCAAAACTGATTGACGCGCAACGACAATCAAAAAACACAAAAACCTTGAGGATAGCGGAAAAGACCGCCATCATCTCAAACGTCGCGACCAAGGATTCTCATCCTGATTGACGCGCTAACCTCACCTAGATTGTCGCGCTACAGATGCCCCAGCCTCTAAGTGTAGGGCGGTCTAAAGCTTGGTGATGTGTATTGAGTATGGGCTTTCCTGCGATGGCCAAATTTTTTGCTTTCCTTGAGAATTAGTAATGCGTCACTTGTTTCGGCTAAGGGTCAAGACCGGACACGGTTTGACCTACCTGTCGAACTCATAAACTGAGATTTCACTGGCTTTCATCCGATACCCAATTTCTGCGAGTGCTGTCGTCTTTGCCTCGACTTGCAGAACCCCCGTTACCCAGACCGGTCGCGCCATTTTAGCGCTGGGATAGGGCATCTCTGTTTGGACGTGGATCAGTTGATTGGGCGGCGGCGCAGGAACGTGAATACAAGCCCCCTTGTACGGAGCCAGTATGAACTCGATGACATTCAGTTCCTCGAAAGCTAGCGGCACAATGAAGCCGGGCATTTTGACTGTTACTCCGTCGAGCGCGGAGACCGTGGCCGCATCGGACAGGTCTTGTGCCTCGGCAGGCCCTTGGTGAGATACAGTTGGAAGCAACACTGCCTTGCCGGACGGGGTCAGATCTTCCCAGCCAAGCTCACGGACGGCTTCTTGAGCGGCGGTCGTTGAGCCTACCCCGATAATCCCAATGCCTGTCAAACATATCGCGACAAACTGTCTTCGGTTAGTCATTCTCATCTCGATACCTTTCACGGGGTTTTTCTGGCCAGCTGTGACGAAAGAGCGGATCTGTACGCTGCAAAGGCAGGCAGGATCGCCGCCAGAGGTGCAAACAAAAGAAACAAGAGTAGTTTCGGAAGCTCGTCGACTTGCAATGAACTGCGCTGCAAGCTGATCCCCAACTGCTCGTTCGCGAAGGAACCAGCGGTCACCAAAATCAGGCTACTGAGACCAAGCGACACAAAGATCGCCGATGCAACCAAGATCATGATTTCTGCGATTATCAGGTATACAATGTGGCCGGGCGTTGCACCGACGGTCCGGAAAATCGCGAACTCTCGTTGCCGGGCGGCCAATCCTGCCATGACCGTCGCTATCATGCCGACGAGGGCTGTGAGGACAACCGCCCAAGCGATGAGTCGTAACACGTTTTCAGCCAACCCCGTAACTCGCCAGAGTTCCGAAAGCGTGACGCCCGGCAGTATCGCTGTCAGCGGCTCCGCAGCGTAGGTGTTGATCTGTCGCTGTAGGCCAAAGATCTGGATCTTGTCTCTGACGCCAATCAGCGCTGCCGTAACAAACTTTGGCGTCAAGTCGACATCACGAAACAGCATCTCTGCCGGGATGTCGGGCCCGAGCGCTTCGCGCCGTGCGGAGACATCGGTATGGACAGCTTCCAAAGCGGAAAGGCTGATGAATAGCGAACGATCAACAGGCGTTCCGGTTTTCTCAATGATCCCGGAGATAACAAACGGGAGATCATCATGATCAACCAACGATTCTAGGCCGTGGGAAACTACGATGTCTTGCCCAACTTTGTAGCCAAGAGTCGCGGCAACATCACTGCCGATGACGACGTCAAAGAGCCCGTGGAACACATTACCTGATGAAAAGGATAAAGCATTTTGCCGGGAATATCGGTATTTCTCGAAAACGCCCTTGTCGTCCCAACGACTCGGTACTCTCTGTGGCTGTCGCCAAGCGAAAGCGGAACGCTCCAATCGACTGCGCTGTTTTTCGAGATCTCTTCAAAAGAACTCCAACTGAAATTGTTAGAGGCGTTTCCCAAATGAAACACGCTGTAGAGAAGGAGTTGGATGTCGCCCGTCCTGGCCCCTACAATCAGATCGGTTCCAGATATCGTATTGGTGAAACTGTCGCGGGCAGCGCTACGGACCGTTTCAACAACTTGGATCAATGAAAAGGAAAGGGCCACCGCGAACACCGTAAGAGCAGCGGTCCATTTGCGGTAGATTAACGATCCAAATGCCAGCGAGATCACAGTCATGCTGCGCTCATTGTGTTTGAGTGCATCGTTTCGACATCAAGTACATCGTCAAATCGAGCAGCGATCGATACATCGTGGCTCGCGAGAACAAGGGCGAAGCCAACCTCCGCGGCCATCTCAAAGAGTTGGTCTAGGAATACGTCTCTGTTTCTATTGTCGAGTGCTGATGTCGGCTCGTCTGCGAGCACTATGGATGGCCTCGCCACAAGAGCCCTCGCAATGGCTACCCTTTGCTGCTGACCAACGCTCAATTTGGAGAGGTCTTTTCGCAGATAGATGTCTCGTGTGAGGTCGAGGCGCTCACAAAGCTGACAAGCCCTTGCTTTCTGTTCCTTGACAAGTGAAGACGGGCTTCCCAGAAACCTGAGCGGCAACAGGACATTACTCAACGGAGAGATATACGGAATTAGATTGAACTGCTGGTAGACCACGCCGATATGTCGAGCGCGAAAGGCATCTCGTTTGGAGCGCGCGACACCGTAAAGGTCGTGCCCATCAATCTCTATCGCTCCGCCGATTTTCGGCATCAACCCCGAAAGAGCCGTCAAAAAAGTCGTCTTTCCTGATCCGCTTCGCCCTTGCAGCATCAAGCTGGCACCTCCGCGCAGCTCGAGGTCCGGCACGATCAGGCGAAAATCATCGTGATGGTCTTTTGATCGCTCCGACCAGGTCAACGCAACATTGCTGGTGCGCAGGACTGTCTGTTGGCTACGGGACGGCTCAGTCACTGCCGAAACTTTTCCAGTTTCAACTCCGGCAGTCGAGTTGTGGCAATCTGTTGGCCCTGCATGCTTTCGCCAACAAAGTTGACTCTGATTTCATCAATGCTGGGAAAGCTTTCAAAGACCGGTAGTCGCAGCGTTCCGGACAGATTGAAGTTCTTGCAGGTCCATTGATAGATAGCTGAAAATTCGGAATGAGAATCTTCGTCATCGCCATCATGATCATGTGAATGTTCAGAATCGTATTGGTGACCCTGATCGTCGCTGTGGACCTCGTGCTGCGGGCCAAGAAGTTCTGCCTTCTCGAGGGTGACAGCGCAGGAGAATGTCTCGGGCCAGGCAATAACGGCTTCTGCCTTGCCGAGCTCATTCAAGGCTGCGCTAATCGCCTCTCGATCTTGCTTTGAATTCGCGCGATGTTCAAAGCCGACGATGTCCGCGCCAGCAGCGCTCAGTTCGGCCTTCACCGTTGCGCCGTTCCAGACAATATTGAGGGTGGCGGCACCGTGCTCGTGGGCATGCTGACTGCGGGATTGCGCGACCAATACTGATGCAGATGCCGTTACTGTCAGAATAGCGAAAGCGGAAAGGCGTAACAATTCAATTGGAAAAGCGCTGCTGGACAGCATCACACGCCTCCCATGCAGAGATATTTGATCTCGAGGTAGTCCTCGATCCCGTATTTTGAGCCTTCGCGGCCCTGACCGGATTGCTTGATGCCGCCGAAGGGAGCGACTTCGGTCGAGATGAGCCCGGTATTGATGCCGACCATGCCGTATTCGAGCGCTTCGGCGACGCGCCAGACACGGGCCATGTTCTCGGCGTAGAAGTAGGAGGCAAGACCGAAGATCGTGTCATTGGCCTGTTCGATGACCTCGTCGACGTCTTCGAACTTGAACAGAGGGGCCACGGGGCCAAAGGTCTCTTCGGTGGCCACTTTCATGGCCTTTCTCACGCCGGTCAGCACCGTTGGTTCATAGAATGTGCCACCCAGCTCGTGACGCTTGCCGCCGATGACAATCTTGGCACCCTGTTTGACCGCATCCGCCACATGTTCCTCCACCTTGGCCAGGGCCTCGTCGGAGATCAGCGGTCCGGCGCTGACGCCTTCCTCAAAGCCATTGCCGACCTTCATCTTGTTGACGGCGGCGGCCAGCTTTTCGGCGAAGGCGTCGTAGACAGCGGCCTGCACATAGATTCGATTGGCGCAGACGCAGGTCTGGCCGTTGTTACGGTATTTGGAGATCATCGCCCCTTCGACCGCGGCATCGAGATCAGCATCATCGAAGACGATGAAGGGCGCATTGCCGCCCAGTTCCATCGACGTGCGCAGCACCTTATCTGCAGACTGCTTCATCAGGATGCGGCCCACTTCAGTCGAGCCGGTGAAGGAAAGCTTGCGCACCTTGTCGTTCGAACAAAACTCCTGACCAATCGCTTTGGAGTCCGTCGACGGGATCACCGAGAACAGGCCCTTTGGCACACCAGCCTCCTCGGCAAGCTTGGCCATGGCGAGCGCCGAAAGCGGCGTCTCGGCGGCAGGTTTGGCAACAAAGGCGCAACCAGCCGCAAGAGCAGGGGCCAGTTTGCGGGTCATCATTGCATTGGGAAAGTTCCAGGGCGTGATCGAGGCAACGACGCCAACGGGCTGTTTGATGACGACAATGCGCTTGTCCGGCTGATGACCGGGAATGACATCGCCATAGATGCGCTTTGCTTCCTCCGCGAACCACTCGACATAGGACGCTCCATAAAGGATTTCGCCCTTGGCTTCTGCCCAAGGCTTGCCCATCTCGGCGGTCAGGATCGTCGCCAGATCATCGGCATGTGCAACCATCAAATCGTAGAGCTTGCGTAAGACCGCAGCTCGCTCCTTGCCTGTTCTTGCGGCCCAGCCCTTCTGCGCATCATATGCAGCGTCAATCGCGGCTTTCGCACCGCCAACTCCCATATCCGGGAGTGTGAGGATGACGCCACCGGTTGCCGGATTCTTGACGTCGAAGGTCTTTCGCCCCTCTTTTTCGGCGTCCGTCACGTCGACCCAGTTGCCGCTGACAAAAGCGGCGGAAATCAGAAGATCCGTTCTTGCGAGGCGTTCTTCAAGTGTGGCAAACGTGACGGGCATTGCTAACTTTCCTGCTTAGTATAGGTGCCTTCGCGACCTTTCGGCCGCGAAGGAAGGGTTTCCAGTTTTCAGCGGATGGCTGTTGGGTTGATCATCATCTGAACCGCGCCGCGCATGCGCGTCACGCCCAGAACGAACATGAACTCCCACGCTTCGTCTTGCACCAACTCGCGCGTGTCCATGTTTTCGAGAATGTAAATACCATTCTGTGGAATAAGGATTTGGTGAACCGCGAAGACACCATCCGCGCCATTTTCGAAGGGCAAGGCCTCAAGGCCCCAAGTGTCTGCGCCAACGGCAACCACACCGATCTCAGCCAGATATTCCGCGCCGGTGATACCAAGACCCGGCTCGACCGATACATAGCGCTCATGATCCTGGTTTTCCCCGTCGAGCAGGTTCAACCAGCCCGAGTGGAAAAGCACCGTGTCGCCTTTCTTCAGCTCGACACCCTGCGCCTCGGCGACAGCAATAATGTCTTCCCGCGTATAGGCGGTTCCCTCCTGGATGATGTCTTGCCCATAGTGCTTGGTCATGTCGAGAACGACCCCGCGTGTTACCAGGGGCGGAAGCTTCTCGAGGCCGAGCTTGGCGAGACCATCGGCTTTCGCGACATCGGCACCCTGAAGACCGTTATAGTATTCGTGCTTGATACCGATATGACCGAGCCCGTCGATCTGGGGCCCGATACCCAACCAACCCATGAAGATATCGTCATTGTAGGTCATGCCGTTCGTGCCGAGACCCTGCGTGGTGATCTGGTTTGGCTGCAGGACAGTGATGCTCATGGAACGTGGACTGAAGGCCGGTGTCTTTGAATCGACAACAATCCCAAGATTGTAAGTCTTGCCAGTCGTGACGAGTTTCGACGCCTCCAGCACGGTTTCAGGCGTAATGTGGTTGGCGGCACCGATTTCATCATCGGGTCCCCACGGCGACTCGCGCCAGTCCTGCGCAATTGCAGGACCCACCAGGCCGCAAACTATTGCAGCTGTAAGAGCAAGATTTTTCATGTTTTGTCCTCCCTTCGAGGTATGCGGTCTCATTGAATTTGGGTTGCCGGAGACCGCTGCACCGGCAGACCCGACACGCGCCTACAAAGAGGCCTCGTAGATCCGCGCAGCATCGTCCTCCAAGACTTCGCGTGGATTGTTCACCAAAAGTCGGGTTTGGTTCATGGCATCGGATGCGAGCTTCGGGATGTCGATGGAACTGATCCCGACCTGCTTTAGCCCAGGCTCAAGGCCAAGCTCTTGATTGAGCGCCGAAAGGCGCTCGACGAACTCCGCAGCGATGGTTTGTGTCGAGCGGCCAGCGTCGATGTCAGGGAAGACAAGAGGTGCCAGCTCTGCATACTCCGCTCCGCAAACCGGTGCGTTGAAGCGCATCACCTCGGGAAGGACCAAGGCGTTGGACAAACCGTGCGGGACATGGAAAAGGCTCCCGATGGGATAGGCGAGAGCATGGACGGCGGCGACTGGCGAATTGGCGAAGGCCTGACCTGCAAGCATGGAGCCGAGAAGCATCTTGGCCCGTGCGTCCTTGTTCGATCCGTTCGATACGGCTTCACGGATATTTGCCCCAAGCAGTGAGAGGGCCTGTTTTGCCAAAATCCGCGAAATCGGATTGTTGTTGGCGCTGCGTGACGTAAAGGCCTCGATCGCATGCACCATAGCATCGACACCCGTCGCAGCAGTGATATGTGCCGGCAACCCAAGTGTGACCTCCGGATCAAGGAGCGCGATGTCCGGAAGAATGATCGGCGAGACGACCCCCTTCTTCTCGTCAGTTCCTGTTGTCAGGATGGATACTGCAGTGACTTCTGACCCCGTTCCGGCTGTCGTTGGCACAAGAACCAGCGGCAACCGGGTACCTTTGGCCTGATTGACCCCGTAGATTTCTTCCAGTGGTTGGTCAGAAATCGCTAGTAGTGCGACGATCTTGGCCACATCCATTGAACTGCCGCCGCCGAACCCAACCACGCAAACGATCTCATCTTTTTTTGCTAGATCGACAGCTTCCAGGACCGTCGAAGCCTTGGGATCGGGTTCGATCCGATCGAACAGCGTCACTTTGAAGTTATGTTGCTCGAGGTCTATGAGCGCTGCCTCCGCAAGTCCCAGCTTAATGATTCCCGGGTCAGTGACGAACAGCACGCCTCTTGCCTTGCTGTCGATGGGCAGTCCTTGCAGTACTTCGCCAAGTCGTGCGATACCGCCGATCTCTTGGCGGATTGAAGGTGTCGTGTTGAAAACGAAATCAGATAGTGCGTCGGTCATGCTGCCTCCACACCGTTCATCAGACTTATCTGGCCACGTTCGATCGAATAGACTTGGTCGACCACCTTTTCGGAGTGGGTGTAGTCCGACTCAGATATTAGTACGGACAGATTCTCCGCTCTCAAATTGGAAATCACTTCCATCAAGCGTTGCGCGAGAGCTGGAGCCACACCTTCGAAAGGTTCGTCGAGCAAAAGTAGATTAGACCCAGCAACGAGTGCTCTGGCGAGCGCGACCAGCTTCTGCTGACCTCCGCTGAGCGTAAGCGCCTTGCGGTCCGCGAAACGTCCGATTTCCGGCATGAGGTCATAGACCCACTTCATGCGCGATCGATCCGAATTGTCGGTGGCCCAGAGCGAAACGAGGATGTTTTCTTCGACGGTGAAGTGGGGCACCAACCGTCGATCTTCGGGCAGGTAGCCAATTCCTAGACCAGCCCTCTCATGAGGTTTTGCGGTGTGCAAAGGAACATGGTTGAATTCAATCGATCCATTCTGCACTGGTAGGATCCCCATGATCGAACGCATGAGCGTCGTTTTTCCAGCGCCGTTGCGACCAATGAGACCAACGGTCCTACCTGTTTCGATCTTAAGGCTGACATCTCTGAGGATGGGAACACGTTGGATGGATAGATCGATGTTTTTGACGTCCAACATCAAACAGCTCCCTTCTCATTGGTCTGTTTAGGATCGATGGCACTCTTGCGGTGGAACTCGCTGCCGATCACAAATTCACGGACCTTGGGATCTTCCAGCACCTTTTGAGTCTGTCCGTCCGCCAGAATCGTTCCTTCGTAAAAAGCGACGCATCGTGGGGAAAATTCCTCGACAATCTCCATGTCGTGCTCGATGAAAAGAACCGCTGTGTCGGTGGCTTTGAGCGCATCAATCAGGACGCGCATGAAGTCCATTTTCTCGTCGGCGCTGACGCCACTAGTCGGCTCATCAAGAAACAGCAGATCAGGATCCGCAACGGTCGCCATCGCGATATCGATCAGCTTGCGGACACCTTGAGGAAGAGTCGTGATTTCCTGGTGTGCGTAACGATCGATGCCAAATCGGGACAGACCGGCAAGTGCTTCTTCCTCAAGTGACGGGTCGATGGCCGGCGTCAAAAGTACCGGGCGTTCTTGCTTGGCGATCGTGAGCGCAATAAGCATGTTGTCGAGCACGTCAAGCTCAGGAAAAAGCTGAGGGATCTGGAACGACCGGCAGATTCCAAGGCGGGTTATGTCCCGGGTCGGCTTTCCTGTGATCGACTTCCCGCGATAGATGATTTCGCCCGAGCTCGGGGGCAGGTAACCAGTGACCATATTGACAAAGGTTGTTTTCCCCGCCCCATTGGACCCAATCACACCCATTACTTCGCCTGCGGAAATCTTGATGTTGATATCGCGTGCTGCGACAACGGCACCAAAGGTTCGCTCAAGGCTCTTTGTTTCAAGAATGGTCGTCATATCATCGCCCCGTTTCCGCCGCGGGATTACCTGCGGCTTTATTTTTCTTCTTCTTTGTTGAAATGAGCGACCACAGGCCCTTTGGCAGGAAGATGATGGTCAAGAGCATCACGGTGCCGAGAATGGCCTGCCAGGTATTTGGCGAAAGCTCTACGGCATAAACACGAATGATCTCGAGGATGAATGTGCCAGCAAGTGGAGCGACGACATTGCCTACGCCAGCGAGGATCGAGACAAATACAAACTGACCGGACGTGGTCCAATTGGTCATTTCCGGATCGACATGGCCAAGCGCCATCGCCCATAGCACGCCGCCCGTGGCGGAAACGGCGGCAGCGATCACATAGGTGATATGGATGGCCTTATGGGCTGAGGTGCCGAGATACTCGACGCGAAGTTCGTTCTCGCGAATGGCCTCATTGATGTAGCCGAGCGGACTCCTTAAGAAACGGTTCAGCCCTATCGCGCAGCCGATCGTAATTGCACAGGTCAGGAGGTAGAGCGCGATACGACCGTTATCGGCATCGGGCACCCATCCCAGGAAACTGGCCTGAGGCAGATTGAATCCGTCCGTGCTGCCGAGCTCTTCTGTCCGGGACAGAAGGCCAAAAAAGATCATCGAGACGGCCAAGGTGAGCATCGCATAGAAGATCTCGCGGTAGCGCCGCAGCAGAAAACCAAGGACCGTGGAGATCAGTACACTTGCGACCAATCCGAAAATCAAAAGAAGAAAGATATCGGAAATGCCGAACAGTTTCGCGGCGAGACCGGCAGAATATCCCCCGATGCAGAAATACAACCCTTGGCCAAACGAGACCAAGCCGGCGCGCATTTGGATCATGACCCCAAGGGCAACAAGACCGGTACCCATGGAGACATGCACGTAGTTCACGACCCAGTTTGGCAGAATGAAAATAAGGGACATCAGAAAGGGGAGCGCGATCGCTAGACCGATCTCTGTCTTGTCAAACGACTTGGTCATATCTTTCTGCTTTCTGCGAGGGCGAACAAACCGTAGGGTTTGATGGCCAGCACGGCGGCCATGACAAGGTAGATCGAGAAGAGCTCTGCCGGAGGGTAAAGATGCACGGACGCCGCGCGGGCAAATCCCACAATGAGAGCGCCAATCATCGCGCCGCCAATGGACCCCATCCCCCCGATGACGATGACGGCGAATGCCATCACGATTATTTCAGCTCCAATGCCGGGTACGACAGAGATCTCAGGAGCCGTCAGTGCGCCTCCCAGTGCGCCAAGAGTCGCGCCAACAATAAAGGTCACCGTGAAGAAGAGAGTCACGTTTATGCCGAGAGCGCCGCTGACCTCGCGGTCTTCGATAACGACGAGAAGCAGTTTGCCAACCCGTGTATGATTCAGCGCGAAGTACAGCGCCGCTCCTACCGCGAATGCCACCCCGATGATGACAAACTTGTAGACCGTATAAGGCAGTCCGAAGACGTCGATCGTACCCAAGTAAAAGGCCGGCTGGTAGGACACATAGGAATCCGTTCCCCAGATCAGCTTTGTCGCGTCTTCAAGGATCAGGAAGATTGCGTAGGTCACTAGGACCATCAAGACTTCATCGCGCCCATACATGAAGCGCAGGATTCCGCGCTCGACAAGCAAACCAGCAAAGACGCCCGCGACAAGAGCTGCCAGGGGAATGATCAGGTAAGTGAGGGCAATAGTATTGCCTGTTTGGGTATATAGGCCAATCGCCCATGCGGATGCATAGGCACCCAAAGCATAAAAGCCGCCATGCGCAATATTGAGGATGCGCATCACCCCGTAGATTAGTGTGAGACCGACCGATGACAAAAACAGCCACGCTGCGAAGCCAAGCCCGTCCACTGCTATCGCAACTGCGGTTAGCATGAAGAACTCCAGTTTTTTTGTTATGAGCACTAGGCCCGCGACGGCTTGCGCCATCAAAGGTGCTGGGCCCCGCCATCAGGAAGCGAAGCCGAGGCCCAGCAAGGCGGTCAGGCAGGCTACGATTCGCGGCCAGCACCGACCTTGGGAGGAGAGGTTGCTACTCGCATTTCGCCCCTTCGAAGCCTCCATTGATCCAGTCAATGGAGTTGACCCCCGCCGGAGGATTCACGCATTCGGCATCAAATCGTACAACATCGACAAGCGTCGCTTTGCCACTTTCTTTGTCGTACTGATAAGTGCCGTATGCCGTGTCCTGAATTGCCTGGTGGCCGTTGGCCAGCGCCATGGACACCATGCCGCTCGGACCTTCCCATTCCAGTCCTTTCAGGGCACCAATGACCGCATCCTGGTCTGCACTGCCGGCCTTGTCAGCGGCGGCCTTCACGCCCAGCAGCGCCTGCGCCATTTTGTAGGAAGGGTAGGTGGGTAGGGTACCGAAGCGGTCAAAATATGCCTGACGGAACCAATCATTCAGCTCGGACTCAGGGGCAAGATCTCCGTGAGGCCCTCGCGCACCAATGACTGTGCCATCCGGCATCTGCGCGCCGAGGCGATGCATAGCGGTTTCACCCGTGGTCAAAACAACCTTGGAACGCTCAAAGACACCTCGTGCAGAACCCTGGATGATAAAGGCTTCCATGTCGCCACCCCAGAAACTGGAATGCACAACGTCAGGCTGGGAAGTCAGCAATGCTGAAACCTCAGAACCATATTGTCCTGCGTAAATCTTTGGAAATTGCTCTGTCGAGACTTCCGAAGAATCATCCAGCTGCTTCACGGATGCAGAAAAATCGCGCCAGGAATCCTGTCCCCATGCGTAGTTTTGATTGATCCCGGCAATCGTTCCGAGGCTGACACCCTGCTGCTGTAGGTATCGTGCTGCGGCGACGTTATCCATGGTTGCGTGGCCACCGGTGCGGAAGGTGTATTGCGGATCGGTGACGATTTCTTCGAAAATCTGCGGTGTCCCGCAATCGAAGAGTATTGTCAGCTTTTGAGCTTTTTCAGCTTCTGGAGCGATTGCTTTACAGCTGCCGGACGAAATGTAACCGACAATCATATCCACACCGTCTTTTTCGACGAGTTTAAGGTAGTCGGCATTCTTCTGTTTGGAGTTTTCATCGACGAAGATCGGGCTGATCGTCGCGCCGGCAAGTCCGACCGTGTTGTAAGGAGGGGGCACGGTGCCAGCGTTGATTTCCTGAATCATCAATTCCGCGGCGTTGCGCGCCGGAACACCGAATGGGCCAGCAGCCCCTCCGGAAAGAAATGTCACAAAGCCGACCTTGACCTCACCTTCTTGCGCCTGTGCGGGCGATGTAACCGCTACTGATATGGCGATGCCCATCGCTGCCGCAGCTATCATTGCGGTGGTTGATTTCAATCTCGCACCGAAGCGCGAGCAAGATTTTGCAGAATTCATGTTTTATTCTCCTCCAAGTCTATCCTTCTATGGGATAGGTCTCTGCATATTGGTCAGCCGAACTCGTCCCCCAAAAAGACGGTTCGTGAGAACTGTGTTGCAGATTTCCTCCCTGACACGCCGACGGCGCGCTGGGGCAGGATGAAAGGTTTGACGGCGTCGTTCGACGGTCGCCTAGTTTATTCTTGAGCGGAATCCGCGCAAACGTGCGCATGGGATGCGCGGCTTCCGCTCAAATCAAAGTGACATGTTGAAGAGTGGCTCTCTCATTCACCCGATGGGGAAGAGCGACTTTCAGGCGCGCCTTCAGGGAAGTATATCTTCCAGTTGCCAAGCATTACTGTCGCAGGGGTGTAGCTGTTGTTGAAGACAGTTTCGCCTATAGCTTGCACCTGCATTAGTTGGTGTGTTTCAGCGTCCATGTACGAACTGAAGCCCTCAGGATCTTCAGGCAGATCAAGGATCAGCTGTTCAAGGCTTCTGCCAATCCGAGTTTTGTCTTGGGAATTTCCAGCGTCGCGGACCGCTTCGGCGATGGCCAGAATGCCCGAATAGGCTCCCTCGGCGGCATAACTCGGATACCGGCCAGCCTCCTCGTGGAATGCTTTTACGAACGCTTCATTGCGTGTGGTGGATGGCCAGTTGACATGGTGACGGGCTGACAGGACTAGCCCGAGCGGCATGTCGTTACCAAGCTCTGACAACACCTCATAGTTGCCACCAGCATCGAAATTCATGAATTGGGTCGTTTCGAACAAACCCTGCTGATCAGCCTGCTTCACAAACGTCACGAGGTCGAGCCCCCACTGACCGTTGACAACAATGTCAGGCTTGGCGCGGGTGATCTCGCTGATGTAAGACGAGAAGTCAGTTTCGAAGAGGCGCGGCCAGAATTCTCCGGTAATCAGATAGGGAACGTCGTTAGTTCTGAGGAATTCCTGAAGATCATTCCAGGCTTGATAACCGTATTCATAGTCGGGGCCAATGAAAGCTATGCGCAACGGCTCCGTGCGCCCGGCGTAAGCCTCCTTGATGTATCGTGCGCCCGCATGCATTGACTGACGACTGCCGTTCGTCAAACGGAAATAAAAGGGGTGAAGGTCCTCTTGTATCAGCGTCGGGGCCGCATGGTCCGTCCCGATGAAAAACACCTCTTTCTCTCGAGCTACGGCTGAGACGGCCCGGGCGACGGATGAGCTAACGACCCCGCAAAGGAAATCGACCCGATCCTCTTCAATGAAGCGACGGGCGATCTGGGTCGAGCGCAGCGATTTGGAACGGCTGTCTTCGATGATCACTTCGATTTGCGGATAGTCCGCTGGTTCCAGCGCCTCAATGTGCCGCAATGCAAGTCGGACACCGACTGCACTGTCACGTCCGTACAACGCACCCGGTCCAGTCAGAGGATAAAGGCAACCTACCTTGACTGATCCAGAACTCGTCTGTGCAACAGCGGTTGTGCCGGACAGAGACAAAATCAGCGAGGAGAGAAGTAGTGCAAACCGAGTCATGATAGTCCCAGACGTTGCATTTTTCGCTTCAAGGCATGTCGGGAAATGCCGAGCCGCTCGGCCGCCAAGCCCTTTTTGCCACTGCAACGCATCAGTGCCTCCCGAATAAGGTCTCTTTCTACGGTGTCCATGGATTGCTCAATTGAGAGAGGTTGGCGCGTTTCGGTTACTTGTATTTCCGATGGCAGAAGATCGACCGTAACTGTATGCCCTGGATAAAGTATCGACAGGCGCTCAACGAGATTCTTCAATTCCCGAACATTGCCCGGCCAACCGTAGCTGCGAAAGAAATCACGCGTCAGCCTGTCGAAACCGATCGGTTGGTTAGTCGAAGACTGGGCGAACCGAGTTGCAAAATGTAGCGCGAGCAGTTCGATGTCACTGTCACGTTCTCTTAGAGGCGGGATTTCAAGCGGCACCACATTCAAGCGAAAATATAAGTCCTGGCGGAAATTTCCTTCCGAAACTGCTTGATTCAGGTCGCTGTTCGTCGCTGCGACGACCCGAACGTCTACGCGTCGTTCGGTTTTTTGACCGGCGACGCGATAAGTATGCGTTTCGAGAAAATGAAGTAGTTTCGCCTGAATTGGCAATGGCATCTCACCGATCTCATCGAGAAAGAGCGTCCCGCCATCTGCAATGTCGACCAGCCCCCGTTGTTTCAGAAGCATTCCAGGTTGTGATCCGCGCTCTGCGCCAAACAGCTCAAGGTCGATTTGCCGCTCGGGCAGCGTCGCACAATTAACCTCCACGAACGGAGCGTTGTCATCCGAAATCTTTTGATGCAATTCCCTGGCAACAACAGCTTTCCCAACACCAGTCTCACCCTTGAGCAAGATCGTTTGGGCGTTGCTTTCGGAAATCTGTCTAATTTCAGTTCGTAACTGCTTCATGCCAGCACTATTCCCGATGAAATCAAACTTGGTTGTTCGTTCTCTCAGATAGCGGACCTCACTGTTGAGCCGACGCCGTGACTCTGTTTCTCTAAGCAAGAGGATCAGTTCGTCGACATCAAACGGCTTCGCGACGTAATCAACAGCCCCCATTTTCATAGCGGTTACGGCGTCTTGAGTGTCATCGAAAGCTGACATCATGATGACGGGAACATCCGGCAGCTCGGTCCTGAACCATTCGAGAACTTCAAGACCGTTTAGGCCGGGCATTCTGATGTCGAGCAAAACGACATCCGGCGCTTCATTCTCAGCCAGCTTGCATCCCACATGCCCGTTATGGGCTTCACGACACTCGAACCCGGTTTGACGAAGGGTAAAGGAAAGAGAGCGGGCGAGTTTGATCTCGTCATCGATAATTAGAATGTTGAGGTTACTCATGCATTCGCGCCTTTCTCTCTATGCGCCTCGAAATTCATGACGATCACGGTCCCAACACCGGATTCGCTTTCAATCTCAAAAGTGCCACCATTTGCTTCAACCAGCTGTTTTGTGACTGATAGTCCCAGACCCGACCCAGTGCTGCGGGTGGTGAAGAAGGGCCGAAGAACACGTGATTTCGTTTCTTCATCCATTCCGACGCCGTCATCGGACACAGTGATGATTGCTTTGTCGCTCTCGCGGTAGGTTTGCAGGCGCAAATGGCCACCGTTTGGCATCGCTTCGATCGCGTTCAGGCAAAGATTGAGCAAGATCTGGCTGAAGTGCGCTTGGTCAATCTTGATGGTTAGAGTTGAGTCACCTGAAAGATCGATGATCACATTTTTTGCTTTTGCATTTGTCGCCAGTAAGGTCCGGATCGAACGGAATGCATCACGAACCAAGACTGGTTCAGGGTCCGGGTCCCTGGGCTTGGCATAGTTGAGAAATTCGCTGATCGTACGATCGACCCGATCAATCTCGGAAGAGATGACCTCGAACATCTGTTGCCGCTCCAAATCCGTCTCGTTTCTCTTCAGCCCGTGGACCGTTGTTGCAACCGTTGCTAACGGGTTCCGGATTTCATGGGCAATCCCAGCAGCCATGCCGCCGAGTGCCGCACGTCTCTCAACCTCCACTCGTGACGCTACAAGACCCTCAAGTTGTTCACGCATGCGGTTGTAGGACCGGGCAAGCACCCCCAATTCGCCAGGGCCATCCTCACCCACTCTTACACTGAAGTCGCCGTTTGCGACGGCGCGGGCACTTTCGGACAGGGGCGAAAGATACCCGGACAGGCGCTGTGACATCTTGAAGAAAAGAAACATCAGACCGAGGGCTGAGAGTGCGGCGGCTATAAGCAGTAGGTACCGGATCCGGTTCAGTGGCTCTTCGAGATTGCCGCCATCGTCCACGAGATGGACTCGCCAACCTGGCAGAAACTGGCGAGACCGCGCCAGGCTTTCTTCACTTTCATCGCGCGTCCCGACAACAGACATGCGAACCCGGTCAAAAACGACGACCTGCGCTCTGTAGACCCCGGTCTTCGATAATTGAGATGCAAGTTCAGTGAGCGAAGCCAACCGCATGCGAAGGGAGACGACCCCGATCTTCTCCTGATTGTGCAAGACCGGCATTCGAATGAGGAACCAACCTGGGCGACCGTTGTGCGGCATAATCGGACCAATGATCTCGGAGTTGCCATGCTGGATAAAGGGAGCGTCCACAATTCCGCGGCGATCATCATCCGCTCTCGCGCTTGGCACGATTGCCAACAGTTGGCCGTCGTCCGTGGACAATTCGACTGCATAGACATCTGGATTCTCGACTTCGAGCAAGAGCAGGTCGTTGAGCAAAGGTGGTAATTCTTCAAAATTACCCTTTCGAAAGTAGTCACTGGTGTCGCTGAGATCGACAATGCTTTCTAGCTTTTTGACCTGAACCGCAATGAAATTGCTCATCCGCACAGCCGTCGCTTCGACGTCAGCTTCCACGCGGTTGGTTACAAGAGTGTCGACAAGCCCTGCGCTGTACCGGTCGTACAGAGCTGCCATAAGGATGAGCGGGATCAACGCAGCCACAAGCGCGCCCCAGAGATACCTTCTGGCCAAGTTAAGTTGCCTTCCGAACAGGGCTTTCATGTCTCCTCCGCCTTGAAGATTACAACAAGCATGCTCGAGCGGAAATCGCTCATCAAAGGAAATGTGAGCGGTTGCCGCTCACAAAACTCCCTGAGCGCGAAGACTGTGAAATCAAGGAAACAGTTCTCGCTGCCGCGCCGCACAGCAACATTTTGAGCCATGACGCCCCGCACAGGGCGTGTCCAGTGTGGCAGATTTGCTCTGAACACTACTTGATCTTATGAGCGGTTTGCGCTCAAACTGCCTAGAGCTCACGACCAGGTCGGCAAGTCGGCTCCAAGAGGTCTACGCGGAGCTAGCAGTGTTGAACCAGTCGGATGAATCGCGGAGCTCCGATAATTCGCGAAGCATCTAAAGGTCCTCAGAGCGGCAGTCGAGTCGGTGCACATGGCAAGGTCAAAGTTACTCAGATGTCATTAGTGAAGGCAAAGCAAGTACCTGCCCTGGAGCGCGGCAAAAATATCATTGATTTTGTGACAACCTCAAAAATACCTCCGTCTATTTCTGAGATCTCGCGTTCGCTTAATCTTCCAAAAAGCAGCGTATCGACGATTTGTGCCGCTCTCGTTGAATTAGACTTACTTGTGAAGAGGTCAGATCAAGGATTTCAGCTTGGTCCGCATATCATGAGATGGGCGAATGCGTTCGCGGCCCAGTCAGATGTTGTTACCGAGTTTTCATCATTATGGGACAGTTATTCCAATCTACCCGGGGCAACCATTTCGCTGTCGGTTTTG
>NZ_JBQFSP010000025.1:0-21375 GCF_056538065.1 Ruegeria sp. BH8 | reverse complement strand
TCTACCAAAGCATCGAAAAACAAATGGGACGAGAAAAACTCAACCAACTCCTCGACCTGCTCGAAGAACTACAAGCCGTCAAAGTCTGACCCCGCCTTGTAACGGCGAGGTCAGGGAAGATTTTAAAGGCTCGCCAAACCGGTATCCAGCGCCGACAGGATCTTGGACACATCGTCAGCCGTGATGATCAGTGGTGGCGACAGAATAATGTTGTTACCCGACACCCGGACCATGACACCGTCATCATATGCAACCTTCTGCACCTGCAACGGAAGATGCTTGGCAATCGGTGCTTTGGTGCTGCGATCCGAGACCAGTTCCAGCACACACATCAGGCCCTCACCGCCGCGCACGTCGCCGACCACGTCGTACTTGTCGGCCAGCCTTTTCAGGCCGGTAAACAGTTCATCCCCACGAGCGGCGGCGTTCTCCCACACCCGCAGGCGGTTAATTTCCGCAAGTGCTGCCAAGGCTGCTGCCGCTCCGACCGGATGGCCGGAATAGGTGTAGCCCTGATCGACGGACGCTTTGCCAGTGGTGTCGCGTTCGAACACTTCGGCAACTTGACCGGAAATCATCGCAGCGCCGAATGGGAAATACCCGTTCGTAATAGCCTTGGCCGTCGTCATAATGTCAGGCTGCACACCCCAGTGCCGGGCTCCGCTTTCGCTGCCGGTGCGGCCAAAGGCTGTGATAATTTCATCCGAGATCAACAGAACGCCGTGTTTCGAGCAGACCTCGCGCACCAACGGCATGAAGCTCTCGTGCGGTGGAATTACACCACCAGCACCCAAAACAGGTTCCATGATGAACGCTGCAACAGTATTTGCGCCCTGGAACGCAATCTCAGCTTCCAATGCTTTGACGCAAAGCTGTGCCAAACGCTCGGGATCGGTCTCGTCGAAGGGATTGCGATAAGTCCATGGTGCCGGGATGTGGAAACATCCAGGCATCATCGGTTCGTAGGCAGCACGGAACTTCTGGTTGCCGTTGACCGACGCTGCAGCGAAATGGGTCCCGTGGTACCCCTGTTTCAAGCTTATGAATTTGGTGCGCCCGTCCTCGCCGCGTACCTTGTGGTACTGTCGTGCCAATTTCAGTGCGATTTCAACCGAATCGGAGCCGCCCGAAGTAAAGAACGCGCGGGTCAATCCATCTGGCTCGAAGAACCGGGCCAGCTCGTATGACAATTCGATCGCCTTGTCGTTGCTGGTGCCACGGAAAGTTGAATAATAGGGCAAAGCGTTCAGCTGGTCGGCAATCGCCTGCTTCACTGGCTCGCAGGAATAACCCAGATTGACGTTCCACAACCCTCCCACGGCGTCGATGGCCTTGTGGCCGTCCACATCGATGATGCTAACCCCTTCGCCGCCGACCAAAATGGTTGGTAGGTTCTTTTGGCTGTCGGCAGGGTGCGCCATCGGGTGCCAAAAATAGCGGGCGTTGTTTTCCTTCAGGAAGTTGGAATCCTTCATTTCAAAATTCTCCGGGAATTTCGTCCGACCGAACACTCGGTCGAAACTCAGTTGGAAAGTTTGCAGGAGCCTGGCCACCAAAGATTGCCGTAAGCTCTTGCGAAACTTGTTTCAGGGTATTCAGTAGGGGCGGCTGCCGGTCGCCTGCGGTTCTGATTTCAGGAACCGCGAATGAAACCGTCCCAAGCGCCAGTTGATCAATTCCGAAAACCGGGGCTGCAAAGCCATGAACACCGGTTTCGAAACTTCCGTTACTATAGGACCAACCGGTTTCCTTTACTTCGACGAGACGTTCTTGAATGAGTTCAAGGTTCGTTAGCGTAGAGGCAGTAATACGGGGCAAGTCGCGATTTTTGAGGCCTTCCAAAAGTGCAGGAGGGCCAAAACAAAGCATGCACAACCCTGAGGCTGTGGCGTTGAGCGGAAGGACTTCCGTGGGGTCTAGGCTAACTCGAACGCTGTGCTGAGTTGTCTCGACCACTAGCGCCGTTTGAAGAACATCATTTTCCAGAAGAGAAAGGTGCAGGCTTTCTCCTGCTTGTTGCATCGCGGCCTGCATTTTTAGGCGCGCTGCTTTGAGGCCGGGATTTGCAATCTCGCGTAACGCGGCAAGACGCAGTGCCGCCGGGCCAATCATAAAGGATTTTGTTCCCTGATTCTGCTCGATCAATCCGAACTCTTCCAGTTCACGCAGATGCCGAAGAACAGTCGCCTTATTGACACCAGATAGCCGAGCCATCTGGGTCAGCCCGATTTCGGGCCGTGCGTTGGAGAATAACTCCAACAATCTCAAAGCATTAAGAGCAGTTCCCATAAGTTACTCCTCCTCCTTAAGAGAATACTTGACACAATGTAATTAACAACGCAACAATAAACATGACTTATCGGTTCATTATTTGAACCATCAATGGGAGGAGTCTATGAAGAAAATTCTTACCGCTGCCGTAATGGCGGTCTCTGCATCAGCTGCTTTCGCTGAGTATCCAGAGAAACCTGTATCCTTCGTCGTTCCGTGGCCTCCGGGCGATCTGGAGGATGTATTGACACGTCTGATCGCAGATGAATTTCAGGAAATGTACGGCGTACCAGCAGCAGTCGTGAACAAGCCTGGCGGTGGTGGTGGTCCGTTCCCTGGTGCTGTCGAAGTCGCCACTGCTCCGGGTGATGGCTATACGGTCGGCTCTTTTGTAATAGGCGTGCCGGTGATTGGCCCCGAGATTGGCATTCCAGAGCTGAACCCCAACCCATTTGACCCAATTGGCATCTTCCTGACCTATCCGTTCGTGATAGCGTCCAGCAAAGACGCACCCTTCTCATCTTGGGAGGAGTTGGTGGAACATGGCAAAGATAACGATGTTGCACTGGGGCATTTCGGCTCTGTCCTGCCCCCCACCCAGGTGACATTCGCAGCTGCTGTCAGCAGCGGGTTTGATTTCGCCAGTGAAGCCGCATTTGATGCTCTGGACTGCAACACCCTGACTTCAGGCGACGTGGACGTGATCAACACGACACTTCAACTTATACTACCCTGCTTAGATCAGGTGAATGTTCTGGCCAGCATCGGCGGTGAGCGGATTCCCCTGGTCCCTGACACTCCGACTGTTGTCGAGCTAAATCCTGACCTGCCTTTGGCACTATGGAACGGTCTGTTCGTTCACAAAGACACCCCGGCAGAGGCGCGCGAGAAGATCTCGGCAGCCGCTCAAAAGGCTCTGAGCTCCGACAAAGCCAAGCAGCTTGCCGAGGAAACAGGTGCACTGATCTACTGGCAGGACCCGGACGCCTCCAACGCGCAGATTGAAAAAGACAAAGCCTCTTTCGCCAAAATCGAAGAGATTCTGGGCGAATAACTCAAGATTGGCCCGGCAGGATTCAAACTGCCGGGCCTATTTTAATCGGTGGGGAGGTAGAGATGATCGCGAAAACCTTACAGGACATGTTCAAACGATATCGCCGTCCTGGCGATGTAGTTTTTGCGTTCGTGTTCCTTGCGTTTGCTGTCTTTTTGTTAATGCAGCTGGACGAGCAGACACAAATCGTCAAGCGAACCAAGTGGTTTGCGCAACCCAGTCTTTGGCCAATGATAGCCCTCTGGGCCATGGTGATTTTCGGATTTCTGCACTGGCTCAGTTCAGCAATGTCACAGCGGCGTCACGGACGGTGGACCGAAGTGGCATTCTGGTTGAGGTCGTTTGAATATGTTTTCTACTTCCTCGTTTACGTAAAAGCTGTTCCCTTGCTTGGGTATCTTCCCGCGACGGTAATATTTGCCGTGTTTTTGGCAATTCGCACCGGGTTTCGCGATGCTAAGGGTATCGGTTGTGCCGCATTGTTCGGCGTTTGTGTCACGGTCATCTTCAGGGCTTTCTTGCAGGTGAAAATCCCGGCCGGCGCTCTCTATGAGTATTTACCCGACACGGTTCGCGCGTTTGCGCTGACGTATCTTTGAGGTTTCGCTGATGGATGCTCTATTATCAGGTTTTTCGATACTTGCGCAGTGGCCGGTAATCGTTGCGCTTTTGATCGGGTCAATCGGAGGCGTGATTATTGGCGCTCTGCCAGGGGTGGGAGCGCCGGTGGCAATTGCCATTCTGTTACCCGCCACTTTCGCGTTTGAACCCATCGTTGGCCTGACCCTGCTGCTAGGCATCTATGGGTCCTCGATGTATGGCGGTGCAATCCCTGCCGTCCTGATCAATACACCGGGCACTGCAGTCAATGCCTTGACCACCTATGACGGCTATCCAATGACGAAGCGCGGCCAGGGTCATCGGGCGTTGTCACTGGCCTATTCGGCGTCATTTTTTGGAGGCATCTTTTCGATAATTTGCCTTATGCTCTTGTCTCCCGTCCTAGCACTCGTTGCCCCGCATTTTGGCAGCCGTGAGATTTTCCTAGCCGCGTTGCTTGGCATCATATTGGTAATTCTCGCTCATCGCGGCCAGATCTTTGCAGCGGGCATGCTGGCGGCATTTGGTCTGTTCTTGAACACTGTCGGGCTGGAGCCGGTCAAATACACCCGTCGTTTCACGTTCGAGCAAAGCTGGCTGGCTTCTGGGGTAGACCTGATTGTTGTTGTGCTGGGGCTGTTCGCAATCAGTCAGGCATTGCTTCTGTTGCTGGAAAAAAACCATGCACCGGGTGAAGCACATGTTGGCGGAAGCATCTTTGCGGGATTAATAGAGCTGCTTGGCCTCAAGCGTATTGCAACCGTGTCATCCAGCATCGGCGTGTTCATGGGCATGGTGCCGGGCACCGGCGAGTTCACCTCGCAATTCCTGTCATACACATACGCACAAAAAACCTCTAAAAATCCAGAAGCCTTTGGCGATGGTTCGCCCGAAGGGCTGGTGGCTTCTGAATCCGCAAACAATGCTGTTCCCGGAGCGGCGATGATCCCGCTGCTGGCGCTGGGTATTCCTGGCGAGGCACTGACGGCAATGATGTTGTCAGTCTTTTACGTGCACAATGTGATACCCGGGCCGCAGCTGTTCGAAAACCAGATGGATTTCGTCATGGCCCTCTATATGGCGTTGATCCTGCTGAACGTGATCGTTCTGGTGTTTTTGCTGTTCTCGACCAATTTGCTGCTCAAGATCATTCAGATTCCAACTCGTTTTCTGGGCATCATGATCCTGATCCTGGCGTTTGTCGGCGTATACAGCCTGCGCAACTCGATCACCGACTGTGCATTGGCCGCGGCATTTGGAGTGTTCGGTCTGATCCTCAAACGGCTGGACTTGCCGATCGTTCCGATCATCCTCGGCATGGTTTTGGGCGGCATTATGGAGGTCAAGCTCCGCAGCGCCATGGCTCGGGTTAATTCACCGCTGGATTTTGTTGATAGACCGATTGCCGCCATCTTGTTCGGTATGATTGTTCTGATCCTCATTCTGCACTTTCGGGCTCTGTACTTCGAGTTCAGAAATAAGCTGCGACCAGAACCAAACGCCGAACCCGTCGATGCAGATCACCCAAATCAACAAGGTTGAGAATATCCATGGATCAGTCCCTAATCGACGCGCTGCGAATGCAGCAAGTCGCCCCGCGCGGCCACTTCATTAACGGCAATTTCACTGACGGTGAAACGGGTGTGCAGGTTGAAGTGTTGTCCCCCATCGATGGCCAACCTCTGACTAGGATCGCCGATGGCAGCGTGGCGGACATTGAAGCTGCCGTCCTGGCCGCTCGGGTTGCTTTCGAGGACGGGCGATGGTCCGGAATGGCACCGTCAGGGCGCAAGAAAGTGTTGCTGAAGCTGGCGGATCTGATCGAAGAGCGTGCGCTGGAAATCTCTGTTCTGGGAGTGCGCGACAACGGCACCGAGATCAGCATGGCCTATAAAGCCGAGGCGCTTTCGGCGGCGGCGACATTTCGGTACTATGCCGAAGCAATCGACAAGATTTATGGCCAGATCGCGCCAACCAGTCACGATATTCTTGGCCTGGTACACCATGCTCCGGTCGGCGTGGTGGGTGCAATCGTACCGTGGAATTTTCCGCTGATGATCGGCAGCTGGAAAATTGCTCCGGCCCTTGCGGCAGGCAATTCCGTAGTATTGAAACCCGCAGAAAGCGCTTCGCTCAGCCTTTTGAAGATTGCTGAACTGGCTGCTGAAGCCGGGGTTCCGGATGGCGTGTTCAACGTCGTGACAGGGCGCGGCTCGGTTGTGGGCGAGGCACTGGCACTGTCGATGGATGTAGACATTATGGTGTTCACTGGGTCAGGTGCGACGGGTCGTCGGTTGCTGGAGTATTCAGCTCGTTCCAATCTGAAGCGCTGCTACCTTGAGTTGGGCGGTAAGTCAGCCAACATCGTCTTCAACGACGCCCCGGATCTGGCCGAGGCCGCCAAAGTGTCCGTAGCGGGAATCTTCCGCAACTCCGGTCAAGTCTGCGTTGCTGGCTCTCGCCTTCTTGTTCAGGAAGATATCTACCAGGATTTCGTGGCCGAAGTCTCGCGCCATGCTGAAAACTTTCGCGTCGGCGATCCGCTGGACCTGAACAGCCAGATTGGTGCCGTTCACAGCCTGCCGGAACTTGAGGCCAATCTGGATTTTGTTGCCAAAGCCGAGGCGGAAGGGGCAGAGCGGCGCACCGGTGGTAATCGCATCCTGATGGAGAGTGGCGGCTATTATATGTCTCCGACCGTAATGGCCGGGGTAAAAGAGACGGACCACTTGTTTCAGAACGAAGTCTTTGGCCCCGTTCTGGCGGTGACCCCCTTCAAAAACGAAGAAGACGCGATCCGGTTGGCGAACGCCACCGTGTATGGCCTGGCTGGCGGTGTCTGGACATCTAACCTTGGCCGCGCCCACCGTATGGTGGCTGGTATCCGCACAGGCGTCGTGCATGTGAACACCTATGGCGGTGCTGATCTGACCGTACCGCTTGGAGGAGTGCGCCAGTCCGGCAATGGGCACGACAAGTCTTTGCACGCGCTTGAGAAATACTTCGACCTGAAAACGGCTTGGATCAAGCTCTGAATGGCGGCGGAACGAAGGAGGAGCTTATGACTATGAAAACGATCCTGCTGATCGGCACCTATGACACGAAAGAAGCCGAGATGCGTTTCATTGAAAACGCAATTCGCGCACAGGGCGCTGATGTACTGACAATGGATGTCTCAGTGCTGGGTGATCCCAAGACGCCAACAGACATCTCAAAGCACGACGTCGCTTCTGCCGGTGGCATGACCATTGATGAAGTCATCGCACAGGGGGATGAAAATAAAGCTTTTCGGGTAATGTCCGCGGGTGCCGCAAAAGTGGTTGCCCAGGCCTATGCCGATGGCCGCTTTGACGGGATGCTGGCCACCGGCGGTACCATGGGCACCGATCTGGCGCTGGACTGTGCACAAGCGCTGCCGATGGGTGTGCCAAAATACATTGTGTCCACTGTCAGCTTTTCTCCTCTGATCCCTCCGCATCGTCTGGCGCCGGATATTCAGATGATCCTGTGGGCCGGCGGGCTCTATGGTATGAACTCGATTTGCCAGTCTTCACTCAGCCAGGCAGCCGGGGCAGTTGTTGGCGCGACCAAGGCCGCTATTGCACCGGACCGCAGCAAGCCATTGATAGGAATGACCAGTCTTGGCTCGTCTTGTCTGCGCTACATGAAGACGTTGAAACCGGCGTTGGAGGAACGCGGTTTTGAGGTGGCGGTTTTCCACTCTACCGGCATGGGTGGCATGGCATTTGAAAAGCTGGCTGGCGAGGGCGCATTTGCCTGCGTGATGGATTTCTGCATGCAGGAATTCGGAAATTTTATGGCGGGCTCTGTCGTGTCCAGCGGCGAGGAGCGTGCAACCAGTGCAGGTCGCGTAGGCACACCGCAGATGATCGCGCCCGGAGCGTTGGACCTGTTGGATTTCGCGGGCTGGCAGGACATCCCCGACCAATATTCTGGTCGTCCGTTTCACGTGCATAACCGATTGATCAAGAGTTCCGTCTTCAATGGGGATGAACGCCGTGCTTGGATCCGTGAACTGGCCAACCGAATGGAGGCCGCAACGGGACCTGTCCACTTTTTCTTGCCTGTTCAGGGGGTTGAAGCATGGGACAAAGAAGGCGAGGCGGCGCATGATCCTGAAGCACTGGCAGATATGGTGGATGAGGCACGCAAGGTTATACCGGGTCGTGTGCCGATGACGGAACTTGACGCTCATATCAACGACAACGCGTTCAGCGAAGCGGTCCTCGTGCAATTTGATGCCTGGGTCGAGCAGGGTGTGATCAGCAAAAATCGCTGACCTTCGTCATTCCAACAAATGCATTTTGCCTTCGGACGCCGTGGCGCCGCCTCGAGGGATACCTGCGAAAGTTGCATACCATAACAGGAAAAAGATCAGCTTATTGCCGACAAGACAAAGCTGCTTGGACCCAATGTATCATCCCTCTAAGGCGACCCGGTCCATTTTGTTAGGGGTGAAGGAGTATCCTGCCAGGTATCACGGCACTGGGGAAACCAATGACGAATGGCCATCCGGTGGGTGGTGTTGTTACACGAGCAGAATTCCTTGTTACTTTTCTTAGGGGATATCGCTATTTCAGAACGTTTGATAGCAACCCCGTTTTCTGTGCTGCAGCGATGGCGGTATTGGAAGAGATCAAAGACAGCAATTGCTGGAGAGCGCGAAAAATGTGGGATTGCATGTTCGCAAATGAATGGAAGCGCTGGCGCAGAAACATGCCGTTATTGGAAACGCACGCGGATTCAGTCTGATCTTCGGTGCAGAAATTGCTTTAGACCGCGACGGCAAGGAACAAGGATATCGGCTTTCGCATATCTGGACGAGTAATACGAGAAAAGCGATCATTCTGATGGACACGTCTCCGGTTTGATTGGACCAGACAGTGACTATCGGAGCGAAAAGCTCGAGTTGATCGTGTCACTATGAACTGTTGGGTCACTATCTATGGGCTACGGTACAAAAAACGGTAACGTCCCTAGTACCTTTACACCCGCACACCACCAAAAGGACACGCGTAAGCAGAATAGCAAAGCCAAATTGATATGCCGGGTGTGATCCTGAAAAAAAACAGAGCGTCACATACATCCTTCCGACACTTCACTCCTCGGTAAGGTGCTTCCTGACAGTTGGATCAATCTTGGTACTATGAGTTGAGTAGATACCACAGGCGGCAATGGCCTCACGCGCGGTTACCCGCTCGTGCAGGCGCTTCCAGATTGTTTTGGCGGCATAGGGATGCGGGTAAGGCCGCCAAGCAACACCCATCGTCATTCCCCGCAGATACTTTAGTTGCTGGCGGTGCGCTGAATATAAGATGGTATTGGCAACGCTGCCTTCGCGCATCAACTCATGTTCGGTTATAAATATCCTGTTTCCCCGCATTGTCACCAAACCAACGTAACGGGAAATCTGGTGCATGCTTTTGTCTTGTGATGTGGCGATTTCGCGGGACCGGATTGCGAAAAGCCCATCAACTTCCTGAATACGGATTAACGAACAAAATATCTTCCCTTCCCAGGAAGGCGTGCAGAAAAACGAGTGATAGAAACCAACATAGCGCCTGAGGTTTTTGTGTTGGCCCCGAAAAGGATCCAAAAACGCGTCTGCGGGCGTTTTTCCGGATGGTGGTAAGACGTCCTTTAGCATTTGCTCAAAGTAAGCAGTTTCAGCGAACAGTTCGGCTTCTGTCAGGCCGAAATGGCGCGCGATCCGACGCATGTTGTGGGCCGAAGGCAGGCTGGAGCCATTCAGATACCGATTGAATTGCTGCCGGTTGACGCCAATATCCCGACAAATCTTTGAAATATTGCCGTGTTCTGCGCATAGCGACTTCAGGTTGGCAGAAAAATACTGGGACATGGAAAAACCCTTCGCTATTTGACGCTATTTCGCTGCAAATAGCATCACTTCGCATAAGATTGCACAATTTGTTTTTTCTGCAAATTGTTTTCTTCTTCGGCATCAGCTCGCAAAAAACAAGCTCTCGGATGCCAGTTAAAACCGTCGAAAACACATGGATCACACTCTCCGACGGGCGGAGGCTTGCTGCTCGACTCTGGTTACCCGAAACCGGTCCAGCTCCGGCCATTCTGGAATACCTGCCTTACCGCAAACGCGACGGCACAGCGCCCAGGGATGAAACAACACATAAGGTATTTGCCGAGGCTGACTATGCCTGCGTTCGGGTCGATATAGCGGGTACGGGCGACAGCGAAGGGCAATTCGACGATGAATACTCGGAACAGGAACTGAGTGATGGTGAAGAAGTCATCGCATGGATCGCAGCGCAGGATTGGTGCGACGGTCACGTTGGGATGATCGGAATATCTTGGGGTGGGTTTAATGGTTTGCAACTGGCTTTCCGGCAACCGCCTGCGTTGAAGGCCGTCGTCAGCGTCGCCTCGACCGTGGATCGCTATGCAGATGACATCCATTTCATGGGTGGTTGCCTGCTGAGCGACAACATGAACTGGGGTAGTCAGATGTTCGCTTATCTGACCAGGCCCGCAGATCCGGCCTTACGCGCAGACTGGCGAGAGGATTGGCTGATGCGGCTGCAAAACGTTCCATTTTCAGCCGCCGATTGGCTGCGTCATCAGACACGGGACACATACTGGAAGCACGGCTCGGTTTGCGAAGACTGGTCTGCTATCCAAACCCCGGTTTTGGCCATAACCGGCTGGGCAGATGCGTATGTAAATGCCCCGCCTGCTTTGACAGCCAACCTGACATCGCCCACCAAGGCCGTCATCGGGCCATGGGAGCATCGATACGCGCATATCTCGAAAATTGATCCTGCGGATTTCCATTCCGAAGTCATCGGCTGGTTTGATCGCTGGTTGAAAGAACAGGAAAACGGCGCAGAAGATTTGCCTGCGTACCGGACATACATGCAGGAGCATTTCAACCCGACACCGAAAAACAGCCCTCGGCAAGGTCGCTGGATAGCTGAAGGTCGCTGGCCATCGCCGCACGTACATGAACAGATCTGGCATCTGGCACCGGGCGAATTTTCCCCTACCCCAGCCCAAGGTTCCGCAGCCATTTCGTCGCCCTGCCATTTGGGCATGCAAAGCGGGTATTTTTGTGCAGGTATGCGGATCGATAACGAGCTGCCCGACGACCAGGCAAGCGACGATGCATTGTCGCTGTGCTTTGACAGCGCGCCATTGCGTGCGCCGCTGGAATTGTTGGGGCGCGCAAGACTGAAGTTTCGGTTTTCAGTAGACAAGCCTGTCGCTCAGATTATTGCGCGCCTATGCGATGTATCACCCGAGGGTATTTCACAGCGCATCAGCTACCGGTCGTTGAACTTATGCCATTTCCGCGATCACGAGACACCTGAATTCTTACAACCCGGCGAGGAATATGAGGCCGAGGTTGCCCTAAACGAATGTGCGCATCGACTGCGTGAGGGTCATGTGTTGCGGCTGGCCCTGTCGACGTCCTACTGGCCAATCATCTGGCCATCGCCAAACCAGGCACAGGTGACATTGCATTTGCAGGACTGCGCCCTGCATTTGCCGGTGCGCGAAGTATCGCGTGAAATCCAAGCTTCCGAACCCGGTCCGGCGCCGAAGTTTCCGGTTCTTGCAGCCGATCAATTGCGGACACCTGCGTCGCATTCCGAACGTAAAGAAACAGAAGACGGCCGGATCGTGCTTGAGACGTTTGACGACTATGGTAAATCACGCGATCCCTATCACGGCCTGATTGTCGGCAGTGATGTGCGCATGCATTACGGCATTAACCCGGATGACCCGGCCACTGCCCGGTTTGAGACGGCCTGGAATTTCACATTCGAACGGGCGGAGTGGCAGGTCGCCATCTCGACCGAGTGCCGCATGAGTTGCGACACGCAGAATTTCTACCTCTACCGCAAACTTCGCGCCACCGAAGGTGCCGATGAAACCGAAGTCCTGACAAAGGAATGGTCGGAAACCATTCCACGCGGATTTCTCTGACTTAATCCTAGGGAGGATACTATGAAGATAGAATGGACAAAGGCCAATGTTGGTCGTCGCGGGTTCCTGAAAGGCGCAACCGCGCTTGGAGCGACCACGGCGCTTCCGATGGGGTGGGCAAATCGCGTATTTGCAGCAGACGACGGTGTTCTGCGGGTACGGGCCTACGGCGATGCACAGAATATGGATCCGGCCCACTCGGTTGGTGTCGTGGAAGAAGAGGTACATGCCTCGATCTACAACAAGCTGATCCAGTATAAGCCAGGCGAGGAATGGGGCTGGCAGCTCGACGCGGCAACGATGATCGAGCAGGTTGACCCCACCCATATCAAGTTTGCATTGCGTGACGATATCGGCTTCACCAACGGCTTTGGCGCCATGACCGCCGAGGACGTCAAGTTCAGCATGGAACGGATCGTGGATGACGCGACCGACAGCCCAAACAAACCCGACCTGGGACCGTTCAGCCATGTTGAAGTGACCGGTGAACGCGAAGGGACGATTGTGTTGAACAAACCCTTCGCACCGATTTGGTCAATTGCCCTGCCTTACATCACCGGAAACATTGTTTCGAAAGCAGCGGTCGAAGCAGCCGGTGGCCGGATCGGTGCTGATCCGGTGGCAGAGTCCGGCCCATATCTGCGGGACAGCTGGTCGCCCAAGGAAAAAACGGTTCTTAAGCGCAACCCCGACTGGAAGGGCGATGCTCCGACATGGGACACAATCGAGATCTATCCGATCGACGACGAAAACACCGCCGAGATCGCGTTTGAAGCGGGCGAACTGGACGTAACTCGCGTGTCGCTGGGTTCAGTCGAACGTTATCGCGCTGGTGTTCCCAATGGAGGATCGCTGGTTGAGAAACCCTCGCTTTACTATGTCTGGATGGGAATGAATGTTGAACATCCAAAGCTGCAAAATCAGAAGCTGCGACAGGCGATTCAACATGCCATAGATGTCCCCAGCATTCTGGAGGCTGCCTATTTTGGTGCAGCCGAACCGGCAACCGGGATCATTGCTCCGGGTTTGGCTGGGCATCGGCCGTCTTCGCTGGTGCCACCTGAGGCAAATTTCGAAAAAGCGGCGCAACTGCTTGCGGAATCGGGTGAAACCAACGTCACTCTGACCCTCGACACGCTAAACAAGACAACGTTCACGACAACTGCACAGATCATTCAGGCGACGCTGGCGCAAATCGGTATCACAGTTGAGGTGAATGTTCTGGAATCCGGTGCGTTCTGGGCGTCTGGCGACAACGAAAACCTGCAACTTGTTCTGAACCGCTATTCGATGACGCCGGACCCGTATTATGCGACGTCGTGGTTTACGCCCGAGCAAATTGGCAAGTGGAATTGGGAACGCTTTAACAGCGCAGAGTTCAACGAAATCCACGAAGCTGCGGCTGGGGAAACAGATATCGCAAAGCGGGCTGAAATGTACCAGCGTGCGCAGGACTTGATGGAAGAAAGCGGTGCCTATCGCTTCATCACACACGAGGCAACACCGGTCATTCACAGCGCAGGTGTCATTCCTGCATTGCGCCCGGATGGGCTGTCGCTGCTGCGTTACTTTGGCAAGTCGACCTGACCTCCCCAGGTCGACAGGGAGCGGCGGGCGCTGACACTCGCCGCTCCATAACCAACGCCATCCAGCCACAAGGAGCCAGTTGGCCATGCTGAACTTCGCAACCCGTCGCTTCGGGCTGTCGCTGCTCATCCTTTTCGTGGCGGTCACCGTCATGTTCCTGATGATCCGCGCTGTACCAGGCGATCCGGTCCAGATCATGCTGGGTCCGCGCGCCACACCCGAGCTTCAGGCCCAACTCACCGCCGCACTTGGTCTTGATCAACCGATCTGGAAACAGCTGCTGATCTTTTACTCGAACCTTTTGCAGGGTGACCTTGGCACCGATGTCTTCTCGGGTCGGTCTGTGACTGAGATTGTGTTTCAGCAATTGCCGTTCACTCTGGAGCTGATTTTTGCATCAATCCTGTGGTCCGCAAGTCTTGGTATCGCACTTGGCGCTTATGCGGCTGCGCATCCAAACACGATGATCGACCGGATCGCCGCCGCAATTTCCGTCAGTTTTGTTGCCGCTCCGGCCTTTGTTGTTGCGCTTTTGGCTTTGTTGGTTTTCGCCGTTAATTTGCAGTGGTTTCCCGCCATTGGGGCAGGAGAGGGGTTCTGGGACCGCCTTGACCATCTGGTTTTGCCTGCATTCGCCATAGGGCTCAGCTGGGTAGGATATATCGCACGGCTGGTACGGGCGTCGATGCTCGAGGTCATGGGTGAAAGCCATGTGCGTACCGCCCGGGCCTTTGGTATCGCGGAACGTCGCGTGGTCATGGTTTACGCATTGCGTATCGCAATTCTACCCGTGGTCACCGTGATCGGGGTCGGGATGGGCTTTCTGCTCAGCTCAGCCGTTTTTGCCGAAATCGTTTTTGCCCGACCAGGCTTGGGTAAGCTGGTCATCGACAGCATCACGACCCGAAACTATCCGATTGTGATGGGTTCGGTCCTTGTATCAACGGCACTGTTCGTTGTGTCGACCGCCTTGGCCGATCTGATCAACGCGCTACTCGATCCACGCGCACGCACGGCTCATTAAGGAGGCGGAGTGATGGTAAAATCTCGTTCCGAACTTGGCCAGATCATAGTCGGGGTTGCCCGCGACCCGCTTGGGTTAATGGGTTTGATAATCGTTGGGACCATCGTGTTCTGCGCGATATTTGCTGCCTGGATTGTGCCTTACGATCCCATTGCCATGGATATCAAATCCCGCCTGCAAGGGCCGTCCGCGGCGCATCTGTTGGGCACGGATCAGCTGGGTCGCGATACGTTTTCGCGGGTGATTGCTGGGGGGCAGGTTGCGCTTAAAGTGGCGCTGCCAGCTGTTTTCGGCGCGATGGCGATTGGCCTGACTTTGGGCATGATAGCCGGGTACGGGCCGAAATGGCTCGACAACCTGCTGATGCTGTTTTTCGATACCATCCGGTCCTTTCCGACGGTGATGTTTGCACTGGCTGTTGTGGCCCTTGTCGGGCCCAGCTTGCAGACAGTTGTATTCGTGGTCATGGCGACCTCGATCCCGACATATGGGCGCGTGGCGCGAACCCAGACCCTGACGCTTCGCAATTCCGAATTCATTCTGGCAGAGCGATCAATGGGGGCCAGCATGACGCGTATTCTGGGTGTGCACATGCTACCCAATATCATCGGGGTTCTGGCTGTCTTGGCAGCCATGGATATACCCACCGTCATCGCGCTGGAGGCCGGGCTGTCATTTTTGGGGTTGGGTGTGAAACCCCCGACACCCAGTTGGGGAGCCTTGCTCAAGGATGGCTATTCCCTGATCCGCCAAACACCGTGGCTGGTGGTGGGCGGGGGCCTGCCGATCATTCTGGCAACACTTGGATTCACTTTCCTGGGCGAAAGCCTACGTGATGTGGTCGACCCGAAATTGAGGAAACAGCGATGACCGATACACTGCTGGAAATCGACCGCCTGAGTGTTGACTACGAAACGGGCCGTGGCGACCTTAAGGCCCTGAGGAACATCACATTCAACGTCAACAAGGGTGAAATTGTTGGTATTGTCGGGGAATCCGGATGCGGCAAATCCACCCTGATCTCATCCATCCTGCGCCTGACCGCCCCCAATACGCGGTTCCGTCAAGGTGAGGTTCGTTTCAAAGGGCAGGACCTGTTGAAGGCTTCCGAGCGTCAGATGCGCGACCTGCGCGGTGCAGACATATCCATTGTCTTCCAGGATCCGATGCAAACGCACAATCCGGTTCTGACCATCGGGCAGCAGATGCTGGACATTCAGCATCGCTCAAAGCAGTCAAAGGCGGATAAATTGACCCACGCAGCCAAGATGCTGGGTGCTGTCGGCATCCCCGATCCCGAAGCGCGCCTGAAGCAGTATCCGCATGAGTTCTCAGGTGGGATGCGCCAGCGGATCGCCATAGCAATGGCGTTGATGTCCGAGCCGGACCTCTTGATCGCGGATGAGCCAACCACTGCATTGGACGCCACTCTTGAGGTACAGATCATCGAGCGCCTACAAGAATTACAGCGCGAGTTTCATTGTGCCATTCTGTTTATTTCGCACCATCTGGGCGTGATCGCGGAACTCTGCGACCGGGTGGTGGTGATGTATGCAGGAGCCGTTGTCGAAAGCGGCGATGTGCGTGAGATTTTCCACAACCCTAAACACCCCTATACACGTCGTCTGATCGAATGTGATCCCGGCCACATCAAAGAACGCGCCCGCGTTTTGCCCACCATCCCCGGTGAAGTGCCTGATCTGGCCAACCTGCCCGGGGGGTGCATCTTTCGGGACCGTTGCGATCAGGCCATGGCGCGCTGCGCGACCGATGTGCCGCCACTGGATCAACTGAAAGAAGGCCACCACGCCGCATGCTGGCTGAACCACGAGGAGGTCGCAACATGAGCTTGCTGAATGTCGTGGATCTTAAAACCAGTTATGGACCGGTCAATGTTCTGGCGGGTGTCAGCTTTACCGTAGAACCTGGCGAAACTTACGCTCTGGTTGGTGAAAGCGGATCGGGTAAGACGACGGTAATCCGCGCGATTGCGGGTCTTGCGCCTGCACAGGACGGTTCGGTCACATTCGAAGGTCGGGAAATTCGGGGCGCGCCGGAAAGCGTCATGCGCCCGCTGCGTAAAGACATGGCGATGATGTTTCAGGACCCGGTCGGTAGCCTGTCGCCCCGCCTGACAATCCGCAGCCTGATCACCGAACCCTATCGCATTCAGGGTATGAAAGATCGCGATCTGGATGCCGAGGCCAAGCGCCTATTGGAAATGGTGAACCTGCCCGCGCATTTTGCCGATCGCTATCCCTATCAGCTGTCAGGAGGTCAGGCCCGGCGCGTGGGCGTCGCGCGCGCCCTGGCGCTGGAACCCAAGCTGATCCTTGCGGATGAGCCGACTGCCGGTCTTGATGTCTCGGTTCAGGGTGAGTTGCTGAACCTGCTCAACGAACTGCGCGAAAGGCTGGGGCTGGCGATGGTCATCATCACGCACAACCTCAGCGTCGTGCGTCACGTGGCCGACAGAATGGGCATCATGTATCTGGGCCGTTTGGTCGAGGAGGGCACAACCGAAACGATCTTCAACAACCCGCGCCATCCCTACACCCGCTGCCTTCTGAGCGCCAACCCCGAGCCGGACCCGGATGCGCGATTGGAACGGATCGCCCTCAAAGGGGAGCCTCCCAGCCTGCTGAAGCGGCCATCTGGCTGTGAGTTTCGCGAGCGTTGCCCCTTTGCCAGAGACATTTGCACCCAAACCCCGGAATGGGAAGTAAAGGGCGGCCATGGGCTGCGTTGTCTGGCCCCGCTGTCGTAACTAGGAAATCCAATGCCAAGCACACTCTACTTCAACGGCACCATCCTGACTATGGATGCGCAGAACTCTTCACCAGAGGCGGTGCTGACTGACGGCAACAGAATTCAGGCAGTGGGGGCCGAGGCTGAGTTGCGCGCCCGCATGCCTTCGGATGCGCACGAGCATGATCTGAAGGGTCGTACCCTGATGCCCGCCTTTATCGACCCACACGGGCACTTTCCCGATCCCGGCTTTGTTAAGCTGTTCCGTGTCGATCTGTCTTCGCCGCCTTTAGGGGATTGCAGAGACATGTCACAGGCGTTGGACAGGCTTCACGAAAAGGCGAGTGCAACACCCGAGGGTGAATGGGTCATGGGGGTGTCCTTTGACAATACGTCCATTCTGGAAGGTCGAATGCCCACACGGGCCGAACTGGACGGCGTGTCACAACGCCATCCAATCTGGGTCATTCACGCGTCGGGTCATAATGGCGTGGCAAATTCTCTCGCGCTGGAAAGACGCGGGATAACTCGTGAAACTCCTGATCCAGAGGGGGGCCGTTATGGCCGCGATCCGGAAACCGGAGCACTGACCGGATTGATGGAAGGGCTGTCGGCCATGGGTGAAATGGGCGATACTGATTTCCTGATTGACCGCGACCGGTTTTGGCGGGGTTTTGACGCCTGCCGCAGCGAATACCTGGCCCATGGTGTGACCTATGCCCAAAATGCCTGGGCATCGCAGCCCATGCTGGACCACTTCGCCAGCCTGCCTGCGGATCAGGATCCGGGAATTGACATCGAGCTTTTGCCCGTCGGAGATCTGGAGCCAGAGTTATCTTCGCGTTGGATTGGAACGAGCTGGCCGGGCAACCCGCATTTTTCGCTGGGTCCGCGCAAACTGTTTACGGACGGGGCCTTTCAGTTACAGACCGCGTATTTGTCTGCTCCATATTTCAAACCTGCCAGCCCTGATAATCCTTGTGGAATGACCTATACCTCGCAAGAGCAGTTGGTTGCGGATGTAGAAAAGCTCCACAGTCAGGGCTTGCAGATTCACTGCCACTGCAATGGCGATGCCGGTGCCGAGATGTTCATAGATGCGGTGGAAAAGGCGCTTGTTGCACACCCGCGCCAGGATCATCGACATACCATTATCCATGGCCAGGTTCTGAGGGATGACCAATTGGAGCGTATGGCCCGGCTTGGTCTGACCGTCAGCTTCTTTCCCGCCCATGTCTTCTTTTGGGGGGATCGTCATTACGATACTTTCCTGGGACCCGAGCGAGCCGAACGGATATCGCCAGCGGCGTCAGCCGAACGGTATGGCGTGCGATACACGATCCACAACGACGCCTCGGTCACACCGACGCGTCCAATCCATCTTGCCCATTGCGCGGTGAACCGAAAATCCGCTTCTGGCCGTGTGCTTGGCGAGGATCAGAAGATCAGCGTTATTTCAGCCCTGCGGGCCCAAACCATTGAAGCCGCGTGGCAGGTGTTCAAGGAAGATCAACGCGGATCCATAGAAACGGGTAAAATTGCAGATTTTGTTGTTCTTTCGCGCAATCCACTGCACGACCCGGACCGCTTGTCAGACACTGTCGTGCTTGAAACCATCCGCTATGGCGAAAGGGTTTTTTCCGCTGTGTGTACTGAACAAGAGTTTGAGCACGCATAATGGCGACCAAGCGTATTGTGATCGCGGGGTTTCAACATGAAACCAACTGTTTCGGTGTAACGAAAGCTGGGATGCCTGAGTTTGAGATGGCGGATTCCTGGCCGGGAATGCTGCATGGTTCACAGGTTGTTCTGGAAACCGAGGGCATGAACCTTCCGATCGCGGGTTTCACCGCCGCGGCACAGGCAGCGGGATTTGATGTCATTCCCGTTTTGTGGTGCTCTGCCGAACCGTCCGCCCATGTCACCGATCATGCATTCGAAACGATCTGCGGGATGCTGTTGGACGGAATATGGGGCGCAGGCCAGATTGATGGTGTCTATCTTGATCTGCACGGAGCTATGGTCTCCGAAAGCCTTGCTGACGGTGAAGGAGAGCTTTTGCGTCGCGTTCGTGAAACTGTGGGTCCAGACGTTCCAGTGGTTGCAAGTTTGGACCTTCACGCCAACATTTCCACCGAAATGGTCGAACACTCAGATTACCTGTCGATTTTTCGCACTTACCCACATTTGGATATGGCGGAAGCGGGTGCACGATGCGTTCCAGTCTTGCGTCGCCTGCTGGCGGGTGAAACCCTATACAAAACGTTCCAACCGGTGCCTTACCTGATCCCCCTGCATGCGCAACACACGGGTTCTGCGCCGATCAGTGATATCTATCAATTGCCTGTCAGGTTTGAACAGCAAGGCATTCTGGCAGAGATCGCTCTTGGTTTTACGGCGGCGGATTTTCCTGACACCGGACCATCCTGCCTTGCTTATGCCTTGACTGCTGAAAAAGCGGCTGCGGCTGCCAAAGAGATTGTCAGCATGTTCCTGTCCCGTGAGGCCAATCTTGAATGTAAGATGTTGTCTTTGGAAGAGGCCGTTTCTACATGTCGTCAAAGGCGCGAAAAACCCATCGTTCTAGCCGATGTTCAGGACAATCCGGGCGCAGGCGGAACGTCAGATACAACGGGGCTGCTGGCCGCTTTGATTGAGGGCGGGGTAAAAAACGTTCTGATGGGTCTGTTCCATGATCCGGAAAGTGCCATTCAGGCCCATGCGGCAGGGGAGGGCGCACGGATCATTTTGGCTATCGGCGCAAAGTCGAACCTGGCCGGACATGTTCCATTCAGGGCAGAGTTTGAAGTGCTTTCCTTAAGTGATGGAACGTGCCGCTATACCGGTGAAATGTATGGCGGCGGAACAGCTACGCTTGGCAAGACAGCTGCGCTTCGCTTGGTTGGACACGACGCCGAGATCGACCTTGTCGTCACAAGCATACGAAACCAATGCCTGGATCGCGCACATTTCACACATATCGGGTTAAACCCTCTGAGTTATTCGGTGATCTGCGTCAAAAGCACAGCGCATTTCCGGGCGGATTTCGAACCAATTGCAAGCCATGTAAATGCGGTCGCTGCGCCTGGGGTTTTCCTCTGCGATCTTGGAAAGGTCCCTTATTCTTGTATCAACAGAAGGTTGGCCAACTGTCGCCATACCTCCTTTGACGTGACGTGAAACGAAAGTTTGTTGACGTGAGATACGCCCCAATGGATTCAAATATCTCAACCCCGAAGGGCCAGCCTTGAGCCGTCCACATAAACCCGACCCCGATTGGATCTTGAATACGATTCCCTGAGGCCAGTCGGCCAAAATGCATCTTCATACACCAGTTGACCCACGTCTCTCTCAGAGCTTGTTACAACGCAAAGGCAACTTGCACATCACTGAATCGTTTCTTCGGCATAGATACACTTCTCTCGCACCAGAAATGTATCCGAGGCAATCGCAGCGCGATCAGCATCTCCTACTGAGCGGGGTCAACATTACCAAAAGAAGCTGTCATCCTCCAGCAAGGATGCAATTGTCAGGTTGGCATCCTCTTCTGACACATTGTCTGTGGCTTCTTGCCACACAGCTTCCAGGATGGTTGTCGAAGGCCCGTAAATGTTGTTTTTCACGCAAGAGACAACCAATCCATAGATATCTTCCTCATTCTGGAAGGTGGGCAAGTCTGGCACGAATTCCAGATAGTCGACATCTTCGTCCCATTCGGAGGCACCGGACTCCTCGGCCACCGTCACGGTATTGTTTTCCGGTGCCAACAAAGCGCTCAGTTTTGGTTGAGCAGGACCGATGGTCCCATTTCCATCAATATCGTGACTGTAGAAGGTTTCGACATCCACAACATTGGCGATGCTAACACCGCCTTGGTATTGCCCCGAAGCATCCGTGGTCCATTCAGCATATGACCCGTTCGCATTTTGCCACAGCACCTTGTAGCCACCGCCCGAGGCTTCGGCCTGAAGCGCCTGCCAGCCCGGCAGGCTGTCTGGCCCAATAGCATTGCCGTTATACGTCAGGTTGATGGTACCGTTGATCAGGTACTCACCGCGGGTTGAAGACGCGAGTGTTATCGACCCGCTGGTCTCGATATTGGTTA
>NZ_JBQFSP010000024.1:0-29314 GCF_056538065.1 Ruegeria sp. BH8 | reverse complement strand
TTGGAGTAATGTTGGGTCTGTTCCGATTGGGACGGACTCTTATCGTTGGACATTCCGGGCATTCGCTGCACCACGTTTGAATAGGCAAGAAGCGGGACAAACCGGACTTGTGCAATCGCGGCTATTGCTGGCGCAGCATTTCTTTGCGGTGCAACACGACAATTGTCGCGATGCAGCGTATGTCACCAAAGCCGTCCTTCAAACTTCACATGAAGCATGAATTTAAACCTTCCCTTCGCTACAGTAATGGTGCATGCACTAGCAATCATGCCGCAGTGCAATAAGATAGGCTGTCATTTGAGTTGCCCACAGCCTGTCAGCGTGCATCAATCCGTCGACCGTAGACATGTATTAACAAGCAACCGGGCGCACAGAATGACATTATCCTTTGTCCTTCCATCTAGATTTGCTTGCAAAGTCTGTTGGCGTCTAAAATCGCGGCGTGAATACCCCGAGCGGATATGCAGTCACCTATTCTGAACAAAGCATAGGGTGCGGTTTCCTGTTCTCCTGAAGGCAGATTCGGTTGTGTGTCGCCATTCAGGAATACGTCAATATCGAATTTGCCCAAGTTAAGGGCCTTAGTTACGAGGTCAGCATACAGATCATCCATCGGAACCGTTCCGGCATCTAAAACTACTTGGTCAAAAGTCTGGGTACGTTGTTTGTCGCAATACTCATTGCGGAACGTGGCCTGGATATGGTTTCCGTCCCGCGCCAGCTTTGAAAGACGTTCATCCGTCTTTATGCTGACCCCGGCACCATATAGATTACGCAGATGAATGGCGTGGTTGGTCACGCCCACATCCTCCGCGATCATCCGATCCGGTGTAACCAGCTCGACTTTCGCCCCCGCTGCCAGGGCGTATTCTGCTGCTGTGACGCCGCTCTGACTGCCGGTTTCGTCATAAACTAGAACGCTCGACGCGACCGCCACCTCTCCTGACAAGATGTCCCAGGTTGAATTGCCAATAGAGCTGCCGCCTTCCACGATATCCATTTCTGGAATGCCGCCCGTCGCCAAGATCACAACGTCCTTTGTGACGCCTTCAAAGTCGGTCGCATCCACAAGAAAATTAAATCGAAATCTCACGCCGAGTTCGACGCAGCGGTCATAGAGCCACCGTGTTATGCCAAGTAAATTTTGCCGCCATGGGATGCGAGACGCATAGTTGATCTGACCACCAGCGTGTGACTGAGCTTCATAGACAGTCACGGCATGTCCGCGTTCGGCGCATATTCGGGCCGCTTCCAGCCCCGCCGGACCGGCCCCGACGATGACGATGTTGCGTTTCACTTCTGCGGGTTTCGTGTCATGAGTCAGAACCGTTTCACGGCCCGTTATAGCGTTGTGCACGCAAAAGGCATCATTACCGCGATAGATGCGATCGATACAAAACCCGGCCCCGACACAGAGGCGGATTTCGGTGTCTTTGCCCTGCAATTGTTTTCGGACGAGATGAGGGTCAGCGATCTGGGCGCGCGTCATGCCGATGAGGTCCACATACCCTTTTGACACTGCAAAGTTTGCTGTCGCCAGATCCGCGACACCCGCAGCGTGCAACACGGGCAAACCTGTTGCGCCTCGTACCTTGCCCGCCAGTTCGATAAACCGACCGGATGGGAATGCCATGCTTGGGACAGTTTCGGAAACACCCGCCTTGGTCCAATTGGCGCCTCCAGAGACATTGAGGCAATCGACCAATCCAGTCGTTGCGTGTGCTAGGGCGATGGCAATGCCATCGTCTTCGGTGATGCCACCTTCCTGAAACTCATTGGCGGTGAATCTCAGGCTCACAACGAAATTGTCGCGCACAGCATCGCGAATTGCCTCCAGAACTTCCATGCCGAACCGAAGCCGGTTCTCGAAGGAACCGCCGTAATCGTCTGATCGTTTGTTTGACAGCGGGCTCCAGAACTGACCGATCAGATGCCCCGAGACCAGAAGCTCAATCCCGTCGAGTCCCCCATCGCAGCATCGGCGCGCAGCTGCCGCGTAGTCGTGAACAATCCTCCGGATGTCAGACGGCTCCAATACCTTTGGCATTGCACCATGGGCTGGTTCGCGAATGGCGGAAGGGGCCACTGTCGGAAGCCAGTTGCCATTGGTCGGGCGTGTCCGGCGGCCTGCGTGGCTGAGCTGACACATCAGTGCGACTTCGTGTCTATGAATGCGTTTCGCAAAATTCGTCAGGTAGCCCACGACGCGGTCATCGCCGAGGTTCAACTGTCCAAAGGATGCAGGGGAGTCCGCCGAGACCGAAGACGCGCCACCGAACATCGTCATGGACAGGCCACCCTTGGCTTTTCTTCGTGATAGGATTGGTAACGTTCGCCCGGTATTCCATTCTCGGCATATGCCGGGGCGTGACTTGTGCTGATAATCCGATTTTTAAGCGTCAGATGCCTCAGTTTAAAACTGTCGAACAGACGTGGATAGGGAGACGCGTTCATCGGCTCCTCCGTTGGCTGGCAGGTATGGTTAAAACACAAAGGATCAGGCTTGCGATGACAGCGGACGCCCCGAGAATCTGTTGAAGAGAATAACTTTCTTCAAACACAAAGAAACCGATAAGAACCGTCCAGATCAGAGAAGTTAAGCGGAATGGAGCGACATGGCCGGCTTCTGCAAGCATGTAGGCCTTTGCCATCAGGATGAAGGCTGCAGCTTGAAGCGATCCGGCGAGCATGGCACCGCCAGCGTCTGGCATGGAAACCGTAAGCGGGTTTTGCGAAAGTCCGAACAGAGATACAAATACCATGCATAGGGAAGCATACAGTGTCAAAGTCGCGGGCGAAGGTCCTTGATGGGCCAGCTTGCGTGTCCACAGATCACGGCCAGCGCCCATCAAGCCACTGAGCAACGGTAAAAGCACCGCAAACCCGGAAATGCTGAACTGGGGTGCTAGGATAAGATATGCCCCGACAAAGCCTATGCATACATAGACCATCCGCAACACAGAGAACTGTTCGTTTAGGAGAAATGGCGAGAGGACAGCAACGAACAAGATCGCTGAAAAGTCCAATAAAACAGTCACGGCAAATGGCAGGACACTGATGGCCGCGACAAAGGCAAAGACGTTGGCAATCGTGAAAAACGTGCGAATACTCACATCTCGATTTAGTCGTACAGGTCGCCTTGACTTCTTGCCGACTAGTAAAAGAGAACAGACAGCAACTATGGCAATAGATCGAAAAAAGATGATGTCGGCCACGGCCAAGGAACCAGACAGGGATTTCACCACTGCATCATTCGTCACCAAAAATGCCGCACCCAGGCTCATGACCAACGGTGCGGCGTTTGTGTTCCGGACGTTCAAGGGCGACTATTCCCGAACGATCATGACTGAGCAACGTGCATGACGAACGACTTTTGCCGCGTTTGGCCCCAACAAATAATCGCTAAGTTCAGGACGGTGCGATGCCATGACAATAAGAGATGCCCCGACCTTTTCAGCCATGGCCAGGATCTGATCGTAGATCGCGCCATGAGCAACAACGTGGTGCACCTTTAGCCCTGCGAGGTCTTGCGCATTCGAGAAAGCGTGAATTGCCTTTTGTGCAGCTTCAGTCGCGTCATGCGTAAATCCCGAGGGAAAGAACGTCGATGTGAAGCTGTCGAGGGGCTGAACGACCGTTAGGAGGTGAAGGACAGCATCGTAGTCATTTGCAATCTGACATGCCGAGCGAATGGCCTTATGGCTCGCCTCCGGGTGTCCGAGGTCAATCGGAACGAGGATATCATCATACATCTTCGGTCACCTGCTCTTGATTTTTTCGACGCCGTGCCAGTTGCCAGCCGATAATCCCCATCAAGGCAAGGTATGCCGGGATATAGAACCACTCTTTGGCAAGTCGAGCGTTCGGTTTGTTGAGTTCAAGAACTTTCCAATCGAAGTCCACACCCCATTTTTGGGCCGGGCTATCAAAGGCAACATTGTCCACAAACACCCCCTCCGGATCGAAGCGCATTTCCATACCCGTTGCGTCAAGCAGGCGGTCTTCTCCCAGAGCGCCCGTCTCACCAAGCGGAATGGCCACAACACGCTGGATGATGTCTCCGCTGAAATTTTCGCCTTCCATCAGCATCTGTATCTGAGCACCTTTCTCGGCATTTTCGACGACTTGATAGATCGTTTCAGGCTCCACCCTTTCAAACGGCGGTTGAACCCGGTCTAGCCAGAACCCGGGACGCAGAAGAGATAGGGCAATCACAATCATCAGCGCGCTTTCCAACTTGAAACTGCGTACGAAGAAGTACCCTTGTGTCGCCGCCCCAAAAACACACATCGCAATAGTGGACGACACGATGATGAGCGTTGCACTCCACCAGTTTTCGACACCGATCAGCAAAAGCTCTGGATTGAACACAAAGATGAAGGGCAGGATCGCGGTTCGTAGCGAGTAGTAGAATGCCTGAATGCAGGTCTTCATGGGGTCTGAGCGTGCGACAGCGGCGCCCGCGAAACTGTCCACAGCGACCGGTGGCGTCGTTCCAGACATCAGGCCGAAGTAGAAGACAAACAGATGCACCGCAAAGAGCGGGATGATCAGACCGTTCTGTGCCGCCAGCACGACCAGCGGCTGCGCCATCACGCTCGCGACAACAATGTAGTTCGCTGTTGTGGGCAGGCCCATGCCGAGCACGATGCACATGATGGCCGTGAACAGCAGCATGATCATGACATTGCCGCCCGACACCGCATTGATGATCTCGGTCATCAACAGACCCAGACCGGTTAGGGAGACGACGCCGACGATGATACCGGCGGCACCCATGGCAACGGCAATGCCGACCATATTGCGAGACCCGGCAATAAATCCCTGAATGAGATCGCTGAAGCCTTCGCGCAGGCCGTCACTTAGCCCTCCTGTGGTCTCGCCGCGGAAATGAGTCATCAATGGTTTCTGGGTAAGCATGATCGCAACCATAACCATAATGGCCCAAGACACGGCGAGACCCGGGGAGAGCCGTTGCACCATCAGACACCAGATGAGAACCCCGATTGGCAGAGTAAAATGCAGGCCTGCCATAAGGGTGGGTTTAAGCTTTGGAATCTCAACCAGCGGTGCGTTGGGGTCGTCGATCTCAAGCTCTGGGTATCGCGCCGCAATCTTGAGCAACCAGACATAGAGGCCAATCATCAGAACCCCAGCTAAAGGCGTGGCGTAAGCGCCTGCGACCACGCCAAGGCCAGTTGCAACCGCGTACACGCTGCCGGCGACCAGTGCAACGGCCCCAAACCCAAACAGGAAGCGCCCCAAGCTTTGCAGAAGCGTACTTTCCTGAACTTTGGCAAGAACCGGCATGTTGGCCTTAACGGCTTCGAGGTGAACGATATAAAACAGGCCGATATAGCTGACGATAGCAGGGACAAATGCGTGCACGACGACTTCGAAGTAGGTGATGCCGACAAACTCGGTCATCAGAAAGGCAGCCGCTCCCATAACAGGGGGCATGATCTGACCGTTAATCGAGGATGAAACCTCAATCGCACCTGCTTTTTCACTCGAAAAACCGATCCGCTTCATAAGAGGTATTGTAAACGTACCCGTGGTCACAACGTTCGCAATAGCTGAGCCAGAAATCAAACCTGTCAAACCAGATGAGACAACCGCCGCTTTGGCCGGGCCGCCGCGCAGGTGTCCCAGCATAGAAAATGACAATTTGATGAAGAAATTTCCGGCCCCTCCTTTGTCGAGAAGCGCACCAAAGAGGACAAACAGGAAAATGAAGCTGTTGGAGACACCGAGCGGCAGGCCAAAGACGCCTTCGGTTGTCAGCCACATGTGATCAACGTACCGGTTCAGAGAAAAGCCTCGATGCGAGATCAGTTCAGGCAACATTGGCCCGACGAAAACGTAGACCGTGAAAACAGCGGCGACGATGACAAGTGACAGGCCGAGCACTCGGCGGGTGATTTCAAGAACCAGTATGATGCCGAGAATTGCGGAGATGGTTTCTGCGGTGGTTCGAATGCCGCCGGCATTTTCAACCACGTCCCTATAAAACACCAGGATATAGAGCGCGCAGCCCGTAGCAAGGAGGGCAAAAATCCAGTCATAGAGCGGGATGTATTTGCGCGGTGCCGATAGAAAAGCCGGAAAGGTCAGGAAGCCCAGGAACAAGGCAAAGGCCAGATGGATCGCGCGCTGCTGGCTGTCGTCAATCAATCCGATCCCGGTGGTGAACGGCAGAGGCGAAGCCATATAGAGCTGATAAATCGGCCAAAAGATTGCCACACCCAGAATGATTTTTCGTGCCAGCCCCGACGGATCCCGGGCGCCTGTATCATTCTCGGCGATCAGGTCCTCTAATTCTTCTTGATGTGTTTTGTCCGACATGGTCGCCGTCCCCCAGAAGCAAAAAAGGGCGCATCAAACCGACGCGCCCTCCACTTTTTTGGTTTTATTTCAGCAGGCCAACTTCGCGGTAGTACCGCTCTGCACCTGGATGATACGGTGCCGACTGACCGTTGACGACAGCGCCTTCACGCGTGACAAATGTATACAATGTGGATTGCGCCTTGAAGTCTTCGAAGTTGTCGAACACGGACTTGACCAGATTGTAGACCACTTCTTCATCCGCGTTTGCGGTTGCCACCACGGTTGCGGCGAGACCCCAGGTTTGTGCATCCTCTGCCTGCCCTTTATAGGTACCCGCCGGGATTGTGGATGGCGCGTAGTACGGAAACTCGTCAATCATTGCGTCGATGGTCTCATCGCTCCAGCTCAGAATGGACGCGTCACAGGTGTTGGTCGCCTCCGTGATCGTAGACGCCGTAATACCCGTCGTATAGAAGAAGGCGTCGATCTTGCCGTCGCAAAGCGCCTGTGCCTGTTCGCGAGAGGTTAGACGCGTGGCCTGACCGAAAAAGGTGTCCGGCTCACGACCGTAGCGCGATAGGGCAAAGGTCATCGTTGCTTCTGTGCCGGAACCCGCATTGCCGATGTTGACGGTCTTGCCTTCCAGATCGGAGAAATCGCTCAGGCCCTGATCGGCACGCGCAACCAGATGCGCGGTATCCAGGTGCAGCGAAAAGAGGAAGCGAAGGTCTTTATTCGCGCCATCTTCTTCGAACTTGGACGTACCGTTATACGAATGGTACTGCCAATCGGACTGAGAAATTGCGATATCCATTTCGCCTGCTTGGATAGAGCGAAGATTAGCCACCGAACCGCCAGTCGATTCAACCGTGCAACGGATGTTGTGCCCCAGATCATTGCGACTCTTGTTCAATACGTTGCAAATGAAACCTCCGGTCGGGTAGTAGCCACCACCAATCCCGGCGGTTCCGATATTGACGAATTGCCGCTCTTGGGCCGAAGCGCTGGTGGCGGCAACTGCTGTGACGCTCATCGCAATCGCGAGCTTAAATAGTTTATTCATTTGGGTACTCCCTATTTCTGTCATTGAGTAAGGATGGAAATGGCTCATGCGCCCCGCCTCAGGAATGCGGCGACCTCTTTTTGCGTCATCTCAATATGTTTACGCAGCATACTAACAGCCGTGCTGATGTCGCCTTGCTCGCAAGCGTCGAGAATTTCTTCATGTTCACGCATGGGGCGTTCGAGGCCGCTGGCCGTCGAAACCAATAACCGCAGATATTGTCCCAGTTTTGCCTGCAGATCGTTGATCATGAAAAGCAGTTGCGTGTTTCCGCATGGCTCATAGAGCATATGGTGAAAACGCAGGTTCGCGTCGCTCCATTCGGCGACTTGGGTGCGTCTTACATAGTCCGACAACAATCTGCGCATGTCCCGGAAGTCGCTTTCGATCATGTTTGGGATTGCAAGCTCCAAAGCCCGACACTCCAATGCGATCCGGATGTCCAAAAGCTGTAGGATTTCGCTCTCTGAATAACCGCGGACAGCAGCACCCTTGTTACGCTCGAAAACCACCAACTGGTCAACTTCCAGACGTCTAAGCGCCTCGCGAACTGGAATCTTGCTGACGCCAAAGCGCTTGGCGATCTCGTCCTGTCGCAACGGCGTTCCAGGTTTGATGGTGCCTGACAGAATTTGGGTCTTTAGCTCATCATAGATGGGATCGGCAGCACTGAACGTCATTTGATCATCCGAACATTATCAGTTTCGGATTTTATCCTTGCAAAACGTATACTATTTTGTCAACTTATTATACAAATCTTGCCAAGGGTTTGGTGTTATTGGCAAATGAACTGGCTGAATATCCCAAAGAAAAGGGAACCAAAGGGCATGAAGCACGACATCGCAATAATCGGTGGTGGAATCATGGGGTCGGCGGCTGCCTATTTTCTGGCACGTTCCGGTGCCGCCGGATCGGTTTGCGTGATCGAGCCGGATCCAAACTATGAATTTGCGACAACACCTCAAGGTGCGGGTGGTGTACGCCAGCAAATGAGTGTCCCGGAAAACATCCAGATGTCTACTTTCAGCCTCGGTTTCTATAAGAGATTTGCAGAGGAGTTGTCGGACATTCCGGACATTCCGGATATCAACTTCACCGAGCAGGGTTATCTGTTTGTTGTGACCAAAGATGGTGAAGAGACCTTGCGTAGAAATCAGGCGCTGCAGTCTTCGCTCGGCGTCAATGCCAACTTGATCGACTATGCCGAGTTGCGCCGGCGTTTCCCTTCGATCGAGCGCGATGACATTGTGCTAGGTTGCCATACACCCGATGATGGCTGGATTGATCCAAATTCGGGGCTTTGGGGGTTCCGTCGCGCGGCAGAGCATCTCGGGGTTCAGTATATCAAGGCAAAAGTCGCCGGAATCGACAGCGACAGGAACAAGGTAACGTCCGTTTCGTTGGACAACGGCCAGCGAATCGAAGCGAGTTTTTTCATCAATACCGCTGGTCCATGGGTAGCCCCCCTTGCCGAGATGACCGGTGGCCGTCTGCCTGTTGTCCCAATGTGTCGCGTTCAGCATTTCTGGAAATGCGCCCACGCGCTTGAGCCGCTGCCGCTGGTCAAAGACGAAAGTGGCATGTTCTTTCGGCCAGAAGGAGACGGATTTGCCAGAGGCCGCCCAAGCTTTGATATCGAACTTGGGTTTGTTGACGACATCTTTTCCGGTTTCTTTGCTAATTACTTCGAAGACACGATCTGGCCGATGATGGCAGCACTCGTTCCCAAATTCGAAGAGTTGAAACTGCAACGCAGTTGGTTCGGCCACTACGCCCAGAACACATTGGATGGAAACATGATTATTGGTCGCTACTCACCTGGCCACGACAATATCATCACGGCATGCGGGTTTTCGGGGCACGGGATCACGCATGCTCCGGCCGTTGGCCGCGCGCTGTCTGAACTGGCGCTGACAGGGGACTATCAGTCTATCGACCTGTCACGTCTGGAGATCGCGCGCGTCCATAGCAATAAGCCTCTGCCCGAAATCGGAATTAAGTAAAAGGATACTCCGGTGGTCACATCAACAAACCATGTCGCTGTTCTGGGGTCAGGAATCATTGGGATTTCAACCGCCTATTTCTTGGCGAAAAATCATAGGGCAACCCGGATCACGTTGATTGACCGGGACCAGCCCATGTCCTTCACCTCTGCCCAGTCCGGTGAAAATTACCGAAACTGGTGGCCTCATCCGATGATGGTTTCGTTCACCAACCGAAGCATTGATCTGTTGGAAGATATTGCGCGAGACAGCAATAACCGGATCAACTTGAACCGACGCGGATATGCGCTTGCAACTCGAAGCGCAAATATCGACGGGCTGGTGCAACAACTGCATGATGGTCTGAAAGACGACGCGGATCGGCTTCTTCGCTATCACACCGCGGGCACGTCAAATACCTATCATCCATTTGACAAGCCAGACTGGCGGGGCGTTCCGGATGGAGTTGACATCCTGCAAAATCAGGATCTGATACGGTCGAAATTCCCAAGTTACGATCAGGGCGTTGCCACAATCATTCACATCCGGCGAGGCGGCGATATCAGCGGCCAACAGTTGGGCATGTATATGCTCGATTACCTCAAGGAATTAGGGACAAACCGCGTTGTGGGGGAAGTGCAGAGCATATCTTCACATGATGGCTTCCAGGTTGAAGTGCTAACTTCAGACGGAACGCAGAAGATTAAAGCAGATCTCGTCGTCAATGCCGCTGGGCCGTTTGCAGGCAAGATCGCTGCAATGCTCGGTGTCGAACTCCCCATCTACAATACGTTTCAGCAGAAAATTGCGTTCGAAGATCGGCTGGGCGCGGTCCCGCGCGCTTTGCCATTTTCAATTGATCTCGACAGCCAAGAGATTGACTGGGACACTGATGAGAAAGAAATGCTTCTTCAGGATCCCGACTTCGCTTGGCTTGCTCAGGAATTGCCAGGCGCAATCCACTGCAGACCGGATGGAGGTGACGGTGGACAGTGGATCAAACTGGGGTGGGCATTCAATGAAACTCCGGCAGAGGCAACATGGGAGCCCCCTCTGGATGACAACTATCCCGACATTGTTTTGCGTGGCGCGGCACGTCTGACACCCGCGCTCAAGCAATATTACGGTAAGCTTCCGCGAAACATGCACCATTATGGTGGGTGGTACACCCGAACGGAAGAAAACTGGCCGCTGATCGGCCAAATGGGGCTGGACGGCGCTTTCATGAACTGTGCCATGTCTGGCTTTGGAACGATGGCTGCTTGTGCGGCTGGTGAGCTTTGTGCAGCAACAATCGCAGGTGCGGAACTCCCTGACTACGCCTCAGATTTCTCACTGGAGAGGTACAAGAACGCCGAATTGATGGCGACGTTGCGCGCCGCCGACAAAGGTGTACTCTGATGCGGACAGTTATTCTTGTCGGAGCGGGCCGAATGGGCAGCGCCATGCTGTATGGATGGCTGAAAAATCTGGAAACCCCAACTCAGTTTCTGGTACTTGATCCGCACACCAAGCCATCATTCGACGAGATGCCTGAAGACATCTTTGCCGGTCATAAATATCAGCACTTCGATACTGCATCGAAGATTCCCGAATACACGAATGCTGATGCGGTTTTGCTGGCGACCAAACCTCAAATGGTGGTCGATTCAGTAATATCGGTGCAGGGTTTACTTGGGTCGAACTCGGTTCTGGTTTCGGTCGCGGCTGACGTTTCAACTGACACCATTCAGGGTGCGGTACTTGGCAATCCGGCAGTCATTCGAATCATGCCAAACATAGGCGCCATGGTTGGGTACGCGGTCAGCGCCGGTTTCGCATCCGAAAACACAACGGCATCTCAAAAAGCTCTGGTTGCCTCACTTTTTTCATCGATCGGTGTCTTCTCCTGGCTTGATCGCGAAGACGATCTGCACGCAGTCACAGCTCTCTCAGGGAGTGGGCCAGCCTACTATTTTGCGCTATGTGAAGCCATGATCGAAGCCGCGCAGACCCTGGGATTGCCGGATGAGACTTCGCGAAATCTTGCCATAGGAACCGTTGTTGCAGCCGGACGTCTGCTTGAGCAAACCGCTAATCCGGAATACCTTCGCAATACCGTAACCAGTCCCAACGGCACGACCGCTGCCGGACTGGATGTAATGACAGATAGTGGCGCACTCTCTGACCTGGTTCGTGCCACGTTGTCAGCCGCCCGAGATAGGTCCGTCGAACTCGCCTGAACCAAGGCGGAAGCTGAGATGTGGGTGGCACGGATGTTATCTGCAAAGCGCTTATGACTTGAAAATTGAAGCTCGTTCGAAAAACCGGTATAAAACGCAAGATCCGCTGCGACGCTTATTTTCTAGTGCCGCAAGTACCAACGATTTCTGCACGAGCAATAGCTGCGTAGTAAAAGTCTGCTTCTTCCGAGTCTCGCTCATTGCCAGGTAAAATCTCGCTGAACCCGACGCCAATGGCCGCTCTTCGTGCCGCATTTCCGAGCTCCGGATGATGCTCATGCGGCAAAATCCGCGCTGCGAGCACACGCAGCTAGATTTTGAGACTTCTGCAGAGGGCTTGTTCGTTGAATCCGCCGCGCCATGAGCGAATGGCGGCTTCAGGAATTGCATCAGGTTCCTTCCAGTCCCCTGATCGCAATCACCCCATCATCTTGCGGGTGATACCCTGGAGAGCGCCATAGGCGCGGGGTCAAAGCCCCCATCTCTAGCTTGGCCTCCAGGGGGTTCCGCCACATGGCAGTTGTGCGAAATCGATCCCGACGATCAGGACGTTGCTTTCGGCCTGTGTGATTTGGGGATGGGTTGCCCGGAACTGGGCAGCGTGTTGGTCGCCGAGTTGTTGGTGGTCAAACGGCTCGTAGTTACTTTTTCCACGCACTGAAGAAACCAAGGCAGGCCACGGGAAGGAACAACCAACCCTGTGGGACCTGAAGGTGGCTCGCGCCAATTACTGCTACTAGGGTTATGCCGGTCACTGCAAACCCAGCGGCTATGATCGATGCGGCAAGGACTGGTGCCGCATTCTTCGAAGTGCTGCCCCAGACAAATAGTCCCGCCATGATTGCAATGGTGGCGCTGACGAAATGCCAACACAGATACAGGGTGTCCCGTACGACCGGATCGAGGTTCGGGGTATTCAGAAGCGGGATCAGTACGTCTCTGCCTCCGAGAACCAGATGAACGCACAGCCATGTAATGGACAGGAGCGCTGCTCCAAGAGAATACAACGACATCACTTTTCCTCCATGCTTGTCCCGTGATGGTGTGAGGTTGAGGCAAGCCAAGGCTTAGCGCCTTGGCTTGTTGGTTCAGATTTCGAGTTGAGTAAACCCGGCGATGCTCTTTGTTTCGTCGCGCACCTCCTCTATGGCAATGACGCCGACCTCAGAAGCAAGGATCTTCAGGGAGAGATGCCTGCGAGAGGATCGCCTTGCTATGACCCACTCGTTGGGCACCGCGCCAGCAGGCCATTGTGTAACCTGTATGCGCACCTGGGCTTTGGAATTCCGCGCCGCGTAGCTTGCGCCCGGCATGGTGGACGCGGCCAATGCGGCAGCGCCGGACAGCACAACCGCTCGGCGCGTTATCGAGAACTCGGTTCCTGGCATCAGAGCACCATCCGCTCGTAATACTGCACCTCAGGCGGCGCGGTCATGAACCCGACCAACGTTGCCATCACGCCGTTTTCTTGGATTGATGCGATATAGGCGCCGTGGTGCTCCCTGGATTTCCATTCCTCGAGGATCAGCAGTTTCCGGCTGCCTTCGTCATAGAACAGGGAAACGGACAGGGCGCCGTCGAACCCACGTACGGCGGGCAGTTTGTCCTCGAGAAAGCTGTGAAGCTCCTCGAATTTTCCGGCTTGCACCGTCATTTCCAGTGTGACCCAGATGCTCATTTCGTCTCCTTTCAAGAGTGGTCGATTGGGACTTATCTGAATGAGTGAGCATTAGGCCGCTGTCGGGAAGCACGCGCGGATAGCGGTTTTCGATCAACTCATTTGGACAAGTTGTCACAGTGACTGGGCTTGTTGCCATCCTGTTCAGTTCTCTGCAGGTTGTTTCACGAGGAGGCAAAATTGAACCCGGATGCTTTGATACTGCCGCAGGGGCTTGAGGATTTTGCCGAGGCCCGCACGATCCTCCAAGGCCGCTGGGGGCGGGTCTACGAGAAAACGGCGTTTTCCGATTTGAGGAATATCGGTTTCATCCTGACGGAGCCTTGCGTGAGTTTCCTGATCTCTGGACAGGAGCGGTTGTTGGTCGAAGGAGAGCCGGACGTTGTGCTCAATGCGGGTGACATGGTCCTGATCCCCGCTGGCCTGCCGTTTCATACGGATTTCCGGCATGAGGATGGCCCGTTGCGAGCATATCTGTTCTTTTTCAACCGCGCGCTGGTTCGTGAATTCGAGAAAGACACGGAAACCTCGCAGGCGCAGACAAGCCACACGGTCCTGTGCCTGCGTAAGAACGAGAGAATGTCGACCTTCATGCATTCCATGGATGATGTCTATGCAGGGGCGAGCGCGGAAAATGCTGTAGTGAAGCTGAAACTTTTGGAGCTTCTCTACTTCATCGCAGGGCAAGCAGGCATCGAGGAGACACGACAGGTTCTGCGTCGCAGTCAAAGCGAAGAACGTGCGTTCGGCATTCGGGATGTCATGCAATCGCATTTCGCGCCGATGCTGACGGTGGACGACTATGCCCGGATTGCAGGGCGACCCATTGCAAGCTTCAACCGCGATTTCAAACGTGTGTTTGGCATACCACCTGGCAAATGGCTGTTTCGCGAAAAAATGCGGCGCGCGGCGCGCATGCTGTCGTCGTCCGATACCACCGTCACGGAGGTCGCTCTCGAACTGGATTACCAGAGCACATCGCATTTCATCGCGCGCTTTCGTGATCACTTCGGAGAAACGCCAAAGCAGTACCAACGGCGTGTGGTTTTTGAAAACTCTCCGACGTCGGTTTTCTAAGCTCTGCCTACCTCCTACTGGATGTGTCGCAAACTCTGGGGTCTAGTTGACGAGCCTGCGTGATCTGAGGTTTGTACTGGTCGAAATTTTTCGAACAGGTTTTTGAGCATGATCTCGTTAAAGGGCTGTCATTTCCCCAAGGATGCAGTTTTGTACGCTGTTTACTTCTATCTGCGGTACACGGTGTCCTATCGTGACTTGGAAGAGATCATGGCTGAGCGCGGTGTGCGAGTTGACCATGCCACATTGAATAGGTGGGTTGTGAAATACTCGCCGATCGTCGCAGCTCGTGCGCAGTCAAAGAAGCGTCCAACACTGAGTTCGTGGCGCATGGACGAGACTCTGAGTAATTGACCAGCAGCTCTCTTGGCCGGTGCATGATGGCATCGGAACAAAGACAGGAGAGTAAAATGGAACAGTGTTTTGTCGGATTGGATGTTTCGAAAGCTGAGACGTCTATTTGTTTATGCGACGAGAACGGTGATCCGGTGTTTGCTGCGAAGAAAGTCACCGAACCGGATGTCATTTTCCAAGTGCTGCGCAAACACCTTGGTTCCCTCAAATGCGTCGTCCTCGAAACCGGTCGAATGGCGAACTGGCTCTATACTGAGCTCTCGGATCGGGGATTGCCGATGGTTTGCATCGACGCCCGTCAGGCTCATGCTGTTCTCAGCCAGATGCACAACAAGACTGATGCCAATGATGCCGCCATGTTAGCAGAGCTGGCGCGCACGGGGTTCTATCGGAAGGTAGAGGTTAAGAGCCGGCTCGCCCAGGAGCGGCGGGCATTGCTGAAAGCTCGGGAAGTGGCATTGAAATCCCGCGTGAATGTCGAAAACACAATCCGCGGTCTTTTGGCCAGTTTCGGGCAGCGGTTGCCAAGGCATCTGCACACATACGAGGAACGGGTCCACGCGATCCTGAAAGATCGGCCAATCTTATCCAAGATCATCCTGCCTTTGCTCGACTTGCGCACAACCGCGCTGCGGCAAGCGGCAGCTCTGAGTAAAGAAATGGCGCGCCATGCGAAAAACGATGAAGCCTGCCAACGTTTGATGACGATCCCTGGCGTTGGCCCGGTGAGCGCTGTGACCTTTGTGGCAACAATCGACAACCCGCATCGGTTTGTGAAATCCAGATCGGTCGGAGCCTATCTCGGGCTGACTTCCCGGCGCTACCAATCGGGGGACATCGACTATGGGGGGCGAATATCGAAACGGGGCGATCCTATGCTGCGTTCTACGCTCTATGAAGCGGCCAGCAGTTTACTGAACCGAGTAAAACCGGGCAAAGGATCTGAATTACAGAGATGGGCTCGGGCTCTCAAAGCCCGTACCAGTCACAAGAAGGCGGTTGTCGCCTTAGCCAGAAAACTTGCGGTCCTTATGCACGCCATCTGGACAAACGGATCAACCTTTCAAATGAAGGAGGCATAATCAGCGTAACAGCGGATAAACCGAACACGAGTTGCCGTACCGACCAACACGGCAGGCTGTCGACCGAACCCGTGAGATCTACATGCGGCTATTTAACCAGACCGCGCATGAGACCTTTGGGGGTTGATGCCTTGAACGCCGAGATGGAGCTCCAACAGGATGACTTCGGAAAGAACCTTGCAGGTGGTCGATACTGGAATAAAGTCACCGAGAGCTGCTGCTCAATTAAAGAACCTATATTCGTGTTCGCGGCAATTGGAAGTACCTCTATCGGGCCGTCGACAAAGCTGGGAATACTCTTGATTTCATGCTGTCTGAGCGCAGGAACCGTCCAGCAGCAGCAAGGTTCTTTGGCAAAGCGCTGGCTTCAAATGGAATCCCGAACAAGATTGTCATCGACAAAAGTGGCGCCAACGCGGCGGGCATTCGAGAGGTGAACAGGATCCTGAAGCGGTTCGGCTGCCTAGCCAAAATCCAAACGGTCAGGTCCAAGTATCTGAATAACCTGATCGAACAGGATCATCGATTTATCAAGCGTCGCGTACGGCATATGTGTGGGTTCAAATCGTTCAGATCCGCCTCGGCTACTCTGGACGGCATCGAGGTCGCCAACATGATCAGGAAGCGGCAATTCTCCAGCGATACGACGTCTGGCTTCCAGTTATTCGCCGAAATCGCAGGATAGGTGTATCCAGTAAGTCGCTGAATTTGGCCGTTCCAAATATTTGCGACACATCCTTCAATGGCCGTCTGCGAGATGAGTGTTTGAATGAGCATATCTTCGGCAATCTCGCCGAAGCCCGAAAGATCATCGAAAACTGGAGGATCGATTACAACACACAGCGACCACACACATCGCTTGGCGGGCTGACCCCAGCCGTTTACGCCAATCTCAACCGTGCAACCCGGCCTGCTTCGCTTGAGCTACGCAAGGGCTCCGCTCAGCAGGCCTTGACCGCAACCTAATCACAAGAAAGAAAAAGGAACGGATTCTACATCCAAACGGCCCGGATCAAGGGGCTGGGTCACCGTCGTATTGCTTTATCTCGATTGTGCCGGGATCACCGCGCCAGATAATCCCACCGAGGAGAGCGAGAGCTATTCCTTTGACTTCACCTGCATGATGGTGTGCTCGATCCATGGCGCCTTTGGCATAGGCGTGAAGAACTCTTACGTCGTCACCAGATATTGCCATTTAACATTTTCCCTCGAGTCTATTCTGGAATTTGTAAAGTCAGCCGAAGAAACTGAAGATCATTGTCGTGATGACGAATTTCCCGTTTGATATCAACACTCCGTCGTCAAAACTGTTTACAAAATACTCGAAGTTTAAAGAGCGATGTCCGATTTCGCACCTTCGGTCCAGCCAGGCAATTACCTTTTGAATGTTTTGCTGGCAATTCGCGCGCCGATCACTACGAACAGCATGCCGATAATAGTCGGCATTGTTAACTTCTCATTCCAGCCGACATACGCTGCCAGAGCCGCAATCACGATCGACAAGTAGTTCCACGTGTTGATCTTGTCTGCGGGTGCTACTTCGCAACCTTTAGACAGGTAGTATTGAGCAAACGTTGTGGCAAACCCAAGGGCGATAATTGGCAGGAACGTTTCTGGTTGAGGTGTTTGCCAATTGAGCAAGCAAAGTGGGATGGAAAGAGCAAAACTGACTATTGTGAAGTAGACCATCTGGCGATCTGGTGACTCTGTGTCCGACATTTTCCATATCACAACAGTCGCGGCACCACCCAACAATCCGGACATCAATCCGGCTCCCATCCCGAAGTAGTTTTTGAGATCAAAACTATATTGAAGCGTGGGATCGACGACGAGAGCGACACCAAAGAATGCCACTAGCACTCCCAACCATACGGTAGCCGCAGAAATTCGTCGCAGGAACGCTAATGCCAAGATCGGCACAAACACCGGGCTGGTAGAAAGCAGTAACACAGCGGTAGCGAGCTCAATCTGCGATACTGCATAAAAATAGCAATACAATACTGCAAGAGACAGTGTGGACCTGAGTAGATGCAGTCCGACCCGCCCGCTCTTTAGATTTCTAAAGGCAGACGGGCGAAAGGCTAACAGAAAGCCTCCGAATATCAGCATGCTCAGTAGATTGCGCCAAAAAACCAGTTGCACTGGCGAAATGTCTTGCAGTGCAAGCTTTACGGCCGCGCCGGCCGCTGCGAACATTGCTGCAGAGATGCAAATGTAGATTGAACCGAGCAGAACATTGTCCTGGCGCCCAGGCAATTCTGCGGCAGAACTAGACATGAGCACTGACCACGGCGTATTTTTCTGTCCAGCAGACACTTTCGCGCCCTTCGGCTTTGAAGCGCGATTTCATGCCGTCAATCCCTAAGCGATGCATCGAAGAGTTGATTATCCGTTCACTCATAAACGTAGGGATCCAACGATCTTCCAGCCTTTGCCAATAGTCGTCTGCAGGCACTGCTACGTTCGTGACGGCTTCAGTGACTTCAACCTTTGAAAAGGTGTCCCCCATTGCTTCAAACGCCTGTGCATAGCGATCAGCACGATAAAACATGTCGGTCGCATGCAACTCATTTTCGACTGCCGGTAACCATTCATCCGGAAATGCCCAAGGATACCAATCAGGCGTCATGTTCCTTGCCTGGATTACAATTCTGCCTCCTGGGTGTAGCGATGAAGCCAACTGTCCGAAGACTTGGTTGAATTCGTCATGCCCCACATAATGGGCGGATTGCATGAAGTAGATACAGTCAAATAGTGCCGGTCCGCCAGCGTCATTAGATTTCTTGGCAAACTCCTGGGCGGATTGGCATTTTCTGGACAACCGACTGGCGGCGTTTGGGTTTCGGTTCGCGACTTGTAGTGCTTGTACCTCAATAAGATCGGGTGACGGATCAATTGCAGTTATCGTGATACTAGGACTTCGTTCCAGAAAAAGCATAGCCCAATAACACGGCCCGGCTCCAACGTCGACGAGAGACTGCTGCCTGCCGTCTCTTTGTTCCCCACGTAGAATTGGTAACATCGTTTCACACACCCAATCGTCGAACTCTGGGCCAAAAGTGAAATTTGCCGCGAAGTTTGATTGATATGTTGAAAACGGATTATTCCTGCTCAAGTCAGTCTTCATAGTTGAGCCTCGCCACTTTCAAAGACAACTTTCCACTGCAGTATCCTGATATCTTGTCGTAAGCCCGTCGGGTAAAAGGGGTCTTCTTCAACCAAAGATTGGACTACGGCCTCGCTCTCTGCCTCGACAATCCACAGACCACCAGCTCCATCACCTGAATCCAGATCAAACAATGGGCCCGCGCTGAGAACTGTTTCTTTGTTCTGCCCCAGAAACGCCAAGTGATCTTGCATGTATTCCTGTCGCTTGTGGGCAAATTCTTCGTTGTCTGTGAACTGAACGATGAACCGCATCTCGCATCTCCCTTTCCTTCAAGGGTACGGCGGTGGCATCGGTTCTTAAAACACCAAGAATCGAAAGTGGGGATTGCAAATGTTGCTGCCCCGGAGCCTGAGGCTTGGATTGGTGGCCATCTATACCTGAGAGAATACTTGCTTCAGCCATGCTGTCACGACCTGCACACGCCGCGTTTTGACGAGGTTGGGGTGCGTCAGGAGCCAAAGTTCGCGCTCAGGTAAATCTCGATACCCATTCAGCTCGGTGACCTCAGAAATGGTAGCCGCAACGATTTTGGGAAGTAGCGTTTTGCCCAGGCCAGCAATCACCGCACCTACCAAGCCTTCAGCGTCATTAAAGCTGATGTTACTAACGGCTTCTCCAGACATTTCAGAGTAGTTGCTGATCCACGCGGCGTTAGGAAGTTGGCTCATGTCAGCTTCGTAGGACAACCAAGGCAAAGCACTTGCATCATTTCCAGGAAACAGCTCCGGACTTGCGGCATACACCCCGTATTCGATTGAGCCGATTTTTCGCGTCAGAACATCCATTTCCGTCACAGGTCGAGACAACCTTATTGCTAAGTCTGCTTCTCGGCTCATCATGCTCAGATCTGCTGGTAGGCCGACCAATTCCAGTTTCAATTTAGGATTTTCGTTCAGTAGTTTATGTACGTGGCGCGTCAACAGCCGATTGGCGATAAGGGGCACAGTAGTTAGACGTACTGTTCCTGCAGGCATAGCCTGAGTGCCCAGTGCAGTTTCTAAACCCGCCTCAACTTCGAACTCAGCCTGCTGCAAGCGCTGAAAAAGGTTTTCTCCTGAACTCGTCAGCATCATTCCCTTCGGGGTTCGTTCAAACAGGTCGAGGCTGAGGCGGCCCTCAACCGAACTCACGTATCTGGAAACTGTGCTTTCGGTCATTCCCAGGTTGGCGGCTGCGCTTTTCAGCGATTGGGAGCGTGCAACTTCAAGAATGATTCGTAGCGCACGCCAGTCAATCTGAGCATGAATTTCTGCAATAGGGGGTTGCGTCATTTCGGGCTCCTCATCTCTAGCGCGAACGCTACCCATGTCATGGAACTTATTTTGAGAGGTCGTCAATGATCTTCTTTGTTTTATTTGCAACGTATTTTTTCTCAGCGATTGTCCTCCCGTTTCCAAATTGGACGTCATTTAGAGTGGTGGTTATCGCAACCTTGATCGCGCCAGACATCACAATCCGGCAAAGAACAAGTATGCTGTTGTTTTTGCTTAAGGAGGTCGTACTCCTGCCAATATGGGCTTTGTTCTGGGTCGCAGATGAACTATTTTTTGCGACTTATCATGATCAAAAAATCCGGGAACCAATATTCATTGTTTCACAACCTCGAAGCGGAACGACGTTCTTGTTGCGGACGTTGTCGGAGGACAAAGATAGCTTCTTGAGCGTCAAGCATCTGGAGTGGCGATATCCCTACATAACTTTTTGGCTTTTTGTGGACAGGTTGGGACTTCGACCGTGGTTGGAAAACCGAAGCTATTGGCCAAATACCGAGCTAGGGAACACCTGCAAGAAAATCCATGCACATGTCCTAGGGAACTACGAGGAATTTGGCATTTTCCTGGAAGAACGTTTTTTTCACCACTACTTCGTTTTTCGTAGGTTCCCTTTCAAACCAGTCTTGGATCGCATCTCTCGTTTTGATGGTCTTGCAGACGCTGACAAAGACAAAATGATCTCCACTTTTTTGCGCGTAATTAGAAAGGTGTACTTTTATCGCGGCAACGACGAGATCTTTCTCGCTAAAGAAAACGAGTCAGTTGAGTTTTGTCGTGCTGTAATCGACAGGTTGCCCGACGCCCGGCTCTTGATGATTTGTCGTGAGCCGCAGCCAATGCTCAATTCCTATCTGACGATGTCTGTGACATGCACGCACGTCAAACATGGGGTTGATCCAACTCACCGAACTGGCTGGAACCAAATGAATACAGCCTTTAGGCGCGATCAATGCCGTCAGTTTGTCGATTTTTGGAGTGAATATCGGCTGCGCCGCAAGGCTATACTCGTATCTTTTCGTGACTTTACGACTGATGTTCAGCGGACGACTACGCGCATCTACAAGCAATTCAACATCAATCTGAACAAAGAATTTCTGAAGTATCTAGAGCAAGCTCAATCAAAGCAAGACAAGCGGCAAAGTGGCTACCAGAACCTTACGTGTTCCGAGGAAGGCTTTGAATTCTATAGTGAATTTGTAAGGCGCGCGACACTTTCAAATAGTTCATTGGAGGCTGCGCAATGAACATCCTTGGCTTAAACTACATTTTTCATGATTCATCGGCATGTCTGATAAAGGATGGGGAGATAGCTTTTGCGGTTGAAGAGGAGCGGCTCTCTCGAGCCAAGCACACTCAGAGCTTTCCGACTCTGTCGATCAACGAAACTCTGGAGCAAACCAGTACATCACCAGATGAGATTCATCATGTTGCAGTGTCGATAAACCCGGGAAAAGCGGATCACTCGAAATTGGCCTATGCTTCGGCACTGCAAGAACGCAAAGGTAATTTTCTTGACTACGAGTTTGAACGCCTGAAGCAGCGCAATCTGACGTTCTGGGATTGGTACAACGATACCTGGCCAGAAGGTTCAGTACATCGCCCCAAAGTCCATTTCATCGATCATCATCTGGCTCATGCGGTGGGGACCTACTTCGTATCACCGTGGGAACGGGCAGCATTGCTATCGATTGACGGTTGGGGGGAATGGTCGACAACGTGGGTAGGTAAAGCTCACAAAAGCGATGTCATGGCGTATGGGGAGAGTTATTTTCCCCACTCACTCGGAGTCTTTTATTCTGTAGCTACTCAGTTTTGCGGATTCCAACCAAACTATGATGAAGGAAAAACCATGGGGCTGGCTCCGTGTGGAGATCCTTCTCGGTTTTATGACGTTGTTGCCTCCATGGTTGGAGTAGAAGACGACCTGAGCGTTAAACTTGACCTCAAATGGTTTGACTTCCCATCTCTTGGGCGATGCCTGTTCAACGAAGAGTTTGTTGAGAAGTTTGGACCGCCACGTATGCCGGGCCAAGACATCCGACAACATCACACCGATGTTGCAGCCGCATTCCAGTCTGTTCTTGAAGACACTATCTTAAAGATTGCCCGCAAGCTTCGACGCCGTACAGATGAAAAGCATCTAGTTTATGCTGGTGGTGTGGCTCTCAATAGCGTTGTAAACGGCAGGATTATCCGGGAAGGTATTTTCGAAGATATCTTCTTGATGCCGGGCGCTGGGGACAATGGCACCAGTATAGGCGCTGCTGCCTATGTACATTCTAAAATACTAAAATCAGAGAAAAAAATAATACACAATACGCCATATCTGGGGCGTATCTATTCTGAAGAAGAAATTGAAGCGACTTTGCGATCGGCAAAGGTACCGTATCAAAAATCGGACGATGTCTACGGCGAGACTGCAAGCGCGCTACATGATGGAATGATTGTCGGTTGGTTTCAGGGTCGAATGGAGTTTGGCCCTCGCGCACTTGGTGCACGCAGCATTCTGGCTGATCCGACGAAAGCGGACATGAAACAAAAAATCAATGCTGAGGTTAAGCATCGAGAACCTTTCCGACCATTCGCACCTTCGGTAATCCAAGAAAGAGCACAAGAATACTTTGATATCGACGTTGACGTTCCCTACATGCTGAAAGTTGCACCCGTGCGGGGTGAAATGCAGGCACACATCCCAGCAATTGTTCATGTGGATGGGTCAGCTCGGCTCCAAACAGTAGATTCCGAAGTTGCGCCGGAATACCACCGCTTGATTTCGGCGTTTGGCGAGATATCCGGCCACCCCGTCCTATTGAACACAAGCTTCAATGTTATGGGCGAGCCGATTGTTGAGTCGCCAACGGATGCGCTTCGTTGCTTTTTTTCGACCGGCATCGATGTGTTGGCAATGGGCCCGTTCGTGGTTCGCAAAGCGACAAAAGTTTCGAAGGTTAGTCAGAGGATAGCAGCTCAATAGACTTCGTGCGTTGCGATTGACCGGGATCAAGTTCGGCATCGAGGAGTTCAGAGATATAAGGTCATCGAACTGTGAAAGAGTTGGCGCCAAAGAGCTGTAACGCAAGCCTGTTATAGCGGGACAGCGCGGTTATGGCTTCTGGCGAGCAACCGCCATCACTCGCGAGTACGGTTTGATCCAAGTCGCTTTGTCCTGGCTGAGCCAACCGATTAGCTCCACGATTTGGCTATACTCTTTGGTGATGTTCATGTGCATGATTGGCTCATGGTGAAAGACACGGTTTCGGAATTCCCGGACTTCGTCGCATCTCCTGTATAGCCGGTCGTAGGTCACGGCCGCCGGAAGATCGGAAAACTCCGAGTGCAGGTTCGACCAGAATACTGGCTCATGCGAGGTAGGAGCATGTTGACCCAGAAGCCAAAGTTGAGTTCAGCAGTCATGCCACCGGAAGAGAGAGTGCCCCGTTTAATAAGTTTTTCACGTGCTGTGAGCACGATCCGCTTACCACCAGCCTTGATTTGCGTGAGAAAAGCGGCGTCATCCCACCAGTTCTGGCCGTAAAGTGCAATGAGACGTCGAGAGACAATGTTGCGCAAACAGACCTCCGAAGCGCTCAAGACTGGAAAGAAGGATTCACTCAACTGAATGTTCCATCCATAGAGTGCAAGCGCCCGAGTTTGATCGAACCCGGCGGCCTTGAGGTATTTGGTAAGGCGTTCTTGTGAGATAATATTTGTGACCAATGACTTACTGCTCCGCGCGGTCCTTATTGGGTCTAGACCGTTTTACTTGACATGTGCCCGTGAGCCACCCTATATAAAGGGCAATCGAAGGCAAAGTTAGGTCTTCAATTTCCAGATGCCCGCGACAGCCTTAACCGGTCCTCGCGGGTTTTCGCTTTTTGATATATATGATCGCGATAATTGGGGCAAAGGCACACACGTCACCTACGATAGCCTTCGGTGCTCATGACCCCCGGCGTACCTTTGGTAGCTCCCTTTGTAGCGCAGCTCGGCAAAAACGATCAGTGCGATCAGTTCGCGAGCATACAAGATGCTGTCCCATAGGTTTTCACCGTCCAGTGCTTTACCTCGATGGGTAATCGAATTGCGTTGCTTGTTCAGCCGCCGGATCATGTCGTCATCAAAGTCGCTGGGTGAGAGACCGTACTTTTCTATCAAAGCTTTGAGTTTTCGAGATATTGGCGCTCGGTTGATCCCTTTGATACTGCCTTCGAAGACACTTTTTTCTTCGTCGCTGAGGTCGAATTCGCCCAAGGTTTGAATGAGAGCTTCCCGGATCGGTTTGAACTTTTCCTTCGGGATCAAAGTCGAGGGGGCGTCCGGAACAAGGCTGTCCAGAACCGTTTCAATTGCGGTCATGAGCGTCAGGTAGCGTATTTCGTCGATCGTGGTATCGCTGTTCAGCCAGCCAACCGCCTGCCAGACATCATCTGGGAAAGAGTCATCACTTTCAAATCGTGCAACAAGCGCAGCAATGAATTCGGACTGGTCCAGAAAATGGATGGATGACAGGTGGGCAGGACGGCCAGATCCGCTGTAGAATGTTGCAACTACCTCGTCTGATCGAAACTCCTCGATCAATGGCACGTGCAGCCGCCCTCCATGTCCAAACTGAAGTCCGCTCCAGATGAATTTCGCAAGGGATAGCGCTTGTTCACGCCAGTGTTCGCCAGGTTGACCGTCGTTGTTTTGAATGACGATGGTGCCGCTCACATCGTCGGGTGCTACGTTTTTGTGTGCACCTTGAACTGTGACTCGGCCAAGCTGCGCATTTACCGGATTAGGCCGAAAGCTCTGGAATCCACGCAACGATAAACGCAATCCCAATTCATCGTCACCGACCGTCGCTTCCCGAGGCAGTGTGATAGACGCCTCGCCAGTCGTAAGCTGAACTTGGTGACCATCCGTGCCAGATCTCGAGCCTCGAACTTCCATGTGCTCGGAATAAAATCTGGTCCCGTCGCTGGCCGTTCCGGTCAGATGAATGGATTCCCCGTGCCCGCCGGGTTCGCCCCTGGCCTTGCTCAAAGCCACATAGGTAGATCCAGCTACATTAAGCGGATCGACAACAAGGCGGTGATCATTACCAGCATGAGCCACGAAGGTAATGGGCTCGTTCAAATCCCCAACAGAAATTCTTCCATCAAAACTTGTTGCCTTGAACAAAGCTGCTTCGCCAACACCCATCGCGATTCCCTTTCTAATTCGAGCAACTTGTTTCAACGAAATGCCATTCGGGATCAATCCATCTCATACCCGCGATCGCGATCGACACCGCGCGAGATATCTTTCGACAACTCATCATGGCGTTTGCCCCACGGCAGGGAGACGCTGGTGCCGGCACGGAACAGCTCGAGCAGACCGGCCCGGAAAGACTGCGGTTGCTGCGAGAGAACAGGCAGACTGCGGGACAGTGCTGATTTCGGGTCGGCCAGCTGCTCGATCTCCTTGTGCGTGAAGGCGCGGTAGAGACGTTCGCTGACAGCTTTCTGTTTCTCTTCGCCAAGCGCGCCCCATTTGGCCAGATCAGCGATCAGGGTCTTACGCTCCTTGCGGATCTCTTCGGCCTTCGGCAGGGCGGCCGTGGCCGCGGCGCGCACCATAGCCTGCGCCACATCTTTGCCCTGCTTCGCATAGGTCGACGGCAAGAAGGCGGTCGCGCGGGCAATGGCCTTGTCGGCGTCAGTCGGCTTGTAGTCGCCCGGCTTCATTGTTTCCATCCGGCCTGCAGCTCGGCGTCGTATTTCGGAGCCAGTTTGGGCAGCACGTCAGAGAATGGGTTCTGATTGTTGTGAACTGCGCGGGACACATAATAATTACTGACGCCACCACGCGCGCCATTCTCCTGCATGACTTTGCCGATCACCTCATGCTTGACCTCATTGATATGGCCCAACCGCCCCGAACGTGCACAGATGGGGGTTGTGAAGAACACTAGGAGAACACACAATGCAGTGACCATTCGCTGCGCGTTGTTTGAACAGGTGAGATGCGGACGAAGCTGCCACACAGGCCGGAGATTCCAATGTCCGGTCTCAATTCAGCGCTGCTGTCAGGCCCGTGTCATGAAACGGCTCGCAGAGGAGCCCTTCCCAGTTTTTCTACCAGAAAGTCGGCCGCGAGTGCCACGTGCGCTTCGCAAGTGTTCGATTGATGAACGGATATTACTACTTCGTGCAGCGAGGGCAAACCTGCCTGTCCGTCAATGATCCTGAGAACAGGTGGTATGACAGAGGCCTCCATCACGGAAACCGACGATCCGTCAAGAAGGGCTTTCTCGATCAACCCTATGCTTCGCGTGGAATATGCAACGCGCCATCGGCGGTCGATGCGCTGCAATACGTCCAAGGCGATTTCCCTGCACACACAACCAGAAGGAAACAGAACGAGCGAAAGAGCTTGCTCTTGATCATCAATGAAATCGGGCGAGGCAACCCAATGTAGCGGTTCATGCCTCGCGACCTGTCCAGCGACCGCATCTGGACGATGCGTCGCAACGACCACATCCAGATGTCCCTTCGTCAATAAAGGCAGCAGATCGCAGGCATTGTCGCATGTCACCTCGAACTGCAATCGGGGATGCGCTTTCGCCAGAGCGGACAGAATCGGAGGCAGCAGGAAAGTCGCGTAGTCATCAGGCGCGCCGATCCTGATTAATCCTTCCGCCTCGGGGCGTTGCAGATGTGACAGCGCAGCATCGTTCGCGGCCAGAATGCGATTTGCATAGACCAGCAGCGCTTCGCCGGTCTGTGTGATCGACACGGACTGACGGCTCCGCTCAAAGAGGCGTTTCTCCACGATGGCTTCAAGCCGTTTGATCTGAAGGCTGACAGCTGACTGTGTACGCCCAATGGCCTGAGCAGCATGCGTGAAGTTTCGATGTGCGGCGACGGCGACGAAGGATCGCAGCAGGTCGATTTCGAGATCACGCTTCATGAAGTAAGATTTCCATACCTCATCACGTTTAGCAATATAATTCGTTTCCGCAATAATCAGCTCAAGCCTACTGTCGCCGAAGGAGGCTCGCTCAATGCTTGGTTTGATCGCACAAACGATCTTCGTGGCGACACGTATATCACCGCCGCACAATTCGGCTTCAGGTTGTGACTGGCGTTCATCATCAGGCCCGAGAGGCCATAGCATAAAGAAGATAACGGACAAGGAAAATGCAAGGCATGGACATCAGCAAACTCAAGACACGAACAGGCACAGTGGAACGCGTATGGCAGATCGAGATTCAGGCGACACCTGAAGATGCGGACAAGATCATCGACAACGTGATGGAGGTCGATCCACTGATCTATGGCCGGTACAAGCGCAATGCATTTGTCAGCGCTATCGGCAGCGAGACTTACTTGCCGGAAGAAAACTCAACCAGTGCCGTGCATCTGGGAGCCGCCAATAAGGTTCAAACTTTCCCAAGCGTCCTTGTCGTTATTTCGGTCGAGCAGAACCCCGAAACGCTTGGGCGCGTTCTGGATGCGATACGCGATGTGCATCATTACGAAGAGCCTTTGATTTTCATCAAGGATTGTTGGGCCAGCCGCGCCAGCTACGACCCGCACAATTCCAATCCCAATCGTTGGTGGAACCGCGACAAGGCAAACGCGGGAAACTGATTTCAGAACGATTGCTGTAGGTTGTCACTACCGATGGCTACCCACCCCTGGCAGTCGGTGGAATGTGCTCAAACTGGACCTGCGGCAATGCAGCAGGGCTCTTTTGAGCTCAGACGGCGGCAGCGCCGACAACGTTGATCTCGGGTCTGTTGATCTCATGGCCCGCTTCTCAATCAGACGCCTATCGATTGCCTAGAGTACCCCTTCCCATGATTCCACATGGGCGATAGCCTCTTGAACATGAACAAACCTGTCGTACTCCGAGGCTACCGATTCAGTGTTTACAACCGCATTGCGCGGATAGTTCTACACGAGAAAGGCGTTTCCTACAAAACTGAGGAAATCGACCCATTTGTGGAAGATGTTCCCGAACACTACATGCGGCGGCAACCGTTTGGCCGCGTTCCAGTTTTGAGCCACGGCACATTCGATATTTATGAGACTGCGGCTATCGGTCGTTACATTGACGCGGCGTTCGACGGACCTCGGCTAGTTCCCCTTGAAGTCGAAAGCCTTGCTCGTTCGGCACAAATTGTCTCTATCGTTGACAGCTACGGCTATCGCCCGATGGTCCGTCAGGTCTTTGCCCATCGAGTTTTCAGCCCCTCGATCGGAGAAGAAAGTGACGAAGCCGAGATAGAAATTGGGTTAGCGGCATCTCGCACCGTTCTTAAAGCACTTGAGGCACTCGCAACAGAAGCGCTTGTCCTCAATAGACAGACCTTCACGCTCGCTGATTGTCATCTTGCGCCGATGATGGCGTGCTTCGTTCAGGCTCCTGAGGGGGAGGCAGCCCTCCGCAATTATTCTCGTTTATCCGCTTGGTGGGCATGGGCATCTCGCCGGGCAAGCGTCGCTGAAACTGATCCTGGGCTACCAGTGAACCAAATCGGATAAAATCGGCCATTCGCGCGGGCCGCAGCATTAGTCGCACTGCGCTCGCCGCCGCCATTCTCTGCGGTTCGCACCGAATGGCGGTCAGAGCCCTTACCGGACCTTCATCTGCACAGCGGTCTCGCTCGTGCAACAAGTCGCAAACAGCCAAATGCAGCCATTCACGGCAGGGTAGCCGTTGTTAACCCCCTCATGAACGTCGGTTCAGCACCGGCTGCTTGGATGGGCTTGAGCACAAAAAGAACAATGGCAAATACCCTTCGGTCGCTATCCTAACTTGGTGCAGAAACACAGGTTCAGTCGCTTGATTGGTCAGCTAAGCTACTTTATTTGCCTCAAAAAATTTGTATGGTTCTTTTATGCACAACGTAGCCCATCATCTACAAGTCGAGGCTTTAAAGCTTGTTCCAAACTCCGCCGCAGATGCCGATTCATACGCACGTTCTGCCTTCAACAGGTATTACTACGCTACTTTTCTTTGCGTCAGAGTGAGCTACTCCCCAATGTTTGGACAGATTTCGGTATAATTTAAGCTACTTTTTGCTCCTGCTGATCGGTTTGGATTTCTTCTTTTCT
>NZ_JBQFSP010000023.1:0-33062 GCF_056538065.1 Ruegeria sp. BH8 | reverse complement strand
CGGCAAAACGCTCCGGCCACCCGTCCCATAATCGCCCTCAGCGAAGGCAACGACCCCCGCATCACAAAAGGGGCCATCAACGCGCAGAGGGGGGTCGTGCTGTTTTGAAACACACGCTCAGCAGGAGGGTATGATGTCATGACATCTCAGGTTCTCAATCTCTTCGGTGCGCCCGCAACACGCAGCGAACGGCGTCTGGCCGATCTTCCGGGCCGCGTTGTCGAAGGCGATCCGCATCACCAGATCGGGATGCATTTTACCAGTCCGGATGGCAAGTTGTCGGCGGGCACATGGACCTCGACGCCCGGAAAATGGCATGCGTTCACGGACAAAGACGAATATTGCTATATTGTCAAAGGCCATTGCGCTTTGATCCACGAAGACGGCACCCGACAGGATTTTCGCGACGGGGCAAGTTTTCTGATCCCGAACGGGTTTCGCGGCTATTGGGAAGTCATTGAGGAAACGACGAAGCACTTTGTGATCCGGGATTGCACGTAAGACCCGCAAGGTGCTCCGAAGTGCAGATGCCGTTACGAGGGGTAGTTGTTCTTGCCATAAAGGCGCTGCATGATCATGGGCGTCAGGTACATCGGGATCTGATACGCGCCGATGAAGGCCATGATCGGGGCGGTGACATCGGGTGGCAGGGCGACAAAGAATATGGCGATGTTCCGGTTTCCCGCGATGATCGATATCGCGGTCGATTTGTCTGCGGGCAGCCGGTTTCGGCTCAGGTGAAATGCAACAGCTTGTGCCCCGAAATTGGCCAGACAGGCGAGCGCGATCCAGAAGGCTGCAATGGCTGGGTTGTTCAGGGCCGTGGCACTGACCGAAGGCATCAGCCCGATGACAAACACAGCCAAGGTAAGTGTTCCCAGCCCTTCCAAATTCAGCAGCGTCGCGGGTGAGGGTGCGCGCAGAACTGTGCGCCGGGTGATAATGGCAGCCCCGGTTGCAAGTACGATGGTCAGCAGCAATTGCAACCCGGCCTGCAAGACAGATTGAATATCCCCCAGTTCGGGCATGAGCAGAAATACGGGCAACGCGGTCAGCGGCAACAGGGCTGTACCCACTACCATCAGCCGCATCGCGTGTTCAGGCGGATGGCCCATCATCAGGCACATATTGGGACTGCCTGAAATGGACGGGGCCGAGGCCATGATCAGCAGGGACAAAAGGACAGGCGTTCCAGTCCATCCTCCCGCAAACCCGATGGCCAGCACGATCAGCGGTATCACGAATTGAAACCCGATGACTGTGAATGCAACCTTCTGCAGATCACTCAGCGACCCGAGAATGGTTTCCGGGTTCATCCTGAGGACCGTGACGAACAGCAACAACACGACCAGTGGCGGCAGAAGGTTTCGCATCGGCTCGGCCAGGGACGGCAGCAGAAGGCCAGCCGCCAGCCCGGCGATCAGTACATGAGGGCCATGGCGCGCCGCCAGATGAAGCGGGTTCAAGACCGTTCTACCCGCCCGGGCTTTGGCGCAGATTTTCCGGCAGCCAGGTCGCCAGATCCGGGAACCAGATGAGGATGAAAACCATCAATACCATGATCAGGAACATCGGGATCGCGGCGCGTGCGATGTAGCTCATCTCGTGGTTTGTCATGCCTTGCATCACGAACAGGTTGAACCCGATCGGCGGTGTGATCTGTGCCATCTCGACAACAACCACGATGAAGATGCCGAACCAGATCAGGTCGATCCCGGCGTCACGGATCATCGGTTCAACCACGGCCATGGTGAGCACGACCGAGGATATCCCGTCCAGAAAGCATCCCAGAATGATGTAGAAAACCAGCAACACCATCAGCAGCTCGAACCGAGTCAGGTCCCATCCTGCGATCAGGTCGGCCAGTCCGCGCGGCAGGCCGGTGAACCCCATCGACAGCGACAAAAAGGCCGCCCCCGCAAGGATCAGGGCGATCATCGCGCTGGTGCGCGTGGCCCCCATCAGGCTTTCGGTAAAGGTCTTCCAAGTCAGCGACCCTTGACCGGCGGCCAGCAAAAGCCCCCCGATCACGCCGAAAGCCGCGGCTTCGGTCGCGGTGGCATAGCCCAGATACATCGAGCCGATGACAACTGTGATCAGCAGGATCACAGGCAGCAGAAAGCGTGAGTTTTTGACTTTCTCGGAAAAGCTCAGCTTGCTTTCGTCATTCGGGTTCCAGTCCTTTCCCAGCTTGGAATACAGCGCGACATAGCCCATGAACATCGCCGCAAGAACAAGACCGGGGAGGATACCGGCAAAGAACAGCTTGGTGATCGATTCATTGATCGTCACCCCGTACACAATCAGGGTCAGCGAGGGCGGGATCATCAGCCCCAACGTCGCGGCACCGGTCAACGTGCCGATGATCATCCGTTCGGGGTAATTGCGTTTGCGCAACTCGGGGATCGACATCTTTCCGACGGTCGTCAGGGTTGCCGCCGATGACCCCGAGACAGCGGCAAAGACAGTACATCCAACGATATTCGTATGCACCAGACCACCGGGCAGGGGGGCCATCCAGGGCGACAGTCCCTTGAACATGTCCTCGGACAATCGCGTTCGGTACAGGATCTCGCCCATCCAGATGAACATCGGCAGGGCGGTCAGGGTCCACGAGGACGATGCCGACCAGATGGTCGTGATCATGACGTCACCCACGGGGCGTGTCGTGAACAGCTCCATCCCGACCCAGGCAACCCCCATCAGGGCCAGTCCGACCCACACACCGGTGCCCAACAGGGTAAAAAGCACAAAGAGGAAGAGGATGATAACGGCCAGGTTTTCCATGCGCTTACTCTCCGTGACTCTGATCGGCCAGATCGCGGATGATGCGATGTTCACCGCGGAACAGGACATGGATCAGATGATCCGTCAGGGCGATGGCAAGGATCACGGCACCGATCAGCATCGCCGATTGAGGGATCCAAAGGGCGGTTCTATCCTGCCCCTGGCTGACATCGTTGAATTTCCAGCTCCAGTAGACAAAGCGATAGGCATACCAGCAGAAATACCACATGACAGCCGTGCCAATGGCAAAGCACCAGACTTCAAGAATGCGCCGCACCCCGTCCGGCACTGCGTTCAGCAGGATCGATACACGGATGTGACTGCCCCGGTTCAGCGCGTTGGCAAAAGCCAGAAAAGAGGCGGCAGCCATCGCATAACCGGCATAATCCGGTGCGCCGGGAAACACTTCGCCGGTCCAGCGGGCCAGCATCTGCACTACGATCAGCAGCAATATGGCAATCAGGCTGAGTGCCGCCAGAACCCCTGCCGCCAGATAAATGAAATCCAATACGGACCGAAGCCCTCGCAAAACCGCCATGCCGTCCCCGCTGTGTTCTGATTGGATGTGAAACGGGCGGCAGGATATGCCACCGCCCGTTCCGAAAGGATTACTGCGACGAATTGAAGGCGTCGACGATGGCCTTGCCTTCGTCCCCAGCGGCCTCCAGCCATTCATTGGTCATGGTCACGCCAATCTCTTTCAATTCCTGCACCATCTGATCCGATGCCGGGCCGACGGTCATGCCGCCATCCCGCAGGCCTTGCAACGTAAAGCCGGTGTATTCCTTGGCGCGCCAGTTCCCGGCATATTCCGCCAGTTCCGCACAGCCTTTGATGACGTTCTTGTTGGCATCGGACACACCAGACCAGACGTCGGAATTGACCATCACGTAGTTGCGCGGCAGCCAGGCGTCGACCTCGTAGAAATAGTTCAGGCTTTCCCAAACCTTGCGGTCATATCCGGTCGAACCCGACGATATCATTGAATCCGCGACCCCGGTTGCAAAAGCCTGGCTGATTTCAGCCGCTTCGATGGTGACCGGCAGCATCCCGGTCAACTCGGCCAGCCGCGAAGTGGCGTTGTTGTACGAGCGGAACTTGATACCCTTCATCTCGGCGACCGAGTTCACCTCGTTTTTGAAATAAAGACCCTGCGGCGGCCACGGCACTGCATAAAGCAGTGTCAGGTTTTGTTCGGCCAGCAGGCCTTCGATCGAAGGTTTGGCCGCTTCCCAAAGCTTGGCGCTGTCGTCGAATGAAGTTGCAAGAAACGGGATGGAATCAAACCCGAACAATGCGTTTTCGTTCTGATGTCCGGACAGCAACCGCTCACCGATCGGGGCTTGTCCGGTCTGGATCGCGCGTTTGATGTCGGCGCCCTTGAACAGCGATCCGGACGGGTGCGTGACGATTTCGATCTCACCACCGGTGCCGGTGGTGACGCATTTGGCAAATTCCGCACCCGTGGCCGAGTGGAAGTTTGACGCCGAATAGGCCATCGGCATGTCCCATTTTTCGGCCATGGCGGGTGCAGCAGCGGTGGCAGTCAGCGCAGTTGCCGCCAGAAGGTTCGTCAGTTTCTTCATCATTCTTCTCCCTGTTGAATTTGGAAACACCGGCGTTTTTCACCGGTTTGTTTGTTATTTTGCGTATCGTGACGGCGCGTAGACGCTCATGTCGACATTTGGCGTTCTGCCCGCAATCATCTGCGCCAGAAGGCGCCCGGTTTTTGGCCCGCCTGTCAGGCCGATATGGTGATGCCCAAAGCCCATGTAGGCCCCTTTGATACCGGGCACATCGCCAATGACCGGGATCGAGTCAGCCGGGGCGGGCCTGTGCCCCATCCATTCCACTTCCTCCTTCCATGTCACGCCCGGGAACGCCACCCGGGCATTTTTGCGCATCAACTCGAATGGTGCGCGCGAGGGCGGCGCATCCAGCCCTCCGAACTCGACAATGCCCGCCAGGCGAATGCGCCCATCCATCGGTGTCGCAACGAACTTGCCCGAGACAACCATAACCGGGCTGCGCGGCATCGCGGAAGGCTCTACCAATTCAAGATGATAACCACGTTCGCTTTCAAGAGGAACAGAAACTCCCAAGCGCTTTGCCAATGGGCCCGACCAGATCCCGGCCGTCACGACGGCTGCGTCACAAGCAATTGTCTCGCCACCGGCCCGAACACCGGTGACATGTCCGTTTTCCCGAACCACATCTTCGACATTTGCGCGTATGAAGCGACCGCCGTTCGCCTCAACATGCGCGGCAAGGTCTTTCACGTACCGGCCGGGGTCGGTGATGTGGCCATGATCCGAAAGCCGGGCGGCAAATCCGATGCCCTGACTGTAAACCGGGTCATATTCATGGAAGGCGTGACCTTCCAATTCGTCCCACTGAAACCCGTTCCTGCGCCGGATATCCCAACCAAAGGCATCTTCCTCAAAATGTGCGCGATCCCTGTAAAGAAACAGGTAATCTGAAGGAACCAGCCACTTTTCCGCCCCCGTTCCGGCCGCCAGCGCCTTGTGATCATTCAGACTGTCGCCAACGATGGATGTCAGTGCTGCGGCGATCCTCTCGACGTCGGCGGCGTTTGCATGTCTGAGGTATTTCCAAAGCCACGGAAGAAGCTTTGGTAAATACCCCCATTTCAGGAACAACGGTTGCGAGGGGCTCATCAGCATCTTCGGTGCTTTTCCCAACAATCCGGGGACTGTTACCGGTACGATCGAACACGAGGCCAATACCCCGCCATTCCCGTGCGAGGTACCTTCGGCAGGGCCTGCCTTGTCGATCAGGATCACATTGTGACCATCCCGCTGCAGCCAAACCGCAGTCGAAACGCCGACAATTCCGGCCCCTATGATGGCTATGGTTTTCTTTTCCGTCATTCTGTCACCGCCTTGGCAACCGCATAATGATTCAGTTTGGTCAGATCGGGTCTTCCGCCAAGTCCGGGGCCTTGAGGCACGCAAACCTGACCGTCCTTGACCTGAAATGGCTGCTCCAGAATGTCCTCTTTCAGGAAATAGGACGCCTGATAAAACTCACAGCCCAGAGAGATTTCCGGTGTCGCGGCAATCATGTGCGTGCCCGCCAAATGGGCCAGGCCAGCCTCGAACATGTCACCTCCATAGGCCGTCAGGCCATGGGCCGCAGCGATGCGCGCAACCGTCTGCCCGCGGGTCGGGCCGCCTGACTTCATGATCTTCACCGAAACCCCGTCGCAGATCCCTTCGCGTGCCGCGCGCTCCATGTCTTCGGGGCCAAAGACGCTTTCGTCGGCCAGAAGGGGAACATCCGTCATCTGCCGCAGCTTTGCCATCATGCCAAACTGATGGGCGCGGACAGGTTGTTCAATGAAATCCGGTTTGAACTGAGCGACGTCCCGCACCTGCGATGGCGCATCATCAATGCTGAGCCCTTGATTATAGTCCACGCGGACCGAGAGCTCCGGGTAGTTCTGGGCAAGGTACTCCAGCCGCATGATGTCGAAGGCGTGATCCTTGAACCCGGTCTTGAGTTTGACAATCCGAACACCATCCTCACGCAGGCGTGCCAATAGTTCGATGTCCTGGGCAAAGTCGGGGTTTGCGATGGAACAACTCAGCGGAATGCTGTCGCGGAAGCGACCACCCAACAAGGACCAGACCGGAACATCGCTGATCCGGCCTGACAGATCCAACAGCGCGGTTTCCAGCGCGGCCTTGGCTTCGGTGCAATGTGCCACCGCGTAAGCCGCACGTGCCATGATTGCGGCCCGATCCCCAACGCATGCCCCAAGAACGTGAGGGCGCAGATAACGGTTCAGCGCCGCAAAACTCGCTTCGGGTGTTCCGGTGAATACCGACCAGGGCGACGCCTCGCCATACCCTTGGGTGCCATCCTCGGATGTCAGGCGCAGGATGACGACTTCGCAAACGCCTTCAACCGATCCGATGCCGTGATCCCGACGGGATGTGACCAGCAGTTCAAGGTGCCACAGGTCATAGCCGATGATTTTCTGTGCCAGATTGCTCATTTCGCCCCCTGTCGATGGGGAAAGCCTGCCTTGACCGGACTATCATTTCAAATACTATATTTTCGTAAGTTCATCAGAAAAAGTGATGAGATTATCGTTGTCCCTGCGCTTTCGCCAACTTCAGGCTTTTCATGCCATAATGGAAACCGGAACTGTGACCGGCGCGGCCTCGGTTCTTGGGATATCGCAACCCGGCATCAGCAACCTTCTGGCACAGCTTGAACGCGAAGCGCGTCTGCCTCTGTTTGAACGGACAAAAGGCCGATTGCTGCCAACCCCTGAGGCCGAGATGCTATTTCGCGAGGTCGACACGGTCGTGCGCGGGCTGGACCACGTGGCGCAGGCCGTGACCGATTTGCAAAACAAACATCCCGGACAGTTGCAGGTTGCCGCGCCGCACCTGTTGTCCTTTGGTTTCATGCCCCGCGAGATCGCGCGGTTTGCCAAAACGCGCCCCAACCTGTCTGTCAGCTTTCAGTCGCAATATTCATCCAAGATTCAGGAATGGGTCATCTCGGGCCTGTTTGAAATCGGTATTGTCGAGATGCCCATTCTGCATGACACACTGAACTATCAGGAGTTTCAGTTTGAAACGCTCGCGACTTTTCCTGAGGGCAGTCCCTTGGCCGAGCACGACGTTCTGACGCCAGAGATATTGGAAAACGAACCCTTCATCGTAATGGGGCCGGAACATCAGACCCATCGCCGGACCCGCGACATCTTTCAGACATCCGGTCACACATGGCGCACCCAGATACACACCCATCTTTCCGAAAACCTGCTGAGCTTTGTAAAACAGGGTATGGGGGTCGCGATGATCGACCCCTTTACCGTGACCTTTGACGACGAGAGCGGGTATCTGACCCGCCCATTTGCGCCGCCAGTCATGCTGGATCTTGCGATCATCACGGCAAAGGGACGCCCTCTGTCCACGATTGCGCAGGAATTTCTGGCCCAGTTGACCCCGTCAATTGCCGCTTACGCGACCCATTCCGAGACCGGTGCGGCCGCTTCGTGAAGCGGCTGTGAGTGAATGTCGACAAGTGTTGGGCCGTCATGCTCAATCGCCTGTTTCAGCACGCGCGTCAGATCCTCGGGGTCTTTGACGGTCCAGGATTTGACGCCAAAGGCCGCCGCAACAGCGGCGTGGTCTGTCCGGTTGAAATCAACATTGTAATAGCGCTGACCAAATCCCGCTTTCTGGCCAGCCTTGATCCATCCGAAGACTGAGTTCGAGAAGACGATCGAAGTGATTGGCATATTGTGCCGGACCATCGTTTCAAACTCGCCGCAGGTGAACCCGAACGAGCCATCGCCCATGACCGACAGGGTTTTAACCGATGGCCGCCCGACATGTGCCCCCATGGCCGCGCCCAGCGAATACCCCAGCGCCCCATGTGCCCGGTTGGTGATGAAATGGCGCCCCGGTTTCCGCCAGCGGTAATATGCGCTGAAATAGGGGCAGGGGGTGCCGGGGTCGGCGACGACAATCGCGTCGTCATCCAGAATGTCCATCAGGGACGCCATGACAGCCTCGGGCCGGATCGGTGTCTCGCGACTTGCGGCCAGGGGGGCGAACGCGGTCCTCTTGGCCTCCCATGCGGCGCGGGCCTTGGCTGTTCCGCCTTGGCTGGTCAGGCCCTGCCGGTCTTCCAGTGCTTGCGCCAAAGCCTCCAGCGCCAGCCGGGCATCGGCGCAGATCGCCACTTCGGTCTGGTAATTGGCGCCGATCACCATCGGATCGCTGTCGATATGGATGATCGTGGTGCTGCGCCCGGGGCTTCGCCACCGTTCCGTTGTGACCGAACCGGCGCGGCAGCCAATGAACAAAACGACATCGGCCTGGTCCACGACTGCGCGGGTTGCCGGGATGCCCCCGTTCGACCCGACAACGCCCAGGGCCAGCGGGTCGGTCTCGGCAATGGACCCCTGACCCGACACGGTTGTGGCCACGGGCATGTCCAGCAGGCCTGCAACCCGGCGCAGCGCATCGGTCGCCCGGGACAAGACCGGCCCGCCACCACAGACCGCAACCGCGGATTTGGCCCCTGCAAGAATGGCAGCCGCTGCTTCGATGGTGTCCGGGTCAGGTGCGGCCCGTTCAGCGGGATAGCTGCGGTGCCTGTCATCCGCCCAGATTTCAGCCTCGTCTACCTGCCCCTTCTGCGTGTCAAACGGCAGCGCCAGATGCGTCGCACCGGGCGTGCCGGTCGTCATCGCCCTGAAGGCGGCCCGAACCATGGCCGGAAGCCGCGCTGCGTCGTCGAGGGATGTGTTCCATTTGGCCAGAGGCCGGAACAGCGCAGGCTGATCCAGTTCGGTCAACGGGTATTTACCGCGGCTGGTCGTCGCCACATCCGACGTGATTGCCAATATCGGAACCGAGCTTTCGTTGGCCTCGACCACTCCGGGCAAGATATAGGTCGCACCACCGCCGGACGGGCCCTCGCACACGCCGGGCTTGCCGGTGACGCGGGCATAGCCATCCGCCATATAGGCCGCGTGCCTCTCGTCCCGTGTCAGGATGTGCTGAATGCCGTGATCCATCCGGGCAAGGGCATCATAAAAGGGTAAAGTGGTATCGCCGCACAGGCCAAACATATGCGTCACACCATGCGCTTCAAGCATACGCACCATAGCTTCGGCTCCGGTCAGAAAATTTGTCCCTGTCATGGTCGCGAGTCCCTTGTGTCAAACCTGTGCTCAGGACTGTATACAGTTTTGTATATTGATTTCAAGCTCAACGTGTGGCACCTGTGATTCAAACGAAGAAGGGCAGGGGTAATGGCTGGTCCGCGCGTCGATGATATCTATGATCAGGTCAAGGCGATGGCGGTTTCGTTTCGCCTGCGCCCCGGCGACCGCCTGAACGAAGTGGCGTTGTCCAGGGATCTGGGCGTCAGCCGCACCCCGCTGCGCGAGGCGTTGAACCGTCTGGTTGCCGAACGGCTTTTCGACTTCCGCCCCGGACAAGGCTTTTTCTGCCGCCCGCTGGACGCGCAAAGCGTGTTCGACCTGTTCGAACTGCGCCAGATCATCGAAACAGCGGCGGCGCGTGCGGCCTGTGCCAAGGCATCGGACGAAGACCTGCAGCTGTTGCGGGACGAGCTTTACGCAACGGGCATCGACATCACCGGTCTGACTGTCGAAGAAGCCGTCAACCGGGATGAGGCGTTTCATTTGGGTATCGCGAAGCTGTCGGGGAATATGGAACTGTTGCAAACCCTGACGCGGATCAACGACCGTATCCGCTATATCCGTTGGATTTCCATGAGCCTGGACCGCGTGCAACGCTCAAAGGACGAACACAAACGCGTCATGCAGGCTTTGATGGACCGGAACGCGGATGAGGCGGCACGGGTTCTGGCTGCACATATCTCCAAGCGTATGGATCAGGTGCAGGATGCCGTGCGTCACGGGATTTCGAACATCTACATGGAAGGGTCGGACGATATTTCGACCCGTATCATCGAGGAGGTTGAGGGATGATCGCGCAGGGCGGAAAATCCATCTACGGTGCGTCTGTCGGCATTCTGATGCTGGATGCCCGCTTTCCCCGCATTCCCGGCGATATGGGCAACGCGCAGACCTGGCCCTTTCCGGTTCACTACCGCATTGTGCGTGATGCCTCGCCGGATCGGGTGGTACGGCACAAAGCCGAAGGCATGCTCGACGTGTTCATCGACGCGGCGCAGGAGCTTGTCAAAGATGGTGTGGACGGGATTACCACCAATTGCGGGTTTCTGTCGCTGTTCCAAAAAGAGCTGGCCCAGGCGGTCCCGGTTCCGGTGGCCACATCGTCCCTGATGCAGGTTGAAATGGTCAACCGCATCCTGCCGGCGGGAAAACGCGCCGGGGTTCTGACCATATCAGCCTCCACTCTGACCCAAGATCACTTGCTGGCCGCCAATGTTCCATTGGACACGCCTATCGGCACAACCGAAGGCGGGGCGGAGTTCACCCGCGCAATCCTTGGAAATGAGCTTGGTCTTGATGTGGAAAAGGCCCGCAAAGACAATGTCGAAGCCGCAATGGCCCTGACATCGGAACACACCGATCTTGGCGCGATCGTGCTGGAATGCACGAATATGTGCCCCTACGCGCCCGATATTCAGCGCGCCACAGGGCTGCCCGTGTTTTCTATCGTGTCTTTCGTGAAGTGGTTTCAGGCCGGTCTTGTTCCGCCCACCTACTAGACAGGTGACACGGGCGCTCTGACTGACCTGCCCTAAGATGTCACAGGTTCAGGTCGCCTTGTACCGAGTTCCGGATCACCCGCTCGGCATTCGGAATGTCGTTTGAAAGCGCCCGCTCTCTTGCGGCCTGTTTGTCCAGCCCAAACCCAACCCAACGGTCGGTGAGCCGGGTTTCCAGTGTTGCAAGATCGACGCCCAGAAACACCTTGAGCGCCCATAGGGAGTGAAGGCCCGACCAGCCCGGTTCATCCAGCAAAAGGTAATTGCCTTCAACCAGAATGACCCGCTGATCAGGCGAGATCATTGATCGGGCAGCGATTGCCAGATCAAGCTTTCGGTCGAAGCCCGGAATTGCAACTTCATCTTCGGTGCGCAAACGCACAAGCAAGGCACGAAACCCGGCAAGATCGAAGGTTTCCGGCGCGCCCTTGCGGGCGAAAAGCCCGCGTTCCTTCAGGATCGCGTTGTCAAAGTGAAAACCGTCCATTGGCACAAGCCCTGCTGACACACCGCGCCGGTTCAGCTTGGCTGTGGCAAGGCTGGCAACGGTGCTTTTCCCGGATCCGGGCGGGCCGGCAATCGCGACAAGTTGCCGGTGTCGGGCCGGCGGCAGCGCCTCAAGGGCGTCGACGATGCTGTCGGCCAGAACGTCAGGGGCGGTGCTGCCACCGGTCATGCAGCCTGATCCTCGGGCGGTGCGTCCTTGGCCCCGGTCATGAATGCTACGGCGTCGGACATCGAATAGTCCTTGGGGTCAATCACACACAGGCGTTTTCCCAGCCTGTGCACGTGAATCCGGTCTGCGACTTCGAAAACATGAGGCATGTTGTGGCTGATCAGGATGATCGGAATGCCGCGTGATTTCACATCCTGGATCAGTTCAAGGACTCTGCGGCTTTCCTTTACGCCCAGTGCTGCTGTCGGTTCGTCCAGAATGATGACCTTGGATCCGAATGCCGCCGCGCGTGCCACGGCAACGCCCTGGCGCTGTCCACCCGACAGGGTTTCGACGGCCTGATTGATATTCTGGATGGTCATCAGACCCAGTTCGCTCAGCTTTTCGCGGGCGAACTTTTCCATTGCCGGACGGTCTAGCATTCGAAGCCATGATCCCAATGGCCCCTTTCGCCGAATTTCCCGCCCCATGAACATATTGTCCGCAATCGACAGGGCAGGGGACATGGCAAGCGTCTGGTAGACGGTTTCAATACCGGCTTCACGCGCGTCGATCGGGGAATGGAAATTCACCTTTTGACCTTCCAGCCAAACATCGCCTTCGTCTGGCGTCACTGCGCCGGACACTGCCTTGATCAGCGTCGACTTACCCGCGCCATTGTCGCCGATCACCGCCAGAATCTCACCCGGCATCAGGTCAAAATCGCAGTGATCCAGCGCAGTCACCTTGCCGTAGCGTTTCACAAGGTTCCGTCCTTTGAGAATGGGTTCCATCAGGCTGCTACCTTTCTGATCCACTGGTCGACCGCGACCGCTGCGATGATAAGGATGCCGATCAGCAGGAACGTCCATTGCGCATCCGCGCCCAGCAACCGCAGCCCAAGCGTAAAGACGCCCACGATCAGGGCACCGAACAGGGACCCCAGAATAGACCCGCGGCCGCCAAACAGAGATATCCCCCCGATCACGACCGCCGTGATACTTTCGATATTGGCCAGCTGGCCCGAGGTTGGCGAAACCGACCCGATCCGGCCAATCAGGGCCCAGCCCGCGAAGGCACAGATCAGTCCGGACAGCATGTACACGGATATCAGCGTGCGGTGTACGTTGACACCGGACAGCTCTGCCGCTTCGGGGTCATCCCCGACGGCATAAACATGCCTGCCCCAGGCCGTGTGCCGCAACGCGTATGCAAGGACGAGGATCAGCGCCAGCATGAAGACAACACCAACGGTAAACACCGCCCCGCCCAGGTTAAACTTGGCACCAAACAGTTGCAGGATGGCGGCGTGTTCCTCGATCTCCTGCGACCGGATCGTTTCGTTTTGTGAATAAAGAAAATTCGCCGCAAGAACGATCTGCCACATGCCAAGGGTGACGATGAAAGGCGGCAGCTTGATGCGACTGACCAGAAACCCGTTCAAGGCCCCGATTGCCGAGCCAACAGCAAGGCCGCACACAATCGCAACCGAAGGCGGCATTCCATAGCGGAAAGTGAATTGCCCCATCACAACCGACGACATCACCATGATGGCCCCAACACTCAGGTCGATGCCTGCGGTCAGGATCACAAGGCTCTGCGCCGCGGCCACGATCCCGACGATCTGAACCTGTTGCAGGATCAATGTCAGCGCAAAGGGCGAAAAGAACTTGGGGCCCAGCAAGACACCAAAGATGACGATTGCAGCGACAAGGACGATCAGCGGGACCAGCGACGGGTTCACATGCAGAAAATGCTGAACCGTTCCGACAAATCCGCGTTGGTGATCGTCAAATTCGGCAACTTGCTCTGGGCTGCCCTTTGCGGCGGTTTCGAAATCGTCGGCTTGTCGTGAAGAATCGGACATGGAACTTCCCCCAAAGCGTCAGGTTTATGACGACTTTAGCAAGGTTTCGGGCGTGTGGGTGGTTTTGATAAGTGGAAGGCCGCGCAGCGGCCTTCCACACGTTCAGCTTAACCCCAGCAGAGGTCCATGCCTTCCTGAACCGAGATGGACTCGACGCCGTCGGCGGCCTTATCCGTCACAAGCGCCACGCCAGTGTCAAAAAAGTCCTTACCGGGTGTGTTCTCGGGTTTCGTCCCTTCGTCCGCCCATTTCTTGACAGCCTCAACGCCCAGCGATGCCATCAGCAGCGGGTATTGCTGGGATGTTGCGCCGATGACCCCGTCCGCCACGTTCTGCACGCCGGGGCAGCCGCCATCGACGGAAACGATCAGCACGTCATTTTCGCGCCCGATAGCCTTGAGCGCCTCGTAAGCACCCGCTGCCGCCGGTTCGTTGATGGTATGCACCACGTTGATCATCGGGTCTTTGGCCAGCAGGTTCTCCATCGCGCGGCGGCCGCCTTCTTCGTTGCCAGCGGTGACATCGCTGCCAACAAGACGCGGGTCGTCTTCATCGCCAATCACGTTCGGATCGGCCAGATCAACACCGAACCCCTGCAGGAACCCCTGATTGCGAAGCACATCCACAGTGGGCTGGCTGACCGCAAGGTCCAACGTGGCGATTTTGGCGTCGTTTGCCGCATCTCCCAGAGTGGCTTTTGCCCATTGTCCGATCAGAAGCCCCGCAAGGAAATTGTCGGTGGCAAAGGTCGCGTCGGCCGAGTCGATAGGCTCAAGCGGGGTGTCCAGCGCAATCACCAGCAGCCCGGCATCGCGGGCCTGCTGCACCGCCGGAACGATGGACGACGTATCCGACGCGGTCAGCAGGATACCCTTTGCGCCATCCAGAATGCAGGTTTCGATGGCCTGAACCTGAGTTTCGTGGTCGCCGTCGACTTTGCCGGCAAAGGCCTTCAGCGTCATGCCAAGCTCTTCGGCTTTGGCGGTCGCACCCTCTCTCATTTTGACAAAGAAAGGGTTGGTATCCGTCTTGGTGATCAGGCAAACGGTTTCACCTTCGGCCATTGCACTGCTTGCCATGGCCGTAACCGCCAGCGCCGTAGCGCCTGCAAGTTTCGCAAGTTTCATCGGTAGTCCTCCCAGTTTTCCCAATGCCCGTCAGGGCATACGTCTGATCGGGCGAAATCCGGCCCGATCGAACGTGAAAACCATCACAAGATTCGAATTTTGAGTCAATAAATAAATCACTCTTATTTATTATTGACAGAAAGGAAGGGTTTCAACATTGTCGTCACGAAGGGGATGGCCGTGTCTGCAAACAACTCTTTGGACAATACCGCTGGCGTACGCGAGCCAGACATGCGCGGCACCAATCAAAGCGGAATGCGGGCCCGAAATGAACGGCTTGTCCTGTCACTGGTCCGGCGCCATCAGGCCCTTGCAAAATCTGAGATCGCGCGGATGACCGGGCTGTCGGCACAGACGGTTTCGGTCATCATGCGCCAGTTGGAAACCGATGGGCTGCTTCTGCGGGGCGAACCGATCCGGGGAAAAGTCGGGCAGCCCTCGGTTCCCATGCGCCTGAATCCGGATGGCGCGTATTTCTTTGGGCTCAAAGTCGGGCGGCGCAGTACCGAGCTGGTGCTGACGGATTTCCTTGGCAATGTCAGGCACCGTGAGCGGCGGACTTATGATTTTCCGACGCCCGAGGCGACATTGAGCTTTTCCAAGGAAAGCCTCGACAAAGTGATGACGTCGCTGTCGCCCGAAGCGCGCGGCAGGATCGCGGGTCTTGGGATTGCGATGCCGTTCTACCTTTGGGACTGGGCGCAGACATTGCAGGTTCCGCAGGAGAAAATGGATCCGTGGCGTGACGCGGACCTGAAAGGCGCACTGGCCTCAAGCTATGACTTGCCGGTATTCCTACAGAACGACGCAACGGCCGCCTGCGGTGCCGAGCTGGTCTTTGGCCCGGCGGAAGGCCCACGAGATTTCCTGTATTTTTATGTGGGCTTCTTCATTGGGGGCGGGGTGGTTCTGAACGGCTCCATCTTTTCGGGGCGGGGAAATGCCGGTGCGCTTGGTCCATTGCCTGTGCCGGACGACGCAGGCGGAGTGAAACCGTTGATAGATGTCGCCAGTCTTTATGTACTGGAGCGCGCGACAGGTGAGAATGCCGCAACAGCCGGTTCAATTTGGGAAACGACACAGCATTGGGACGTACCGAAAACCCACCTTGAGAACTGGCTGAAACAAGCGGCGCACGGGATCGCCCATGCCACAGTCTCATCTTGCAGCCTGATCGACTTCGAATGTGTCAAGATTGATGGCTGGATGCCCGCAGGCATTAAGGCGCGGCTGGTGGAACTGGTTGAGGTCGAACTATCCGACCTGAACCTGACCGGGCTGGAACGGCCTTTGGTGTTGGCGGGGACGGCAGGCCCGGATGCCCGCTCATTGGGGGCGGCCAGTTTGCCATTGTCGGAAAGATACCTGCTCGAAGGGTAGGTTCATTCCCGAAAAACCCTGACCTGCATCCAAAGCGGATCCGTCGGAAAAAGGGCATCGCCCGCTAAACTTTTTGACAGCCAGCGCAATTGATCGTTGACGGATGCCGAAGAAGTCTGGCAAGCCGCTCGGCATGTCCGGTTCCGGGGCGTGCTCTGGAATCAATAGGGAATGCGGTGCGGGCTTTGGCCCAATTCCGCAACTGCACCCGCAACTGTAAGCGGCGAGCAGGGCTGAAGTGCCACTGGTGTTAATCCGGGAAGGCCAGCCCAACGCTTTGACCCGCAAGTCAGGATACCTGCCGGACATGTGCCTTTGACAAGGGCACTCCTAATCGGCGACGGGATGTGCGTCGGAGCAGGATGCTTGAAAAAGCAGCTTAGCTTGGACGTCCCCGCAGTCAAAACGCATCTCGTACCGGGGTTGGTGCGATGGGACAAGGACGACTATTGATGACCAAGCTGCTTTCCGCAGCCGCTGTGGCGATGGCGCTTCCAGCGATGGCAAATGCGCATTTCCTGCTGGAATACACCGCTGACACCATGATCGACGCACCGGGGAATGTTCCGGTCAAGCTGATCTTTTGGCATCCGTTCTCGAACGGGCATGTCATGGATCTGGACAAGCCGCAGGAATTCTACGTGATCCACAACGGTCAGAAAACCGATCTGCTGGATACCCTGGAACCCGTACGTTTCACCGGCGGCGAAAACGAAGGCGCGGCATTCAAGGGTTATGTTCCCGTCAAACGGTCGGGCGACTATGTGTTGGTGACTGTTCCCCAGCCCTATTATGAGGAATCCGAGGATATCTATATCCAGCAGATCGCCAAGGCATTCCTGAACCGCAATGAACTGCCGACCGACTGGATGAACCCGGTGGGCCTGCCGGTTGAGATCATCCCGCTCAACAAACCAACCAACATCATCGCGGGTTCGACGTTTACAGGTCGGGTTATGGCCGAAGGCCAACCGGTTGCGGGTGCCGAGATCGAGATCGAGTACATGGCCGCAGAACCGGACATGGAAAGCGCGGCCGCTTCCGCCCCGTCGGTCTCGCCGATGCCGGGTGGTGCATTGGTCGCAACTTCGGATGATAACGGGTATTTCACGTTTGGCGTTCCAAAAGCCGGATATTGGGGATTTGCCGCACTCGGCGCCGGTCCCGTGACCAAACACAACGGCAAAGAACTAAGCCAGGACGCGGTCATCTGGATCCGCGCCTGGGATTTGGAGTAACCGTAGATGCACATCGTTGACGGAGCCTTGTCCAACCCGGTCGTGATCGGCGGAGCCGTCGCTGCTGCGGGTGGAATTGCCATGGGCCTCAGGTCGCTGGATCTTGATCGCATCCCCACTGCGGGGGTGCTGTCTGCCAGCTTTTTCGTGGCATCGCTGATCCATGTGCCGATTGGCCCTTCGTCAGTGCATCTGATCCTCAACGGAATGGCCGGGCTTTTGCTGGGCTGGGCCGCATTCCCGGCCCTGTTCGTCGGGCTTTTGCTGCAGGCCGTCTTCTTTGGCTTTGGCGGGTTGACGGTATTGGGGATCAACACCCTGAACATCGCGTTGCCCGCGGTTCTGGCCGGGCTGATCTTTGGCCGCCTGATCGCCCACGGCTCACCGCTGCAAGGTGCGATATGGGGCGGGGTCGGCGGTGCCTTTGCCATTGCCGCCACAACCGGCATGGTTGCGTTTTCACTGGCCTTGTCCGGGGATGCCTTCCTGCCTGCGGCTAAGATTGTTTTCTTTGCACATATTCCTGTCATGGCGATTGAGGCGATCCTGACCGGGTTCGCGGTTTTGCTGGCGCGCAAGGTCAAGCCCGAGCTGTTTGTCAAACGAGCGGTCGCATGAGGTATCTGGCAATCATTCTGGCGCTGTGCTGCGCACCCCTACCTGCCTTGGCGCATAAGGTCATAGCCGGAGTGTTTAAATCCGGTGACGCCATCGAAGGCGAAATCGGCTTTTCCAATGGTGACATGGCAAGCGGGGCCGAGGTCATCGTCAACGGCCCGGACGGAGCCGAGCTGGGCCGTATCGTAACAGATGCAGACGGGTTTTTTATCTACACGCCAAACGCGCCGGTGGCCCATACATTCTTTGCAAACCTTGGTGCCGGACATGTGGCCGAGGTCACCATGCCCGCTGCGGATGTCGCCCGGATCATGGGCGTTGAAGCGGAACCTGATACCCCGCCAACAAACGCACCTGCCCAGACAGCGGCGGTGCTCAGCACTGAACAACAACAGGTCATTGCCAGAGCCGTGCGGGATGAGCTGCGCCCGCTGCGTCGGGAAATCGCGGCTTACCGCGAACAAAATGATCTGCAAACTGTTCTGGGCGGGATCGGATATATTGTCGGTCTGTTTGGTCTGGGCTTTTACTTTGCGGCACGCCGCAAGCTGGCGGCCTGATGGCGCATGTTCTGGGACAACAGGAAAGCACGCTGGTCAAAGCGGGCGCGCAGCGGCGCGGCGCGATCAACCCGCTTGATCCTAGGATGCGGATCGTTATGGCGGTTGTCTTCGCGGTGGTGACAGTGGCGGTGTCCTCGCTGACAGCGCTGTGCGCGGCTCTGGCGGTGTCCCTTTCGCTTCTTGCCGCGTCGCGTCTGCCCTGGCGGAAGACATTGAAACGCATGGCCATGATGGACGGGTTCATCCTGTTCATGCTGGTGTTGTTGCCATTCTCCATGCCCGGCGACCCGATGTTTACGCTCTGGGGGTTTCCCGCAAGCTGGCAGGGCTTCTGGAAAGCGGTCGAGATCGCCTTGACGGCCAACGCGGTCATCCTGTCCCTTATGGTGCTGGTCGGCACGATGGAGCCGGTCACGCTTGGCCACGCCCTGCACCGCCTGCGCTGCCCCGAAAAGCTGGTTCACCTTTTGATGTTCACCATCCGATATATCGAGGTTCTGCGGGAAGAATACCTGCGCCTGCGCGCGGCCATGAAAGTGCGCGGCTTTCGCCCGGCAACAAACTGGCACACCTATCGCAGCTTTGGCTATCTCGTGGGCATGATGCTGGTGCGCGCGATCGAAAGATCCGAACGCATTCTTGATGCGATGAAATGCCGGGGTTTTTCAGGCCGTATGCTGTTGCTTCAGGACTTTACCCTGACCCGAAGGGACATCGTTTTTGCCGCAGGTCTTGGTGCTCTTTGCGCGGGTCTGATCATACTGGATTTGGCATGACACTGATTGCGCTTGAAGAAATCCGCTTTGCCTACGCCGGTCAGCCACCCGTTCTTGACGGTGCCAGCCTCAGCCTGTCCGCTGGTCAACGCCTGTCGCTGACGGGCCCGAACGGGGCAGGAAAATCGACCTTGCTGCGCATTACGCTTGGCTTGCAGCGCGCACAGTCCGGCACGGTCAGGATCTTTGGTCAGCAAAGGGTGCATGAGGCTGATTTTCACGACGTTCGCCGCCGGGTGGGGCTTGTGTTTCAGGATGCGGATGATCAACTGTTCTGCCCGACCGTCGCCGAGGATATCGCCTTTGGCCCGCTCAACCTTGGCAGAACGCGCGACGAAGCGCTAGCCATCGTAGAAAACGTGTTGGGTGATCTGGACCTGATGCATCTGAAGAACCGCATCACCCACAAGTTGTCAGGGGGTGAAAAACGGCTGGTTACGCTGGCGACCGTTCTGGCGATGGAGCCCGAGGTTCTGCTGCTTGATGAGCCTACCAACGCGCTGGACCCACGGAACGAGGCCCGGCTGCTGGAAATCCTCCGGGCATTGCCGCAAGCGATCCTTCTTGTCAGCCATTCCCCGGCCTTCCGCGCCGAACTGGCACCGGATGCGTTGGATTTGCGAGACGGAAAACTGGTTTCTGTCTGACAGGACCAATACGTGTTCAGCTGTTCCGCTTTCGGCTCATAAGCCCATATCTGACCGCCCATGCCCGAAACGACAGGCGTCCGCGCCGGTCCTGTTTCACCGGGTGTTTCGACTGCGCACCACCTTTTCGGTTGAATTCGAAAACGTCGATAATGCGCTCGGCGCAACCGCAGGCTTCGCCCATGCCAACTTTGGCAAAGTAGAATTTTTCGAAACGTTCCGGGTTTTGCATGGCGGCCCTCCTGTTCAAGCGTAGCCGCAAAAGCCAAGTGCCGCCAAATCACATTGTTGCGGTCGCAGAGGGGGTCCTATGGCGCGGCGAATGCGCTTCCCGTCCAGACATTGTCCAGTTGGTTAAAAACCGGCGAGGTGATGAGCATCTCGGCAGGGTACAGCAATTGCAGCTCATCCGCGAACCGTGTGACGCCGGGTACAAGCCCGGTGATGTTCTGCCACGCGGCCCAGCTGCCGGGATCGGACAGGCTGTTGGGATTGCCGGGATCAGCCGCCTGGTGCCAACCGGCCGCATTCAGGATCGGTGAAAGGGCAAAGCGCGCATCGTTGCTGTCAACCTCGGAACAGGCAGCAGCATCGCATTCCCAGCTTGTCCAGTCTGCCGCCGCGATGGTCCCGGCAATCGGGGCGGCGGCGTCGATGACCCGTGCCAGAACCTCGAACCCGCCACCCGCAGTCGGACGGCTGAGCGACAGGGGGTCGGTGGCCACGGCATGCAGCGCCGCAGTCGGTGCCAGGTTGAGGGTTCGACCGATCAAAGCCAGCTGTGCGATGCCGTCGGTCACGGGGCCTGATCCGGCGGCCGGCAGGACCCTGACAGGTGTCAGGATCGGCACCGCGCCGCCACGTATCGCGATCTCCTGCAACGCATTGTCGAAGGCCGGAACGAAATCACTGCGGATCGTGAAGCTCAGCGGGAAACTGGCCTGCTGCGGACCAACGGGCCTTGCACCGTCGCGAGTGATGAAAGACAACGGCGGAACGGCACCCGGCTGCGGCAGCGAAATCTGCGGTCCTGCAATACCCAAAGCAGCCGCGATCATGCGTGCGCGCTGTTCGGACTCACCATACTCGCTCAGCAGATTGATATAGCCGCCGATCTCGGTGATGTTGCGCGGCGCAGGGATGCGCGAAGGGGCAATATCGCCCGCAATGGCCAGCCTATGGGCGATCACCTCACGGGCGCGCTGGATCGCCGGAGAGTTGGTCGTTTCAAGGATGTTGATGATCGCCTCGGCAAGGCTTTCATCAATTCCCGGTTTGTCCGTCACATTTGTGCTCGTGTCAGTCATTGTCGTCCTCCGCAGGGGCGTTGAGGCCATTGAGGAAATCCAGCACCGACTGGCTGCCGGCCTTGGTCGCGCTGCCGTCATCAGCATCCGCATTTGCCTTGGTGAAGGCCCCGAAAAGCTTGGCCAGAAGCAGCGTGTTGGACGGGTTGGCCAAAGCCGTAGCCCCGCCGGGGAAATCCTTGAACAGGTTTTGAACGAAACCGGCCCGGTTGCCATCCGGTTGCCCACCGATCAGCGCGGAAACACCCGAAGCGTTCTTGGCGATATCCTCAAACCCCTTGATCTTGGCGGCATTGCTGGCGTCGAATGCCTTCTTGTCAGCGGCGGCCTTCTTGGCCTCTTCCTCTTTGCGGGCGGCAGCGATTTCCTGACCTTTACCCGCAAGTTCCGTGGCCTTTCCAACCAGCTCCTTGGTCAGATCCGTCGCCGTGTCGATGGCCTTGTCCCGACCGGCGGCGACCGATTGCGTTTCAAGCGCCAGTTGCGCCTGCAACTCCTTCAGGCCCGTCAGATCAGTTCCCGCCCTTGCAAGATCAGGCGCAGCCTTGAGGATTTCGGCCAGTTGCGACGTGGGCACAGCCTGGCCGGTGCCAATGTCGCCCCCTGCAATGGTCAGCGTGTTCGAAGGCTGGTTGTTCGGCAGGTCTGACGGCGCACGTGTACCAAAGATGGCGTCACTGTCAGCAGGCAGGACCGGCGCGTCGCCAACCGGTGGCGGTGTCGGGCTGTCCTGCCAGTTCCAGAAGCGGCGATGGTCGATCATCTCGCAGGAATTGCAGCGGCCCAGTACAGCCTCGCCCAACAGGCCCCTGGTCGGCAGCGAGATCGTGCGGCGCGGTGGTCGGAAGTCTTCGCGATGGAAGGCCAGAAGACTGTCCTGAATGTCACCGGTCCGCATCTCCATCCGGTCGGCCAAATCGGGCGGGATCGAGAAGGGCATGATCATGGCATTGCCATAGAACCCCAACACCTTGTTCTGGACGGTGCTGAGCAGCGATATCTCGCTTGAGGCATCGTCCAGCCCGCCTTCCGGTACCCCTATGGTGAAACGCTCCAGCAGAATCGCACGTTCTTCGTCCGTCATGCTGGCCCAAATCACGCGGGAATAGCGAACGGTGTTGGCCACAATATGCTGGTACATTTCTTCGATGCGGCGCAGATCCCGGCGTGACAGAACGTCCGGCACTTCTTGCACCGAATAGGGCAGGGTGGCAGGCAGCGCCTGGAACGTATTGTCATCAACAACGGTCTGGGCGTTTTCGTTCATACGCGCCTCAAACTCGCTGACCATGGGCGGTCCTACCAGATCGTCAAAGTCCGAGCCCGAGATCGTGGTGCGAAGGCTGCGGTTGATATTGCGGGTGGCCCGATCCAGATCGTCGGCATCTTCCAGATTGGCCAGATGCTCCCAGATGTTGAAAATGTTGATGGGATCAGGACCGGTGTAGAACGAGTAGGCAAACGAACCCGTCCGCCTGCGCAGCTCAACACGTGCGATATCCGACCGCTCGACCGAACGGGGCAAAGCCACAGAGCCGGTATAGGTCCGGCGCTTGGTCGGATCACGCCGGGCATCAGCCAGCCGGACAAGCAGGTTCTCGCGTGTTTCCGCTGGCAGGTCATGCAGGTTGTCGATGTCGATCGGCGATCCGGTCAGCGGCACAGGTCCGACCCGGTCGCCATCCTGCGTGAAGATCACGACAGAAATGTCATCATTGGGCATGAACGTGCCCTGCGCCTCGAAACTGACGATGTCCTGTGCGACGCCGGGCGCGTTCTGCGGTGTTGCATCCTTGTCTGCATAAAACTCTTCCAGCAGCTTCAGTGCGCTGCGGAATCTGCGGCGGTTTCGGAACACGCGCCGGAACACTTCGGCATGGCGCAGGATGACCTTGTACCGGCTCAGCAATCCGGACCGGGTGACATTGCCCGGCAACTGATCGCCTTGCCCCAGACGGCGGAAGCGGATGAGTTGCATGGGCACAAAGACCACCAGCTGCACCCCCTCGATACGCGTTTCCAGAGAAAAGTCGCGCAGGACTTCGAACCATTGCATGGTCATTGCGTGGCAATGATTGCGGTTGGCCACGAATTTCGTTGTGGCCGTCCGCCGATCCGTCGCAGTTGCAGTGCGCACACTGGTCCGTGCCGAGTTACGCTTGACCGAAGCCGCCCGTTCAAGCGCGGCAGAGAATGTCTCATGGGTGTCGGACAGAAAATCGCGCGATGTGTTCTGCGTGTTGGACGAATTGCCGGAAGAATTCGAACTGGACCGTGCGCCGCTGAAGCCCACGCCGCCGACGATGGCCCCGATGCCTCCGAACAGGCCGCCACCAACGCCACCTGCGCCTCCGAAGCTCTTTGAAAAAGCGCGGGTCGAAAACGAAGACGTGCCCTGAATTACCTCATCCAGCGCGCTTTCAAACGTACTGTCAAAGGACGTGTCGCGGGCTTCCTCGAACTCTTGTTGCTCTTCAAATGTCAGGCTCTCTCGTTCACGTACGCTCAGTGTTTCGCGCTGTTCCGACACGACAATCCGCTGCTCTTCTCCCGGGGCAAGCGGTAGGGAATAGACCAGCCGACCCAAAGACATGCCAGCGTGGACAGCCGTCGACCGCATCTTGGCAATATACCCAAGCGCAAGGCTCGACGCTTTGGGCACATCCTGAGGCCGCTCTTCAAGATCTTCAAAGAAGTCTTCAATATCAATGGGTTCATCAATCGGAATCCGGTCCCGAAAATCCCAATCACCCCCGTCATTGTTGAACGCGGCCAGCAGCGTTTCGGCGGACAGATTGGCCTGAGCGAAGGTTGTACCCGGAATAGTCGTCACAAAGCGGCCACCGCCTACGGGGCGCGTTCGAACGATATTCTTGGGCCCGACGAGCGGATCAATCAGTCGGTACAGAACCGAATAGCGCCGCCGTGAAACCGTGCCGCCTTCGGTTCGGTACTCCGACGCGCAATCGCCCTCGCCCAGCACGATAGGGGCCTGTGAACCGGTGAAATCGGATATGTTTTCTTCAGCATCCTCGGGATCCACAGGCAAGATATCGGCCAGCTCACCGACGATCGAACGCTGCAAAGGGAGGAGCGTGCGATCCAGCACCACAAGACCCATTTCGCCGTCCAGCGCGTCAACGCGCGGCACGGCTTCTGTCAGGGTGGTGTTTTGACCCCTGATCCGCAACCGCAGGCCGTTCTGTGGCAGGCGAAGATTGGGCAGATCAAGCGAGAAGAGCCCGCGCGCGTCCGTGACGGCGGCTTTGACAGCCCACGAGAAATCCGCGTTGTCGATCCCTTCATTGGCGGTAAAGGTGGGGCGCAGGACCTCGACGATCACACGTTCGGCAGGTGTCCCGTCAGGGTTGATCAGTTCCCCCCGCAGTTTCGGGGCAAGGGTGGGAACGACCGCCCCCAGAAAACCTCCGGCCAGATCTTCGCGAATGGTTGCAAGCTGGCGAAAAACTGCGCCTGTCGACTGAACACGCCGGTCAACCAGATCGTTGATCACTTCTGTGGACAGCTCAATTCCGACGCCACGGCGCAATGCCTTGAGCTTTTCCGCCTCAACCCGCTTCTGATCCTCAACGCTGTGCGTGCCAGCTGCGACAGTGCCGGAAATTTCCGCTGATATCGATGGGTTTGGCCGAAGATTTGGTATGGACAGCGTTATGCGCGGGGGCTCACTGCTGGAGTCGGACATGAACGTCACCTCTCGAGAAAGAGCTGAAAAAACGAGATGTCAGAAAAAGAAGTCAAATCATTAAAGGTGACTCAAGGTAACATGTTTAGGGGATTCGCGGAAGCAACGCAGGGTTGTGCCTACCGCCACGCGCGGCAAAGCGCTCAGGACAAGCACTGTGTCTCTTGCTGCTGACGGAATCCAGAATTGGTCAGAGTTGGACGAATAACCTGCCCAGAAACACCGGCATCCAAATCGCCTTTGGTCTAGTTTCGTGACTGCTGAGACGAATAGAAATACGCAATGGCCTGCGTGCGGTTTTTGACACTCAGCTTTTCGTAGATGTTGGACAGGTGAAACTTGACCGTGTTTGTCGAAATCTGAAGTTCCTTCGACAGGTCCCGGTTCGACATTCCTTGGGCCAGCGCCTCCAGAATTGCGCGTTCCTTACGCGACAGACTCTGGATTGGGTCCTGTTGCATCTTCCGGATATCGATGAACGGGAATACCATCTTACCCGCTGCAACTTTGGCGCAGGTTTCCAGCAGACCCTCAACCTCGCCCGTGCGGGCGGCAAATCCAGCCGCACCCGCCTGCATCGCCAATCGCGGGACATCGCCGCCAGTGTCGCCATAAACGACAAAGCGCGGGGCGTTGGGCTGATCGCGCAGAACCTCAATCAGTTTGGCGGCCCCCAAAACCGGAAGTGTCCAGTCGACGACACCAACCTGAACGGGAACCCGCATCACCGTTCCCAGAAACCCTTCGGCCGTTGCTGACGTGGCCATCAGCGAGAATCGGGGGTCCCGCTCGAATATTTCGGACATGGCCGACAGAACCAGCGGGTTGCCGTCCGCCAGCATGATGTCGATGGGTTTGTTCGGTGTCTCAACCATATGATTTTGCCCCGATTCCGGAAAAACCTACCCATAAGGATAGGTCATTTCTTTGTATACCTTCGTATTTTTACCAAAACGGGTAGGTACTGCCCCATCCTAATGGCCATCCAAAAGCAGTAGTAAGTTACGTTGCGTCATAAGGCAAGCTCGCGTTTCCTGCTCGGTAACTTGACACAACGGGCCGCAATGCCCGGCCAACAGCCGAGGATGCCAGACCATGACTTTTCAGATTTTCCCTCCGCTCGAAATCCCCCAAACCCTCGCTGCGGGGCCGGGGCCGGGTAACACGGATGCCCGCGTCCTCAAGGCCTTTGCCAATGCAGGCGTTGCCGATCACATGCAGGGGGACGTCCTTAGGGGGATGGTCGAATGCAAGCACATGCTGCGGAAAATCTGGGGCACCCAAAACGCCTATACCTTTGCTGTTGCCGGCACCGGTTGGAGCGCCCTGGACACCATGTTTTCGGCTGTCATGCCTGGCGACAAGGTCGTTGCTTTTGCCAACGGGACATTCTCGGGGATCGACGCGCTGACCCTGCGGATCAAGGCGGCGACGCCCGAAGAACATGCAGCCAACCCGATGGCACCTCAGGCCGCCAGCGTCACCGTGATCGAGGTTCCGCACGGCCAGCCGGTCACCGGTGATCTGGTCGAGGCGACGCTGGCGCAGCACAAACCGAAATGGGCTTTCATGGCGCATTGGGAAACCGGATCTGGCCGCATCAATGACCTGCGCGGATTTTCCGACGCGTGCGAACGTCATGGCGTGATGGGTCTGATCGATGCGGTGTCGTCTCTGGGCGTCGATGACTTCTCGATAGACGATTTTCCGGGTATCGCCGGATGGGCGTCCTGCCCGCAGAAAGGTCTGTGCTGCCTGCCGCTGACCTATGCCCCTGTCAGCTTTACCGACGGCTATATCACCTCGCTGAAAACCACCGGTGCCTATACCTATGTGCACAATCCCATCTTTGAGGCCCGCCATTGGGGCATTGTCGATGGGCAGGATGTTGAAAAGGGCACCTATCACCGCACCCATTCGGGCTACGCCGTTGCGGCCTTCCATGAATCCCTGCGCCTGACCCTTCAGGAAGGTCTGGCCAAGCGGTCCGCGTCGTACAAGACGCACGAAAAGGTTCTGCGGGACGCCGTCACCGAATTGGGCTGCGAGGTCACCTCCGACATGCCCAGCCTGATCGTGCTGAACCTGCCCCCGGAACTGGCTGGCCGCGAGATGGAGCTGGTCCAGAACTGCCGCGCGCGCGGGTTTGGCATCTGGCCGACGCTCAGCGCACCTGTGCAGGTGCGCATCGGCATCCTCAACCAATTGAACCGCGACGCCGTCAGCCGGATTGTGCGCATGTTCGCCGAAGCCATCCGAGAGCTGGGCGGAACGGTCGACCAAGACGCAATCGAAGACCTGCTGGAAAGCCGTTACGGCACCTCAATCGCTGCATAAACAGGAGCGGATCAGATGGATATTCACGAATACCAGGCAAAGGAAATTCTTTCGAATTTCGGTGTCGCCATACCGTCCGGCGCACTGGCCTACAGTCCGGAACAAGCGGCCTATCGGGCGCGTGAGCTGGGCGGTGACAAATGGATCGTCAAGGCGCAGGTCCATGCAGGCGGTCGCGGCAAGGCCGGAGGGGTCAAGCTGTGCAACACCGAAAACGAAATCTATCAGGCCTGCGATGATCTGTTTGGCCGCAAGCTGGTCACGCACCAGACCGGCCCCGAAGGCAAAGGCATCTATCGCGTCTATGTCGAAGCCGCCGTGCCGATTGATCGCGAGATCTATCTTGGTTTTGTCCTCGACCGGTCCAGCCAAAGGGTGATGATCGTGGCCTCGTCCGAGGGCGGGATGGAGATCGAGGATATCTCGGCTGACCGCCCGGAAAGCATCGTCCGCTCCATCGTGGAACCGGCGGTTGGGCTTCAGGAATTTCAGGCGCGCGAGATCGCATTCAATCTCGGGCTTGAACCCAGGCTGATCCAGCAAATGGTTCGTACGCTACAGGGCTGCTATGCCGCTTTTAGCGAGCTGGACGCGACAATGGTCGAGATCAACCCGTTGGTCATCACGGGTGACGACCGGGTGCTGGCGCTTGACGCCAAGATGAGCTTTGACGACAACGCCCTGTTCCGCCATCCGCAAATCTCTGAACTGCGTGACAAAAGCCAGGAAGACCCGCGCGAAAGCCGCGCGGCCGACCGCGGATTGTCCTATGTCGGGCTGGACGGAAATATCGGCTGCATCGTCAACGGCGCTGGTCTGGCGATGGCCACGATGGACACGATCAAGCTGGCCGGTGGCGAACCTGCAAATTTCCTCGATATCGGCGGCGGGGCCTCGCCCGAACGTGTGGCCAAGGCGTTTCGTCTGGTCCTGTCGGACGACAATGTTCAGGCCATTCTGGTCAACATCTTCGCCGGTATCAACCGCTGCGACTGGGTGGCCGAAGGCGTTGTTCAGGCCCTGCGGGAACTTGACATCGACCTGCCCGTCGTTGTGCGGCTGGCTGGAACGAATGTCGAAGAGGGTCAGAAGATTCTGGCCAAGTCCGGCCTGCCGATCATTCGCGCCTCAACGCTGATGGAGGCGGCAGAACGCGCTGTTGGCGCATGGAAAAACGACCTTACTCAAGGCACCAAGATGAGGGCTGTGAAATGAGCATTCTTCTCGACCGTGACTCGCGCGTCATCGTGCAGGGCATCACCGGCCGCATGGCCCGGTTCCATACCAAGGACATGTTGAACTATGGCACCAATGTCGTGGGCGGTGTCGTACCCGGAAAAGGTGGCGAAACCGTCGAAGGTGTTCCGGTCTTTGACACCGTCAAACAGGCTGTCGAGGCGACCGGCGCGGATGCCAGCCTTGTTTTCGTACCCCCGCCATTTGCGGCGGATTCAATCATGGAAGCCGCAGATGCCGGTATCCGCTACTGCGTCTGTATCACCGACGGGATTCCGGCGCAGGACATGATCCGGGTGAAGCGGTACATGTACCGCTACCCGAAAGAGAAACGCATGGTGCTGACCGGGCCGAACTGTGCCGGTACGATCTCGCCCGGAAAGGCGCTGCTGGGCATCATGCCGGGCCACATCTATCTGCCCGGTCATGTCGGCATCATCGGCCGCTCGGGCACGCTGGGCTACGAGGCTGCGGCGCAGCTGAAAGAACGCGGCATCGGTGTCTCGACCAGTGTCGGCATTGGTGGCGACCCGATCAACGGGTCATCCTTCAAGGACATCCTACAGCGGTTCGAAGAGGACGAGGACACCCATGTCATCGCCATGATCGGCGAGATCGGCGGCCCGCAGGAAGCTGAAGCAGCCGAGTACATCCGCGACCACATCACCAAACCGGTGATTGCTTATGTCGCGGGTCTGACCGCCCCGAAAGGCCGCACCATGGGCCACGCGGGTGCGATCATCTCGGCCTTTGGCGAAAGCGCCAGCGAAAAGGTCGAGATCCTGTCCGCCGCCGGGGTGACCGTTGCCGAAAACCCCGCGGTGATCGGTGAAACAATTGCCCGTGTGATGGAGGCCGCGTGATGGTCAAACCCTCGGTTCTTGTGACCCGTCGCTGGCCTGCCGCCGTCGAGGCGCAGCTGGCCGAGACCTATAACGCCGTTCTGAACACCGGGGACAAACCCATGTCCCCGGCCGAAATCCGGCAAGCCTTGAAAACTTATGACGCGGTGCTGCCAACTGTAACGGACACACTGAGCGCCGAGGCAATGGACGTCCCTGGTGCGCAGACCAAGATCCTGGCCAATTACGGTGTCGGATACAGCCACATCTGCGAACCGTCGGCGCGTGAGCTGGGCATGACCGTGACCAACACGCCCGATGTTTTGTCCGAATGCACCGCTGATATCGCCATGACCCTGCTGCTGATGGTGGCCCGGCGCGCGGGCGAGGGTGAGCGCGAGCTTCGGTCCGGCAACTGGACCGGATGGCGGCCCACGCATCTGGTTGGAACCAAGGTCAGCGGCAAAACGCTGGGCATCATCGGCTATGGCCGCATCGGGCAAGAGATGGCCCGGCGTGCGCATCATGGCTTTGGCATGGACATCCTCGTCTACAACCGCAGTCAGATAGCGCCGGATGTGCTGGCCAGGTGCAATGCAACGCAGGTGGCCTCGATTGACGACTTGCTGCCGCAATGCGACTTCGTCTCGCTGCATTGCCCCGGCGGGGCTGAAAACCGCCATCTGATCAACGCGCGCAGACTGGGCCTGATGAAGCCCGACGCCTTTCTGATCAACACCGCGCGCGGTGAGGTGATCGACGAATGGGCGCTGATACAGGCCCTGATGTTCGAGATGATCGGCGGGGCCGCGCTGGACGTGTTCGATGGTGAACCCCGTATCAGCCCGGACCTGCTGCAATGCGACAACCTCGTGATGCTGCCACATCTGGGCAGCGCCACCCGTGAAGCGCGCGAGGCGATGGGGTTTCGGGTTCTCGATAACCTGAATGATTTCTTTGAAGGCCGCGAACCCCGGGACCGCGTGATCTGATGCAAGCGCTGGCCCCGAATATGCAGCCCACTCCCAACCCCTCGAGCTATGCCGAAGGGTTGCGCTCGGAATTGCGGGCGTTGTGGCGGAACATATTGCTGAAACGGGCGCCACATGTGGCGGCATGGGCCGAGGCCACGCCGCTGCAAGCCATTCCCACGGGACCCGAAGCAACGCCGTATTTGCAGGCCCTTTCGATCTGGTTCCAATTGTTGTGCATCATCGATGAAAACGCCGAGGTTCGGGACCGTCGATTGACCGAAACCCAAAACGGCGCAGAAGCGGTAGAAGGCGGTTTTGCCGAAGCCCTGACGGACTTGTCCCTGACCTATAACCAGGTTGAAAAGCTGACCGCTAACCTGTGTACCGGTCCCACGCTGACCGCGCATCCGACCGAAGCCAAGCGGGTTACGGTTCTGGAAATTCACCGGCGTATCTACCGCAACCTCGTCAGTCTTGAAACGCAACGCTGGACCCCGACAGAACACGCCGAATTGCTGAATGGTCTGGAAGGAGAGATTGATCTCCTATGGCTGACCGGCGAACTCCGCCTGTCGCGCCCAAGCCTGCACGACGAGATCGAATGGGGGTTGCAGTTCTTCCGCGATGCAATCTTTGACGCCGTCCCGCAGGTTATGGGCCGCTTCGATCAGGCCTGCCTGCAAGTGCTGGGCCGTACGCTGAGCGATACACCCGATATCCGCTTTCACAGCTGGATCGGCGGCGACCGGGATGGCAACCCAAATGTCACGACCGAGATGACCGCATTGGCGCTGAAACGCGGACACGAAACAGTTCTGGAGCTTTATCGCCAGGCACTCGAACGTGCTGCGGGCAGGTTGAGCATCAGCGCGCTGATATTGCCTTTACCTGAACCTGTCAGGACGCAAGTACAAGCGATAGTCGACCGGGCTCCGGTCGCCGGACGCAATCGGAATGAACCGTTCCGGCAAGCACTCAATGCCATTCGCTATCGGCTGACAAACAGCGGCTATGATCACATCTCGCAATTCGTGGGCGATCTCGACACGCTTGATACCGCTTTATGTGCGGTCAACGCGGATATTCTGGCGCGGCAGCACATCCGTCCGCTGCGCCGGGCCGCTTCGGTTTTCGGGTTCCGGACCACAACGCTGGACATCCGCCAGAATTCGACCGTCACAACCGACGTTCTGGCCGAAATCTGGTCGCATAGCGGAAAGGTGCCGGTTTACGGCACAGCCGAATGGTCTGCCCGCTTGCGAACCGAACTGGCCGATCAGAACCTGCCTTATCAAGACCGCGATGCGTTAAGCGATCAGGCGCGGGAACTGCTTGCTCTTCTGGCTCTGGTCCATGGTGTGCGATCGGGACCGGACCCCAAGGCAATAGGGCCCTTCATCCTGTCCATGACCCGTTCGGCCGACGACATTCTCGGCATCTACCTATTGGCCCGCTATGCCGGGTTTGGCTCCGAAACTCTGGATCTTTCGGTAGTCCCATTGTTCGAGACAATTGCCGATTTGCGAAATGCCCCATCGATCCTGCTGGACGTTCTGGCTGTCCCGCTTGCCCGTCGCAGCCTCAAAACCGACGGTCGGGTAATCGAGGTGATGCTGGGATATTCGGACAGCGGCAAGGACGGGGGCTATTTCTGCTCAACATGGGAGTTGGAGCGCGCCCAACGCCGGATCGTCTCGGCGCTGGCCTCGCAAGGTTTCAATGCCACGTTTTTCCATGGTCGCGGCGGCTCGGTCAGCCGGGGTGGTGCACCGACCGGGCGTGCCATTGCCGCGCAGCCCAGCGGAACAGTTGCCGGGCGGCTGCGCGTGACCGAACAGGGCGAGGTGGTTTCGGCCAAATATGCCAACCGGGGCACGGCTGCGGCGCATCTGGAGTTGTTGCTGTCAAGCACGATGCGCCATACGGCGACCCCTGACGAGGCGCCTTCACGGCCTGAATTTGATGACGCATTGGATGCTTTGTCAGAGTTGTCACAGACAGCCTATGTCTCGCTTTTGCAGATGCCGGGTTTTCTGGACTATTTCCAGCAGGCGAGCCCCGTCCAAGAACTTGCCCGCCTGAAAATGGGGTCCCGCCCGACCCGCCGGTTTGGCGCGGCCAGTCTGGATGACCTGCGGGCCATTCCGTGGGTCTTTGCGTGGTCGCAGAACCGCCACCTGATCACCGGCTGGTACGGGTTCGGCACCGCCATGGCCAGTTTTCGCAAGTTTCGCGGCGCGCGCGGTGATGACGTGTTGCACGACATGTTTCGACACTCCCGCCTGTTCCGCCTTGCCGTCGATGAGATGGAAAAATCGCTCTATCAGACGGATATGGAAATCGCAGCGCAGTATGGTGAATTGGTCTCTGATATCGAGATCCGCCAACGTGTATCGCAGGTGATCAAGGCGGAATACGATCGTGCCTGCAAAGCGATCCGGTTTCTGACCGGTGGCCAGGTCATCGGCCATCGCTTTCCCCGCCTTTGCGAGAGGTTTGACCGCAAACAGGCCGAATTGGCCCGCATTCATGCCCTTCAGGTCGAACTGCTGCAACACGCCCGCAACGAACCGCAGGCAGGGTCAGTTCCCGTGCCCCTGCTGCAATCCATGAACGCCATTTCCGCTGGTCTTGGCTGGACCGGCTAACCATTTTCAGGAGACCAAAACTGTGAACGCCCCGCATCGAACAGATGGATTTTTCACCCAGTCCTTGTCGGACCGCGATCCTGAGCTTTTTGGCTCGATCCGGTCTGAGCTGGGTCGTCAGCGCGACGAGATCGAGC
>NZ_JBQFSP010000022.1:0-34798 GCF_056538065.1 Ruegeria sp. BH8 | reverse complement strand
CAACTGGAGCTTCGAGTTCTACATGGAACAAAAACACGTCGGCTTCGCAACCGGAAATCACAACATCATGCAGCTCGGGAAACTGTAACCGGGCAAGGGCTCTGGTACACAGACATCGGTAAACACGAGGAGGAACTGCCATGGGAAAGATCGTACAAGCCGCGAAGATCACGCATGTGCCAAGTATCTGGATGTCCCACACGATGCCAAAATACAAAGGCATCCGGCAGTCTGCCATTGATGGTTATGCGCGCCTGCGCCAGGACGCGATAGACCGCGAGGTCGAGACGTTTCTTGTGTTCGACACCCATTGGATCACCAATCAGGGGTTTCACCTGAATACCAAAGAGCACCACAAAGGCCGCTTCATCAGTCATGAACTGCCGCACATGCTGGCAGACATGGAGTTTGATTATCGCGGAGATAACGCGTTGGGGGAAACCATCCTTGATGTTCTGCGTGAGCGTGGCGAGCGAGCGCTTGGCCATTCGCACCCCGATATGGGAATGGAATATGGCACCCTTCTGCCTATGCATTTCATCAACGAAGGGGTGAATGCGCGCGTTTTGCCCGTTGCAGTCAACCAGTTCTCGTCGATCCAGGAAAACCGCGTCTGGGGTGAGGCCATTGCCGAAGGTATCCGGCGTTCCGACCGGAACGTATCCATACTGGCCTCTGGCTCACTCAGCCATGATTTCACGCCGAATGAGCGCTCGGTCGACGGATTGAATGCGGTAAACGGCGAGTTCAACCGCCAGATGGATATGCACGTGCTGGAGATGTGGGAACAGGGACGGTTCGAAGAGTTCCTTGAAATGCTGCCGGACTATGCGAAGAAATGCGCAGGCGAATGCGCCATGAATGACACGGCTTTGCTGTTCGGAGCTCTGGGCTGGGGCAGCTACAAGGGTGAGATCGACATCTACACCCCCTACTTCGGCAGCTCTGGCACAGGTCAGGCGAATGTCAGCTTTTCGGTCTGAAGGCAGAACTCGGGACCTTTTCATTTGAAGAAAGCACACCTGTTCGGCTTTAATCCGCGAGCCGAACGGGTAAGGTCGGGGACTGGACAAATTGGTGTTCAGTTACAAGAGAAGGCTTGCGCATGGATTGGGACGCGTTTTCGCATTGGGGTCAGCACATTTCGAAATGGGCGGCCGATTACCACAAGACACTTGCTGAACGTCCTGTTCGGGCCAAGACCACACCAGGAGAAATCACGGCCCAGCTAAAGGCATCGCCCCCCGATAGTGGCGAGCCCATGGAAGCCATCATGGCCGATTTCGAACGAATCGTGATGCCGGGTATCACACATTGGCAACATCCCCGGTTCTTTGCCTATTTCCCGGCCAACGCAGCGCCGCCGTCGATGCTGGCTGAAATGCTGGTGACCACAATCGCGGCGCAATGCATGCTATGGCAGACCTCACCAGCTGCGACCGAGGTCGAAGGTGTCATGGTCGATTGGCTGCGGCAGGCGCTTGGATTGCCGGAAGGAACGACCGGAGTTATTCAGGACAGCGCATCATCCGCCACGTTGTCGGCTGTGCTGACCATGCGGGAACGGGCCACAGGGTTTACCGGCAACCGCGAAGGCCTGAACGCCAAGGGCGCACTGCGCATCTACTGCTCGGATCAGGTTCATTCGTCGATTGATCGGGCCTGCTGGGTTGCAGGGATCGGTCAGGACAATCTGGTGAAACTGCCGACACGTGGTCCGACCTATACGATTGATGCAGAGGCTCTTGATGTCGCAATTCAGGGTGACATCGCGGCCGGGTATGTACCTGCTGGTATCATTGCAATTACGGGCGGCACCGGGGTTGGGGCCTGCGATGATCTGGTGGCGGTGGCTGACATCGCGCAAAAATACGACCTCTATACGCATCTCGACGCGGCCTGGGCGGGGTCGGCGATGATCTGCCCCGAGCTTCGTGAGGCCCTTTGGCCCGGGGCGGATCGTTACGACAGCATTGTCTTCAACCCACATAAATGGATGGGGGCGCAGTTCGATTGCGCGATCCAGTTTCTGCGGGACGCCACGCCACAGCTCAACACGCTTAAGATCGAACCGGAATACCTCAAGACCACAGGGGCAGAGGTAACGAATTATTCGGAATGGACAATCCCTCTGGGTCGACGGTTCCGGGCATTGAAGATCTGGTTCTTGATGCGGTCATACGGTCTCGACGGGTTGCGGAGCCGAATTCGCAACCATGTGCTCTGGGCCAATGAACTTGCAGAAAAGATCGGCGCGATAGAGGGGTTTGAGATCACCACCGGCCCGATCCTGAGCCTGTTTTCCTTTCGCTGTCCAGGGGATGACGCCGCTCAGCAGCGACTGGTGGACGCGCTGAATGACGATGGCCGAATTTACTTGACGCAAGGCATGTTTAATGGCCGCAAGATCATCCGTTTTCAGGTCGGGCAATTCGACACAACCCGCGATGACGTGCTGATGGCGGCGGATGTCATCCGCGATGTCTGGGAGAGCCTGCCATAAAATTCGCAACGTTCAGTGCTGCAAGGGATACCTTCTTTTGGTTGATTACCGATGATGGTGCGATCGCCCTGAACGGTGATTTTCCTGAGTTTTCCAGCCTGTATGAAGTCATTGCCGCAGGTGAGTTTGCCCAAGCCGAAACCGAAGACTATGAATATCTAACACGCTCACTCTCGTTATGAGTGAGGGACCATCGGTGGGTAGGTCAAAGGTCAATTGTGGGTCTTTGAAGGATGAAAGGGTATTGAGGAAAGCGCTTTTCCGGCAACTTCGACGAGAGTTTAGCGAGAGATAAGAAAATGTTGAAAGTCGTTATACATCAGGGGTTTCATAAAACAGGCACTCGAACACTGCAAACAATGTTGCTCAGAAATCGTTCCCGATTAAAGGGCAGAGTGAATATTCTGGTTCCGAGTGATCTGCAAGAGGCGGGCTTCTCAGCACGGCGCTTTTCTGTAGTGCAAGAAGAACGAGTGCTAAATAAGTTTCGTAAACAATTAAGACAAGCTCTGGCGCGCTTTGAAAACGAAACAGACAAACCGCTTTTGATTAGTAACGAGGAGTTTGCGGGCCTGATTCCAGGGCGTAAAAATGTGTATTCTTATTCCATGGTAACGGTTTTGTCTGAAGTGCTATTGGATGAGATCGAGAAGTTCGCTGATGGTAACGCGCGTGCAACCTTCTTTTTTACCACCAGGAACGCCTCTGATTGGATTAAGAGTGTTTATTGGCAAAACATACGTTCGAACCGAATTCAGGAAGGCCTTTCGGAATACGCGGACCTACTTCAGCAAGGCGCAGATCTTGCTGGTGTGGTTGCCCGAGTTAAGGATGCCGTATCCTCCCGAGCCGACGTCGTTTCCCTAGACACCTCAAACATGAGTGACCGTCTATTTCCCGCCACAAAGGTGCTATCGATGCTGAACGTAAGGTCCGATGATCTTACGCCTGTCAGTAACTTGAATGTCCAACCGGTTGGAGCCGCAGAGTATTTTCTGGAATTGAACAGATCAAACATGACGGACGAAGAGGTCATGGCAGCGAAACGCAATTTCTTAGACGATTTGAAGATGCGCAAAAAGTAAGAAAGAAGGCCACGCGCTCGCTGCAGCCACGGTCCTTATTGGCGCGCCTCAGGATAGCCGACCAATCTGATCTGCGATTTCAGAACAACACACGAGACCACACCCGTGCGTGATTTCTCCAAGCGGGCATGCCTAAAGCTTTTGCACACCATGCATGGTCAGGGTGCTCACCAGATCGGCATAATCTTCGCGGGCTTTGGGGCCTGCGCCGGTGTTCCACATGTAATACCAGTTCAACATTCCAAAGACTGACATCGTCGCGCCGCGAAGCTTGTCCTTGGCGCCGTCAAAAGAACCGGGGGACATTTCCAGAAGTATGTCGCGGACAAAGTTCACCAGATCAAGCTGATAGCCCCGCAGCCTTTTTTGCTGTTCTTCGGTCAATGCGCTCATGCCACTGATCTGAACCCGGTGCTCGTCATCTGCACCCTGATAGGCAAAAAGGATCTCGCGCACTGCTTTGCGCAGTTTCTGTTCGGGGTTAAGGCCGTCCAGATCAACATTGCAAATCCGGTCCCGCAACTCACGCAGGTACGTTTCAAGGATGTCATACAGGATGGCATCCTTGCTGTCATAGTAGTGGTATATGTTTGCTTTCGAGATGCCGCATTCTTTGGCCAAAAGGGTCATCGAAGCACGGTCAAACCCCTGGTCGGCAAACACTTTTGCCGCCATCTTCAGGATCTGTTCCCGCTTTTGGTCGTGGTCTTTGGCAATTGTCCGGGCCACGGCTCAGTCCTTATCGCGATTGTCTACAACGCGCTTCGCCTTGCCCTGAGAGCGTTCGACGTCGCCGGGGTCACCTACTACAATTTCGGTTGAAACGCCAACGACGTCCTTGATGCGTTTGGTCAGCATCCGTGCAGCGGCCGTTTTTGACAGCTCGTCGGTGGAATCGGGGGAGGATTCAACAAAGACCCGCATGGCATCCATGCGACCGGATTTGTAGAGCTCGATCTGGTAATAGGGGGCAAGACCGCCCGTTGCCATGACCTGTTCCTCGATCTGGCTGGGGAAGACGTTGACGCCGCGCAGGATCATCATGTCGTCACTGCGACCTGTAATTTTTGCCATCCGGCGCATGGACCGCGCCGTCCCCGGCAGCAGGCATGTCAGATCGCGTGTGCGATAGCGGATCATCGGCAACCCTTCTTTGGTTAGTGTCGTGAACACCAATTCTCCGGTTTCGCCATCGAGCAGGACTTCTCCGGTTGCCGGGTCGATGATTTCCGGCAGGAAGTGATCCTCCCAGATTACAGGCCCGTCTTTGGTTTCAACGCATTCATTGGCGACACCGGGGCCCATGATCTCGGACAGGCCATAGATATCGACGGCGTGCATGTCGAAGGCCGCCTCGACCTCGGCCCGCATCGCGTCAGTCCAGGGTTCGGCACCAAAAACGCCAACCTTCAGCGAGCTCTCACGTGGGTCGAGACCCGCCTTGTGGAACTGTTCAAGGATATTGAGCATGTAGGAGGGTGTAACCATGATCCCGTCAGGACGGAAATCGTTGATCAGGTTCACCTGTTTTTCGGTCTGCCCGCCCGACATCGGGACGACAGTCGCGCCAAGGCGTTCGATCCCGTAATGGGCACCTAGCCCACCGGTGAACAGCCCATAGCCGTAGGCGTTGTGAACCATGTCGCCCTTGCGCAGCCCAGACGCGCGAAGAGACCGCGCGCCAAGGTCAGCCCAGTTGTCTATGTCATTCTTTGTGTAGCCGACCACTGTCGGTTTGCCTGTTGTGCCGGAGGACGCGTGCAGGCGAATTATCTCGCTGCGCGGAACCGCAAAAAGACCAAACGGATAGTTGTCGCGCAGGTCGTTTTTATACGTGAACGGAAACTTTGACAGATCCGAAAGCTGTTGAAGATCGTCAGGATGCACGCCAGCCTCGTCAAAGCGCTGTTTGTACATCGGAACGTTTTCATAGGCGTGGCGCACGGACCACTTCAGCCGCTCAAGCTGTGTGGCGCGAATTTCGTCGATCGAGGCGATTTCGATCGGGTCCAGGTCCGCTTTGTTGGGGGAAAGGTCTTTCATCGCGTAACTCCTCCAGTCACGAAACTATTCTTGAAAATTCTGGCCGCCAATAGCGCGGGACATGCCGCGAAACTCAGCGATCAGAGTGTTGTCTTGATTGATGACGCGGACGTCGTAGATGCCGCTGCGACCGGACAGGTTCACTTCTGTCGCGGTGGCAGTCAGGCGGTCACCTTTCCGTCCCGGTGCAAGATAGCTGACCATTGTATGCTGCCCTACAGTCGCAACATTCCGGCTGTTGCAGGCAAAGGCAAAAGCACTGTCAGCAAGAGCGTGCGTGACGCCGCCATGGCAAATACCGTGTCCGTTACAGTGATGCGGCGCAACAGTCAGCGACAGGACAGCGCGCCCTTCATCGACCTCGACAAGCTCCATCCCGAACCATTTACTGGCTTCGTCATTGGCCCACATCGCTGCCGCGGATTTTTGGGCGCGTTCTTTTGGGGTCATCATTATCTTCCCTGAAAATGCGGTGCGCGTTTTTCGAGGAAACTGGACACGCCTTCGGCGTAATCAGCACTTTCCCCGCAGGTTTTCATTGCGTCCGCTTCAATTTCAAGCTGATCGGACAAGGATGTGGTGGCTGCTGTTTGAATGCACTGCTTGGTCAGACCCAAGCCAAGGGTGGGGCCGTTGGCGAGTCGCGTGGCAAGAGCGCGTGCTTCGGTCATCAGCTGATCATCGGGAAACGCCTTCCAGATCAACCCCCAGTCTTCCGCCTGTTTGGCGGTTAGGGGCATTGCTGTCAGGGCCAGCCCCTTAGCGCGCGCCTCGCCCAACAATCGGGGCAAGTGCCAGCTGCCGCCTGTGTCCGGGATCAACCCGACCTTGGAAAAACTTTGGATGAACTTCGCGCTTTCCCCGGCCAGAACCATGTCGCAGGCCAGTGCAAGGTTCGCGCCCGCGCCCGCGGCCACGCCGTTGACGGCACAAACGACCGGGAAATTCAAAGACCGGATCAGTCGAACCAGAGGGGCATAGAAAGTGCGTACAGTTTTGCCCAGGTCGGGCGGGCCATCCATTTTTGAGGGATCGCGGTCTCCAAGGTCCTGACCCGCACAAAAACCGCGCCCTGCGCCGGTCAGCAAAATCGCGCGGGCGCCTTTTTTGCGCGCATTCTTCAGCGCGTCGTGAAGGGCAAGATGCATCTCCTCATTGAACGAGTTCAGCTTGTCGGGGCGGTTCAGGGTTATTTCAACCCAGTTTCCGTGATCATGTACAAGGATCGTATCGCTCATGGCTGTCTCATCTGTTCCCGTGACAACTTAATCATTGCATTAACCGAACGGTTGGTCAATATATAAACCCGAACCGAATCTGGACTGATCAAAGGGATTGCCAATGTCGCAGCCGTCGCTGGTGAGTGTTGACTTTAAGGGCGACGTGGCCTGGGTCACGGTCGACAACCCGCCGGTGAACGCAACCTCGACGGGGGTTCGGCAGGGTCTGGCCGACGCGATCGATGCAGTTCAGAAAGCTCGGGTTGCCGTCCTGTGCTGCGCCGGTCGGACATTCATCGCAGGCGGTGATATGTCCGAGTTTGACGCGGCTCCGGCTGAGCCGCATTTGCCTGATGTTGTTCAGAAGATCGAAGACAGTAATGTGCCGTTTATCGCCTGTATGCACGGCAACGTGTTGGGTGGCGGGTTTGAAATTGCCATGGCCTGCGCGTGGCGGATCGCAGCGCCGGGCACCAGCTTTGGGCTGCCGGAAGTCAATGTAGGCCTGATCCCAGGGGCGGGGGGCACGCAACGATTGCCGCGCCTTGTTGGAATGGAAGCGGCGATCGACATCGCCTGTTCAGGAAAAATCCTGAAAGCCGAGGAAATGGCCAATCTCGGGGGAATTGATCTGATTGCCGATAACCCAAAGGCGGCTGTTCTGGACTTTGTCGCCAACCTGCCAAAGCGCCCGGCACCTGTCAGTCAACGGCCCGTCGGCGAATTCGCGTCTGACCTTCTGGAGACGAGCCGTCAGGCTTTGAAAAGAACCGCCAGGGGTCAGCAATCACCGCTGGAAAACCTTACCGCGCTCAGCTGGTCGTCAGAACCCTTTGCTGCCGCACAGCCGAAAGAGCGGGCGCGCCATCTGGCGCTGCGTCAAAGCCCAGAAAGCCGCGCCCTGCGATACGCCTTTTTTGCCGAGCGCAAGGTTGCCAGACCTACCATGATCGCAGGTGTTACCCCGCGCGATATCAGCCGGATCGCAGTTGTCGGTGGCGGGTTGATGGGGGCAGGGATCGCAACCGCAGCCCTGAATGGCGGGTTGTCGGTCACTCTGATCGAGAGGGATACGGAAGCAGCGGCCGCGGCCCATGATCGGGTTAAGGGGCTGCTAAAGGGGGCAGTCAAGCGGGGCAAGATGTCCGAAGCGCAGCTACAGGAACGCCTTTCTGCATTTCGCGCCGTTGACAGCTACTCCGAAGCTGCCGACGTTCAGTTGGCTATCGAGGCTGTGTTTGAAGACTTGTCAGTCAAGCAACAGGTTTTTGCAGAATTGGCCCGCCATATGCAGCGTGACGCGATTCTGGCCACGAACACGTCTTACCTGAGCCCGGTCGAGATTTTCGCGGGTATCGAAAATCAATCCCGGTGCATTGGCCTGCACTTCTTCAGCCCTGCCCATGTCATGAAGCTGTTGGAAGTCGTGCATACGCCGCAAACTTCGCCCGAAGTTGTCGCCACAGGGTTTGCGCTCGGAAAAAGGCTTCGCAAGGTTTCTGTCCTGTCGGGCATCTGCGATGGTTTTATCGGCAACCGGATGTTGGCTGCGTATCGGCGCGAGGCCGATTATTTGCTGGCAGATGGAGCGTTGCCTTATCAGGTGGATCAGGCAATGCGAGCTTTCGGGATGCCCATGGGGCCCTACGAGCTGCAAGATTTGACCGGCCTCCAAATTGCCTGGGCCAACCGAAAACGCAATGCCGCAACCCGCGACCCGAACGAACGTTATGTGACGATTGCTGACCAGCTGTGCGAGATGGGTCGTCTTGGCCAACGTACGGGCAAAGGATGGTATCGCTATGAAGAGGGTCATCGCGAACCGATCCGCGATCCCGAAGTGGAGGCGTTGATCGAGTCCCACTCGGCGGATCAGGGCATAACGCGGCGGGCATATGCGCAGGACGAAATCGTGTCGCGCATCCTGGCGGTGCTGGCCAACGAGGGCGCGTTGATCATTCAGCAGGGGATCGCCGAGTCCGCGGAAGCCGTCGATATGGTTCAAATTCACGGCTACGGCTTTCCGCGCTGGCGCGGCGGGCCGATGAACTATTGCAAGGAAATCGGAGCCAACACGTCGCACGCAATGATGGAAACCGTAGCCAAGGAAAGCCCCGGTTCATGGCGCGTCGCGGGTTGTCTTGGGGACAATTAACAAGTTGATGGTTACAAAAGTGACCATTAACGCATTCTTGACTCATGTTTCACAGGGAGGAGACAGAACTATGAAATTCACAAGGTTGAGCACACTTCTTGCCTCAGCTGCACTGGCCGTTTCAGGTACAGTGGCGCTTGCGGCAGACTATACGCTGACCATTTCCAGCTGGGCCCCGCCGACCCATGGCATCAATGCCAAGATGTGGCCGAAATTCGTCGAGATGATCGAAGAGGCCACCGATGGTCAGGTCACCGCCGAACTGAAGCTGGGCCTTGCCCCGCCCCCTGCGCAGATGGACCTGATCATGGATGGCGCCGCTGATGCCTCGATCATTTTCCACGGCTATCAGCCGGGCCGGTTTGTCACCACCAAGATGATCGAACTGCCCGGATATGAAGGCTCGGCCGAGGCTGCGTCGGTCGCATATTGGCGCGCATATGACACACATTTGAAGGCGGCAGATGAACACCGTGGTGTGAAAGTGATCGCTTTGCACACACATGGTCCGGCTCAGCTGCATTCCAGCAGTCCGGTGACGTCGCTGGACGAAGTCTCGGGCCTCAAGGTTCGCATCCCCGGCGGTGTTGGCGGTGACGTGGGCACGGCGTTGGGTGCAACCGGTATCCAGGTTCCTGCACCGAAAGTGTATGAAACCCTGGCCTCCAAGGCCGCAGATGGCGTCGTCATGCCCTTTGAATCCCGCAAAGGTTTCAAGCTGACGGAAGTGGCCCAGAACGTTTATGAGGTCCCTGGCGGCCTGTATCGCGGTTCGTTTGCCTTTATCATGAACGAGGACACTTTTGCTGACCTGCCCGCCGATCTGCAGGCAGCGCTGGAAGAAAACGTTTTCGGTGAACCACTGAGCCGTGAAATTGGCAAAATCTGGGATGAGATCGATGCGATCGGCCGGGAAGAAACCGAAGGCACCGAAGGCAACGCGATCCATGCCGCATCCGCTGAAGATCTGGAAAAGTTCAATGCGATTGCTGCGGATGTACGCGCCAAGGTTATCGACGAAGTCAATGGCACAGGCATCGACGCCCAGGCAGCCTATGACATGATCGTAAATGAAATGGCTGCGCAATAAAGCAGTCGAGCTGGCGGATGCGATCCGCCAGCCGATTTCACCCGCTGGGGACCCGTTATGCAATCTCTCGTGACCTTTGCGCGTCGCGTCAGTATCGTGCCTACGCTGCTGGCCTGTGCCGCGCTGTTCATCCTGATGGTGATGACCTTCTTTGATGTCATCCTACGTTCTGTTTTCAATGCCCCGATCGAGGCGGCCACGGAACTGACCCGGATCCTGATGGCCGTCCTCGTGTTCTCGGTCTTGCCGATGATCTCGGCAGGGAAGGGTCAAATCGCTGTGGATTTGACGGATGGGCTGTTTTCACGCCTGCGGTTAAGTCGGGTACGTGATGCAATTGTGTATCTGTTCTCTGGCATTATGCTTTTTTGGCCAATTCAGCGTGTCTGGGTATTGGCTGAACGTGCGCGGGATTACGGGGATGTCACGGAATATCTTTCGATCCCAGTCTTCTATGTAGGCTGGTTTATCTCGGGGTTCATAGCGATCACCGCTGTTGCAATGATCATCACCGGCTTCTTGCACTTCTTTGCCCCCCATACCTTGTCGGAGCACCCCCAATGACCGCTGCGCTGATCGGTTTTGTTCTTGTTCTTGTTCTTGTGCTGGTGCGCTTGCCTATCGTGTTTGCAATGGGATTGGTCGGAACGCTTGGCTTTGCCTATGAACGCGGCGGCAGCATTCTGTCCGAGCGCGGGTTAAAGGCCGCGATGTCGATGGTGGGTCGTCAGATCACCGACACCGCGCAGGATTACGGCCTGTCGGTGGTCCCGCTGTTCATCCTTATGGGCCTATTCGTGAACAAGGGTGGGCTTGCGCGTGAGCTTTACGCAGTTTCAAACGCTTTTCTGGGCCATTTTCGGGGTGGTATCGCCATGGCGACGGTTGCGGCATGCGGAGGCTTTTCAGCCATTTGCGGCTCGTCTCTGGCAACGGCGGCCACCATGTCCAAGGTCGCAATGCCGGAGATGCGCCGCTATGGCTATTCCGACGAGCTGTCGACAGCATCGATTGCAGCGGGCGGCACACTTGGAATTCTTATTCCGCCGTCGGTGATCCTGGTCATCTACGGGCTGCTGACCGAAACCTCGATTGGGAAGCTTTTCGTTGCGGGTATCATTCCCGGCCTGCTTGGCATTCTGTTCTACCTGCTCGCCGTGCGCTGGACCGTCGCACGCAAGCCCGAGTCGGGACCGGCGGGTGAACGTCACGGCTGGGCCGAGCGTCTGTCGGCGGTGCGCTCAGTCTGGGCCGTATTGCTGCTGTTCTTTCTGGTGATTGGCGGATTGTACGGTGCATTCGATTTTCATCCACTGAACCTGACCTTCAGCCCGACCGAGGCGGCAGGCATGGGCGCAATGGGCGCTTTCCTGATCGCGCTGTCACGAGGCGGGCTTACTTTGGGGTCGACTTTTGAGGTGCTGAAGGAAACCACCTATACCGCCGCGGCATTGTTCTCGGTTCTGATCGGGGCACAGATCTTTTCGAATTTCATCAACCTTGCCGGTCTGCCCGAAGCGCTCATCGCGTTGGTTACGGCCTATGACGTTGAACCTTTTGTGGTGATCCTGATGATCCTTGGGATCTACATCATTTTGGGTTGCGTCTTTGAATCCCTGTCGATGCTGCTGCTGACAGTGCCGATCTTTTTCCCGCTGGTCACGTCGTTGGGGTATGACCCGATCTGGTTCGGCATTGTTGTGGTTGTCGTGACCGAAATCAGCCTGATCACTCCACCCGTCGGATTGAACGTTTTCATTCTGAAAGGCGTGGTCGGAGATGTGTCAACAGGAACAATCTTCAAGGGTGTTACTCCGTTCTGGGTAGCGGATATCTTCCGGCTGGCCCTGATCGTTCTGGTGCCATGGTTAGTGTTGGTTCTGCCTGAACAAATGGGGGCGATGGGGCACTGATGTTCTCTCTGACCGCGCTTCCGGACGGGTTTCACACAGACCCCTATCCTGCCTACGCCGTTATGCGCGAAGATACGCCCGTCTGCTGGCAACGTGACGGATCGGTTATCCTGTCCCGATACGAGGATCTGGACCTTGTTTACCGGGACACCTCGCGATTCATATCGGACAAGAAAGCGGTATTTGGTCCCAAATACGGGGTCGACAGCCCCTTGTATGAACACCACACCACCAGTTTGGTGTTTAATGACCCGCCGCTGCATACCCGTGTTCGCAAGGTAATGGTCGGCGCGATGAATCCGCGCGCGTTGGCGCAAATGGAACCGGGTCTGATCCAGCTTGTCGATGGGCTGCTGGACGAGATGCAGGTCAAGGGCAACGTCGAACTGATCGAGGATTTTGCCGGGGCAATCCCGATCGAGATCATCGGCAATCTGCTGGGTATACCACGATCCGAACGCGGGCCATTGCGCGATTGGTCTCTGGCCATTCTTGGTGCGTTGGAGCCGCAATTGACGCCGGAGCAGGAAGAGTGGGGTAATCGCTCGGTCTCGGACTTCAAGGACTTCCTGCGGCATATCATCGAGGATCGTCGCGCCAACCCCGGAGATCCGGCAACGGATGTCCTGACCCGGCTGATCCAGGACGACACGGATGGTGGCCTGACCGAGGTCGAGCTGTATCAGAACTGCATTTTCATCCTGAATGCTGGGCATGAGACCACAACGAACCTGATCGGCAACGCATTGGAGCTGTTGAACCGGCACCGCGACAAGCGGGCGGAGTTGCTGGCCGACCCGGATCTGATCGGTTCGGCCGTGGACGAGTTTCTGCGGCTGGAAAGCCCGAACCAGTTCGGCAATCGCCTGACCACCGTTGATGTAACGTTCCACGGTCAGTCCATTCCGGCTGGTACTGATGTTCATCTGTGTATCGGTGCGGCCAACCGTGATCCACGGCAGTTTGACCAGCCCGACGAGATGATCTTGGACAGACGCCCCAACAAGCATCACGCCTTTGCCGGAGGGCCTCATACCTGCGTTGGTCTGACTCTCGCGCGTCTGGAGGGCCGGGTGGCCGTGGGCCGGTTTCTGGCCCGTTTTCCAGACTATCGCATCACCGACGGCGCCGAACGGGGCGGGCGTATCCGGTTTCGGGGGTTTGCACGATTACCCGCGCGGGTCTGAGAAATCCGACGAGGGAAATTTACTCGGTAATTGATTGACCGACCGTACGGTTTAAAATATGATTTCGCGAGACCGGCTTGTGGCAGCGCGGGGATCGCGACAAAGATGAGGAGACGCTCATGACTATCCAACAGATTTCCAGCTTTGCAGCCGGTGAGTGGGTTTCGCCCGGCGAGGGTGCCCGCGCGATAGCTAGCGCTGTGACCGGCGAGGTTATCGCCACAGCGGGTAACAATGCTTTGGATGTCCAGGGGATGTTGGACTATGCGCGCAATGTCGGGGGGGCGGCACTGCGCAAAATGACGTTCCATGAACGGGCCAAAATGCTCAAGGCGCTGTCCGTCCATTTGGGTCAGCACAAGCAGGCGATGTATGACTTGTCTTTCAACACCGGTGCCACGCAATCGGATCATATGATTGATATCGACGGCGGCATCGGAACGATGTTTGTCTTTGCCGCAAAAGGCCGTCGTGAAATGCCGGACGGACATGTCTATCTGGATGGCGATGTCGAGCAGTTGTCGCGCAACGGCACCTTTCTGGGGCAGCACATCTGCACCCCGCTGCAAGGTGTGGCAGTTCATATCAACGCGTTCAATTTTCCGGTTTGGGGGATGCTGGAAAAGCTTGCCCCAACCCTTCTGGCGGGCGTTCCGGCGATTGTAAAACCCGCCACAAGCTCGTGTTATGTGACCGAGCTGTGTGTCAGGTTGATGCTTGAGTCCGGCATCTTGCCAGCGGGTGCATTGCAGTTGGTCTCGGGTGGTTTGGGTGGCATGCTGGACCGTCTGACCATGCAGGACGTGGTCAGCTTTACCGGATCCGCTGATACAGCCCTGAAACTGCGCTCCAACCCGGTGATCCTTGAGAACTCGGTGCGTTTTGTTGCGGAACAGGACAGCCTGAACTGTTCGATCCTTGGCCCCGATGCCGCGCCGGGCACGCCGGAATTTGACCTCTTCGTGAAGGAAGTCCAGCGCGAGATGACCACGAAGGCAGGGCAGAAATGCACCGCAATCCGTCGGATCATCGCGCCCGAACCGCAGGTACAGGTGGTAATTGACGCGTTGTCGGCACGTCTGGCGAAAACGACCATTGGCGACCCAAAGCTGGAAACCACCCGCATGGGTGCGTTGGTTTCGAACGGTCAGAAGCGTGATGTTCTGGAAAAGGCCGCCATTCTCGGCCAAGAGGCCGAGCGTGTCTTCGGCAACCCCGATGATTTCGCGGTTGAGGGCGCTGATGCCGAAAAGGGTGCGTTCCTGCCGCCCATGCTCTTCCATTGCGCTAATCCTGACGCGGCGCAGCGTGTGCACGACACTGAAGCCTTTGGTCCGGTCAGCACAGTGATGGGGTATCGCGATCTTGACCATGCCATCGAACTGGCGAACCGGGGGCAGGGCTCTCTGGTGGCGTCGGTGATCACCCATGATCCCGAGGTTGCGCGACAGGTTGCCATGGGATCAGGGGCTTATCACGGGCGTCTGTATTTCAACAACCGCGACTCGATGAAGGAATCCACCGGTCATGGCTCACCTCTGCCGCACATGGTTCATGGCGGTCCGGGACGCGCCGGTGGCGGCGAAGAAATGGGCGGGGTACGGGGTGTGAAACACTATATGCAGCGCACCGCCATTCAGGGTTCGCCCGATCTGCTGACAGCGATTGGCCGGAAATGGGTGCCTGGCGCGACCGAAATCGAAGTTCCTGCTCATCCCTTTACCCGCCGGTTTCACGATCTGTCGATTGGTGAGACCCTTTACACGGCGCCAAGAACCATCACCATGGAGGACATTGAACACTTCGCCAACTTCACCGGTGATACCTTCTATGCGCATATGGATCAGGCGGCGGCGGAACGTAACCCGTTCTTCCCGGGTCGCGTTGCACATGGATACTTGCTGTTGTCTTTCGCAGCCGGATTGTTCGTCGAACCGAACGAGGGGCCGGTTTTGGCAAATACCGGTCTTGACGGGCTGCGTTTCATGAAACCGGTCGAGGCAGGTGACACCATCAAGGTGCGTTTGACGGTCAAGCACAAGACCAAGCGCAATGATGACTACGGCGAGGTTCGCTGGCACGTTACCCTGACACAGCAGGATGATGAGCTGGTCGCAGAATACGAGTTGCTGACCATGGTTGCCTACTAGGCACAAGTGCAGGTGCGCAGGGGCTGGATGGCATTTCCCTCCGGCCCGATTATACTGTGCTTATGAAAGATACGGCTCCAGAATGGTTCGAAACCTGCGTCAGCCAGTTGACCACAACTGGCACGCAGCGTGTGTGGTCAGTTCTGGTCACGATATTCGGTGATCTGGCCCAGAGCGGGTCTGACCAGGTTAGCGGCGCGTTGATCACAGCACTGACCAACCTTGCGGGGATCAAGGCCGAAGCCACGCGTGTTGCGCTGCACAGGCTGCGCAAGGAAGGCTGGATCGAAAGCACGCGGGTCGGGCGAAACAGCGTGCACAGACTGACCGAATATGGCCGCAGTCAAAGCGCCGCCGCTGCCCCGCGCATCTATTCCAGCGAGACGAATACGCCAGAAACCTGGCATGTGCTTGTTGCCAGCAGTTCAGAAAGTTCGCGAAAAGAGCTGGCAGATCTGATGCTTACTGGAGACTATATTTCAGTTAACCACACAACAGCCATGTCGGCAGGACCCGTCCCGGAGAACCTTGAAGAACTGCTGGGTGTTGAAAGCAGCGCTACTTCGATCCCCGGCTGGCTGCGCGACCTTTGTGGCCCTGAAGTGCTGAAGTCTGCCTATGATCAGTTTTTGCATTCCATTCAAATCACCGAGCAAATGCTGCCTGTCGATGGCGTCGGCGATCCGATTAAAATAGCGGTGCTGCGCGTATTGATTGTGCATGGGTGGCGTCGTTTGGTCCTGCGCCATCCGTCCCTGCCTCCGGCCTTTTTGCCCGCCGATTGGAAGGGCGCGGAGTGTCGCGCGGCGGTGTCCCGACTGCTGGGACAATTGTCCAAACCGGATCTTGCAACGCTGGAATCTGCGGCGGGTGGTTGACTCGTTTTTTGCCGAGCTCGGGATGGCGCTCTTGGGGGTTGGAAGACGGATGTGAAAGAAGTGCCATTTAATGTTACAGAAAGCTGACAGAAGCGATTACGTGGTAACATAATGCTTGCGCCGAATCGATTGAGCATTTATTAACCGACCAGACGGTTAATGACTTGTGTTCCAACAGGAGACCCAATTGATGGACGCCTTCATCTGCGACGCAACCCGCACCCCGATTGGGCGGTATGGTGGTGCGCTTTCATCGGTTCGCACGGATGATCTGGCGGCTATCCCGCTGGCGGCCCTGATGGCGCGCAACCCGCAAGTCGACTGGACCAGTGTGGATGACGTCATTTATGGCGATGCCAACCAGGCAGGAGAGAGCAATCGCAACGTTGCCCGGATGGCGGCACTGCTTGCTGGATTGCCGACGGACGTGCCGGGAACAACGATAAACCGCTTGTGCGCCAGTGGTATGGATGCTGTCGGAATGGCGGCGCGTGGTATCAAGGCAGGCGATTATGATCTTGCTGTTGCGGGTGGCGTGGAAAGCATGTCGCGCGCACCGTTTGTAATGCCCAAAGCGACGTCGGCGTTTACGCGCAGCAATGCGGTTTACGACACCACGATTGGCTGGCGCTTTGTGAACCCAAGGCTAAAGCAGCAGTATGGCGTCGATTCCATGCCGCAAACGGCTGACAATGTCGCTGAAGATTATGGGATCAGCCGTGAAGACCAGGACGCCTTTGCCGCGCGCAGTCAGGCACGATGGGCTGCGGCGCACGCGGCAGGCGTGTTCCAAGAGGAAATCACACCGGTTTCAATTCCGCAGCGCAAGGGCGATCCGATTGTTGTCGATACGGATGAACATCCTCGCCCGGGAACCACAGCGGAAAAACTCTCGGGCCTCAAGGGTGTGAACGGGCCGGAGAAAACAGTGACCGCTGGGAATGCCTCGGGCGTGAATGACGGTGCCGCCGCGATCCTGATGGCGAATGAAGTGGCAGTGGCAAAGAATGGTTTGACCCCGATTGCCCGTGTGGTTGGTATGTCTGTCGCGGGCGTCGAGCCTCGGGTCATGGGTATTGGTCCGGTTCCTGCCAGCCGAAAGGTTTTGGCGCGCGCGGGGCTGAGCATCGACCAGATGGATGTGATCGAATTGAACGAGGCGTTTGCGTCGCAAGGTCTGGCAACGCTGCGAGAGCTTGGCCTGCCCGATGACGCAGCTCATGTGAACCCGAATGGCGGTGCAATCGCCCTTGGTCATCCATTGGGGATGAGCGGCGCCCGACTTGTGTTGACCGCAGCGTACCAACTGAAACGCACCAAAGGGCGCTATGCGCTTTGCACAATGTGCGTCGGCGTCGGGCAAGGCGCTGCACTTATTCTTGAACGCGTGTAACGGAGGAGACGGGACATGTATGCCCAGATGGTGGAATCCGAGGCGTCAAACGATGATCCTGAAAAGCTTGCTGAATTTCAGGCGCGGATCGACGCGGATATCAAGATCGAACCCAAGGACTGGATGCCTCAGGGGTATCGCAAGACGCTGATCCGCCAGATCGGACAGCACGCGCATTCCGAGATCGTCGGGCAATTGCCCGAAGGGAACTGGATCACACGTGCGCCGACGCTGCAACGCAAGGCGATCCTTCTGGCCAAGGTGCAGGATGAAGCCGGCCATGGGCTCTACCTGTATTGTGCGGCCGAAACACTGGGTGTCAGCCGCGATGAGATCACCGAGATGCTGCTGGATGGTCGCATGAAATACTCGTCGATCTTCAACTATCCGACCCTGAACTGGGCCGATATCGGCGCGGTTGGTTGGCTGGTTGACGGGGCGGCGATCATGAATCAGGTTCCGCTGCAGCGGACATCCTACGGGCCGTACTCACGCGCCATGATCCGCATCTGCAAGGAAGAGAGTTTTCACCAACGTCAGGGCTACGATGCGATCCGCAAGATGGCCGAAGGCACGCCCGAACAGCGCAAGATGGCGCAGGATGCGATGAATCGCTTCTGGTACCCGTCGTTGATGATGTTTGGACCGTCCGATAAGGATTCCGTCCACTCCGCGCAGTCGATGGCTTGGAAGATCAAGATCAACACCAATGATGAGCTGCGCCAGAAATTCGTCGACCAGACCGTCCCACAGGCCGAATATCTGGGACTGACAATCCCCGACCCGAACCTGAAGTGGAACGAAGAGCGCGGGCACTACGATTTCTCAGAGCCGGATTGGTCGGAATTCTTCGATGTGATCAAGGGCAACGGCCCCTGCAACGTCGACCGACTGGCGGCGCGCAACAAGGCCTGGGATGACGGCAAATGGGTGCGCGACGGGCTGTTGGCCCATGCGCGCAAGAAACAGGCCGGCAATCTGGCCGCCGAATAAGCTTACCCTGAGGAGGAAACCCGATGAATACCGAATGGCCCCTGTGGGAAATCTTCATCCGCGGTCAACATGGGATGAGCCACCGACATGTCGGCTCGCTGCATGCCCCGGACGCGGAAATGGCGATCAAGAATGCACGCGATGTTTACACCCGCCGCAACGAAGGCGTGTCGATTTGGGTGGTAGAAGCCAACAACATCTCGGCCTCGTCGCCCAGCGACAAAGGCCCGTTGTATGAACCCAGCGAAAGCAAAGTGTACCGCCACCCGACCTTTTTCGACATCCCCGAAGAAGTGGGGGCGATGTGATGACCCGCGACGAAGCGTTTCAGCAGTTCCTGCTGCGGATCGGGGACAATACCCTGATCCTGGGCCATCGCGTCAGTGAATGGTGCGGCCACGCGCCAGTGTTGGAGGAGGATATAGCACTGGCCAACACAGCGCTGGACCTGATTGGGCAGACCCAGATGTGGCTTGGCCTTGCCGGCGAGATAGGTGGCGGCAAAACCGCCGATGATCTGGCATTTCTGCGCGACGCGTGGGATTTCCGCAATGTGTTGCTGGTCGAGGTTCCGAATGGTGATTTCGGCCGCACCCTTATGCGCCAGTTCCTGTTCGATGCCTGGCATTCGATCATGCTCGGCCGTCTTCTGACATCCTCTGACGATCGTGTCGCCGCGATTGCTGCCAAAGCCAGCAAGGAAGTCGCCTATCATCTGGAGCGTTCGGCAGAAACGGTTGTAGGTCTGGGTGATGGAACCGAAGAAAGCCACACCCGGATGCAGGCAGCGCTGGATTACCTCTGGCCCTATGTGGGCGAGATGTTTGTCAGCGATGACATCGACGCTCAGATGGCTGCGGCCGGGATTGCGCCAAACCCGGCCGATCTGCGCGAAGAATATGATGCGCTGGTCAAACGGGTTCTGGCCAAGGCGACATTGACCCTTCCGGAAAGCCGATTTGCCCACAAAGGCGGGCGGGACGGGCGCATGCATACAGAACACCTGGGGCACCTTTTGACCCAGATGCAGTGGTTGCAGCGCGCATACCCCGGTGCAAGCTGGTAACATGTGATGCAACGCCACTCGACCGACCAGATCTGGGATTGGCTGGATGCCGTACCGGATCCCGAGATTCCGGTAATCTCGGTTGTCGATCTCGGGATCGTGCGCGATGTGCGTTGGGATGCCGAAACGCTACTCGTGACGGTCACACCAACCTATTCGGGCTGTCCGGCAACATCCGTCATCAGCATGGATATCGAAACCGCTTTGCACGATCACGGTATCGAAGATGTGCGGATCGAAACCTGCATCTCACCAGCCTGGACAACCGATTGGCTGAGCGAAAAAGGCCGCGCCAAGCTGGAAGAGTTTGGGATCGCCCCGCCACAACCGGCGGGCGGGCCAGAGCGCTGCCCGCATTGCGGCAGTAAAGCAGTTGAAAAGGTCAGCCAGTTCGGTTCGACCCCGTGCAAGGCCCATTGGCGCTGCACCGACTGTCTGGAACCCTTTGACTATTTCAAGTGCATCTGAGGAGGAGCACCGGATGGCACGTTTTCATGACCTGAAAGTCACCGACATCCACAAAACCATCCGCGATGCGGTTGTCGTGACGCTTGAGCCTGTCAACGGCGCGGCGGATCAGTTCGATTTCACCGCAGGCCAATACCTGACGTTTCGCCGCGACTTTGACGGAGAAGAGCTGCGCCGGTCCTACTCCATTTGTGCGGGCAAGGATGACGGGGTACTGCAAGTCGGGATCAAACGTGTCGAGGGCGGCGCATTCTCCAGTTGGGCCAATTCCGAGCTTAACGTCGGGGACGTTGTGCAGGCGATGCCACCGATGGGCAGCTTTCACACACCGATCGAAGCTGATGCGGAAAAGCAGTATATCGGTTTTGCTGGCGGCTCTGGCATCACGCCGGTTCTGTCGATCCTGAAGACAACACTGACCCGCGAACCCAAATCCCGCTTTACGCTGATCTACGCCAACAAGGGCATCAACACGATCATGTTCCGCGAGGAGCTGGAAGACCTGAAAAACCTCTATATGGGCCGCCTGAACGTAATCCATATTCTTGAGGCGGATGCGCAGGAAATAGACCTGTTCACCGGTCTGGTGACGCAGGAAAAATGCGCCGACCTTTTCAAACATTGGGTCGACATTCAGAACGTGGACACAGCTTTTATCTGCGGCCCCGAGCCGATGATGCTGGGGATAGCGGCCGCGTTGCGCGCGCATGGTCTTGACGACAGGCAGATCAAGTTTGAACTCTTTGCCAGCGCTCAGCCGGGCCGGGCCAAACGCAAGGAAGGTTCGGCAGATGCGGGCACGCAGGCGAACCAAACCAGCGCATCGATCACTCTTGATGGGTCCACTCAGACGATAACTCTGCCCAAGGACCAATCCATTCTGGACGCAGCCTTGGAAAATGCCATGGACGCCCCATACGCCTGTAAGGCCGGTGTCTGTTCAACCTGCCGCTGCCGCGTTTTGGAAGGCGAGGTCGAGATGCTCGCCAATCACGCGCTAGAGGATTACGAGGTTGAAAAAGGCTATGTGCTGAGCTGTCAGGCCTATCCGGTCACCGACCGCGTGGTCGTGGACTACGACCAGTAAAGGGAGAAGACCGATGACTGACACCATGACACTCGACAGCTATCTGGCCGCAGGCGGTGTGCTGACCAACCCAACCAATGTTCCGCCACGCTACCGCGCCGAACTCATGAAGCTGATGGCCACGTTCGTGGACAGCGAACTTGCCGGTGCTGCCGGATTCGCCGACATCATCAATCAGGGGCCGGGCATCAAGGAACGGATCGCAGCCGCCAGGATTGTTCTTGAGAAAACGGATCACGCCGATCAGGTTCTCAGGATAATGGGTGAGTTTGGGGCCGATACCGAGAGATATGCCACACATCATCCGTGGACGGCTCGCTTGAATCGTGACGCAGATATCGGCGCGACCCGCAGCGCACATGACATGCGTCTTGCCGTATTCAATTATCCGATCTCGGGCTGGACCGACGCGGTCATCATGAACATGCTGATGAGCCGTGCGGTCATGGAACAACTGGCCGAGTTTTCAATGGTTTCCTATCAACCGTTGGCTGAAGCTTTCCGCAGCATCGCCCCGGTCGAAGCCCATCATGGCGCGTTGGCGTTGGAAGGTGCTGTAAAGCTTTCCAGGAACGGAGAGACAGAGCAGATGCAGGACGCGGTTAACTATTGGTGGCCCCGTGTCGCTGTGTCCTTTGGTGGCGATGATCTGAAACGGTTTGAGCTTCTGAAATCGCTGGGCTTGCGCCACAATGGCAACAACGCACTGAAAGAGCGTTGGGTTCAGACGGCAGGTGCCGCCGTGAAACAGCTGGGCCTCAAACCACCGGTCTAGTTCAGTGTGAACACCAAAGGCGGGTTGAGAGGCAATTCCGGGCGCGGGCGATGAGAAGCTCGCCCGGCGGTGCAAATCTCCGATGCGGCTCGATCATCCCCTTAGGTATTGTTAGTCCACCCGGTTCTGAGAGCAATGACCTGACGTTTCACGCCGGCAGGTTGCGGTATTGGTATTTTCCTCTTTTCATATCGGAATGATTGCGCAAACTGAGCGTAATCAAGCGCCGGATTAAACTCACCAGAAGACAGTGCCTTGGCGGCCGTTCTGGCGCGAGCAGAGTTTGAGGACATCACCGCCACAACGCACCGGAAGGAACCGCCATGGATTTTGCCCCATCGCCGCGCGCCACGGAAATGTATGACCGCCTGAAAGCGTTTATGGAGGCGCATATCTACCCGCGCATACGCGATCACAAAGAAGAAATGGCGGCAGGCAGTTTCCCGGTTTCGTTTATGGAAGATCTCAAGGCGTTGGCCCGGGCCGAAGGGTTGTGGAACTTGTTCCTGCCCAGCCTGCGCGACGATGAACCCGGCACCCGGCTGAGCAATCTGGAATACGCGCCGCTGGCCGAACTTATGGGGCAGGTGGCCTGGTCTTCGGAAGTGTTCAATTGCAGCGCGCCCGATACCGGCAACATGGAACTGTTGCACATGTTCGCCACTCCGGAACAGCGCGAGACGTGGCTGGTGCCGCTGTTGAACGGTGAAATCCGATCCTCTTTTGCGATGACTGAACCGGATGTGGCCAGTTCGGACGCGACCAATATTACCACTTCGATACGGCGTGAGGGGGATGAATACGTCATCAATGGCCGCAAGTGGTTCATAACAAACGCCTGCCACCCAAACACCAGATTGTTTATCGTGATGGGCAAAACGGATCCCAATGCGGATCGGCACAAACAACAAAGCATGGTCATTGTCCCGAAGGACACGCCCGGTTTTGAGATTGTTCGCAACCCCACCATTCTGAACATGCACGACCCCGAAGGCCATGCCGAGCTGGTCTTCAAGGATGTGCGCGTTCCGGTCAGCAATCTTTTGGGCGAGGAAGGCAGCGGGTTCGCTCTGGCGCAGGCCCGGCTTGGTCCCGGTCGCATCCACCATTGCATGCGTTCGATCGGTGCGGCGGAAATGGCGCTTAACCTGATGGTCGAACGCGCGCAGGAACGGAAAGCGTTTGGCAAGCAGCTTGCAGAACAGGGCGTGATCCGCGAGTGGATCGCCAAATCCCGGTTAGAGATCGAACAGGCGCGGTTGCTGACCCTGAAAGCAGCCTGGAAGATTGATCAGGTGGGCGCCAAAGAAGCGTTCCGTGAAATTTCATTGATCAAGGTGGTGGCACCCAATGTGCATGCTGCTGTCACGGATCGCGCGATGCAGGTCTTTGGGGCGATGGGCATGACCCCGGATACACCGCTGGCCGACAGCTATACCTGGGCACGCGCGTTGCGATACGCGGATGGGCCGGACGAGGTGCATTTGCAGGCGATTGCCAAGCAAGAGTTGAAGAACTCGAATTTTGGCATGTCGGCCCAATGGTTGACCCCGCCATCGCGCTAGGCCGGGGGCGGCATCAGGTCTTGCGCGCCCTGCTTTGTTTGAGCGGCATAAACTGGGTATTTGTCCCGCGGCAGGGGGTAGGAAGCGAAGGACAGGACGTCCTGCGAAAATCCTACTGCCCTCTGACCTCGCGCACCCATGCGATGATGGTTTGGCGCGCTTCCACGTCCATTTGAACTGCTGAAGGCGGTGGCATGGCATGGCTGATCCCGGCCTGCAGGTAAATCTGGTCGGCGTGCCGGGCTACATCGCCCGGCGTTTCCAAATAAACCTTCTTGGGGGCCCATTTCATGGTGCCATAAACCGGCTCGCGGGCATGGCACATCGAACAATTGCCCAGCACGGTGTCATAGGCTTCTTCAAACCCAGCAGCCGACGCAAATTTTTCTTCGTAAGGTGTCAATGCCCTTGCTTCGGCGTCCTCCCATGTCTCGCCGGTTCTGACAGAAGACAGCCATGCGATCACGATCATGAGGATGACAGTAACACCCCAGGTCCAGTGCGGCCCTTTCCCGGTTGCGTGCATCGTGTTGAAGTAGTGACGGATGGTCACGCCGGTCAGAAAGATCAGGCTGGCGATGATCCATGAATACTGGGTGCCAAAGGCCAGAGGATAATGGTTCGACAGCATCAGGAACACGACAGGCAAGGTCAGGTAGTTGTTGTGCGTCGAACGCACCTTGGCGATTTTCCCATATTTGGCATCCGGCGTCCGACCGGCCTTGAGGTCTTCCACCACGATCCGCTGGTTGGGCATGATCTGGAAGAACACGTTGGCCGTCATGATGGTTGCGGTGAACGCACCCAGGTGCAAAAGCGCGGCACGACCGGTAAAAATCTGATTGTAACCCCAGGACATGGCCACCAGAATCAAGAACAACAACAGCATCAGCGCGGTGGGTTGCTCACTCAGGCGCGACTTGCACATCTGGTCGTAAAGCAGCCAGCCGATGGTCAGTGACCCGCCTGAAATCAATATCCCCTGCCACAACGCCAGATCCGCTTTGGTCGGATCAAGCAGGAACAACTCGCCCCCGACCCAATATATGATCATGAGCAAGGCCGCACCCGAAAGCCACGTCGTATAGCTCTGCCATTTGTGCCAGGTCAGGTGCTCGGGCATACGCGCGGGTGCGACAAGATATTTGACGGTGTGATAGAACCCGCCCCCGTGCACCTCCCACTCTTCGCCATAGGCCCCTTCTGGCAAGGCAGGGTTCGGCTTAAGCATCAGGTCGAGCGCGATAAAATAGAATGACGCGCCGATCCACGCCATCGCCGTGATCACATGCAGCCAGCGGACGGAAAAGGCCATCCACTCCCACAAAACAGCCAGGTCATACATGGCGTTGCTCCTACATATCCAAGTTCTTTGGCACTCTAGGCGACAGAGGTTTCATCGGGTATTGCTACGAAAGATCAAGCAGTATCAAAAATAACAATACAATGTCAGTCTACAGGATCACGCGGTGCAACGCTCAGCTGCCGCGATAGGTCGCGTAGCTGAAAGGCGAAAGTAGCAGCGGAACATGATAGTGGGCGTGTTCGGACATCCCGAACCGGATCGGGATCAAGTCCAGAAAACGCGGGCTTTCAGGTGGCACGCCAGTGGTGTCGAGGTATTCGCCCGCATGAAACATCAACTCGTATTCGCCCGTCGAGAACTCGGCCTCGGGAAGAATTTGTTCATTGGTGCGGCCGTCCTCGTTGGTGAGCAGAGTTTTCAGCAACGTGCGGTCTGTTCCGTTGATCCGGAACAACTCGATCTTCATCCCACTGGCAGGGCAGCCCCGCGCCGTATCCAGGACATGTGTTGTAAGGTAACCGGCCATTTGCACCTCTCGCTAAGCATTGCTGTTACTATTGCAATACCTTCGCGGCAGGCAAAGGCAGTCTGTCAAAAGACTGCTTACAGTATTTTTTGAAAAACATAGGTGATTGTTTGGGTTATTCGTCTTTTCAGCAAGAGGGAAATTGATGTGACGCGGTATCCACGAGACATGACCGGCTATGGCCGGCAAGTGCCAAACGCAAACTGGCCAAACGGGGCCAAAATCGCAGTTCAGATTGTCCTGAACTATGAGGAAGGCGGCGAGAACAACGTTTTGCACGGGGATGCCGCATCCGAGGCGTTTCTTTCCGAAATCACCGGTGCGGCCCCTTGGCCGGGGCAAAGGCACTGGAACATGGAATCCATTTACGAATACGGCAGCCGCACAGGGTTCTGGCGGGTGCATCGGCTTTTGCAGGACCTTCCTGTCACGGTTTATGGCGTTGCCACAGCATTAGCCCGTGCACCGGAGCAGGTTGCGGCGATGAAGGCCGCAGGCTGGGAGATTGCCAGCCATGGCCTGAAATGGGTTGAGCACAAGGACATGGACGCGGAAGAAGAACGCGCCCAGATCCGTGAGGCGATCCGGCTTCATACCGAGGTCGTCGGCAAGCCCCCGCGTGGCTGGTACACGGGCCGCTGTTCGATGAACACGGTCGATCTGGCCGCCGCCGAAGGCGAGCTGGCCTATATTGCCGACAGCTATGCCGACGACTTGCCCTATTGGGTCAAGGCCGGTGGCAAGGATCAGTTGATCGTGCCCTACACGATGGATTGCAACGATATGCGGTTTGCAATTCAGGCGGGCTATACCAACGGCGAACAGTTTGAAAGCTATCTCAAGGACAGCTTCGACATGCTTTATGCCGAAGGCCAAGCGGGCGTGCCGAAGATGCTTTCGATCGGACTGCATTGCCGCCTCATCGGCCGCCCTGGTCGCGCCATGGCCCTGAAACGCGCACTCGACCACTTCAAGAAACATGACGGGGTCTGGTTTGCCACCCGCGAACAAATCGCTGATCATTGGGCGCAAATGCATCCGCCAAGTCAACGGCTGACCCCGTCGGAAATGGACCAGCCAACCTTTGTCGCCGAATTTGGCGGCGTGTTCGAACACAGCCCGTGGATTGCCCAAGCGGCCTTTGATCTGGAGCTGGGTCCCACGCATGACAATGCCGCAGGGGTTCACAATGCTCTGGCGCGCGTATTCCGATCTGCCACAGCCGAGCAGCGGCTTGGCGTCCTGACAGCCCACCCGGATCTGGCAGGCAAACTTGCTGCTGCGGGTCGTCTGACCAAGGAAAGCACGGCAGAACAGGCCGGAGCAGGTCTCGACATGCTGACGGATGAAGAGCGTGCGACCTTCACGGCCTTGAACGACACCTACACGACCAAGTTCGGCTTTCCTTTTATCATTGCGGTCAAGGACAACACCAAAGCAACCATTCTGGAGGCTTTTCGCCGTCGGATAGACAGTGATCGAGACACCGAATTCGCCGAGGCCTGCCGTCAGGTCGAACGGATTGCCGAGTTGCGGCTGATCGAGAAATTTGCGCAATGACATCCACGCTGAAACTCCGGTCACTGACCGCCGAGGCCCTTGCACCGTTCGGCGATGTCATCGAAGTGTCTGGCGCCGTGGACAAATACATCAATCAGGGAAAATGCGCGCGATACCATGATCGCGCCCATCTGGATTTCCATGAGGGGCGCGCAGGGATCAGCGTTTTCCAATCCCAGGCCTTCGACCTGCCCATCAAACTTGAAATGGTCGAGCGTCATCCCGACGGCAGCCAGGCCTTTCTACCGCTTTCAGATAAACCCTTTGTCGTTGTCGTAGCGCCCGACAACGCGGGTGTGCCGGGTGAGCCTGTTGCATTCATTACCGCGCCCGGACAGGGCGTGAATTATCATCGGAACACCTGGCATGGGGTGCTGACACCGCTTCATCCCCCCGGGTTGTTCGCCGTGGTCGACCGAATAGGAAACGGGCCCAACCTTGAGGAATATTGGTTCCAGAACGCCTACACGATCACTGAATAAGGGACATTGCCGGAAGAGGGGCCGGTCCACGTAGTTTTTTTGGGAGGAAAAACGCGATGTCAGATGCAACTTTAGGGACGCCGGAGCAGCTCCGCGACCCGAACTACACCCCGCCAATCCTGAAGGCGGTACCTTTGGGAATTCAGCACGTTCTGGCGATGTTTGTTTCCAATGTCACGCCAGCCATCATCGTCTGTGGTGCGGCGGGTTTCGGGTTTGGTTCAAACAGCCCCGATTTCCCGCAGATGATCTACATGATCCAGATGTCGATGTTCTTTGCGGGCGTTGCGACACTGTTCCAGACCATTGGGCTGGGGCCTGTTGGCGCCCGCCTGCCAATCGTGCAGGGAACGTCATTTGCCTTTATTCCGATCATGATCCCCTTGGTGGTTGGTAAGGGCGTTGACGCGATTGCCGTATTGATGGGTGGTATAGTCGTTGGCGGCCTGTTTCATGCCAGCCTTGGGTTGTTCATTGGCCGTATTCGCTTTGCGCTTCCGCCCTTGGTTACCGGTCTTGTCGTGACCATGATCGGGCTTGCGCTTGTCAAGGTCGGCGTCCAGTACGCCGCAGGGGGTGTACCCGCCATCGGTACCGAAGAATACGGCTCTGGTCTGAACTGGCTCATGGCCGGAACTGTGATTGTTGTTACGCTGGGCCTGAAGTTTTTTGCCCGCGGTATGTTGTCGGTGTCGGCGGTTCTGATTGGCTTGTTGGTCGGATATGTTGTGGCATTCGCACTGGGTCAGGTAAATTTGGGCAATGTTGGGCGCGCGGCTCCGTTTGCAATGCCGAACCCATTTCACTTCGGTATCGAGTTTTCATTCGCGGCGATCATCGGGTTTTGTGCGATGTCCTTTGTATCGGCTGTTGAAACGGTCGGGGATGTGTCAGGTATTACCAAGGGCGGCGCGGGACGCGAGGCAACCGACAAGGAAATTCAGGGCGCGACTTTTGCCGATGGTCTTGGAACTGCTGTATCAGGCATCTTTGGGGCCCTGCCGAACACGTCGTTCAGTCAGAATGTCGGCCTGATCGCGATGACCGGCGTCATGAGCCGCACGGTCGTAACCATAGGTGCCCTGTTCCTGATCATATGCGGGCTTATCCCCAAGATCGGCGCGGTGATCTCGTCCGTTCCGATCGAGGTTCTGGGCGGCGGTGTGATCGTGATGTTCGGTATGGTGGTTGCAGCTGGTGTCTCGATGCTGTCGGACGTGACGTGGAACCGCCGCAACATGGTGATCTTTGCGATTTCACTCAGCCTGGGTCTGGGCTTGCAATTAGAGCCCGGCGCTTTACAGCATCTGCCCGGAACTCTCAAAGTTCTGGCGACATCCGGGATATTGCCTGCCGCTATCATCGCCATTGTCCTGAATCTGGTTCTGCCCGAAGAGCTTTCGGATGAAGCGACGGAAGAGGTGTCCGGTGGAATGGCAGGCCACGGGCTGGGCTCTATCGAACAGGACGATCACGTCTGACCGGTTCAGCCCGGACTTGTAAACGAAGAAGCGGCGCGCTAATCGCGCCGCTTTTTTGGTTTCTGGCCGGTGTGGCAGGCTTGGCCCGTGGCTCACATAAGCAACGCGTCGTTCGACACGACGCTCAGGCGACCACAAGGGAATGTCGTTAGAAATCGACCTCAATCGCGATGCCTTTCTGTACGGCCAGCTCGACAACAGATGCAGCAACCGCCAGATCCTGAAGACCGACGCCCGTGCCATCGAACAACGTGATCTGATCGTCTGATGTTCGGCCCGGGTTTGTTCCGTTGATGACCGCACCCAACTGGATCAGGTCACTTTCTCTGATCAGGCCCTGTGCCACAGCGTGTTGCGCCTCGCCAATCGAAATTGACTGTGCGATTTCATCTGTGAATACGGACGCTTTAGCCAACAACGCCGCCTCGACTTCCTGCTTGCCCTTGGTGTCCGTTCCCATGCACGCGATATGCGTTCCGGGGCTCACATGGTTTGCCATCAGCGATGGTGCAAAAGCCGAGGTGATCGAGATTATGACATCCGCCTCGGTCATGCCATCAAGTTCGACCGCTTCGAACGGAACACCGGCTTCATTGGAGACCTTTTCAATGTTCGGCAACATCTCGGGATGGTAGTTCCAGCCAAGGACCTTTTCAAAGGTGTGGGTCTCCAGCGCTGACCGAAGCTGAAAGGTTGCCTGATGCCCGGCCCCGATCATACCGATCACCCGCGCGTCCGCACGGGCAAGGTGCTTGATGGATACAGAAGAGGCCGCCGCAGTGCGCAAGGCCGTCAAAAGGTTGCCGCCAACCATCGCTGACGGTTTTCCGGTGTCAGGGTCAAAAAGAAAAACAGTGGATTGGTGATTGATCAACCCGCGCTTTTCCAGGTTGTTCGGCCAATACCCCCCAGCCTTCAGACCCAGTGTCAGCCCGGCGCGATCAAACCCGCCTTTAAAGCCGTACAGGGCGTCCTCATGCCCGATGGCTTCGCGCACGACAGGAAAGTTATAGGCGTCCCCTGCGGCCATAGAGGCAAAGACCTGTTCGACAGCTTCAAAGGCCGCGTCGCGGGTCATGAGGTTGGCGATTTCGCGCTCGGGTACGATCAGCATGTCATTCTCCACTTGGAATTCGTGCGCCCGTGCGGTTCACCGACAAAAGCGGGCGCGCACAGGCGACTGTCCGGCCATGTTTGGCCGAATGCTTATTCTTTGAGCATTCAAGCTCAGTACGCACGGCCGCGGGCTGACACCGGCCATACGCATTCGACCTTGCCATTCCGGACGCCCACATACCAATCGTGCACGTTTGCGGTTGGGTCACAGTGCCCCGGCACCAGCTTCAGTTTGTCATTGACCTTCAGCGCCCCGCTCGGATCCATCACGACGCCATGTTCATCCGAGCATTTGATGTATTCGACATCGTCACGCCCGAAAACAACAGGCAGGCCGCTATCCACCGACTGCGCCTTCAGACCTGCATCGACGATTGCTTTGTCCGCCTTGGCATGGCTCATGACGCTGGTCAGGATGAAGAAGGCGTTTTCCCACTCGCCCTGGTCGATCCGCTTGCCGTTCTCATCCAGGATGCGACCGTAATCAGCATCCATGAACGCATAAGACCCGCATTGCAGCTCATTATACACGCCCGAGTTGGATTCAAAGTAGTAAGACCCCGTACCGCCGCCCGAGACCAGATCACACTCGATACCCTCGGCTTTAAGACCGTCTACCGCGTCTTTGACCATCGCGATGGCGGTATCCAGTTTTTCCTTGCGTGCCTCATAGCTGTCGAGGTGTTGCATGGCACCCTGATAGGCCTGAATTCCGCTGAATTTCAGGTTGTCTGCAGCCTCAACCGCCTTGGCGATTTCAATCACTTCGGGTGTCGTTGTGACCCCGCACCGCCCTGCGCCGCAATCGATTTCCACGAAGACTTCCAGCTGTGTTCCATGCCGGACTGCCGCCGCCGAAAGGTCGGCGACATTTTCCAGATCGTCGACACACACGATAATGCGGCTGCCCAGCTTTGGCAGGCGTGCGAGGCGGTCAATTTTGGCCGGGTCACGCACCTGGTTCGAAACCAGAACGTCCTTGATCCCACCACGAACGAAAACTTCGGCCTCGGAAACTTTCTGGCAGCAGACACCGACGGCACCACCGATTTTTTCTTGCAGCTTGGCCACGTCAACCGACTTATGCATTTTACCATGCACGCGGTGACGCATCCCGTGCGCCTTGGCATAATCGCCCATCTTCCTGATATTGCGTTCAAGCGCGTCGAGATCCAAAATCAGGCTGGGTGTCTGGATATCTGCTTCGTCCATGCCGGGCTTGGCCGGAATGTCGTAACCTACTTCGAACTGGTCGAGAGTGCTCATATCTTTCATCTCCGTAATCCTATACCGGGATAGTTTTTTGTTGGGGTGTATTCAGACATTCATCCAGGGCAGCCGGTCCAGATCGACATTGCCACCAGTAACAATCAGTCCGACACGCTTGCCCTTGAAGGCGTCCGGGTTTTTGAGAACAGTGGCCAGCGGAACGGCCGAAGATGGCTCCATCACAATCCGCAGGTGCTTCCATGTCAGTTTCATCGCATCGATGATCTCTTGCTCGGAGGCTGTGTAAATCTCTGAGACGTGGTTTGAAACGAAATGCCAGGTGAGATCCTTCAGCGGCACCAGCAACCCGTCAGCAATCGTCTTTGGCGCATCATCCGCGATGATATGACCGGCCTTGAAGCTGCGATAGGCGTCGTCTGCCTGTTCAGGTTCTGCCGCTATGATTGCTGTTTCTGGGGCCAGATTGGACAGGGTCAAACAGGTTCCGGATACCATGCCACCGCCGCCGATTGGCGCGACGACTGCGTCCAGACCGTCGGTCTGCTCGATAAACTCGCGCGAACAGGTGCCTTGGCCGGCGATGACCCGAGGATCGTTGTAGGGGTGAACAAAGTCACCGCCCGTAGCCGCCTGAACCTCGGCAAATGTCGCTTCGCGCGACGAGGTGGAAGGTTCGCATTCTGTAATCTTCCCTCCATAACGGCGGACCGTGTCCTTCTTTGCTTGCGGCGCTGTCCGCGGCATGACCACGTTGCAGGGAATGCCCCGTTTCATCGCCGCATAAGACAGGCACGAGGCGTGATTGCCCGAAGAATGGGTGGCGACACCTTTTTCGGCCTGTTTCTCATCCAGCCCAAAAACCGCATTGGTGGCACCTCGTACTTTGAAAGCGCCCGGTTCCTGAAAGTTTTCGCATTTGAAGAACAGCTGCGCGCCTGACAGTTCGTTGAGAAAGTCCGAGGTTCGCACCGGGGTGCGGCGGATATGGGGTTTGATCCGGTCATGTGCCGCAAGCATGTCTTCATAGGTTGGGATATACATTGTGCAATCCTTCATCATGCCGCGTTCTTCTGAACGGAACCGGGATGGCCACGATAGTATTCCTGTGCGGCAGCAACTCCGGACCCCAGGTCGATGTTCAGGCCCAGGTCAACCATGCACATCTCCGCAGTGGCGATCCCGGACAGAGCCATGACATCCGTCAGGCTGCCCAGATGCCCGATCCGGAACACCTTGCCCGCGACCTCACCAAGGCCCACGCCAAAGGCAACGCCGTATTTTTCAGCTGCGTGCGTGACAATATCCGTCGCGTTGAAGCCGTTCGGCGTGCGGATTGCGCTTACGGTATCGGAATAGACCGCCGGGCTGCTGGCACAAAGCTCCAGCCCCCACGCCCCCACAGCGGCACGGACCCCTTCGGCAATCCGGTGGTGTCGGGCGAAAACGTTCTCCAGACCTTCACTCAACAGCATCGAGCAGGCTTGATTGAGGCCATTCATCAACCCGACAGCGGGTGTATAGGGGTAAGCATTGTTGGCGTATCCCTTGGTCATGTCCCGGACGTCAAAAAATGTGCGGGGCAGGGTGCCGGTTTTGGTTGCTTCCATCGCTTTCTGGCTGAAACCGACGATGGCAAGGCCAGCGGGCAACATGAAACCCTTCTGCGACCCGGTAACGGCAACATCCACGCCCCATTCATCAAACCGGAAATCCATCGACGCGATTGATGAAACGCCATCAACAAACAGCAGGGCGGGGTGTTGCGCGGCGGTCAGCGCCCTGCGCACAGCAGCGATATCCGACTTCACGCCAGTTGCCGTCTCATTATGCGTGGCTAGAACCGCCTTGATCTCATGGTTTTTGTCGGCGGTAAGGATTTCTTCGTACCGGTCAGCCGGCAGCCCATCGCCCCACGGGGTTTCGACGATGTCGACATTCAGCCCATGGCGCTGGCACATATCGATCCAGCGATGGCTGAACATGCCGTTGCGGGCCGCCAGGACCTTGTCACCAGCGGACAGCGTATTGGTCAGGGCGGTTTCCCAACCCCCGGTTCCGGTCGACGGGAAAATGAAGACTTCGGCACTGTCGCTTTTCAGAATCTCCCGCACGCCCGCACGCGCAGGATGCAGGATTTGCCCGAACAATGGCGAACGATGGTCGATCGTGGGCATATCGCAGGCTTTGCGCAGGCTTTCCGGGATGTTCGTCGGGCCCGGGATGAAAACGGGGTTTTGAAAGCTCATGGATGGTCTCCTTCCGTCCTTGCCAGCACAATAAGTATCAGCGATCCAATTGGAAATTTTTTTGAAAACGTATTTCAAAATTTATCTACCGAGATTTAACTTATAGTTGTCAGTGAGTTATATTTTTCATATCCTGAAATAGTCTTTCATAAATGATCAGAGGGTTTTTATGGAATCGCAAGACAATGACCCGAAGCTCCGTCGCAAAGCCCGGGGAAGGCCGCGGGGGTGGGATGACAAAACCGCGCAGAATACGATCAAATCACTGGATCGGGCGATGGAGGTTTTCGAGTATCTGAGCCAGGCCCAAGGCAAAGCGCTTACTGAACTTTCAGATGAAATGCGCCAGGCACCGGCCACTGTTTATCGTATCCTCGTGACGTTGCAGGGCAGGGGCCTGGTCGAGTTCGACTATGAAGAACAGGTTTGGCACATTGGCCCGCAGGCGTTTGTGATCGGCTCGCGGTTTCTGCGCCGTACCAGTCTGGTGGAACGGGCAAGGCCGATCATGCGCAAGCTGATGGAAACCACGAGCGAGACCGCCAATTTGGGAATTGAGAAAGAAGGTCTGGTGCTGTTCCTGAGCCAGGTTGAAACACATGAAAGCATCCGGGCGTTTTTTCCCCCCGGCACATTGTCACCCATGCACGCGTCGGGCATCGGAAAAGCGTTGTTGGCCCATATGGACGAAGACAGATTGAACCGAAGGTTGGCCGCCGCGAATTTACAGGCTTTTACGGATCAGTCGATTACCAGCCCCGAGGCGTTGAAGAAAGATCTTGCAGCCATCAGATTGCGGGGTTTTTCCGTGGACAACGAAGAAAAGACTACAGGTATGCGATGCATTGCAGCACCCGTTTTCGATATGAACAGAGAGGCGGTCGCAGGGCTTTCCGTGTCCGGGCCAACCAGCCGCGTGGGAGCAACCGAAATCGAACGGCTGAGCCGCCCGGTGATGGAAGCCGCGCGCCAGTTGACGCTGGCTATTGGTGGGACAGTGGTGTCTCCGCAACCCTAAGGTTTTGCCGCCAAATTGCGGCGAATGCTGACCCCAGATCCGTCTGCCGCGCCACAACACCAACGCGCGGAAATGTGCCTCGCAAACAAAAACTGAAACGCGATTCAGATGTACCCATCTCCGGTCACCCGATTTTCAGCACCCCCTTATTATTCTGCGACTTTTTGTTTGTGTTTGTGTTTATTGAACTGTTGGTCGAAGAGGTTTTTGAAGGGTCCGTTTTTCTGCATGAGTTGGTCGAGGTTTCCCTGTTCGGCGATAG
>NZ_JBQFSP010000021.1:0-35875 GCF_056538065.1 Ruegeria sp. BH8 | reverse complement strand
AGCGGAACCCCTTCAGGCGCGGCATGTTGGTCGGAATGTTCATGACCCGCTGATAACCCGGTCAAGTCAGGTGAACAACTTGGCAATACCCTATCAAGAAGTATCTGCGCGAAGGCGCGGTTGAGCCGAAGTTCAAGACGCCCAAGCGTCCAAGCAAATTGGACCCATATGCGGATCGGTTGTCCGCTTGGCTTTTGATCCAGACGCGGAAGTCACGCAAAGAGCGGCGGACAGTGAAGCAAATGCATGCTGATCTGGTGAAGCTGGGATATGACGGCTCCTATGAACGCGTGGCGGCTTTCGCCCGGGCGTGGCGTGATGATCGGCATCGAGCGGAACAGACGACGGGGCGCGGCACCTATGTACCTTTGGTGTTCCAGCCGGGTGAAGCGTTCCAATTCGATTGGAGCGAGGACTGGGCCAACATCGGCGGTGAGCGGGTCAAACTTCAGGTCGCGCATATCAAACTGTCACACAGCCGCGGGTTCCTGGTGCGCGCTTACCCGCTGCAAACGCATGAGATGCTGTTCGACGCTCATTGGCATGCGTTCAGGGTTTTTGGCGGCGTCCCCGGACGTGGCATCTATGACAATATGAAGACGGCGGTAGACCGCGTTGGCAAAGGCAAGCAACGCGACATCAATGCACGCTTCAAAGCCATGGCCAGCCACTATGTCTTTGAACCTGAGTTCTGCAATCCGGCAGCGGGCTGGGAAAAGGGTCAGGTTGAGAAGAACGTACAAGATGCGCGTAACCGCATGTGGCAGGTCATGCCCATCTTTGCCGATCTGGACGAACTGAACCAGTGGCTCGAAGATCGATGCGTCGCGCTTTGGACAGAGACACCACACAAAGCCTTGCCGGGGTCCATCGCTGACGTTTGGGAAGCCGAGAAGCCCATGCTGATGGCACTTCCGCCAGCCTTTTGATGGCTTCATCGAGCACAGCAAGCGTGTGTCCCCGACATGTCTGATTACCTTCGAACGCAATCGCTACAGCGTGCCCGCCAGCTTTGCGAACCGCCGTATCAGCCTGCATGTCTACCCTGATCGGCTGGTTGTCGTCGCTGAGGGGCAAACGGTTTGCGAGCATGCGCGGATCATCGAGCGGTCTCATCGCAAGCCCGGCAAGGTCATCTATGACTGGCGCCACTATCTCGCTGTTATCCAACGCAAACCGGGCGCGCTTCGGAATGGTGCTCCGTTCGCGGAGATGCCAAGCGCCTTCCGTCAATTGCAGGATCATATGCTGCGCAAAGAGGGCGGAGACCGAGAGATGGTCGATGTCCTGTCATTGGTTCTTCAGCACAATGAGGAAGATGTCCTGTGCGCGGTAGAACTGGCGCTGGAAGCGGGTGTGCCGACCAAAACACATATTCTGAACCTGCTGCACCGATTGATCGACCGCAATCCGACAGATCACCCCGAAGTCGATCCGCCGGACGCACTGGCATTGCAAACAACGCCAGAGGCCAACGTCGATCGCTATGATGGGTTGAGACAGGCTGGGGAGAAGCGCCATGCGTCATGACCCAGCAGGAGCCTCTATCGTCATCATGCTGCGCAGCCTCAAGCTCTATGGTATGGCAAATGCCGTCAACGACCTGGTCGCCCAGGGCGCGCCAGCGTTCGAAGCTGCCACGCAAATGCTGTCACAGCTGCTCAAGGCCGAAATCGCCGAACGAGAGGTGCGGTCTATCGCCTACCACACAAAGGTCGCCCGCTTTCCAGCATACAAAGACCTGACGGGCTTCGACTTTGCATCGAGTGAAATCAACGAAGCGACAGTGCGGCAGCTGCACCGCTGCGAGTTTATCGAAGCAGCAGAGAATGTCGTGTTGATCGGTGGACCTGGCACGGGCAAAAGCCACACAGCCACTGCAATTGGCGTCCAAGCGATTGAGCACCACAGGCGCAAGGTCCGCTTCTTCTCGACCGTGGAATTGGTCAATGCGCTGGAACAAGAAAAAGCACTCGGCAAAGCAGGGAAGATGGCTGAGATGCTGACCAAGGTCGACTTGGTCATCTTGGACGAGCTTGGCTATCTGCCCTTCAGCTCATCCGGAGGCGCACTGCTCTTTCATCTGCTTAGCAAACTCTATGAGCGCACCAGCGTGATCATCACCACCAACCTCAGCTTCTCGGAATGGGCGCAGGTCTTCGGGGATGCAAAGATGACCACGGCTCTCTTGGATCGGCTTACCCACCGCTGTCACATCCTCGAAACTGGCAACGACAGCTACCGCTTCAAGGCCAGCTCAGAGGCTGCAAAGAAAACAGGAAAGGAGACCAAAACATTGACCGCGTCATAGACCACGGCGCATAACTGAGGGTGGGTCAAATCTCGGTGAAAATACCGGGTCAGTTCTCAGTGACAATCAACAAAGTGGCTCAGATCGTGTCCCAACGCTTGCCCGAGAAGGACGGGGACACCGACCGGGCGCAGGCATGGACCTTGCTGGCCATGCTGGCGGGCGGCGTTCTGATGGCGCGCGCCGTGCAAGATGCCGACCTGGCCTCGGACATCACGGCGTCGATCCGCGAAGCCATTTCCTCAGGGCGATTCTAGACGCCAGGTTCGTGCCAACCACGGAACGTCGGCATCCGGTATCCGCGGCTCAGCATCCGTCGAAGCGATGCAGTGAGCGCCTAAGTCATTGAATAAATACATAAAATATTGATGCCCTGCTAAGTTGATCTTCCCCTATAGACACTGGTCGCTCTTTTTTGCTTGCGTAAAGAGCAATCAGTTTCTATTGATAGAGAGTGACCACACTCTAAGCCCAGAATACATCGCAATCCCGAGGAATTGCGCGTTCACCATTGAAAGGACTAAACATGCGCCCCTTTGCACCCTACTTCCTGACGGCAGCCCTGATCTTGCCCGGATCAATGGCCGTGGCAGGCTCCCAGGCGGAAGATCGGCAAATCCTGCTGTCGGTCGAAATCGAGCCGCGCATTGTCGATCTGGTCGAGATTGGCGATTTCCACTTCCTGCCGGGACAGGTCGGCCCGACTCATACACATGATGCGCCGGTGTTTGGCTACGTGTCGCAGGGTACCATCCACTACCAGGTGGAAGGTCAGGCCCCACAAATCCTGAAAACCGGTGACGCGTTCTTTGAGCCGTCTGGCCCCCGAATTCTGCACTTCGACAACGCGTCGGACAGTGAAGTTGCGGTCTTTACGGACTTCAATCTTCAGCAGGAGGGAGAGCCTTTCATCCGCTTCGAAGAGCCGCTGACCGAACAGATTGATCGACGCTCGTTTCCGACCGCGGAACTCGATGGTGTCACTGTGTCGAAAATCGAAGCCTACTCGGAAACCTATGCCGCAGGCGAGCGCATAACCAAGACGGCCACCATGCCGATCTTTGGATATGTGGCATCCGGGACAGTGACGATTTCAGTGAATGGACGTGATCCGCAGATCATTCCGCAGGGCAAGAGCTTCTTTCGCCCTGCCTCCGCCGAGGTGACCTTGGAAATGCCCGGCGACACCGAAATCATCAGCTTCCATCTGCTCTGACCATCGCCGCCCATTTGAGGCCGGCAGGACCCAAAACCGGTCACGACCACAACACTCAATCCCCACAAGGAGAACAAAATGCCTCTCATCCAAGTTACCGCCCAAAAGGGCGCCCTGTCCAAATCGAAACAAGACGCGCTGATCAAACGCTTTTCAGATGCCGTTCTCAAAGCTGAAGGCGCGCCACTGGACAGTGACAGTGCGCAATCGCTGGTTTGGGCGCAACTCACGGAACTTCCGGCCGGCGCAACCTATGTCGGGGGCAAGGCCTCCGATGAACCGCCAGTCCTGATTTTCGTGACAACGCCTGAGGGCGCCTTGAACACCACGACCCGCGAAGCGCTTGCCGCTGACATCGGGGCCATCGTCGACGATGTCGTGGGACCCTACGAGGGGCGGCTGAACCACTGGGCGCATTTTAATCACGTCAACGACGGATGCTGGGCAGGCATAGGGCAGGTTCTGCGCCTGCCGTTCATTCAAGCAGCGATGCACATCCCTGCGGCCTGAGGCATGCACGCAAGACCGGAATGACCCGCGTATTGCGGGTCATTCACAACGTGAAACGACAGAAATGGCGCGACAATGGAACCCCAAGCACTTGTCTACTCGGAAGTCCCGTTCAACATTTCATTTGCTCGGCTGCCCTGGAACGCATTGAACGCACAAATCTCTGCGGCCTCCGGGTTTCAAAGCATGACCTGGCTCTCTGGTCTCGACAACAGCGTGACCGCCGGCGTGTGCGGATTTGAGAGTTTGCAGGCCGCCCAGCATTTCTGCACAGAGATCCTCCCGGAGATCGGACAGTCCTTTGGCGTGGGTCAGATGGCCCGTATCTTTGACGCCCTAGTGGTCCGCGAGGCAAGCAAAGACATCCAGTCGCCCTATTTTGGCAACCCGGCAAAGCTGCGACCTGGGGCGTTCGTCTACACCGAAGTTCAGGCAAACGTGCCTTTCAACCAGGCACCGTGGCGTGAACGAAACGCCACACTGAAGACCGTCGGCGGCCTGATTTCAAAAACCTGGCTGAGCGGACTTCACACGAACACGATCGGCGGCATCGACGCCTTCGACACGCTGGAAAACGCCAAGGCGTTTGCCATCGAAACGTTTCCCAAGACCGCCAAATCTATGAACGCGGCGTACTACACCCGCGTGTTTGACGCGACCTCAACCGAAGAGGCCAGCAGAAACGTGCATTCGCCCTTCTACACATGACGCCCTCAAGGAAAATTCCAAAGGAGACTGATATGCAAACGCAGAAAAAGGCGCCTGAGTTTCCCACGCGCATCCTCTATACAATGCTGCGCGTGGCGGATCTGGAGCGCTCCATCACGTTCTATCAAACCGCCCTGGGAATGCGCGAGTTAAGACGCGAAACCTTCCCCGAAGGGCAGTTTACACTGGTGTTCATGGGATATGGCGAAGAAGGTTCCGCGCCCACCATCGAGTTGACCTGGAACTGGGATGACACGGAATACACGCATGGCACGGGCTATGGGCATCTGGCGTTGGGCGTATCCGACATCCACGCAACATGCGCGCATCTGGATGAAATTGGAGCAACGATCACTCGCGCACCTGGGCCAATGACATACGCGCCCAAAGAAACAGGCGAGCGTGAAAACATCGCATTCCTGAAAGATCCGGATGGATACCGGATCGAGTTGATCGAAGTGTGATCGGCAAGATGCTGGCTCCCCACGGGAGTTGACCGCAATGCCTTCTTCTCGCTTGACCTGCTCCCCAACGCTCCCTCGTCCGAGGGACTGGATTTCATACTCCTCGGCTTCGTTTCAAGTTAGCGATGCGCTCATCCAATCCTGGTTACGCGGAAAAATGTGCCGAAGCCCACCTGCTTTCATTGCTTGGGCTGATACCGGGGCCGCGGTTTAGCAGCCCCGGCGCTGATCATTTGACTTTGCCGGGTAAGCTTAGGTCGCCAGAGGCAACGTCAAAGACATCCACAACACAAAGCAGCGGCGAATGAATGTTTGCGTTCACGCGCAAGGCTGCGGTCACGCCATCATAGGCGACACCTTCCAGATCAACATTACTGCGGAACCCCACATTGACGGCAATTTCCGGACCGTCAAACAGAGGGGTGAAGCCTGGGCTGTCCAGAAAGATCGGGAAGCCCGGCCAGGTTGCCGGCAGTTGCGGAGTTTCCTCGTCAGGGATGTCGCGAACCGCAAGAGCCCCTGGCCCGCAAGCTTCTGTCGGTGTCAGAACAACCCAATGGCTGTGCCAGACAATGCCATCATTTGCCGGATCACCGTCCCCATTTTCGTCGTAAAGCGGAGTGTCGTCGAAATCCGGGTGGCTGGTTGCCGCCATCGCCAAAATTCCGGTGCCGCCTTCAAATCCAACGGCCGACGGATCCAATGACGTTGGCCAGACATAAGACAGCACATTGGCCCCCCCGACCTCACCCGTGGCTTCCGGAACATCCGCACCCGCAACGCCATTTGTCGTCATATGAAACGTCACCACATTGCCTTTGCGATGTGCGTGGGCGGCCAGAATATCAAAGGATGCAATCTTTGCGGTGTCTGCGTCAGACAAGATTGCGCCGTCCTGATTGATGGCATCGCCATGATCGTGGCCGCTCTCAGCCATCGCCGAGGCTCCGAGCAATGAAGCAATGGCGGTGAGTGTGAAGAATGATTTGGTCATTTTGCGTCCTTTCAAGTGACTTCGACTCACCATTAGTATCGAGTCGAAACTATTGCAATGACTATTTCGACTCGATATTAGTTAGGCATGACAACACACAGTCAAATTCGCGAGCTTATTAATCGACTTGCACGGCTTGATGCGGCGACAGGCTGGACGGGGGATCTAAACCCCACCCAGCGGTCGGTGCTTGGCTATCTTGCCCGCGCAAACCAGTTTTCCCGAAGCCCATCCCATGTGTCGGATTACCTTAGCACCACCCGCGGAACCACGACCCAATCGCTCAAATCCCTGCTGGAAAAGGGCTATGTGAATGAACAACGTTCCGAACTGGACAAGCGTGTCATAAGCTATGCGCTGACGCCAAAAGGTCAGGACATCGCCGGATCGGACGCCCCGATGGAGGATGCGCTGAACGCGCTTGGCAGCGGTGAACGCGACGCCCTGCAGAGTGCCCTTTTAAGCACTCTGCGAAACGCGCTTGCCAAAAATGGTGGTCGCGAATTTGGCCTCTGTAAAACCTGCATTCACCACGGCGAAAAAGGGGGTGCCCCCTATTGTGCCCTTCTGGAAACCGCCCTGTCAGCCGAGGAAGCAGACCAGATTTGCCACGAACAGGTGTCCGCATGACCACAGCAACAATCACCTCCACCATTGACGGGATCTTCTGCGGACAGGTTCAACACCGGTGGGAGGGGCGCGGGCCTTCTGCAATTGGCAAGACCGCTGTCACGGGACCTCAGACCATCGATGAAAACGGCTTCGTCAAGGATGCACTGGCGGATCTGGAACACCATGGCGGGTCTGACAAAGCGATCCATCACTACGCATCAGATCACTATCCAACATGGATCACCGAAGGTGAGATCCCCAACGGGTCGATCCCTGCGGCTTTTGGCGAGAACATCGCAACCACGGGGATCACAGAAGAAACACTCAACATCGGGGATATCCTGAGCCTGGGTACGGCTGTAGTTCAAGTCAGCCAGGGTCGCCAACCTTGTTGGAAACTATCCGAACACACGGGCAACAAGCGCATGGCCTATCTGTTTCAGAAAACAGGTCGGACGGGCTGGTACTACCGAGTTCTGCAAGGCGGAAAAATGCGCGTGGGTGATAGAATTCAGCGGATGTGTCGCAAACTCTGGTGTCTAGTTGACGAGCCTGCGTGATCTGAAGTTTGTGCTCGAAGAACAGTTTTCGAACAGGTTACTGGAGTATGATCTCATTGAAGGGCTGTCATTTCCCCAAGGATGCGGTTTTGTACGCTGTGTACTTCTATCTGCGGTACACAGTGTCCTATCGCGACCTTGAAGAGATCATGGCCGAACGCGGCGTGCAGGTGGACCACGCCACACTTAACAGATGGGTTGTGAAGTATTCACCGATGATCGCAGCAAGAGCGCAATCGAAGAAACGCCCAACGCTAAGCTCCTGGCGAAAGGACGAGACATATGTTCGTGTTCGCGGCAATTGGAAGTACCTCTATCGGGCCGTCGACAAAGCTGGGAATACTCTTGATTTCATGCTGTCTGAGCGCAGGAACCGTCCAGCAGCAGCAAGGTTCTTTGGCAAAGCGCTGGCTTCAAATGGAATCCCGAACAAGATTGTCATCGACAAAAGTGGCGCCAACGCGGCGGGCATTCGAGAGGTGAACAGGATCCCGAAGCGGTTCGGCTGCCTAACCAAAATCCAAACGGTCAGGTCCAAGTATCTGACGGATGTATTTGACAAGAACTTTTTGAGGCACCGCGCCTTTGTCGTTGGGTGAGCTACTGAGGTGCGACGGGCTTTGCCATCGGAGATTTCTGTTTCCACTTTATTACGAAACGCCGATAAACCTCTTCCGCGTGACCGACAGCTTCTCTCTCCCGATCGCGCACTGACTTGAGGCTGTAGTCGGCAGCTGAGCCTTTCGTTCTTCCACCGCGGTGAGAGGGGTAGCCAGCCGTCAGTTCCAGCTTTCTCAGCTTCCAATCCAACAAAGCGGGACGGTTCCAGATGTATTCTTCGCCCTTGGAGAGCATGTGCCAGATGACCACTGTCAGTTTGCGCGCTGTTGCCACTGCTGCAATTTGGTTGCCGCGCTTTTCTCTGATCCTTCGAAAGAAGGCTCTGAGCGGTCCAGGCGTGCGGGAGACCGACCAGGCTGCTTCCACCAGCATCGCTCGCGCATGGGACCGGCCCTGCTTAGTGATCCGGCCATGATAGGCGGCTTTGTCTCCAGATTGGCGTACCCGGGGATTGAGACCGAAATAGCTGACGAGTTTCTCCGGGGACGAGAAGCGCCCGATATCGCCAATTGCCGCCAGAACGCTTAGAGCAACAATCATGTTGACGCCGGTGATTGTCATCAGCTGTTTCACGCGCGGCTCCTGAAGCGCTGTCTGTGCAAGGTCTTCGTCGATCTGTTTCAACTCAAGACCGAGACGGTCCAACTCACCGGCATGACGGAGGATGACGCGCCGCTGGTCTTGCGCGACGGGTTGTTCCGCCAGCCATTTCCTCCCACGCTTTGTGAAAAGAGACGCATTGTACGGCGGGATCAGATTGGCATGCAGTACCGAATGGATCCTGTTCTTGAGGCGGGTCATTTGGGAAACCAGCTGCACCCGCTCAGCCACGACCCGACGCAGCCATTCCGTTTCCTCATCCGGCATCCAGACTTCTGGCAGAAAGCCACTGGCGTGAAGCTTCGCCAGAACACTTGCATCGATCTTGTCGGTCTTGACTTTGGCCCAGGCGATGGCACGAACGAGCAGTGGGTTTGAGATGATAACTCTGCTCACAAAAGGGGACAGCAGCCGCACGATGGCCTTTGTGTTGACTGTCGCTTCCAGGACGACCTCGTCCTCCACATTCAGCCGCTCTGCAAACTTCAGGATGTGTTCTCGCTCGAGCTCGAGGCGACCCGCATCCCGGATCTTACCATTCTCCAGAATCGCCACCTGAGCAAAGGTGCGATGCACATCAAGCGCAATGATTTTCATGACCGGCTCCTTTCTATGGTCAGCAACCAAGGGAGCCAGCGGGCTACACGACAACTACGGATCCGCGCTCGCAGCGCAACCGGGCAAGTCGAAGGGGCGGCCAGATAACAACTCGAGCTCACAGCTCATCAAATACTTCGGCCTGCCCGCCATTCGTGCTCCCAACGCCCCAATCCCGGTGGTTCAAGAATAAACCACATTGAAGTCTTCGGGACCTCCGATTGAAGCGTCGCGATCATTCATGCCGGATAATAACCTGATCGAACAGGATCATCGATTTATCAAGCGTCGCGTACGGCACATGTGTGGGTTCAAATCGTTCAGATCCGCCTCGGCTACACTGGACGGCATCGAGGTCGCCAACATGATCAGGAAGCGGCAATTCTCCAGCAATACGACGTCTGGTTTCCAGGTATTCGCCGAGATCGCAGGATAGGTGTATCCAGTAAGTCGCTGACTTTGGCCGTTCCAAATATTTGCGACACATCCGCGGCTCTTACGTTGACACAGCTGGTCAGGCCGGGCGCGCCTGTGGCGTCTGCGGCCTATACGATGAATGTGAACATGCAGACCGGCTCGCCGGGGTTTGGTTCGCCGGAGACAAACAAGTCCCTACAGATTGGCTCACAGATGGCCCGGTTCTACGGCCTTCCCATAAGGTCATCGACATTCACTTCGTCACCTGCCCCCGATGCACAGGCTATCTATGAATCTTTGGGGATGCTGTGGGCTTCCATAACGTCCGGAAGCAATCTCATAATGCACGCTGCCGGCTGGCTCGAAGGCGGGCTTCGGTCATCGTTTGAAAAGTTCGTACTGGACGTCGAAATGCTTCAGATGATGGTCAAGTATCTGGAGCCCGTTGCCGTGAACGACACGACGTTGGCATTCGAGGAGATCAAAGCGGTCGGTCACGGCGGTCACTTCTTCGACACCGAGACCACGATAGAGAATTACAGTACCGCGTTTTATGAGCCCATCGTCGCAACCGCCAAGAATTTTGGCCAGTGGGAGGAGGATGGCAGCCTGGACGCGACGCAACGCGCCCATCTCGTATACAAGAAAGCCCTGGGCGCCTACGAGCAACCTCAGCTTGACGCTTCGACCAGTGAAGCACTTGAGGCCTTTGTCAAAAGGCGAGAGGACCAGGGCGGCGCTCCAATAGATCTATAGTTCAGAGACCGGGCAGTGCTTCGCGTCTGCGCCAAATGCAATTATCCCATGCGTTTTTGTGGATCGCACTCACTTTTCCCGAGGCGTACAATTTGCATTCGATAACACCGCGCGTTGGCTAACCTCTAGCCGGTCGGTCGCACTTAATTCTTTCGCTCATAAAGAATTGCATCGCTTTCGATGAGCCCCTGCCCTGTCTAACGGATCATGCGAGCCGCGCGCCTCGCGCGGATCTCCCAAGCCTCTTCAACACATCTAAATGCCAATGAGCTGGAACGGATTCCCAACATCGAAACCCGTGGGGATCGGCAGTTTTCCAGTGCCCGTGATTTCGACTTCAGGAGAAAGGGATTTCGGCACACCTGACGAAAGCCCTGTAATCACTCGGGCACCGCAGCGGGCCACAAAAGCCAAGCGGACAACCGATCCGCATATGGGTCCAATTTGCTTGGACGCTTGGGCGTCTTGAACCGCGGCTCCACCCCGCCTTCTCGCAGATACTTCTTGATGGTGTTCCGAGACAAACCCGTCCGCCGGGCGATCTCGCGTATCGGCATTTTGTCACGCAATGCCCAACGTCTGATAACACTCATAAATCCCATGTCGATCACTCCAAATCTCCCCAACCAAAACAGTCGGGGCAATGTGTTCACATGGGTCAATTCTCAGTGACAATTTATGGGCATACCGGGTCAGTTCTCAGTGACAATCAACACCGAAACCTTCGGAACCGAACGCCTGACCGGCGCGCTGCTGGACCGGCTGACCCACCATGTGAACATCCTGGAGATGAATGGCGAAAGCTACAGGCTCAACCAAAGGCGCGCGCGCTCAACTGGCCGACTCTTGCTCCGCCACAGTGGCCGAGTTTTGTTCCGCCGTTGACAGGCTGCAGTTCCAGACCACGTCTTTCATCAGTTCGAAGGGCCGTTCCCGATCGATGTGTCTTCAGGGTTCAGGGCCAAGTCGAATACCCCTCTAACCCTTCCGCTCCGTGGCTTACACATCCATGCTGCATGCGTGCCTGATTGGGCCAAAGGCCGTCAAACATCTGTTTGACGCTCCCAAATCTCGGGTTGTGTGACCATGGAGGCGATTTCGATCCGCGACGGCGAGATGATAACGACAGCATATTCGGGGTCGTCCACGCCTGAAACATAGGCTTTCAGCCCATCGAACCAAAAGTCGCGCCGATCCTCCGCAGATGTTGAAATCCGCGCATTGCCATCGACTTGCAGCCATTGCTTCGCAAAAAAGTCGGTGGCCCCGAGCGTCACATGTATGGCGGGCGTGCGCCGAATCTGTGCGATCTTGCGGGAGCTAAGGTGGGTACTGAATCTCACAGTAAGATCCTCGTCCATTCTGCCGACGACATATCGGACCCAAGGCAATTCATCATGAGTTAGCGTTGCAACGGCCATCAGTTGCAGACCGGGCGCGAGCGCGCGGATGCGATCAGCAATATCACCCATTTCTTGAACTCCCCTGTTCTTCGGTATGGTGGTTGGAGTGCGCCTTGCCGATCCTTTCGAGCTGACGCCTCACAATCAGGAAATGAAACGGCAGGATGGCCATGAGATAGGCCTTCCCGAACATACCATGCGTGCGCACGAGCGATGTTGCGCAAAGCTGGCGAGCGTCGCCGAGGTTTTCAATCTGATACACGAGCCGCACATCCGCATGCCGATCGTCGACGCCCAGAATAGTTGCGCCGGATGTTTCCGCGTTCTGGTCAAAGGGTGCGATGGCAGCAGGGCCAATGGGCTTCAAACCAAAGGGCCGAACCATAATGTCGCGGAAGCGGCCAAGGAGCTGCTCGACGTGCCCGGTCCCGCGTGCGGCCATCATTTGCGTAATAGTCCTGCGATCATCTTGCGCGACCCTGATGTGCATTGTGTCGGCATAGTCGAAGTCAAATCGCGCCAGCTCGCCGCAAATCTTTGCTCTGGCATCATCGAAGTAGGGGCCGCGCCCCCTACCAGGAGATTTCTTGAACGGGGTCTTCATGACAGGGCCACTGCAAGGCTGGCAATGCCGAGCGCCATAACGAGCGGCGAGAACAGCCGGTCGTCCATCCACGCGAATTTCGTGCTGCGGACCCGTTTCGAGAAGCCGATATAATGGAAATCGCCGATCGCCCTGAGCACAAAAATCGCACCCGCGCCCGTAAGGAGCGCACGGGAGGCCGTGGAGGTGAGCCGCAATTCAAGGTCGTGATGCACTAAAAGCGCGAGGCCCGCGACGAGGGCTAGGTAGGTCGCGGCAAGCATGGTTCCGAGCGGGGATGGGTGGAACAGTTTCGACCCATCCTCGCGCCGCGTGGGAATGACATGATCGGCAAAAAGGCGCCCACCTGCAATCCAGTAAAAATGGAAAGCACAGACGGCCAATAGGGTTGTGACAAGAAACCCAATGACTAGGACTTGGACCAACATCCGCTCCTCATTTAACATACATTAGTGTATTTTATATATTTGCGCACCCGCGCCATTGTCAATACAGTGCTGCATGTTACGCAAGGGGGAATCGATGGGCCGACCACATAAGCTGACGACCGAGGACTGGCTGAGGATCGGGTTCGACGCCTTGAAGAAGAAAGGCTTCAACGCACTGAAAGCCGATGCTCTAACTAAGGAACATTCGGTCACGCGGGGCAGCTTTTACTATCATTTTAAGGATGTTGCCGAATTTCACCGCACCCTTGTCGCACACTGGCGAGAGACGGCTACAGAAAATGTCATCGCTGGACTGAACGCTTTGCCCTCGGGCCGAGAGGCGCTGCGCTCGCTCCTGTTCTTGGCTTTCGGCGCAGTGGATTCCCTGGAGCGGCAAATGCGGTTCTGGGCAGCTTGCGACGAAATCGCTGCCAGCGCCATCCTTGAGGTGGATCGCCGGCGCATCGACTATCTCCGGCACATTCTCATGGAGATGGGCCTCACTGAGCAAAAGGCTGCCGCTCGCGCAGAAATCATCTACGACGCCTACATCGGTTATAGTTTGAGGCGCGAGGTTCAAGCCGGGACGCTTGGTGATCTCGTTGCTGAATTGATGGGCTTTGCGGAAGGCTAGGCGCTTCACCACGCCTTGAAGAACGCCCTCCGCATCGGCCGCCAAGGTGAAATCCTTGATCGCACCTCCGAAGGCCAGCACTTCCGCATGGCCGGGCTGAACCTCCTTGCCGCGATCGTCATCTACTGGAACACCAAACATCTCGGCCAGGCCGTCGCTAGCCGCCGACGTGAAGGCCTAGGATGCTCGCCAAACCTTCTGGCGCACACCTCGCCACTCGGTTGGGCCCATATCCTCCTCACTGGCGAATACAGGTGGCCGATCAACTGAAACGGGTTAGCGAAAGCAGAGGTTCGAAAGAAAAACGATAACTCATGCTCCATGCGCTTGTTCGCGACAGAATGCAAGGAGGTGACAGTCGGCATCACAACCAATCGGGTATCCGTACGGGCCATTTAAACGGGACTGTTGCGTTAATCTGCTTAGCCCGGTTTAAGCTGCGCAAGGGTAGTTTATCACGCGGCCGCGAAAAGTTGGCTGATGAACTGGATCTCGCCTATGACCCCTGCTTGTTTGTGATGGACGTGGCCGCGTTTTATGGTCCGAATCGTCTCGATCCCGCTCAGGGTTGCCTTGGCCCATCGCAAGGATCGAAAGCTCTGACGATAGCCAAGGAGGCGTTTCATGGCCGCATGATCGCTCTCGATCAGATTGTTGCGCCACTTTCTGTCGATGTGCCGGATGCTGTCGAAATGCGGATCGTAGCGATGGTTGATCCCGCGAATGACCCGGGCGTAGGTCGGGGCTTTGTCTGTCACAATGACGACCGGCCGATGCAGGCGCACCCGCTCAATCGCCTTGTTCAGAAAGGCCTTTGCCGCCTTCGCATCCCGTCGTGCGGTCAGACGGAAGTCGATCATTTGCCCGTTTGCGTCGATGGCACGCCAGAGGTAGCGCCACTTGCCGCCGACGCGGACATAGGTTTCATCGACATGCCAGTCCACGCTGGCCCGGCGCAAGTGTTTCTCGGCCCGTTTGGTAATCTCCGGACCAAACTTCTGAACCCAGCGATACACGGTCGACCGATCAATGGTGATCCCGCGCTCTGCGAGCAAATCAACGACATCCTGATAGGATAGCGGGTAGCGCAGATACCACCGCACCGCGCAAAGGATGATTTCGCTTGGAAAACGGTGATGCTTGAATGGTGATTTCCGGCGCATGATCGACCTCAAAAGATCGACCTTGGCCAGATTGGGCGATTAACGCAACAGTCCCGCGTGACCCAGCCTCTGCCAATGAAGCACAATCTGCCGCCAACAACTTGGCAATACCCTCAGTTGCAATTTTCGCGTCGATTGGCTCCCCTCGCCCGCGTGATTTCCGTTACAGAGCAAAACCTCCATCTGATTTACGCGCATAATTGGAGCTTTTTGCTCGTTACTTTTGTTTTGCTGTTAAATCTTTATTATATTCGATAAGTACCACTTATCATGTTTGATTGATTCCTCCCGAAAATCAGCGCAGAATGGGCCCCATGTGTCGGTTTTCCTTAACCAATGGACTCGCGACGGCATTGGTCCGTAACCCGTAGACCCCTGCCCCGATCCGGCAGCAAACCATATTAGATGCAGCACAGTAACCTGCAATTTTGTAAACAAGTACCGGCACAAATTTGGTCCGCGCCTACACTTAAAGGACCAACCCAGCATGAGGCCAACCATGAAACATGGTGAAAACAAGCAAGAACAGTCTACAGGTTTGGGGAAATCGACATGAAGCCCCCTGCCCCATACCTCCCCGCCGCCGCCCCTGCCCTCTCGGACACAGATCAGGAGGCGCTCACTGATCTTTATGTGCGCGGCACACCGGAAAACACGCTGCGGGCATATGAACGGGATCTGCTTTATGTCACCGCCTGGAAGTCTGCGCGGTTCGCAGCGACGCTGGACTGGCCGGAATCTGAGGCCACCGCCCTCGCCTTCATTCTCGATCACGCCCGAGATCTGAATGACGCACCAGAAACGGATGTGGCGCGCGAAACCGCAGAAGCGCTGATTGCTCAGGGGCTGCGCAAGTCCCTCGCCTGCCCTGCCCCCTCGACGCTGGACCGGCGCATCGCCTCCTGGCTGGCCTTTCATCGAATGAAGAACCTGACCAGCCCTTTCGGTGCGCCCCAAGTGAAGCAGGCCCGTGCCAAGGCGCGCCGGGCTGCAGCCCGGCCCCCTGCCCCAAAATCGCAGCACCCGATCACCCGGGACATCCTCGAGCAACTGCTGTCCACCTGCCGTGGCAGCCGCCGGGATTGCCGCGACCGCGCCATCTTGATGCTGGGTTGGGCTTCTGGTGGTAGACGGCGCTCGGAGATCACCGGGCTGATGTTTGAAGACGTCTCGCTGAAGGAGTTCGACGAGAAAAGCCTGGTTTGGATTTCACTGCTGGAAACCAAGACGACAACCAAAGGTGAAACGCCGCGGCTGGTGCTGAAAGGCCGCGCCGCCCAGGCGTTGGTCCATTGGATCGAGGTTGGACAGATTAAGAACGGGCCACTGTTCAGACCAGTCTCAAAAGCGGATCGTGTGCTGAAACGTCGGCTTTCGCCGTACGCTATCTATCAGATCGTCAAACATCGCCTCCAGTTGGCGGGGTTGCAGGAGGACTTCGCCTCGCCGCACGGTCTGCGTTCTGGGTTCCTAACCCAAGCCGCACTGGACGGCGCACCAATCCAAGCTGCCATGCGCCTCTCGCTACACCGCTCCATGGCCCAGGCGCAGAAGTACTATGACGACGTCGATATCGCAGAAAACCCGGCGACGGACCTGTTGGGGTGAGGAAATACGCAATCAGCTCAATTGGCCCCCTGCCCTTCCCTATTTCTTGTCTTGGTGCGCAAGCCGTTTCTTCTTTTGTGCCAACTGCTCGTTATGAAAAGCTCAACTCGAGGCGGAGCATTCGGAAGAGTTTTGTGTGTATGCCTACTTTTTGCACAGCAGAACTTCATCAGCTATAAAAGCCCGGGAACCGCTTCAACGAGGTTTACAGCTGTAAACCATTTTGCTTTGATGCAAAGCGTATGTAGTTCACAGCTTTGTAGAACCCACAATATAAGCGAAAATCCTTGACTTAGGACAATGAATCACGCCTGTTTGTCTCAAGTGGCGCAAAAATGACCACATTCTTTAATTTGAGGCAACTACATGATTCCCGTGACACCACTTACGGCAGAACGACCATCGGCTCTCGCCACGGAAATTTCTGAGAGATTAAACTCGGCCATCCGGGAACATCTTCTTGCGGCATTTGCCCCTGACAACACCAAGTCACTACGCAACTTTGCAGCCCCAGAAGCGGCCGAACTCTTAGGTGTCTCAGGTCAATTCATGCGTAAGGTCCACGCAGAAGGAACGATTCCTGAACCAAAAGACGTACGTAGCGGTCGACGCTACTATACTGCCCATGAGCTTTGGGAGGCTCGCGAAACGCTTGAGAAAACCTCTCGCAAAAAGGGGCGCTATATCCCTCGTCGGACTGAAGGAGAGAAACTCCAAGTCTGGCAGTTGATGAACTTCAAAGGTGGCAGCAGCAAAAGCACCACAACAATTCACCTGGCCCATTATTTTGCGCTTCGCGGTTACCGTGTATTGGCCGTTGACCTGGATCCACAAGGCTCGCTTACATCCATGTGCGGCATCAGCCCGGAAATTGAGTTTGACGGACTGACGATCTACGATGCTATTCGGTATGAAGATCCGGTAGATATGGCGGACGTTGTGCTTCCGACATACTTCCCCGGTCTGTCTGTGGCGCCGTCTCGGCTTGTTCTTTCCGAGTTTGAGACAGAATCTGCCGTTCACTCCAACCCGGACCATCCGTTCTTTACGAGAATACGGAATGCCTTGGCCCAGGTAGAAGGCGATTTTGACCTAGTTCTGATTGATAGCCCACCTCAACTCGGATTTTTGACAATAGCCGGGATGGCCGCCGCCAGTTCATTGCTTGTGCCACTGACACCTTCGATGCTGGACGTGTCTTCGACGGCTCAATTCCTCGAACTCGCTGGTGCTTACATGGCAGTCATTGAAGATGCTGGCGCTACGCTCGAATACGATAACTTCAAGTTCCTGATAACGCGTGACGAGCCGACAGACGTGCCGTCTCAACAACTGACTTCGTTCATGCGAGCACTGTTTCAGGATCGCGTTATGTCAGCTACGGCCCTCAAAAGCACTGCAATCAGTGACGCCACAATGCTCAAACAATCAATTTACGAGGTCGTGCGGTCGGAAATGACACGCGCAACTTATGATCGGGCAAAGAACTCAATGGATGCGATCGGCTCTGAGGTGGAGCAAATGATCCATCAAGCGTGGGGACGCGGCTAATGGCTAGAAAATCGCTTCAGGAGATGTCAGGGATCGCAAACACCATCGCGCGCTCTAGCCCCAAGGCCATCGACAAAACCCCAAAACCCAATGCCCCTGCACTTGGTGCGCTTCAAGGCTCTCTGGCCGCAATCAGGGAAATTGACCCTGCCCTGATCGACGATTGGGGCCCAGCCGATAGGCTTGGTGAGTTTACAGCTGTAAACACTGACGAAGAAGACGATAGCTTTGAAAGCTTGATATCGAGTATCCGAGACGGTGGCCAACAAGTTCCCATTCTTGTCAGAAAATCGAAATCCGACGGCCGATACGAGGCAATTTATGGGAGGAGGCGGCTGAAAGCCTGTCGTGAACTTGGCATTAAGGTCCGCGCCAATGTTCAGGATATCGACGATGCCTCGGCGCTACTCGCCAAGGGGCTTGAGAATGCTGCGAGGCGCAATCTTTCCTTCTACGAGAAAGCACGTTTCGCCGAGGCGATCCTGACTTCCGGGCATGACTCTGCAACGGTGCGGCAAGTATTGAACCTTTCGAAATCAGGGCTGTCTCACCTGACAAAAGTTACGCAACATGTTCCTGCAAAGATTGGTGACATGATCGGCGCAGCCCCAAAATCAGGCCGCCCAAAATGGACCATGCTTGCAGAACACTTCGTTGCAGGCAAGCTGGCGGGAGATGAAGCGGCAAACCTGCTTGCAACCATTGAGCCATCAATGTCGTCAGATGATCGGCTGGAAATGCTCCTAAAAGCAGCTGCCAAACGTGGTGCACGACAAAGAGAAGGTGCAGCCGAAGTCAGCCCAATTGAAGGAGTTACAATCAAATCCACCAACGGATCACTAACTGTTTCGGTCAAAAGGACCGGAGCTAACGCTGACTTCGCTAGCTGGTTGGACAAAAACATGGCTGAAATCATCAAGCGCTCACACGCTGAGTTTACAGCTGTAAACGCCGAGAAAAAGAACTGAGGACGAGCAGAAAGGAGGAAGGCAAACAAACAAAACCCCCGAAACCGGAGCTTCGAGGGCTGCTGCGCAAAGCGCAATTCTTAGATTAGACACCTAGAATCTAGCAGCACCCGAATCGCCACACAAGAAAAAACGCTCTTGAGCGAACGGGTAATTTTTGTCTGCCGATAGATAATCATGAAAACAGTAGCAGCATTGGCTCCAAATGGAGCAACCTTGTCGGGGACGGCAGGGCAGGGGAGTAGTACACCCAAAAAATGGATACTTCTTCGCGCCGTTGAAGAGGCCAGAGAACCTCTTGGGTTGAAATCCACAACTCTCAATGTCCTGAGAGCCATGATTTCTTTTGTGGGCGGTGATCAGATTACTGCGGACCAAGATGATCATCACATCTGCTTCGCTTCCAACGCGGCGATCGCCAAACGGACGCATGTCAGCGTGCAGACAGTTGAGCGTCATATCTCGACGCTGGTTGAGCTTGGACTTATCCGCCGCGTAATGAGCGCAAACGGTAAGCGATGGGCGCGCCGGGATCGACAGGGCAGGGTGGTCACCGCAACTGGGCTCTCCTTGATGCCCTTGTCTGAACGGCACCCTGAGTTCATCCAGGAAGCCCAGAGGCACGCTGATCGAGTTCTGGAGTTCACTGTACTCCGTGACAAGGTTTCCGCCGCTCTGGCACGCCTTAGGGAACTCGTAGCAAATGACACCGCGGTCTCCGAATTGATGACCACCGTACGCAATGCTCTGCGTCGCAAACCAGATGCGAATGTACTCTGCGAGCTATTGGCAGAAATCTCTGTGGAAATCTCAGAAATAACACAGACAGATACAGAAAATTTGAGGGCCAATGACCATGAAATTGAGGGGCATAAAGAGAACTCTTTGAATCCGATAGTTAAGAAAGAAAAACATTCTCAGATTCAAGTTTCTCCAGATCAAATGAAGCGCAGCTTTCCACGCTTGTGCTCCGAACTTCGCTTCGCCCGGGATCAGACGCATTGTGACCGCCTTATGGACGATATCGCCGATTACCTACGACTTGGTCAAACTTGGTATGCTATGAAATCGACACATAGCGCTGCTCTCCGTTTTATGGTTTTGGGATACATTTTCCAACGAGCGGAGAACATAAGATCCCACCAAGCCTATTTGATTTCTCTGACCTCCAAAATCGATGGGGGAGACACGCAGCCATTCGCTTTGTTGAAGCAAAACACAAAGAAACCACAGAAGAGAGGGCCGTAACTTTGAAATCTCATCTCGCTCATGAGCTCAGAGCAACAGATAACATTCATGCCAACGTCTATTGAGAATAGAGTGCCAATGTATTACATTGTACTACATACCGGAAACAGGTGATTGCGATGAGTACCAGCCCATATTCAATCCGTCTCGATGAAGACTTGAGAAAGTCCCTGGAACGAGAAGCTGCGATCGAAGATCGGCCACCAGCACAACTGGCGGTACGGGCAATCAGAATGATGCTGGAATCCAAGGCCGCAAAACGTGCAGCCATTGATGCGGCTGTTGAAAAGGCAGATCTAGGAAAGTTCATCACGGCAGACGAGATGAATGCTTGGATAGACAGCTGGGATACCGAGAATGAGCTCTCTGCTCCGGTCGCAAGCGGGCAATCCAATAGCCAATGAAAATTGTATTTCTCGAAGATACGGCCCGGGACATTCAATGGTTCCGTTACTACTACACGTCAGTTTTTCCTGAAGGCAGCGAAAGGGCACGAGCTCAACTCAAAGCCATTCAGCTTACTCTCGCAGCCAACCCTTATGCAGGTCACCCGAGTGACACGCGCCAAGACATACGGGAGCTTTCAGTGCCGAGAACCCCATTCACGTTAATCTATCGTGTAATGCCAACCCAGATAGAAATTCTGCGTCTCTGGGATACCCGGCAGGGCACGGATTACTGAAACCAGGAGTTTAAATTGGTGGCATCAGGCGGGCAGGGTAGGGGGCAAGCAACCGAACTTATTTTGTTGTTCGACTGCTAGCTTCTGCACAATTGTCGGAAATGTGCCTGCACTTTCAATAGGTCGGACTCTGAATTTCAATCAGTCGAAGAGGTGACCTAGGAGTTTTTCGAGTTCTTCCCTCTGCTCGGCGTGCTTTATTGGGTTGTCCCGGATTAGGCGCTCCAGATTGAGAAGTTTCCAACGCACGGCGGGAAGATTGGCGGCCTGCGGTCGATCTATTACGGCGAAATCCGGCGCGCCATCCTGCAGACTGAGCAAGAATTGTCTGGTGGGTTTGTCGAAGCGAGATTGGATATCCGCAATCAGTTGGTTGCGCGTCGTCAGTAGGTCATCCAGGCCGACGGCTGACTTAGTCATGCCCTCGAACTCACGCACATAAGGTTGATCTAGGGCAATCAGGTTGGGATTCAGCAATTCGTGTGCCGGACGTGCCGAACAGGCGATGTAGATCAGGAAAGTCCGGAACAGATCATCCGTCAGTCCTTCGTGTTCATAGAGAAGCTTTACATCATAGAGATCGCGTGGATGCTGGCGATCCACGGCTGCGTGGAGCTTACCGCCGAACAAATCTTCGAATGAGACGATCTGCATTTCTGCATAGCCGAACGCGTCTGCTACAGCGTCGGAGACCGCCCGGGTTTCGGGGTCGTGAACAACGCCGCGCGTGACTGGCGAGGTCTCGATTTTGACTTCTGCACCTTCCAGACGCGCAAGCACGCGGGTGGCGCCGCCCCCACCTCCTTTTATTCTTTGAGCCTTGGCCCCGTTGATGCCCCTTTCGATCGACTTAGCGATACGATCCATGGCTTCGTTGATCTCGGCGAGGCTCTGTTCGCGCTCTTTTATCGGCAGATATGTCAGGTCGATATCAACCGAGAGCCGCGGTAGATCGCGATAGAAGAGGTTTATTGCTGTCCCGCCCTTGAGCGCGAATATCTCTTCCTTCGCGACGTAAGGCAATACACGCACGAGAAGGGCGACCTGGGATTCATAGTTCCTACGCGCCATTTTCTGCCTCTGTCGTGGCGAACTCTTCCGGTACCATGATACGATATCGCGGATGTATCCGGCCACCTTTGACCAATGCTCGATCCCCCGTCCCGAGGTTGAAGGCGTCAGCATCAAGTCGTTTGCGCCAGGGGTGATTGTGGCGATCCGCAAAAACGAAGAAGAGGCGCCTGATTTTTATTTTCTTGCAGCTCAACAAGAGCGCCGAGAGCAACTTAGGTCGTAGCGTCGTCAAGCCCTCGAACACCATGTCGAGGTTGTGAAAACTCTCATGGTCCGGCAATTCGTCCATAGCTTCCATGACCGCCCGTTCGGGGGCCGACATGCGCAGTTGCCAGTCCCACGGGAGGGAGTTTTCAGATTTTAGGTCGTCATTTGTAACGCCAAGTGCCTGGTCAGTGAACAACGACGTATTGCGCGTTTCTATAGGTGCATTGAGTGGCAGCTTCGTGAGCCAGTTGGGTATTTTGTAGCCATAGATCCAGATAGGGGCGTTGTCTCCCAAATGCAGGTAGTGGTCGTAGCCCTGTTGAGAGAGAGCAGTTTTGCCGCCGACATGAATATCATAGCCCATGATATGGTGCATCGAGATCAGGCAGGCCTTCCAGTCAATGGTGTTTGATGCGGGCGGATTGGGAACAGGTCGGCGGAAAACGCCGCGGTGAACGCGTTCGAGCCAGCCCCGTTTTACATAGTCGCGAAAGGTTTCGTAGGCTATGCCATGGGCGGTGAGCCAGTTGGCATCGACGAGATACCCAGCGGGCACCGAGTCGAGAACTTTCTTCAGATTTTGCGATCTTCCAGCGTTCATGACGCCCTAAATCATATAATTTAAAAGAAAAGGCAAGAGGATCTCTTTGAAAAGTACATCTTTAAAGCGTCTATAGCACTGAAAATAGCACATTATTAAAAACACAGCGCCACGCGGAAACCCATCGGAATACCCGGGATAAATGGAAGATTCCGGTGCCAAGGGCGGAATTCGGCCATTCTCTGCATTGCGGTAAACTATAGCCCCAATTGAGAAATCAGACATTCAGCTACCACGTTTGAAACTGGTAGGTCGACGGCTCGAGTTCGTATATCCTGATACAAATACTTGGCATGCCAATCCGCCAAATCGTTTCGATGTCTTCAGTTTCAATTCTCCACCATACGCTCTCAACACATCCATAGAGATTGCCAAACCTAGTCCTGTTCCTCTTGCCATAACTTTTTGGAAAGTACGGTCTCATCCGAGCCACCTGCTCGTTGGTCAACCAAAACAAGTTGCTCATCACGCATCCTGAAGTTCAGGAGCTTGAATCAGCTCTGCGTGACGTCTGCAACCAAATCAATGGGTCCACAGCCTAGCTCATTTTAGAAATCTAAATTTGGGATTGGTGTGTTTTGAGTCCAATCTGCTAGTATCCAGTATTTTCAGGAGCGCGTTACCAATGCCCACGCTACAGTCATGGCTAGCCTCTCTAAACCTGGAAAAGTACTTAGACACTCTTGTGTCGAATTCCATCGATTTGGACATAATCAGTCAATTGACGGAGGACGATCTCGCAAGTATCGGAATCACGCTTGGCGATCGCAAACGTCTGCTCATTGGATCACGGCAACTGGCAACACCTGCTTCTGGTTCAGAGCAAGCGAACTTTCAGGAAAGCAGTACTACCGCCGAAGAAGCGCCCATTCGTCCCGGGAGGCCAATCGGAGAGTTGCGCCAGATGACGATCATGTTTGTTGATCTGGTTAATTCAACGGGTTTGACACAGGAATTGGGTATCGAGAAATACCGAGATATTCTAAAATCTTATCAAAAGTATTGTGTAGAAGCGATCCGAAACAATTTCGGTTATTTCGCGCAGTTTGTAGGGGATGGAGTCGTTTCATACTTTGGCTTCCCTCTCGCTAATGAAGACGATGCCGAACGAGCGGTGCTTACCGCCCTAGAAATCATCGACAATGTCAGTGCGATTGCTGTTTCACCGCAAAAAAACCTTTCTGTACGCATCGGCATCGCCACCGGAGATGTTGTGATCGAGGACGTGATCCAAGGCCCACGCCAGATCGATAGTTTCGCCCTTGGAGATATACCCAATCTTGCAGCGCGGCTTCAATCGCTCGCCGAACCCGGGACAGTTGCTGTTTCCGAACGCACCCAGAGACTTCTGGGGCATAATTTTCAGTGCGTCTCAATTGGCGCACATAAACTGAAAGGATTTGGGGAACCAGTCAACGTCTGGTTGGTTGAAGGGTCACAAAGCACAGAACTGCGGTTTGAAAGACGAGTACATGGCACTCTTACGCCGCTTATCGGAAGAGAAGACGAGTTCAACCTGCTACGGGGGCGTTGGAACGCTGCTTGTCGCGGCGAAGGGCAGGCGGTTTTCCTTTCCGGAGAAGCAGGTCTGGGCAAGTCTCGCCTGGCAGAAGAAGTGCATCAAAAACTCGTCCTGCCGATGGGCCAACGTTTGATCTTCCAATGCTCGCCCTACCATGTGAACAGCTCATTCTTTCCGATCAAGGCACATATAATCAATGCGATTGGTCTGAGGGAAAGTGATACTGCGGCAGAACGAGAAAACAAACTGAGAGCGTTCTTGGAGGCCCGAGACGGCGCTTCGGATGAGATCACCTCTGTACTTTCCAATTTGCTTTCACTCGGATCAAAAGATCCAGCGTTCTTGGCATCGCCAGAAGAAACCAAGGCACGAACGGTTGAGATTTTGATCCGCCATATTGAGAAAACTGCATTCGAAAAACCAATACTCATACTGTTTGAAGACCTGCACTGGATAGATCCATCTTCCGAAGAATTGCTCAATATACTATTGCACAGGATCGACAATTTGAAAGTTATGGTCCTGGGCACCTATCGCCCAGAATATAAACCGACTTGGGTAAGCTTACCTAAGGTCACCAATTTATCCATTCCAAGTCTCGGCGCTCGTGAAACCAAACAATTGCTTCAAGCTTTGAACACGAACGACATTGTACTGAATGGACTTATGCAGATCATTGTCAACCGCTCGGAAGGCATACCACTATACGTCGAAGAAATGGTCGGTATGCTCACGAGAAATCAAGAAGCGAATTTGACGGCAAGCCAGGCAGAACATGAAATACTGTTCCCTTCGAACCTCAAAGATCTACTGCGTGCACGTCTTGACAACCTAAGTGTCACTCCCGACACCATCTCGATTTGCGCGGCGCTTGGGCGAAGTTTCACCGGCGATCTAGTCGCAGCCGTGGCCGAGCGATCAGTCGAAACCATACAAACGGAATTGGCCAGCCTTGTACAAGCTCAGATTATGGTTGTTCAAACGCAAGACTTTGAAAGGGTTTACAGTTTCCGCCATGCGTTGATTGGCGATGTTGCCTACGACGCGATACTTCCGAAACAAGCTAAGGACCTCCATCGCCGAATTGCTGAAACTATGGTAGAGCGGTTCGAAAACCTATGTGCTCGACAGCCTGAAATTCTGGCGTTGCATTACATGAAAGCCGAGCGATTCGATTGCGCAAGGGAAAAATGGCGAGAAGCCGCAGACCTGAGTCTACGCAATTATGCCAGCCAGGAAGCGATTGCCCAATTAACTGCCGCACTTGATGCCCACGAAAACCTTGCCCGAGATAATACGTCTGATCTGGTAGAGACACGGTTGCGACAAACCCTTGCGGTCGCCCTCGAAATGCGCAGCTGGGGCTCTCCTGACATTACTAGCAATCTGGAAAAACTGATCGCCCTTAACGAAAAAATCGGCGACCATGAGGTGGCCTTCGCCAACCTGCATCAGCTCATTGGCGAACACCTGATCGCTGGTCGACCTGATGCCGCTTGGCGACATTGCGAGCGGATGACAGAATTGATCGCTAACGACGCAAATTCAGTCCTCCATACCCTGAGCGAACACAACAGTGGTATGACTTCTTTGCTTCTGGGCGAGTTTGACCGCGCCATTGCACATTTTGACCGGGCTCTGGACCAGCGTTCGCAGTCTGAACTTAGCGAAATTAACCGGATTTACCCCGCAGACCCGGAAACCGTCGATACGGTCCTGCGATGCTGGGCCGGGGCACTTAAACATGGCGACCATACGTCAATCCTTGGCGAACTTGAAGTGTCGGTTGCCAAGGTGCGGGCGCAAACCAGCGAGTTCTCCCGATGCTATGGTCTAAGCATTATCGCGACGATTTATTGTACGATCGATGATCCGGAACAATGCCGTAAGATTGCGAAAGAGGCGCACACGATAAGCGAAAAAATGCAGTTCAAGTATTGGGAGCCTTGGTGCAGCGTCGTGCTCGGGTGGGCTGAAGCCCGCTGCGGCCAAACTGGTGGCATCAATATGCTGCAAAAAGGGCTTGAGCGCTACGCCGCAACGGGTTCGGGACAGATTATCGCGTTCTCGCATACTTTGCTCGCGGACGCGTATCTTTGCCAATGCGAGTTTGATGAAGCCGCTGGCCAGATCGCAATAGCGCGCGATGTGTTAAAGCATTCTTCGATCGGGTTTCATTCACAATGGACGGAGTTGTTGGCGCAAAAAATCGAAAAACTGACCAATGCACATCACAGCGATTGAATTCGAAAGCGCGGACAACGAAACCCGACTGCTCGCCTAGCATGCAAATTTGTGTCACGATTCGCGACCATTCGTGCTACCCTCCCAGAATTGTTAGTTATTTGGGGGAAATTATGCGTATTCGACCTAGGAGATTGTTCGTAGCCTTGTCTCTGACTGTTGTTATATCGGCTTGCGCAGAAGGTCCGGTGGACCCTCAAACTGGAGAGGTTTTTAACGTTCGTGATATACCTGAACAGAAATTTGTAGCGGGCGATTATAATGACAGTCTCAATGCACGTCCAAAACCGGTTAACGAGTTAGACGACGGGGAGTTCAAAAATGTTCTCCGAAAGCTCGACGGGAACTTATGCAAGAGCAGCGATACCCTCGAGAAATGCATCGAAAGGTTCAACCTGCCCAGTTCCGACGCGAATTTCAAAGGGTTGTCGGGAATTACCGGGCGGGCATTTCTCGAAACCGCTGAGGGCGGTAAGAATCCCAGCGGTAAGAGAGAGGTATATGTTAGAGGGAAGATTTTAGATAAATGCCTGCATGATACCAGTCTGGCTGGCTACCACTACGACCGGAACACCTTCGAGCTGCGACTTTGCGTCATAATGATTACTGAAATCGCCAGACCAAGGGCGCCAAACAACAAATTCCAGTACCAGTATTTTCACGTTGAGGCCAGTTCTGCTTATGTAGATCAGAAAAACCCGGGCGATCCCGAAAATGTCTTTAAGAAAGCGGCCAAGGCAACTGGCTTGAAAGTGACTGCGGCTGCTGCCAACGGCTTTGAGTTCAAGTTGTATGCAGCGGGGAAGAATATTGAGGTCATTAACTACTGGGAAGCAAAGGCGTCTAAAAAGCAGGGAAACCCGAAATGGAAAAAATACGTTAAGGGCCAAACCGGAATCCCAAGACGTATCCGGGAATACTTCAAGATTGACCACGATGCCTGTGTCGACATGATGTTTCCAATGGGCTTAGGCGTGCCTGAAATGCTGCCTTCAGGAGCCGCCGGAGGCGTGCACTATTGTCTCGGCCGTTGCAAAAACCCACCAATCGTGAACACACGCTAGAAAGAATCTTGGTGTCTTGGGACGCGAAGTATTCCCGATAGCCATTTGCGGATGAGCGCTGGTTGGTTTCTGAACAGCGCTTTTCCGGCGGCACATGGCTCGAGACAGGCTTTGTCGGAGTGGAGCAAAAGTGGCTCAGAGTAGCAGAAACTAACGATCTGAAAAAATTTGCGCAGCAACCATGCGCTTAAGAAGTCCGGGTTACGCTTCGGTCCGTTTCGTATTGTTCGTTTTCAGATCTGGGGCCATTCAGTCTCGGCGTGTGCGACTTGGAAGACGTCACCAAAACTTGCATCGCCGACAAAAGAGCAAGCTTAAGCACCGCGTAACAGCGAGTATCGACCTTGTCCGCACAAAACTTAAGAATCGTCCATCCCCAGATTTCGTACACGCAGCGAATGTCCAGAATGCGGACTGCGGCCGCAGTATTTTAACTTTCGGATCAACGGCGGCATCGGGCCGTTCACTGAATTTTGCAAAGTCCGGCTTCTGTGCATTGCTGTAGTTGGGGCAACGCGCAGCATCGGTAGAAGTGGGCTCGCCGCCGCCATTCTCTGCGGTTCGCACCGAATGGCGGTCAGAGCCCTTACCAGTCATTGCTGCATAACTTGGCTGCTGCAGGTGCATTGGACCGCTCGCAGCCCTCAGCGGACCTCCATCAGTTCCTAAGGCTTCCCCCCTGCAGTATATCGGATTTTGCCCATACGACCTCAGGTGTGCTCAGATAAGTGGAGAGTACTGGTGCCGTATGTAATGGATAAGATGCGAAGTTAGATGTATGAGATCAGCAATGCGAATAAGTCGAAGGCCGCAGTGATGAAGAAGCCAACTTACAAGCAGATTATCGATTGGAATGAGCGCAGAGGAGATCAACCAAGGTTCGGCTTGGAATTGTTGAATCAACTGCACCGACTTCAATCAGACTTTGCGGAACGTGGTCAAGAAGATGCGATTCTGTGTGAATTCATACCTTTGCGATTGGCAACTATACTTGAGGTCTTTTTGCGCGAAGCAATTAGAGAGCTTGTCGATTCCGGAGAGCCATACCTCGATAGAGCCGAGAACCTGACCAAGGGCACGAAAATTGATCTCGCATTTGCCGTGTTTGTAGACCAACAACGCCTTTCAATCGGCGATTTTGCTGCTCACGCTGTTTCTGTTAGCAATGTCCGGAATTTTGTAGCAGCGCTCACGCAATTGGAACCAGAGTTTGTTGCGAAACTAAAAGTAGCACACCCCAGGTGGACAGAAGACAGGGCAAACTGGCCGCTCCCGCCGCTAATTGCAGATTACCAACAGAACATGAGAAACCTGCAGCGGATGATAGACGTCCGAAACGTGCTGGCTCACGAACTTCCAACTGAAAGTGTCTGGGATTTTTCGGAGATTCCAAGTTTCTTCGCTGCTACGCAACAGTTTATCCAGGCCTGCGACTGGGTCATTGTCGAGTTGCTACAGGACTCCACACCTCGAACTCAAACCCAAATGAACTACGACGCTGGGTTGGAGTTGAAAGAACTAGAAGAGCAGCTTTCTTCTGCCTTAAAGCGTCTCTCTGAGATCGAAGGAATCTGTCTGGAAAAAATAGAATCTTCGCAAGATGTATGGCTGGAGTACGCTAACAAGGAAGCGGAACTTGTAGCGTCAAATGTCGAAGGTGGCTCTATGTACTCAATGGTGTGGTCAGGCGCTAAGTCGGCCTTGGTTTCTGATCGCATAGAGCAGGTTGAGTCCGTCATTAGAGAGTGGATGAACTAAAGCCCTAGCGTGCCGTTCCCAATTATTTGAGACGCAGCGGGTGCAGTTGGAAAGTCTCGGTCCAAAGCCGACCTTCACATAGACTTGCAACAAAAGAACGCTGCTTCAAAACCTGAACGTGCGAGGCGAATTTCTTCGCAGAACTAAATATGCGACTAAATTGCAGAAATCAAAATTGGGGCTCGTAAGCCCAATGTTGCATCTCTACAGTTCACCTAAAAAGCGAACCCATCATCGAGCAGAGGCAAAATTGACAAATCTCGAAAGCATTGATTTTTTTGACGAAGATGCATTATTTGACCGCCTAACAGACGGCTTAAAGTCCGACGAAAAAGAGGTAGTTTTTGTAGTTGGCTCGCCGTTGACGGCACCAGATGATGAAGGTCAACCAGGTGTTTCGACTGTACCAGAGATGGTCGATCATGTCCGCGAACTATTTCCAGAAGAGTCGCCAAGTAGAAATAAATTTGAAAACAACATAACTAGTTCTCCAAACCAGTACCAAGCGGCATTTCACTTCTTGCAAGGACGTCGAGGGCAAGACGTATGCAACCTCCTAATTCGACAAGCTGTTTTGAGAGCCCGCAACCAAACGGATAGTTTCGACCCTCAGAAATTCGACGCTCGAACATTAAGTAGTAGCCAGCTTCGTGATTTGGATGATGACGAATCCGGTTGGTATTTGTCGCGCGGCGCTGAAAGCCTAGGTAAACTGATTGCTTTGCAGCCGAAGATCTTTGGGAGAACCCTAGTCACATCAAATTTTGACCCTCTGGTCGAAGTCTCTGTTCTGAGAGCCAAAGGGCAGGTTTGGAAAACAACCTTAATTGCCGACGCTGATCTTTCAAATACAGAAGCACCCGGGTGCCGTGTCATCCACATACATGGGTATTGGCATGGAACGGATACGTTACACACCGGCACGCAGTTGTTGCAATCACGACCAACATTGAAGTCATCACTTCTTGAGCATCTGAGAGATAAATTAGTCGTCGTTGTAGCTTACGGCGGATGGGACGATATCCTAACTTCCGCACTAAAGGACCTGACTGGTAACACTTCCGCTTTTCCTGAGGTTCTTTGGACCTTTTTTGACACTACCCCGTTTATTGGTCAACATCTCCGCTCGGTTCTTCAGCCAGGGTTAGACCGTGGGCGCACTACATTGTATTCAGGAATCAATTGCCATGATTTCTTTCCGAAACTATTAAACTACTGGGAAGGCACACTTGAAGAATCCTCCCGAAACTCACAATCAAGTCCTCAGTTTTCTGTAACGCCGCAAACCCTGAAGCGTTTGGAGTGCGATCGGCCTCCCACCATTGACGCTTGGGTCGGTCGTGAGGCCGAACTTCGATCATTGGAAACTACAAACGCACCCGTTGTTGTCCTGTCTGGAATTGGCGGTCAAGGCAAATCCCTAACGGCAGCTAAACACATTCAGGATACTTTCGCTTCTTCCACCAAGTTTAAATTCTGGGATTGGCGAGATTGTAAAGAAGCCGGTGACAGTATTCGAACGCAAGTGGTGTCCGCGATCGAACGAATTACGTCGGAAGATACAACAAGTGAGATGTTGGCGAAGGCGACAGACGCAGACTTGGCCAACATTCTCGCGGAAAAAAGCCGGGATTCACGGACGTTGTTCGTTTTTGACAATGTAGATCACTATGTTGATCTGGAGCACTTCAAGTTCGTAGGGCTATTAGGTCAATTGGTGCATCAGTTCTCAATAGGCGAAACTTCGAGTCAGATAATTCTGACGTGTAGACCAAATGTACTTTACACTGATTCCAAAATCACAACGATTTCAATGCCTGGCTTGAGTCTGGGGGAAACAGAGGCGCTTTTCAACGAGCGTGGTGTAAAAAATAGCAATGCAGACATTGAAGGAATACATAACGCTCACAAGATGACGAATGGGCACCCTTTTTGGCTAGACCTGATAGCTGTCCAAGTTGCTCAAGTACCTGGCGTAACGCTAAGGAGTTTCCTTGAAGACCTTCGCAGAGGCAGAGAGGACAGCCCGAACATTTTGTCGTCAATCTGGTCTCGCCTCGCGGAAAGAGAGCAGGTCCTTCTACGAACTATGGCCGAAGCCGTACGGCCAGAAACAAAGGATACTTTAGAGGAATACGTTTCCACAAAACTTCGATATGCAAAATTCGACAAAGCACTAAAATCGCTAATCCGACTGAATCTTGTGGTAGTCAAGCCAGAACTGGATTCCCCTGACCTCTATGATCTACACCCTCTGGTGCGTCAGTTTGTAAAGCAGAACTTTAGCAGGGCGGAGCGCCTCGACTTTATCCAGATTGTAATTGGCCAGTACAAGGTTCTTGTGAAGCGCTTTGAAAAAGTGCTCGGCTCCGAACTTCCTCTTCCGATGCTTGGACGCTGGACGCAAAAAGCAGAACTAGAGATTGCAGCCGGAAATTACAGGGACGCCGCTGAAACTCTTGAAGTCGCCAAAGACGCGCTGGTTGGAGGCGGACACTCAGAGGAATTCGTGCGGGTGACTCGGCTCTTCCTCGAAGCCGTCGATTGGAACACTGCACCGACGGAAATTGATGGCTTTGACAAGATTGTTCAGCAATTTGTGGAGTGCCTTGACGATCTCGGCGACACGAAAGGCGCTGATCTGATCTTGGAGCGGTTTGCTAGAACTATTCCGGAAAAAACCGCTCGCTACATACACTTTGCCGATATGCGGTGTTATTCCTTCTGGAAGAGAGGTGATTTCAAGTCGGCGCTTGAATGGGGTGAAATCGGAAAGGACTTAAAAACTCAATCAAACGTCGACACTGTATATGATTGCGAACATAATTTGGCGCTTACAAGACGAGATTCAGGTGACCATGAAACTGCGCTGAAGCACTTTGTAAACGGTGAGACGTTGGAGAGCTTCCTTGATCCCGGCTCCCAAGTATGTGTCGACAACGGTCCGCAGCAAGGGAACGTCGGTAGATGCTTTCATTTAATGGGCAACGTCGAAGGTGCACTTGTTTGCTACAAAAAGTCGATCAGAGCTCTTGAAAGTGGTAGCGATCACTACCGTTTGTCAAACTTTGCATACGCTAGAGTTTGGATAGCTGAGGCTTTATTTGAAAAAGCGGAATATCAGACAGCTTTGGCGTTTGCTGTCAGCGCCGAGGCTATCTTGGCCAAGATATCACCAAGTAGGGCCGAGGAAGCAGCCGCACTTAAACAGAGGATTTTGTCAGCCATACCACTCAATGGGAAATTACCCGACGTCTCTACCGCTGATCGCCAAGTGCGAAGGTGGGTTCAAGCCTAGCGGCAATAGGAATCTTTCGTTGATACACCAACTTGAATAAGATCAAGTCTATAAACTCTGACTGCGTAAAGCTGCCGTTTGTGGCGCTCAGTGCTGCTACCGCAGCGAACGGCAGCTTGGCGGCCTCCACGACATCGGTTGTTTCGAGCCCATTGCTGCCGTCGACCGAGCTTTGGTCTTTCGCATGTGCGGCACGTAGCCTACCGCACATTCCGGACGTTTAGAACTAGGCGGCAAATGGTAGGTGAGCGGACAAAGCTGACGTTTGCGGTATGGCTGCCAAAGTCTGCTACTGTTCCGGGCAATCAACAAACGATAACTTTGGATGGTGTTACATTAGTCAAGAAATAGCATTCTCTAAGTTTTAGAGACGTTTTTCAGTAGGCTTGGCTACATTCTCTGACAAATGAAATCCTTTCGCTTGAAAATAAGCGAGCGCGCAGCGCCACCACCACTTGTTGATACAACATCCAAAATCTGCCAGCATATATTTTGAATTCCTGCTTCGAACCTTAAGCATAAGTTTTTGCGAGTTTGATGTGTACAAAAATTCAAAGCGACTTTTGACAATATTGGCAGCAGATGTTGCCGGGTTTACGAAGCTCGTTTCTGAGGATGAAGAGGCCACTCTACATCGTCTCGCAGAGCTTCGTTCGATTATGGATCCGATTATCGAGTCTTACGGAGGCAGGATCGCAAACACGGCTGGCGATAGTGTTCTGGCGTGTTTTGACAATCCCACCGGCGCGGTGGAAGCCGCTATTTCTATTCAAGAACAACATAATGCCAACAACGCTCAGCTAAGAACAAGCGACCGCATGAGGTACCGGATCGGTATCAATATTGGTGAGGTCGTTCAGCAACCCAACGGTGATTTGTTGGGTCACGGAGTGAATATTGCATCCAGGCTTGAGACGATTTCGGAACCTGGCGGTATTTGCTTGGCCGAAAACGTAATTGAGCAAGTCAAAGGAAGCTTAGACTATCGGTTCACAAAGATCGGGGAGCATTTTGTCAAAAACCTTGATCAACCGTTAAAGGTGTACAAGGTGGGTGAGGCTGCCCTTCCAACCTACGAGAAGGCCGCGCGAAAAATTCAGGCATGGGTTCGTGGGCAGTACTTCTTGCCACTCTTGTTCGCGGTTGTCTTAGTATCTATTGGCTTCTCAGCATTTGCCCTTCTGTCAAACAAATCCGACGAAACCAAAAGTTTTGACCCTGAATACCTCGAGGATTTTCTGACCTTAGATCCATCTCCCGAAGAGTTGCTCGAATTTTTTGATTTGGTAACCGCCGGCGAATACGGGGATTCGACTTATTACGTAATCAGAACGTGGGGCGCAGAATTTGAGATTCTTGAAAAGGTTTCCGAAGCCTTGGGTGGACACCTCGTTGCCATCACTGATGAACAAGAAAATGACTTTGTGTATCAACTGACGCTGAAAGATGATGGGCACTGGGCGTTTGAGGGAAACCTCGCTCTGGGGCCATTAATTGGCTTGGTGCAGGACCCTGAAGGCACGGAGCCTAGTGGTGGCTGGAGATGGGCAAATAATGAGCCAATGAAATTCTCCAATTGGAAGCGGGGTAGTCCTGACAATAGCAGCGGCAATTAGGATTTTGGGAATTTTCAAGGCCCTAATGTTCCCAAAACCAGCCCTCTTTGGAACGACACAACAATATGGAAGCGTTCGTTCATAGTTGAGGTTCCCAAACCCTAATTCCGAGATGTACCAGTCACAGTTTTGCGGGAGGTTCATAATTCAAGCGTGGTGCTTGACTGAATCCAGAACACCTCACTAGCATCAGTGAAAAGATATCTAGTGGAGTATTGGTGATATGCGGTCCTTTTTCGTTTTAATTTTAATATGTTGTGTTGGGTTTTTGAACGCAAAACTCGTAATGGCCGATTTCGCAAACGCCCAAAAAAGACTAGAATTCTTCTCCGCGAATAGTTCCTACCGAAATGCCTGGTGCCCGGAACGTAAGCCTTCCAAATTCACAACCGCACCAATCACTCAACCCTTCAAAACAGCATCCGGAAAAGACCGACCTCCCGCTGTTTTCATGAATGAACTCGGCGCGGCAAATTCCCATCTACTCCGCACCGGTTCCAAGGCGGACGCCAGCCAGATCGCCGATCAGCTTGCGGCAGCCGCTCAGGCCAGATCATTCGAAAAACAAGGTTTGTACGATGGCGTGAAGATAGACGCAGCCTGGTGGCAAGCGAACATCCTGCTCAATTTGTCGATGGTGCACAGTTCACTAAGCGCAATTCTGGGGAAAAATGACCCAAGAGTTGTCGCAATTGGGGATTGGGGAGATAGACTGGCAGCAAGTGCAGGCTCAGTTGGCGGTTTCGAGCAGATGTACGGTAAAGAAGGCCATGCCGCCCGTGCGGCTGGACTTTTGGCATGGGGTGCAGAAACAGGTAACCGAAAGGCGTTCAAAAAAGGTGAAAGAGATCTAGCATATCTGGCGCGGCAAATGCGCCCTAACGCCCCTTTGGCCGGTACATTTGACCAAGCTCGCAACAAACGTCCGGCCAAACGGCAACTACACTACACGTTCATCACGTACGGGTACCTCGTGATTGCGATGGATGCGTCGCAGCGTGGCGGTGGAAAAGGCTTTCGACATAAGAGCCGTCAGACAGATATCCATGGAGCATTGGTTTGGCTTGTTCAGGCATCCGCAGCGCCGAATAACCCAGTTGGCTTAAGCGGTCCCCAAGATACATTTTTCTGGACCACGCGAAGCGATAGGTACCACAACCTTGCTTGGGCGGAGGCTTATCTTCGCAACTATCCCAACACCCAAGCAGGATTGCTTCTGAAAAGAAAACTCAAAGGCCAACGTTCGCGCGGCGTGTTTGCCGGGTGGTATGGTGGCAACCTGACCTGTTCTCTTGGCCCGGGCAGTTAGGGCCAACCAAATATCGTGAGTACCGCTTGTTTACTCTTGAATATGGCCGCGACAAAGCGGGGAACCTATCATCACGTGCTATGTTCATTAAATTCATGGTGTAGCGTAGTGTGCAGGAAACACCGCCACCAGTGAGCTTGTGGTGCCAACATCTCGGACAACGCGGTACAATGTTGATTGGTTTATTAGTCGTGGCTGGAAACAAAGCCGACGTTCGTGCACCATGCAGTATCAGGCACTATGGGCTCGTTCCGGACCTTCTCCGCACCGCAGGATGTGCCAAAACTCAACCGTTTCTGTCACCGGCGGAAACGACCGTTTTTGGCGCATTTAGTCGAAGGTCAGCTTCATTCATCCCCGTCGGCTCCTGCCGGGAGTTCAAAAATTAAACTCAGCTCTGGCGAGGAATGGTGCCGAGGCGGCAAGCTTTCTCAACGGTATTGCCAAGTTGTTTGAGGATGCATGAAAAGTGATTTTGTTCCGCGCTCAGGCTGTCATTTCTGCAGTGTATTCATCCCAGAGTGTGA
>NZ_JBQFSP010000020.1:0-36696 GCF_056538065.1 Ruegeria sp. BH8 | reverse complement strand
CGGCCTCTGGGACGGTTACGCTCTCGAAATGACCGCCTAACGGACGCAGACCAGACCGCCATCAACCGCGTGCAAACAAGTTGGCAATGCCACTGCACAAGCTGAAATCCTACGTGCTGAGTGCCTTCAACGAGCGGACCGACGAGTTGCTGGCTGGCCTTCCAGAGGCCGGCAAGCCCCAGGCGCTGTTAAACGCCTTGTTTGCCGAAGACCGTTCTGTGTCATCCGATATGGTCATGGCATTTGCTGCACTGACGGCCCGAGCCACCGAAGATCAAGCGCTGCGTGACGACTGCCAGCAGTGGATTCTCGAATTCGAGGGAAAGATTGCAACGGTCCTCGCGTCGGGCGCGAAGAATACCGATCATCAAAAAATTGCCGAGGTGGCCACAGGTATTACGGCCATCTACTTCAACGCGGCTTCGCTGGCCCCCCTGGAAATGCCGGGAACCTGGATGCTTGCCTCAAGACACGCGGCGCAAAGCCTAATGGAAACGATCGGTTAACGCTCATGAATCCACACATCCTGAACTATATCGGATTTGCCGTGCTGGCGGTCTCGACCGCGCTCGGGTTCCAATCGCTTTGGGGCATCCTGTTCCTTTACTGGACGATCCCCAATTTCTACTCGGGGCACGCCTTTTTGCTGTCTGAGGTGTCCCGCGCAGACGACCCGATCCTGTTTTGGCTGATCCAGGTCGCCTGGGTTTCCATCGGCATCATGCTGTTGCTCTCTGATTTTCTGCCCGGCTGGGCCTGAGCCCGTTCTGAGGAGTTTCCCCCATGTCTACCATGTTGCACCTGCTGCCTACCGACGCCTACACCTCGCAGGACTGGTTTGACCGGGAGATGCGCGAGATATTCTCAAAAACCTGGATCTATGCCGGGTTCATGGAGGATGTCAGCGAACCGGGCCAGTATTTCAGCGTGCAGGCCGGGCTGAACAACATCTTCATCGTGATGGGCCGCGACCGCCGGTTGCGCGCCTTTCACAACATTTGCCGTCACCGCGGTACGCAGCTGATCCGGGCGGTTGGGAAAACCCAGAAGGCGCTGACCTGCCCCTACCACGACTGGACCTACGATCTTGAGGGCAACCTGATATCGGTCCCCGAAGAGCAGGAGGAATTCGGCAAGGTCGATAAAGCCTGCCACGGGCTGAAACCCGCCAGCGTGGATATCTGGAAGTCGATGATCTTTGTGCATCCCGACCCCGACGCCGGCCCGATCACCGACTGGTTCGGCCCGGTCGAAGAACATATCGGGCCGCATGTGCCGGAAGAGCTTGTTGAGTATGAGGAGCTGAACAACTCGTATGAGATCAAGGCCAACTGGAAGATCGTGGTCGAGAATTACATCGACGTCTATCACCTCAGCCATCTGCATTCCGGTACGCTTTCCATGTATGATCACAAATCCGCCGAATATGGATTTGTTGGCGATCACTACATGTTCTGGGAGCCGCCCGAGGCATCCTTTGCCAAGGATCAGAACGCAAAACTGATCGCCCCGCGCATCATCGCCGAGGATCAGAACGGCGCTTGGGTCCCGATGCTTTGGCCGGGGATCGGTATCGGCGCCACGGAAGACGGCTGGAACATCTTCATCGTCGAACCGCTTGGGCCCGCCCTGACACGGGTGACCAACCGCGGACGCGTCGCCAACGCATCGAACTGGGAATTCGCCAAGCAAGAGATGAAATCCTCGAGCTTCTGGACCAAGTTCGGCTTGAGCGGCAAATACGAAGCACACGATGCGCAAAGCGAAGACGATCCGATGGCGGGCGGCGATTTCACCGCCGAGGATATCTTTGCCTGCGAACGGCAACAGGCCTCGCTGACATCGCCCTATTTCGAAACAGGCCCCGCCGCAAAAGGCGAAAGCCCGGTGATCGAGCATCAGAAAGTCGTCTTGCGGTGGCTGGGCGAAGCATGATTGCGCAGACCGACACGCTGTCGATCGGCACCTTGTTCCGAACCTTCTGGGGCAAGATCTTGATCACCTGGGGCCTGACCCTGATGGAAACGGCGTTTTTCGCCCTGATGCCGCTGATGATCGGCTTTTCGATCGACGGATTGCTGACCGGTGACTGGCAGCCGTTCCAGTTTCTGATCGCCATGTTTGTGCTTGTCCTGGTCGTCGCGACAGGCCGGCGCGTCTGTGACACGCGAGCCTATGGCACGATGCGCGTTGAACTCGGCAAGGCGCAGGTCGCGCGCTCGGCGCAGGACCCGGTCAGCGTTGCCAACGCCCGGGTCCTGATGGGGCGGGAACTGGTCGACTTTCTCGAAGACACCGCACCCAACACGATGACAGCGCTGGTACAGGTGGTGGCGTCGGTCGTGATCCTGTTGTCGTTCCACGGCGCGCTGGCGCTTTCAAGTGGCGGGTCGGCCATTGCAATTCTTGTCATTTATGCGTTGTTTTCACGCAGTTTTTTCCACGCCAACGCGGCGCTGAATGAACAGTCGGAAAACCAGGTTTCAGCCCTGGAAAGCAAAAGTCCGAAAAAGATCGCGGCCTATTTCCTGGGTTTGCGTCGGCAGGAAGTCCGGCTGTCGGATACCGAGAGCCTGGTCTACGGGCTGATCTTTGCCGTGCTGATGACGATGGTGGCGTTCAATCTCTGGTTTGCCGCTACGCAAAGCGGCGCTTCCGCCGGGGATATCTTTGCCATCGTCACCTATTCCACGCAGTTCCTTGAAGCGGCGGTCACCCTTCCTTTTGCGCTGCAAAACCTGACACGGCTGCGCGAGATCACCTACCGGATCAACCGATCCGGCCTGGCATTGGTGGGGGAAGGCACATGATACGCCTCAGCGCCCCCGTTCCGGTTCAATGGGCGGTCACCACGTCGATGTGCTTTTGCCTTGCGTATCTGGCCTATTTCGGCCCCGCCAAAGTGTCGGCCGCCGAGGCGCGCGATCTGGCACGTGTCTACTACACATCCCTCGAAGCAGAGGACTGGCATACGATCTACGGCCTGTTCCAGTCGAATGCCGCGATCAGCGTCCGGGCCGATTATGGCGGTGCAGCAGAACCTGACGGGTACGAAACCAACGCGTCCGACTGGGCGGATGTCGCCGGAACCTCGGGCGGCGGCTGGGGCTATGCCGCTCCGGAAAGCGGTCTGACCGAAACCAACTGGACTTACGAACTGGCACTGGTTTCAGACAGTTCCGACGGCACCCGGATCCGGATTGACCATTCTTCGGATTACAGTTTCCAGGGCTACGAGGGGCAGGCAACGGGGTACGAGGTTCTGACCCTGGTGCGCTACTACGGCCGCCCTATCATCGTCGCGCTCGAATCCAGCAAGAGTTTTGGGGAATAAACATGGCACGAAATTTCCACCCGCTTCCCGTAAGCGAAACGCGCCCCGAGATCGGTGGCCAGGCTAAAACAGTGATGTTCGATGTGCCCGACGATCTGCGTGAGGCCTTCGCGTGGCAGCCAGGACAGCACCTTTCGTTTCGCTTCCAGATCAACGGAGAGGAAGTGCGGCGCAGCTATTCCATCTCCGCCTCGCCCCATACCGGTGACCCGCTGCGGATCACGGTCAAGCGCGTCAAAGACGGGCTGGCCAGCAACCACATCAACGACCATGTCAACGCAGGCGATGTGATTGACGTGATGCCGCCCTTTGGCGCCTTCACCCTGGAGTGCGCCGCCAATGCGCGGCGGACCCATTACTTCTTCGGGGCCGGTTCTGGGATCACACCGCTCTATGCGATGATGAGCTCGGTCATGGCCGCCGAACCGCAATCGGTCGCCTATCTCGCCTATGGCAACAACAACGAAAAAAGCATCCTGCTTGAGGAAGAGATCAACGCCCTCGCGGCGGCAAACCCGGATCGACTGCTGGTCAATCACGTTTTTTCCCGGCCCGGCTGGTGTTCCAGCGCCGATTATTGGCGCAGGGGCATCGTCGACAAAGATGCGATTGCGGCCATGATCACCGAAAACCCGCCCTATGCTCAGGACACTCAATATTATGTCTGCGGGCCGGGCGGCATGAACGCAGCGGTAAAGGAGGCGCTGATGGCGCTCGATGTCTCGGCCTCGCGCATTCACATGGAAAGCTATGGGGGAACGGTCGAGCTTGACACCAGCGTCGCGGGCATGGCGGCCGCGGCAGAGGTCACCCATGATGGCAAAACACTGTCGGTGCCCATAGTAGAGGGTCAAACCGTGCTCGAAGCGGCGCGGGCGGCAGGGCTCAATCCGCCATTCTCCTGCCAGTCGGGGGTGTGCGGCGCATGTAAGGCTCGACTGACCGATGGCACGGTGCACATGCGCGCACGCATGGCGTTGGAAGATGATGATATTGCGAAAGGCACGGTCCTGACCTGTCAGTCGGTGCCAACCGCCGAATATCTCGCCCTCAACTATGACTGAGTTTCTCCGATCGCATGACGCAATATCTCCTTTGCGATCATTGCTATGTACTTGGTCACTCAGACGACCAGAAATCGGCTTGACCCGCTCGCACCATATCTCGTTTTGCCAGAGCTCGAATTGAATCAAAACCGGACATTCACGTAGCCTTTGCGAACTGACGCATTGCCCACCCCACGATGATCTATTCAGGTCGCGGCGAAAGGACAGATTGAATCCCGGCCCTCAGAGTGGCTTTCAATGACTTCTGTGGGTGGCTCCTGCATGGGGTCGACTCCGGCTGAGTGCAGAATAGGGCGTTAAGCCCGGATTGAGGTTCTGGATTTGCGCTCAGCCTTCGTTTTCGGTGAGATAACGGTAGATGGTAGCCTTAGAGAGGTTGTATTCCGCCATGAGATCTTTGATCAGAGTGCCACTTGCGCGTTTGTCGCGCAGTTCTACGATCTGATCATTAGTAAGCGCGGGACGCTTTCCGAACTGAACACCTCGATCCTTCGCCTTCTTGATCCCGTCCATTTGCCGCTCGGCGCGGATCTCGGTCTCAAATTGGCCGATGGCCCCGAGCATGTTGAACAAAAGCCGTCCGGTGGCATCGGATGTGTCGATGTTCTGATCAAGGACGACAAGATCGACGCCTTTATCGCGCAGGGTCTCGGCAATCTGGCAGAGATGCAACGTGGATCGAGCCAGCCTGTCGATGCGGGTTACGATCAGTTGGTCGCCTTCGCGGACATAGTTGAGGCACTGTTTTAGCTGAGGGCGGGCATCGGTGGTGCCGCTACGCTTTTCCTCGAACATCTTGTCACAGTCACGCAGCTTTTCACGTTGCACGTCCAAAGATTGTCCGACTGAACTGACACGGGCATATCCTACTTTGGCCATGGGGTCTCATATAAGTCAAGGATTTGTGAGACAGCCATATTGAGACATTGAAAAAGACATGGCAAGCGGATGGTCTCAATATGTCTACATTCAAAGACTCCATCCCATAAAGAAAGAACAATCCGATGGCACACCGAGCGGTCTTGACCGCGCGACAACGCGCGGCGCTTTTTGATCTTCCCTCTGATGAAACTTCGCTGTTGAAGCACTACACATTGGATGATGAAGACATCGAGCACATCCGCACCCGGCGGCGGTCTGAAAACCAAATCGGCTTTGCGCTTCAGCTTTGTGCCTTTCGGTATCCGGGTCGCTTATTGAAGGCCGGTGAGGTGATCCCGGAACCGGTTTCCCGTTTTGTGGCCGCTCAACTCGGTCTGAAGCCAGATGATCTCCTGCCATATGCCGCTCGGGAGAAGACCCGCCGGGAACATCTGGAAGCTCTGCGCAAGATGTATGGGTACAAGATGTTCTCCGGCAAGCGCGCCAAGAAAATGCGGAAATGGCTGGATGAGAATGCTGAAACAGCGCAATCCAGCGAGTTTCTGGTACGTAGCCTCGTGGAAGAATGCCGTAGACGGCAGATCATTCTGCCGGGAACTTCGGTCATTGAACGTCACTGTGCCGATGCGTTGGTTGCAGCCGAACGCAGGGTCGAGGCTCGCATTGCGGCTCATCTCAACGCAAACATGCGCGGCCAACTCGATAGTTTGCTGAGCGAAGAGGTGGATGGTCGGGTTAGTCGCTTCATCTGGCTGCGGCAGTTCGAGGTGGGCAAGAACTCTGCTGATATCAATCGTCAGCTCGACCGGTTGGAATTTTTACAACGGCTCGCGCTATCACCAACAATCCTGAACGATGTTCCTGCGCATCGGGTTGCGCAATTGCGCCGTCAGGGGGAGCGTTATTTTACGGATGGTCTCCGGGACATCACCAGTGATCGTCGTCTGGCCATCCTCGCCACCTGTGTTGTGGAATGGTCAGCTGCCATCGCAGATACCGTTGTCGAGACACATGACCGGATCGTTGGATCAATCTGGCGAGAGGCAAAGAGGATTTGCGATGCCCGAGTTGCCGAAGCACAATCGGAGATCGCGGCGACCCTCGCAGGGTTCGAGACACTGGGTACGACATTGTTGTTAGCCAAAGGCGATGAGGCGGCAGTTGCCGGCGCCGTGGATGCGTCCTGTGGTTGGAGCGTTCTGGAAAAACTCGTCGCAACGGCTGGAGCGCTTGGGAAAACCGTTAAGGCGGATGCGCTGGCCTATGTCGAGCAGGGATATCATCGGTTCAAGCTCTATGCCCCGCGTATGCTGGCAGCATTGGACATCGCGGGAGCCAGTGTGGCTGAGCCGTTATTGGCGGCGGCCGATGTGATCCGTGACAAGCGCAGTATTCCAAGTCGCTCTGCGCCCTTTCTTCAGCCGCAGTCGAAATGGCGAAGTCACTTGCGGAACCCAGAAACCAATCGAGACCGCCTTTGGGTTGTTGCGGTGCTGTTTCATCTGCGTGAAGCCTTCAGATCTGGTGATGTCTGGCTTGCTCATTCTCGCCGCTACAGCGATATGAAACAGGCTCTGGTCCCTGTTGAAGCGGTACAGACCATGGGTTTATCGATGCCATTGGAGCCGGAACGCTGGATCGCAGATCGTAAGCAACGGCTTGAAGACGGGCTGCATAGGCTTGCGATGGCGGTCAAAAACGGAGCCCTTCCTGGTGGAATCATTGAAGATGGGCGCTTGCGCGTCGACCGGCTTGAAGCGGATGTACCCGCTGAAGCCGATAGCCTTATCCTTGATCTTTATCGCCGCCTGCCGGAGGTGCGGATCACGGATATCCTTATGGACGTGGACAATGATACCGGGTTCACCGATGCCTTCACCCATTTGCGCACCGGGGCGCCGTGCAAAGACAGGCTTGGCCTTTTGAATGTCATTCTCGCTGAGGGTCTGAATCTTGGGTTGAGCAAGATGGCCGGGGCCAGCAGCACGCATAGCTTTACTCAGTTGGCACGGCTCTCGAACTGGCATGTCGAAAGCGAGGCCATCCATCGAGCGCTGGCCATCGTGATTGAAGCGCAGGCACAGTTACCAATGGCAAAATATTGGGGTGCCGGTGAAACCGCTTCCAGTGACGGGCAATTCTTCCCCACCACGAGACAGGGTGAAGCGATGAATCTGATCAATGCGAAATACGGTCATGAACCCGGTCTGAAAGCCTATACCCATGTATCAGATCAATATGGTCCCTTCGCCACGCAGGTCATTCCCTCCACGGTTAACGAAGCCCCATATATTCTGGATGGGTTGCTGATGAACCCGACCGGAAAACGGATCAAAGAGCAATATGCCGATACAGGCGGCTTCACCGATCTTGTGTTCGCTGCCACTTCGCTGCTTGGCTATCTGTTCATCCCGCGCATCAGGGATTTGCCGTCCAAACGGCTGCATGTCTTTGATCGCCGCAGTGTCCCGACTGAACTGAAGAGCTTGGTGGGTGACAAAATCCGGGAAAATACGATTATCGCCAATTGGCCGGATGTGCTGCGCTGCATCGCAACGATGCTTTCAGGCAGGATGCAGCCCAGTCAGCTCCTGAAGAAACTGGCGGCGCGGCCGAGACAACATGATCTGGCCATTGCCCTGCGCGAAATCGGGCGGGTTGAACGGACACTCTTCATCATCAAATGGGCGCTCGACACGGACATGCAGCGCCGTGCCAATATTGGCCTCAATAAAGGTGAAGCGCACCATGCTCTGAAAAGTGCCCTACGGATCGGTCGCCAGGGGGAAATCCGCGACCGCACCGCGGAGGGCCAACACTTCAGGATTGCAGGGCTGAACTTGCTCACCGCCATCATAATTTATTGGAATACAAAACAGCTTGGTGTCGCTGTCGCGCAGCGGAAAAGGGCCGGGTTGGACACGCCAGCATACCTCCTCGCGCACATCTCGCCTCTTGGCTGGGCCCATATCATTCTCACAGGCGAATATAGATGGCGGAAGATGAAAGCGGGAAACCTGTGAATTCTCAAGCGCCGACAACACCAGATTTTGATGCACCCTGCGGAGAAAGGGGAAGGAAAGCCTATTTTGGCGAAACTAAACAAGCCCATGAATCTTAGCGAAGGGATCCCAGTTTTTGTCTTCATGCCAAGTGTATTCACACCATTTGGAAACTTGATCAGCGGTTGCCTTCCCGTGCATTACAGCTATTGCCCCAAGCGTCATATCCATGCCAGCGGAGACACCAGATGATGTGATGAACGGCCCGTCTTCGACCCATCTGGCCTGCCGAAGCCAGTCAACTTTGGGCCCTTGATCTGCGACCCATGCGAATGCGGCTTTGTTCGTGGTCGCTCGGCGATTGTCCAGAACGCCCGCCTTAGCCAGCAAGGCACTCCCAGTGCAAACACTTAGGGTATACTCTGCGTTTGTAGAGACTTCGGCAATCCAATCCAGAATTCTCGCGTTATTGACCTCGCGTCTTGTACCCGCTCCACCGGGCACGAAAAGTAGATCGTAGTCGGCACCGTCGTCGATGGCACAATCAGCATGTGCCGATAGCCTTTGATTGCTTTCAACCGGGCCAGTCGTCTCGGCGACAAGACTGAGGCTGAATTCATCGCTAAGAAGCCCAAACATTTCCATAGGGCCAAATACATCTAGCAACTCAAAACCTGGGAAAACCAAAGCACCAATTCTACGCATCAATCCGCTCCACCGCCTGATACCACAGACGCTACAGTTTCGACGAATGGACGAAAAGCCCGCTTCTTGCCATTTCGAACAACGCGTTGAGAATGATCCGTGTCCAATATGCGGAGAACCCCTTAACGCCCTATTCTGCACTCAGCCGGACTCGACCCCAGAAGCGGCTGATGTTTGCTGGCGTGCCGAAAACCCCCTGTCAAAACTCTTTGGACAAAAACGGTGGATTCTGCCCCCTATTCCGTCGCTACACCGGATCAATGGTTTAGCGCCGACAGAACTTTCCGGCAAAACCAGTGTGGTTTTGGCAGGTTTGTGACCGTCTCGGATTGCCGCAAAAACGACCCTTTTCGCGACGCTTCCAGAGTTGAGACTAAGCCACTGATCTTCCTCAAGATCGCTTGATGCAAAGAAGCTGCGCATAATCTGCTTGGGGGATGGATATTCCTTGCAAGGAATTTTTATTCGACATACAACGCTTTCAAAAAGGGGATCAAAATGGGCAAGCTCACCGGGAAAATTATCGAGGCGCAGGCGGTAGAGAGCGCGCATGGAACTGCGTTGGTCGGACCTGAGTTGAAGCGCCTTCGTATCTTGTCGGGAATGACCCAAGGACAACTTGCCGAGCGGATGCAGGTGCAACAAGCTGCTATTTCGAAGATCGAGAAGGGTGGTGAAATCTACCTCAGTACCGTGCAGCGATATGTTGAGGCACTTGGTGCATCGTTGCACTTGAATGCTCATTTTCCAACGGATGCACCGATCTCTGCGCGGTTCCACAGCGCGCACTTCGATGTCGAGCATGGTCATGACGATCAGCTGGTGTTGCCGCTGCTCGGAGACGAGCCATTCAAACCGCAGCGAGACGTCGTTCTGTCGATCAAGCCGGTCTATTCCGAGAAAATTCTCGCGGGTCGAAAGACCGTCGAACTGCGCCGCCGGTTTCCCGTCTCCGCACCCAACGGGACCCTCGCCTATATCTATTCAAGCTCGCCTGTCAAAGCGATGGTTGGTACGGTCTCGATCCGCGATGTGTTGAAACTTCCAATCGAGCAAATATGGGTGGAATTTGAGAAAACAGCGTTTATTGAGCGGCCTCTTTTCGACAAATACTTTGACGGTCTCGATCACGGCTATGCGCTTGTCTTTGACAATGTGAAGTCATTTTCCCGTCCATTGCCCTTGCACGAACTTCGCGAAAAATTCGGATTTGAACCACCGCAATCGTTTCTCTATGCCAAGCGCGATTTAAGAAAGGCCCTTCGAGATGAGCCAGCAAGCGTATCTCATTGATACGAACATCCTGATCGGGCTTGAAGACAATCATACAGTAGAAGCGGCTTATTCAAGGTTCCACGCCCTCGCGTTGACCCACAAGGTCGACATCTATGTGCATGAGGCCGCAAAAGATGACATCGCGCGCGACAAGAAGGTCAAGCGCCGACAGATTTCTCTCAGCAAGATTGCAAAATACCGCCTGCTAAAAAAGCAGCACGGTTTGTCGCGGGTAGACTTGGGTGCCGCCTACGGACCGCTGAAGAAGCCCAACGATGTTGTGGATGCAACCCTGCTGCACGCGCTTGAAGGCGGTGCTGTAGACTTCCTTGTGACCCAGGACAAGGGGCTGCATCAACGCGCGCAGAACCGGTCCCCGGACCTTGCTCGCCGCGTCCTGTTTGTCGGCGACGCCGCAGAACTGTTGATCCAGACCTATGAGCCGAAAGAGGTGCCGATCCGCCATGTTGGGGAGGTCGAAGCTCATGAGATCAATAGCAAGGATGTTTTCTTCGACAGCCTTCGCGATGGTTATCCCGAGTTCGATGACTGGTGGCGCAAGAAATGCGTCAAACAACATCGGCCCTGCTGGGTCGTCTACGACAACGACCAACTTGCGGGACTGATCGTCCGTAAGGATGAGACCGCGGCCGATACAGACGCGATGACGAAGGCCGAGAAAATCCTGAAAATCTGCACATTCAAGGTGGCACCGCAGAGCAGGGGGGTCAAGCTGGGTGAATTGCTGTTGAAGCAGGTTCTCTGGTACGCGCAGAGAAATGGCTACGACCTCGCCTACCTGACAACTTACGAAGATCAGGTCGCGCTCATGGACTTGCTGGAGTTCTATGGGTTCCGCAACGCCGGTGAGAATGCCAACGGTGAATACATCTACGAACGAGATTTTTCCGCGAGTGCCTTGGTGCCGTCGGACACGAGAACCGATTTCGAGCAGGCGAGGGAGAACTACCCCCGGTTTGTGCTCCATCAGGACACACTCGGTTTCGGCATCCCTATCCAGGAGGGGTATCACGACACGCTCTATCCCGATCTCTGGAAGCCGATACAGCCGGATTTATTCGCGGGTGCTTCTCGCGCCGAAACAATCACGCGGCCCGGAAATACGATCCGAAAGGTCTATTTGTGTCGCGCCCAATCCAAATTGGGTCCGAGCGGATCGCTCCTGTTTTTCTACAAGAGTTCATCGAAGAATCCGCCCTCGCAAGCGATCACGGCACTTGGCGTTCTCGAAAGCGTGACTCTCGCAAAATCCACCAAGGACCTTATGCAACTTACCGGCGGTCGATCTGTTTACAGTGAAGAGGAGTTGGAAGGATGGAAGGCGACGCCCCAGAAACCGGTTAAGGTGATCAACTACCTTCTGGTGTCATACATCGAACCGGCGATCTCTCTTGACGAACTGAGGACATTGGGCGTGGTCAATGGCCACCCGCAGCAGTCGATCTACAAGCTCCGCCATGACTTGGTGACCAAGCTTGTTCAACGTGCAGATTTGGAGTTCGAAGTATGAATCAGAAGATCGTCGCATTCACCGGGATTTCAGGCGTCGGAAAGACGACATTTCTGAAGGAACTCGCGCAGAGGGTGTCGTTTCAGCACCTGACGGGCGGGAGTCTGATTGCCGCCGCCCGTCAGGCAGACGCAGACCAACGAGATGCCATGCGTCATGCCGATCTCGACGAAAACCAACAGCTTCTAATTGACGGCTTCTTTGTCGCCCGTGATCCACAGGTAGGGGTGGTGATCATGGACGGTCATGTCGTCATTGATGACGGCAACAAACTGACGGAGCTGCCCTCGACGGTTTTTCGAGCCTTGGAAGCATCATTGATGGTCCATTTGGAGGCCGATCCGGTCTGGATCGCGGCAAATCGCTCGCGCGATACGTCACGCTCACGCCCGAATTACGCGCCCGAGACGCTAGATCAGCATCAATCGACATCCCGCAACCATGCGGCTTCGATAGCTCGTAACCTCGGCATCGGGTTTCAAATCGTGACACATGATGACGCGGACCAACTCGCAGCTTGGCTTTCAAGTTAGAGGTAGCCGCCACATGAAACTAAAATTTCGATAGCAGGTGCAATTCTTCCGTGCGGACGGGGGTAAGTCGCAACCCAGTTTAGAATGTGCCCGTGTACAAACTTTTATCTGATAAGGTTCATTATGTTAAGTCGGTGCAGAGCTTCTTTTATGAAGCTTCAGTGCGAATCCGGCCCCGAACATGGCCGCCAATGCTGACACGATCGCTCCAATAAACTTCATTATGTCGAAAGTTTGCTGCGAAACACCCAAGGTGGTTAGGACGTCCAACTCGAAACGGATTTCCCCGCGTACGCCATCTATCTCAACATTAGCGATTTTTGTCAGCGGGTCCTCTTGGCTCAGCTCATGTTCCAATCCTTGGTGGGATACAGTGATTGCTCCCTTGGTGCGTGCACGAGGATCATTCTGAAACCGGATATCGTCACTCTTCACTGTCAATTGCATCTTGCCAGTTTCGGACGGTGAAAGCGTCCAACGAAAGCCTAGGTTATCCGCCGGGTTCTCCAGGACTACACAAGCCTCAACAGACAAGCTCTTTGGCTCCTGTCCCTGTCTGCACACATCAGTTGTTCTTCCTTCTAGCGTACTCGGCTTAAAAAGCTCAGCGACATATGTATCTGCTGGAAAGCCCATATCGCTCCACACGTCTGCCGAAACAACAAACTCTTGGCGAACCGGTACACTCTCTGGAAACGCAAAATCAACACTTACACTACGGAGTACATCAACCTGTTTGTTGGTACATTTCAGGCCTCGACAGACAAACTGATAAGTAACACTGGCCTTCGTGTTGTTTACAGTGATCGACCCTTTGTTCGAAAAAATTGGATCGTTGGTGACGGGATAGTACCAATTGCCAATATTCAAGATCGCGAAGGTAGCAGCCCAGTACACCAGAAACAAAAAAGCTAATCGGAATGCAGAGAACCTGAAAACGCGGTCGGGTGGAGCTAAATGAAGCAGTCGCACACGAAGGCGCGCTCGATAGAGGTAGAAGCTTGTAAGAAAGGAAAGAACTACTACGAAGCCTAGTATTCCCAAAGCAATCAAATCCGTCTCCTAATCCGCTGAGTAAAAGTCTATCTCAATCTAGAAATTGTGGTGTGCGCAACTCCCATATCACGGCCTATTGCGCGGCAGCTGTCGCCCATGGCAAGGCGCGCCAAAGCAAGTTGCTGTTGGTGATCGGTCAGCTTTGGCTTCGGCCCAAATTTGGTGCCACGAGCCTTAGCGGCTTCCCTGCCCTCGTTGGCACGCCTCGTGATCCGCTCTCTTTCGTCCTCCGCTAGGGCAGATAAAAAAGCGAGAATGCCTTTTCCCATGGGAGTTGTAAGATCGAGCCAAGGCTTGTCCAGGACCTTCACAGTGGCACCACGATCAGCGACGCGCTGGATTATCTTGATGCCGTCCATCATCGAACGGGTCGCTCGATCCCATTCAGCGATCACTAACACGTCGTCCGTGCCAAGTGCGTCGATAGCCTTTTCGAGCTGTGGGCGACCTTTCAATGATTTGGCGGTTGCCTTCTCGCGGAAAACGCGCTCGACGCCGACGCCATTCAGTGCACCAATTTGGCGGTCAAGGCTTTGCGCTTGCGTAGACACTCTGGCGTAACCGATCAACATGGCTTGAGCGTATCAGAACGCTTAGTGACTTGCACCAGATTTGCGCACCATACCCACAACCTTGTTTTCTAGGGTTTTGGCATGTGGTGCATAAATTTTGAGTCACGCACCAATCACCAACCCGGCTTGCGGGAATACGACTCCTCCCAAGTGGCGGTTGTTCCACACAGTTGGCATGTTGCAGAGGTAATCTCCGGCCCAGTATTTTTCATTGTTTGGGAAATATCAAAATCCTTGGGGCTTCCTATAGAGTTCCAGCTTGGTCCACCCCACCCAGAACCTTTATCATGCGCGACGACCGTGGTCGCATTCCCGCACTTTCCGCAAGTTATCCGAAAGTAAGCACTGTCGATAATTCCCATGCTTCTACCTCATTCACAGAATGCCAAATTCACGCGCGATCATCACCCGTAGGCAAATTTCGGTATCCATTGCTCAAGCAACTTCTCGTCTTCATCGTCTTCCTCATATGGGTCCTCCGGTAGGGCTTCACTTGAAAGGACTGTTAGCGTCAGGCCATAGCTTGAGTTTTCTACGCGGCTCCGGATCGTCTAGCAGAAAGCTTACCAAGGCATGGAAACATAAAAGGCGTTCACTCGCTCGAAGCATTCGTCGAAATTGGGAACTTCACCAATTTCCACCTCTAGGGTGTGCCAATCTGCCTTTGCTCGTTCCATGATTTTGGGTTCGGCCAGTGACGCCCGTGCAGGCTTGATGCCGCGTGCCTCGCACTTATCGCGAAGGATCGCGAGCAGTTGGGCCTTCTCCGTCTCGTCAAAAGGAAACCGCGCCAGCAACATGTCGAGGTCGTATATGTCTTGGCGGCGGTATCGGTTCCTTTTTTCCTGTTGGAGCAGCGCCCGAATTTTCTCTGCCATCAGATCATTCAGAGAGTACGCTTGAAAGGCTTCCTGACTTGTGGCGTCGCGAATGACCTGGATCGCGCCGACCGGTTCCTTGAAACTGATGTCGATGGTTAGCTTTTTCGGTGCCCGTCCCGCCTCCAAGTGTTTTTCCTGCGGCGAACCGCGGAGGGCATACCCGATCCCCATTTTGACGGCAGGCCCATCATTCTTCGGAAACTCTTCACCCTTCGGAAAATACTTAAATGATTGCGCCCTGCACAAAAGATCAGGATAGCCAAGCTCAGCAGCTGCACGCATGAAATTGGCATCGAGCGCGGCGGCAAGCTTTTCGGCAATGCCTGGCTCAGGGTCCGCTATGGGGGGTCGATTCCGGTAGGGGGCAGAATCGTATCATAAGAGATGTTTGCCGGACTTGCGGCACACCAGTTAAGTGTTTTCGGCAATAGGGAACGTTGGCTGTGCACCAACGGTTTACAATTCAAGCCAGAATGGAAGCTGCCTACTTCCGAACACAGGCTTTCAGTTCAATGTATCTTTAAACGGTTTAGGTCGCGCAAGAATGCGCAGCGTCGGATCTGATAGCTCGATGGTGTACCAGATCACCGGTCTCTTCTCTGGGTAATGTGTAGGTTGCTTTACCCATTGGGGGCTTTCGCCGCCGGGTAACTTGGTGGCTTCGAACGCATCCACCAAATCACCCGGTTTGACGTCATTACTGTCACCCATGATTAGCCTGCCAAACGTTTTCTGGCTTTGGCAGCCTTGCGTTGTTTGGCTTCCATGGCCTTGCGCTGTTTGCGGTTCAGTGTGGGCTGACCGGCACGATTTAAACTTGGCACAGGATCAAGGTTGATTGGTTGATTCCGCGGCATCATCGCCAGTTCTCTTGCGGACAATGGCTGTACTGGTCCACCGTCCAATACCATGGGCGTGGGCATATGCGGACGGCGACTCTCCCATTCACTGGCCTTATAGATGTCCTCCAAAGTTGTACCGGAAGCCTCCAGCACAAAAGCCTCTGGTTTAGGAAGAGTGGCACCATGTTCCCAAACAAAGGGTTCCGGTTCGCTGTCGCCAGAGCGGATCAGCCCGTCTTCGCCAATAATACCGCCCCTAGCCTCGATCACATCGGCCACGCATTGCGAGGTTTTGCTATTGATAATGAAGCGGGTGCCCAAGCGGATGCGCCCACGTTCTTTCTCAACAAGAATGCCGTCAATGCGCTCTTGCGTGATCGCCCAGACGAAACCGTCGCGCGGATCGCCAACAGGCACGTTGGTCGCGGCACGGATATTCTTGCCTTCGACATTCTGGATCATGCCATCGTCGCGCAGAATATCGAGCAGGCATTCGAATTTGTCCGCCTTCTTGCTATCGGGGCGGAAATACACGTGGCCGGGGGTGACGCGGGTGCCGAAGTAGTCGAGCAGAATTTTGGATTCATTCTCGAAGGTTCTTGAGACCTTTCCCGGCATAAGGTTGTCGTTCTCATCGAAAGACACAACGATGTCGCCTTTGCGGATCATCGCAATGGGCTTCTTCCAGATTTTGGCACGCACGGCGTCTTGATCGAAGACTTTGTGTGGATTGCTAGGATCAGGCGCGAATTCAGGCTCAAGCGGCCACATGTCGATGGGCGTATCGGGTCCAAAACACTCTGGGCGTACAGTTTCACCCAAGTAAGTCGCCACCGCTTCCGGTGTTCCAAGTGCCTCCAACAATAGAAGCCCAAGTTGATCAATATTTAGATCATTGATGTTGTTTCCGAGCGGGATAGTGACATGGTTTATCGCCAAATCAGCAATACCTTCTTCCCGAAGGTTAGCGATGGCTTCGAGTAGTGAATTTTTATGGTACCCCGCCCAAAGCCCTGCGACAGTATGTTGAAGCTGATCAGTGTTATCTAAAAACTCATCGCGGAAGCCTGTCGCCCCCCTTCTCGGATCAATATCAAGGTTGTGCCAGAAGTCCCCACTACCTCTCCAACGACCCCATACGTGGTCTCCTACGTACACCGAAAACAGATCATCCACTACCGCTTCCGTTACTGCATGACGATTGGCGAAAGCGTGTTGAGAATCTTCGTAAGTAATCCCATAGTCATTCCGCACTTGCCGAACAGCTAGGTCTATCGATTCTCCTAGAAGCTGAGCGTGCGTGGTATTCCCGCTACTAACGTCATCGTATCTAGACACCACAAAATCACGCAAGTTCGTTCGTCTCGCTGCCTCACTCAAAGCGATATCTCCCTACAAAATATATGAATTTCTATCTGCTCTTCCACTCGCTATGAACGCAGTTCCACACAGTTGGCCTCATAATAACCGTACATCCAAATCGAACAAAAAACTGCAATTATCGCAAACACAAGGTAAGCGGTTCGCTTTTTCCCGTACCATCTAAGCGCAACGGCAAAGACAAGAGCAAGAAAAATCCCACCCCAACCGACCGGGTCCAAGATAGCAGATCGGACACACTCTTCATAAAGCATTGAACTAAAGGGCCTGTGCACTCAGATTTCAACTCTAAGGTTACTCAATTGCAGCCTGGTGCGCTACCGCCTGTGCAATATAAATTTACTCGCCCAATTTGATTTCACAATATCCCGCATGAGCGAACTACCGCCTGCAATGATGTGACCAGTTCGCATTTGGGTGGAACAAGATGTGTCGAATTCCAACGATAGCAAACAACGACTTTGGCCTTCTAAACGACATTTTGCCATCACTGGTTTTGCCGGTGCCGTTTCATGATGTCGAGCACGGTGTTTTTGGATATGCCTAGATCGCGGGCGATCCAGCGGTAGGAACGCCCACCGGCAACAGCCTGGATGACTTGCGGCGTGAGTTTGTCGGATTTTGGTCGTTGGCCAGATTGGCGACCGAGCTTCTTGCCACGGGCTTTTGCGGCGGCCAGGCCCGATTTGACACGTTCACTTAGCAAATCGCGCTCAAACTGTGCGATCCCAGCCAACATTGTCGCCATCATTCGCCCATGTGGTGTGTCCAGCTCGAAGGTCATGCCGCTCATGGCCACGACAGAGACTTTCCACCCGGCCAGTTGATCCAGCGTTTCCAGCAAGTCTTTCGTTGAACGTCCCCACCGGGACAATTCCGTGACGAGGACGGCATCTACCTGGCGGGCTTGAGCAAGCTTCATGATCCTATTGCGCGCTGCCCGATTGGCTTTAGTGCCCGATGCGGTTTCTTTGAACACATCTACCACCTCGTAGCCACCGCGTTCGGCAAAAGCCGTCAGCTCAGCGACTTGCCGTTCACAAGATTGGTCCGAGGTGGAAACCCGAGCATAGATGGCAGCACGCTGTCCCAATTGAACCCTCTCGGATTTGTGGCTTGCAACTCTTTGATTTTGCTGGTGCGAAATGTGTCTCAAACAGACTAATGAATAACAAGGACAATCGGGCATGCCAAGACGATCCATTCTGACCGAACGCCAGCGGTCGGCCCTTTTTGACCTGCCGACCGATCAGGCTACGATCCTGCATCACTACACATTGGCTGATGATGACATTGAGCACATCCGCACCCGGCGACATTCCCACAACCGTTTGGGCTTTGCCTTACAGCTCTGCGCCTTTCGGTATCCAGGGCGATTGCTGGTGGCGGGTGAAGTCATCCCATTGGAAGTCGGCCAATTCATCGCCGCGCAACTTGGCGAAAACCCGGCCGACCTCACTTGCTATGCTGAAACAGAGACGACCCGGCGAAGGCACCTAGTCGATCTTCGCAGTATCTACGGTTACAGGATGTTTTCCAGCCAAGGTGCGCGCGATCTGAAAGCTTGGCTTGAGGGTGAGGCAGAGACCGCCCGTTCGAATGAAGACCTTGCCCGGAGATTTGTCGAAGAATGTCGGCGCACCCGGACAGTATTGCCGGGTATATCGGTCATCGAACGGCTTTGCGCGGACGCTCTTGTCGCCGCTGAGCGACGGATAGAAACGCGGATCGCAGATCTCCTCAACTGCGAAATGAAAGAACGTCTGGATGGCTTATTGTCCGAGTTAGTGGATGGTACAGTCAGCCGTTTTGTATGGCTTCGACAATTCGAGGTTGGGAAAAACTCGGCAGATGCCAGCCGTCTTCTGGATCGGCTGGAATTCCTACAGAAACTCGGTCTGCCAGCAGATGTTCTGGGGGATGTTCCTCCTCACCGCGTCACGCGACTACGCCGACAGGGAGAACGATATTTTGCAGATGGCCTGCGCGATATCACTAGTGACCGTCGTCTTGCCATTCTCGCTGTCTGTGCGGTCGAATGGCAGGCGGCCATAGCCGATGCCGTGGTCGAGACCCACGACCGGATCGTTGGCAAAACATGGAGAGACGCCAAGAAAATCTGTGACCTGCGAGTGACCAATGCAAAGTCGGCACTGTATGAAACGCTGAAGTCCTTCAAGAGCTTGGGAGTTGCCCTGCTGGAAGCAAAGGGAGATGGCGCTTCGCTCGATGCTGCAACCGAAACCGCCTGCGGTTGGCCACAGCTCGAAAACCTCGTTGCGACCGCCGCCGAACTGACAGACACGATGGCTGCCGACCCTTTGGCTCATGTAACGCAAGGTTTCCATAGGTTCAGGCGCTATGCGCCTCGCATGCTACGTGTCCTTGATATCCAGGCTTCCAACGTGGCCAGTCCGTTGATGGCAGCGATGGCACTCATTGGGAATGATCAACGGCGCAGGTCTCGACCAACTGGCTTTCTGCGGCGCAGTTCAAAATGGCACCGGCACCTGAATGCCCAAACCCCTGATGATCACCGGCTCTGGGAAGTATCGGTGCTGTTCCACATGCGCGATGCATTTCGATCTGGTGATATCTGGCTTGCCCATTCACGTCGTTATGCCGATCTGAAGCAAGCCCTGGTCCCGATTGAAGCCGCCAGATTAACACCGAAATTAACGGTGCCATTCGAGCCGGAAACATGGATCGCAGATCGTAAAGCCCGATTGGCACAGGGGCTTGAACGGCTCGCCGAAGCTGCCAGATCCGGGGCAATACCAGGTGGTTCTATTGAAAACGGTATCCTGAAGGTTGACCGGCTGACTTCGGCCGTGCCCGAAGAAGCCGACGCACTGGTGCTCGATCTTTATGATCGCCTGCCTTCCGTCCGTATCACGGACCTGCTGCTGGAAATCGATGACGAAACAGGCTTCACGGAAGCCTTCACGCATTTGCGCACCGGATCACCCTGCAAAGATCGCGTCGGGTTGTTGAACGTACTGTTAGCCGAGGGGCTGAATCTTGGCCTGAGCAAGATGGCCGAAGCGACCAATACGCACGACTACCTCCAGCTCTCGCGCCTGTCACGTTGGCACATTGAAAGTGATGCCATCAATCGGGCGTTGGCAACAGTCATTGAAGCCCAATCTCAATTGCCCATGGCAAGATTCTGGGGCGGCGGTGTCACGGCGTCCAGTGACGGTCAGTTCTTTCCTGCCGCGCGACAGGGTGAGGCGATGAACCTGATAAACGCGAAATATGGCTCTGAACCCGGCTTGAAAGCCTACACCCATGTATCTGATCAGTTTGGCCCGTTTGCGACCCAAAACATCCCAGCCACAGTGAACGAAGCGCCATACATTCTGGATGGGTTGCTGATGAATGAAACGGGCAGGAAAATCGAAGAGCAATATGCTGACACAGGCGGTTTTACCGATCATGTCTTTGCCGTCACCGCGCTTTTGGCCTATCGCTTCATTCCGCGCATTCGCGATCTGCCGTCCAAGCGGCTTTACCTGTTCGACACCGCGTCAGCTCCGAAAGAGCTCCGGGGTTTGATCGGTGGTAAAGTCCGGGAGCCTCTCATCACAGAGAACTGGCCTGACATTCTGCGGGCAGTGGCAACCATGGCGGCCGGCACAATGCCGCCAAGCCAGCTCTTGAAGAAATTCGCGGCATATCCCCGTCAGCATGAACTCGCCCTCGCCCTGCGTGAAATCGGCAGGATAGAACGGACACTGTTTATCATCGACTGGTTGCTCGATGCCGACATGCAGCGCCGTGCGCAGATCGGGCTGAATAAGGGCGAGGCGCATCACGCCCTGAAGAACGCATTGAGAATTGGTCGCCAAGGTGAAATCCGCGACCGTACTGCCAAGGGCCAGCACTACCGAATGGCAGGCCTAAACCTCCTCGCAGCCATCATCATCTATTGGAATACCAAACATCTGGGAGAGGCGGTCTCCGCGCGAAAACGCACCGGTCTGGACTGCCCCGATGACCTTCTCTCGCATATCTCGCCGCTCGGGTGGGCCCATATCCTTCTCACCGGCGAATACAGGTGGAAGAATTCGAGCCGCCACCGCTTATGATACAATCCTGCCCCCTACCGGAATCCACCCCTGACAGGATATCGACCATTTCCCTGTCACCACCCTCTTTGCGGAGCATATGATCATGGAGCCGACGGAAGGCATCTGGCATCTCTGTGAACGGCGCACCGTTACGCAGAGCACCCGGTTTACGTTGGATGACTGCCAAATAGTGACGCCAATCGTAGACCACTCTGCCAGGCTTGCGATGTGACCGCTCTATGATCCGCTCATGTGAACAAACGGTTTGGCCCTCAGCCACGATGACCAGACGTTCGGGGTAGACATGCAGGCTGATACGCTGGCCGGCACGCTGTACCGGTTGCGTTCGAAGGTCACCAGGCATGTCGGCGATACCCGTTTGCTGTGTTCGACAAATCCATCGAAGGCGGGCGGCAGCGCCATCAACGTGGGCTTCTCAGCTTCCCATGCATCAGCAACAGTACCCGGCAACTCCCGGTGCTTTGTCTCGCCCCATAGGGCGACACAGCGATCCTCAAGCCATTGGTTCAGCTCGCCCAGATCCTTGAAGACGGGCATGACCTGCCACAGCCGGTTGCGCGCATCGCGGACGTTCTTCTCGACCTGACCTTTCTCCCAACCGGCAGCAGGGTTGCAGAACTCTGGTTCAAAAACATAATGGCTGGCCATGGCCTTGAAGCGGGCATTGATGTCACGCTGCTTGCCTCGGCCCACACGGTCCACGGCCGTCTTCATATTATCGTAAATCCCGCGGCCGGGAACGCCGCCAAACACGCGGAACGCATGCCAATGGGCGTCAAACAGCATCTCATGCGTTTGCAACGGATAGGCTCGCACGAGGAAAGCCCGGCTGTGTGAGAGTTTGATATGGGCGACCTGAAGCTTGACCCGATCTCCACCGATATTGGCCCAGTCTTCGCTCCAGTCGAACTGGAACGCTTCACCCGGCTGGAATACCAGCGGCACGTAAGTTCCACGTCCCGTCGTCTGTTCCGCACCGTGCCGATCTGACCGCCACGTCCGCGCGAATGCGGCAACACGGCCATAGGATCCTTCATAACCCAGCTTCACCAGATCAGCATGCATCTGCTTCACCGTGCGGCGCTCCTTGCGGGGCTTGCGTGTCTGGGCGAGCAGCCAGGCAGACAACCGATCCGCATACGGATCCAATTTGCTCGAACGCGGCGGTGTCTTGAACTTCGGTTCTACAGCGCTTTCGCGTAGATACTTTTTGATGGTGTTGCGAGACAGCCCCGTGCGCCGTGAAATCTCGCGAATTGGCATTTTGTCACGCAATGCCCAGCGTCGTATGACACTCAAAAATCCCATGTCGATCACTCCAAATCTCCCCAAACGAAAACGTCGGGGCAATGTGCTCACATGGGTCAATTCTCAGTGAAAATTACCTGGCCTACCGGGTCACTTCTCAGCGGAAATCAACAGCCCGGGTGATCAAACAACGTGCTGCTCACCTAATTAAGGCGATATCCCGTGGCGGGAAAAGCGAGGTAACTCTTCAATTTGAAGTTATTTCGCTCATCGAGAGTATATGCAATCGGTGAAATGCCATGTGTTTTGGTATTGGGGTGATCAGTGCGAAGGAAACACCCAACTGTGTGACTAAAAGCACATAAAGAACCGCCGTGCTTGTAGAATTTTGGTTACTAGCGCGTCTTTTGTGGCCGCTGTGTTTAGCGCGGGTCTTTTAAGTACTTTCATCGGACCTCGTTGGACCCATCGAGCCAACTATTGGCAATCGATCATGTGAGCATGCATAGTCATCCAAGTTTTTGTGCCTCAAAGATGGTTCGTTTATGCTGATTGCATTTCTTGGAAACCTTATCGCAGCATTGGCCGCGGGTGTTGCTGTGACGGGGGAGACCTGGGATGCAAGCCGTAGCGGGATTGCAAAGCTTCGTCCGGCCGGTTGGGTTGCTGTCATCCTCGCCATCGCCGGGTTCATGGTTGCAAGTTTCGGCATATGGCAAGACTACCGGGACAATCTTGAACGCCAGCGGCTTGCGATGGAGGAGGTGGATCAGGCCTGGCTCCATCTGATCTCGCCTTTTCGGTTGATGCTATGGGGCTTGGATGGCAACCAAAGCGATCCCAATGCCGATATGGTGCGACGGCTCCTCCAAGATGGTGCGATTGAGCGGCTTGATTTGCTGGATTTACGAGGCGAGGCACCACACCACCATGGACCTTGGATGGACAACATCTGCGGCTCCACTGAAAAGGGTCGGAACGAACTGAGACGTTTGCAGGCGATCTACGTCGGGATTCTGGAAAACGAACTCATCAAAGCGATGAAGGACGTCGCTTCAGCTTATGCCCCGGAACCGATGATTGGTACGGCCCCGTGCGGCGGATTTAGTATGGATCCGGAATGGCCCTGGCAGTTTCAAAGCATCTCAAATCACAGGCATACCACAAGTTATCTCGAAGCTTTGCTGGAGTTGAGGCTGGGGATCGATCATTTTGCGCCCCGAACCAATTGAGGCGTCGCTATTCAGCGACTCAGCATCGAGGTCAGCTTTGTATTTGCGGCGGCTGCGACTCCGGAGTTGGCTTAGTCAAAACAGTAGTGCACAGAGCTATTGGGAAAGCCTCATCAAAAGGAAGGCAAGTGCAGCGCCGGCGATCAGTTTTCCTGCTGTCGACCCCTCAGATTTGAGTTCATCCTTGGACACGACTTCAATACCTTCCTGCTCAATCAGCTGTTTCTGCCTGATATCTGCCTCCGTTGTCAGTTGCCCGACAGTCAGTCCAAGGACACGGCACGCGGAACGTAAATCTTCAATCTGAAAATGTGCCTGACCACGCATGATGCGCGACCAGGTGCCGGTCGCAATTCCCGTTTTCTGAAAGAAGTCCTTTTGCAGAAGTCCTCGGTCTTCGCAGATTTGGGACATCAGGCTGCATAGGATCATTGAATATGTCGCTTTGTCGGTTGACAATTCGTTCATAATCTCCAAATTGGATAACTAAGGCAATAATGATATTGCCTTCAATAATGAGACACGTCCAACATAGGAAAAATTGTGACGAAGATGAAGACAAAATTCGAAGATTCTCTGCTCCCGGGAGACCTGATTGTGACCTCCATGGGGTCCTACGAGCACTACTCGATCGTAAGCGACCGGAAATGTTCCCTTGGAAAGCTGATGTTGATATCAGCCAGGGCGGAAACCGGAACTGCGCGCGAGGAGCCATATGACGATGTTGTCAGAGGCAACAAGACTGGACGTGTGAGGCGGCAGCCCGAACTACCAACATATGTGATCCTCGAAAACGCCCGTTCACGGATCGGGACGTGGCGGTACAATTACATGACGCAGAACTGTGAGACCTTTGCAAACTGGGCCTGTGGGTTGAAGCCGACATCACGTCAGGTGGGAGGAGTGCTTTCGGGAATTGCGATTTCAGTGGGCGCAACAAAGATGATCGCAAAGAACCCCAGCCCAACGGCATACCTTGCTATAGCTTGTATCGGTGCCCTGATCGGCCTTTCTGCCACGCAGGAACTGAAATCACTTGGTTGATCCGTTAATCTTCAGGCCTGAAGGCGGGGGGGTAATAATTTGAACCGCTGCTATGGAAGGGCCTTGGTGTGAAAGGTGGGCATCTGACAACTACGACCTCTATGTTGTCGAGAATTGAGCCCTACAGATACTCTGGTGGTAGGGACGAACCGCTGTGACGCGTCAGCGTTGTTGCGGTTCGTCTTTTTGGCTGATGCTTCTTTCACTCAGCTATCTGATGTTTCTCAGATACTGCTAAACACTTGCATGAACTGTTTGGCGTAGGCTGTTATGAAGCCGCCGCTCGTTCTTGCCGCAGAATCTGATTCTATGGGCTCGTCCGACACCTTCGTCGCAATCTACACCAAGGCTCGGTCAGGGAAGGATCGACTTTCACTGTACGCCGCATGAACAGGCGATACACGGACATTGCCGACCTTCGACCGATCATCGGGAGGAGCCGCTATCTGCGCATTGCTGCCCACCGGTTTTTCGAGCGCGCATTCCTTCTTCGCCTTCGGCGTTCGTCCGATGGTTTCTTCCTCCATCCCCAAACAGCATGGAAAGAAGGTCGAGTAGACAGATAAGGAAAGCACTGTCGGCACGGAAACCCTCAGAGAAAAGTCTTCGTTGCTGACATAATGGACATCGAATATGGTTCCCTTCGATCAAGGTAAAGTGCCGTGAATATCTGTCTGGATGTACCCTGCCGAGATCGGAGGTTTTTGAAAGGTATGAATGTGGAAGAAGCCGAGTTTCCCCCCAACACTGGTGACATGATACCTTTGCCTGAGAGTATTGGCGAGATATTATCCATCTTGGTAATGTGCCTTGTTTTTGGAGGGTTTGGCGGTCTGGTCGCCCACTTTGTCAACAACGAGAAAGCTTTGAAAGGCAGCGCCGGCGAGGACTCACCGTCGGCCAGCACATCAGAACTATATTTCTTCCCTTCCGTCTTTCAAAGTATGTGCATCGGTGTTGCAGGTGCTCTCGGATTCCTGTTTTTTATGGTTGCAGTCGGAGGGATAGCTTCATCGTTTCAAGGCCTTACAGCCTATCTTCGCGTAATATCCACAAGCGTAATTGCAGGTTTCGGTGCGCGACGCTTGCTTTCGAGGATGGCTGATCACTTGGAGCAGCAGGTCGCCGATGCACAGTCAACAGCAGATGCTGCTATCATGGAATCCAAGGAAAACGAGGAGCGATTGGATCTTCTGGAGACGAATATGAAACTGCTTGAGGCGGCAGATAACCCCGAAGTGAGAGCTTTGCGTGACGATGCCATCGAGCGTGGCGAAGCGCTAATTCGCAATGGCCGAGCCAACGCAGTAACCTGGATCCAACTTGCGCGGGTCTATCGGTGGAACAAAGACCTATATGCTGCAATCGATACTTTGAACAAGTTTATCAAATTAGCCACAAGCGGGGAGTTCGCGGAAAGAACCTTGAACCCTGCATATTATAACCGTGGGTGCTACTATGCACTACTATACAAGGACTCCAAAGAAAGCAGCTGTCTGACAAAGTGTCTGGCAGACCTTGGTTCAGCTCTTGATACTTGTAGGGACAAAGCAGCAGAGAAAAAGACCGTTTGGAACGACAACGACTGGAATCATCTGGCCAACGAGCCGGACTTCATCAAGATCGTCGGCCAGAAGGGCTAAGCCCCTTATATTCCTACATTCTTTTCGAACGTCATAGCTAGTTCTCCATGAAGAATGTTTTTGCAAACAATTCTTTTGCCTACAAACTATATATAGTACGACTTCGAAAGAGGCAAGGAGACCGCACGGTCGATTGAAAACCGTCGCTTGAAAACACAACCCAGCCTCAAAGATTCATTTGTTGTTACTTTCCAATGTAGTACCCCACTCAAGGGCGAGCTCCACAGCGTGTGCGGGTCACAATACAGTTCAAATTGAAACAAAGAGTCAACTTCCTTGACTGACCGCTGACGTCCACAATCTGATCTTGGCCAACCCCTCAGGGGAAGTCCCCAACTCCCCGCTCGCGGTGCTTTTTTCGGATTTCGTGCATTCCGAAGTATTTCGGGGACGCAGGTGTGACCCGCGAGCAGCCATTAGTCGGCGGCAGGCGGGCGGCTGGAACGGCGCGCATAGCTGCCGCTGATGCAGCCCTCAACATCAGGCACTTTGGGCTCTGTCGCTGAATCCGTTGCGCTAGGTATTAATGCCCGCGGCTGGCAATCGACACAATGCCGTCGAGCGCTCGCAAGGAGTGCACCCGTTATTCTTGTGGAGAGGATGCGGCGGTAAGCTCCAGCTTCGGTGCACCAGAAAACCCGATCCGAAAACCTAAGCCAGCTTCACCCGCCGGGTCTGACATTTCTGCAAACTGGTCTCATGAGACTGATGTTTGTCTCACCAATGTAAGCTCGTCGCAGATAGTTTGCATCCAGTTGCAGGTATTGAGAGCCAGAGCAAATTTAACGTCCCACATCGTCTTAGTGGAAAACCGCGGTGATCTAGCGCCTAGTGATTTTTAGGTTCTGGACTCATTAAATTGGTTGCCGTGATCTCGACTGCGTGATTCAAACTCCTGAATTTCAGGGGTGTGTAATGAGCAATCTATTCTGGCTGACTGACGAACAAATGGAGCGTCTTCAGCCTTACTTTCCGAAGAGCCATGGCAAGCCGAGGGTTGACGACCGGCGTGTTCTGAGCGGGATTATTTTTATAAACCGCAATGTGTTGCGGTGGTCTGATGCACCTCGCGAATATGGGCCGTCAAAGACGCTATACAAACGATGGAAGCGGTGGAGCAACATGGGTGTGTTCGCTCGGATCATGGAAGGATTGGCTGCTGTAGGCACGGATCACAAGACGATCATGATCGACGCAATATACCTCAAATCGCACCGCACAGCCTCCAGTCTGCGGTTGAAAAAGGCGGGCGTGGTAGACTGATCGGTAGGACCAAGGGCTCTGGTGAACAGCCTACCATCGGCTGAATGGTTACTGGGTGATCGCGGTTATGATGCGGACTGGTTCCGTGAAGCCCTAATAGACAAGGGTATAAAGCCCTGCATCCCAGGCCGAAAACCACGCGACAAGCCTGCCCGTTACGACAAGCGCCGTAACAGGATCGAGATTATGTTCGGACGCCTGAAGGACTGGCGGCGTGTAGCCACTCGCTATGATCGATGCCCGAAGGTCTTCCTCTCGGCCATCGCGCTCGCAGCCACCGTCTTGTTCCGGCTGTAAATTAATGCGTCTGGAACCTAAAATGCCTGAATTTGTTTCTTTTTTAAGCCCTATCTCGATTGCTGCCGCGGAAAATGTGTGGGGTTCAGCCATGCCAACTTGTTAATCTCATAAGTCTGTCGAAAGCGAATGTGCTTCGCAGCTTCCGGTGAACAATCACCCTATTGGCTGCCCGTCACTCGATTGGTTTCGCTCCTGTGTCCTTATTAGATACCGATAATGAGGTGGACCAGGCGCCCCCAAAGAATTTGCCGATACCCGCCAGAAATGATACTATTATTTCCTATTGCGTGACTTGTTTTTCAGTTTTTCGACTTCTTTAAATGGATACTTATAATGAAACTAAACGACATTGAAGGCGTTGCTGAGGCGCCGACCACCATTTCACAATCTGCAGACATCGTGGACCTTTCTGAATTCCTGGCAACCACCGGGGCTCTTACTGAACCAGAGCGCCGTGAGATCATCGATCAAGCTCAATTTCTGATGGAAGAGATTTACGTCCATCTACCCCTTAAACGAGCCATGCATGCAGTTGATCCGGTTCAACGACTTAAGCTGCTGCGGCGTAAGGTCGGCGTCCTGAACGAGCGTCAATTTCATGACGAGATGATCTCGATTTTCAAAAGTGTGCGCGATTTGCACACTAATTACATTCTTCCAGCTCCCTATAGGGGTCATACCGCGTTTCTTCCGTTTTTGATGGAGGAATTTTACGATGCCTCGCAGACGCGGCATTATATAGTTTCACGAATGCTTGTAGGTTTTTCACACCCGACGTTCGTCCCGGGAGTTGAGATTACCCACTGGTCCGGGGTGCCGGTCGAGCGCGCGGTTGAAGACAATGCAGATCTCGAAGCGGGATCGAACCCACCGGCGCGTTACGTGCGCGGCCTTGATGGTATGACGGTGCGCCCAATGGCCATGTCTCTACCGCCTGCAGCCGAATGGATTCTGGTTGGATATGTGAGTCTTGACGGGATTTCGAGAGAATTGCGCTTACCGTGGCAGGTTTTTAGTCCAAACGATACTGGCGGCGGCACAGGCACGGGCATGGCGAGTGAAGATGACGGTTCGCTGAATCTGTCGCACGCCGTGGGATTGGATCTGAACATGGAGCTGACCAATCGTGCTCGGCAAGAATTGTTCGTTGAAAACACACAAAACCGTCGTGACACGGCTCAAAAGATCTATCGTGGTGGCACACAGGGTGATGCGCGTCTGGAGGCAATAGCTGCAGAAACCAGCTTTTTTCCAGATACTTTCGAGTTCCGAACAGTGGCACATAACGGCACCGATTTCGGTTACCTGAGAATCCGCACTTTCAGCCAGCCTGGTCCATCAATGTTTATTGATGAAGTTCGCCGAATTCTTGGGATGCTCCCGCAAACCGGGCTGATCATCGATGTTCGTGGAAATGGTGGGGGCATCATTCTTAACGGTGAGAGAATGCTGCAACTCTTTACTGACGATACTATCGAGGCGGAGCGTCTTCAGTTCATTAATAACGATATCACTCACAGCATTGCAGAAGCAGCGCTAGATGGTTTCGCCGTTCAATGGGCACGGTCCATTGAGTTGTCGGTGGTCACGGCGGCTGTTTACTCACAAGGTTTCCCAATCGAACCAGCTGCAAACACGAACGCCATTGGCCGCGTCTATCCTGGTAAAACAGTCGTGATTACTGATGCCCGATGCTACTCAACCACAGATATATTTGCTGCGGGTTATCAAGATCATGACATCGGCCCAATTCTTGGGATAGACGGCAATACCGGAGCGGGTGGTGCCAATGTTTTCGACCATGAACTTCTAAGGGATGCGCTTTCAGTAACCTCACACCCGCTTTCCCCATTGCCGGGCGGAGCAGATATGAGATTTGCAATTCGGCGTACGACACGAGTGCGCGAAAATGCGGGTGTGCCACTCGAAGATCTGGGTGTGGTACCTGATCATCAGCATCGAATGACGCGAAACGATGTCCTCAATGATAATGTGGATTTGATCGGGAAAGCCGCTGACCTCATTTCTTGACTGGATTGGAGTGCTTCCCGCCCGCCGCCGAGCGATATGATAACGCTAGGCAACCCGTACCCGCACCAGCAGGGCCTAGCGCTGCGATGACTTGAAAGGCGAGAGACAGCCAGAATGGTTTCCTCAGTCACCTTTGGCAAGGTTGATCTTGGTTTTGATGAGGTGCCTGAATACGAGGGCAGGGCGCGGTGGCGACTGGGCGATCATAGCCCGGTTCGAATAATGCTCAAATAATACGATGCCGCAGGACTCTCAAATGTCACAGGCGCGATAGCGAGTTGGTCCTCATGTAGCAGTATACCGGGCGGTTTTTTGGCCGCCCGGTAAGTATTAGATCGCGATTTCTTCGATTGTGAAGATTTCGCGAACATTTTGGGCAATCGATGTTCCAGACAAATTCTCGGAGCTCAACGGGCTGAGACGTTCAGCTTTGTGCGTGATATCGGCCTCTTCATAGAAGCCGAAATCCAGCGTGGTGCGCTCCGTTAACTCTTCCACAGATATCTGAAACAGCCGGAACGGATCGAAGTCGATCGTTTCGATGTCGCTCAACAGGTCGTTTTGTGATAGCAGAAAACAGGCTGCGGTTAGTTCATCATTATGACTCCGATAAGCAATCAGTTTCCAAAAATCACGGGGGATGAGAGCACCGCGGTACTCTGGGTCATCATCCCTGAATATTGGGCCGGCAATCACAGAAACCCGGATATCCTGCGCGGCGGCTTCCTCAAGGATAATGTTTTCCAGCCGTCCCCATACGCCGCCGCGGCTGGATTGATTGTATCGTTCATGCTGCGGCGCGATGTTGGTGAAATAAAACGAGTCTCTATTCGCCTGACGCGCTTCCGGGATCGATCCCCACGCCAGATCGGCGCGACGCGCAATGTGCCCCCGGTCCAGCTTGTTGTTGTGATAAAGTGAGTTGTCCCATTGAACATCCGCGTCAATCCGAGGGTCGAGCCTGAAACCATGTCGGCCTAGCTGGACTTTTCGCGCACCATCAATGTTCCACGCAACGTATCGGGCCAGCCTCCGTTTCGCGCTCAAACAAACGGAGAAGTGGGTATAGGGTACCGTCTGCGCTCGCCCGAAATTGACAGCATCTCTTTTAATCGACAAAGCCATCCCTGGCATCGGCGCTGTCATTCCAAGAAATTCAGCGTCAAACCCCGCCCGGGCGCCAATGGCTTCGGGCTCGTCTTCTTCAAAAGTGACACCTTCAGGTGGCTCAAGAGCAAAATTCAACTTTTGCTGAACTGATCTCGGGTAACAGGCCAAGGCGTGCTCATCCGGGTTGCCGCGACCCTCACCTGCAAAGTGCAGGCCGGCAAAAATATCTGTTGCACTATCGCCATCGGCAATCATCCATGCGGAGCCGGAATCTCCACCCATGCTGATTTCATTGTTTAGCGCTAAATGAGCGGGGTCCGGACCAATTTCAAAGCCACCTATCTCACGCTCTCCGGTATGGCCCTTGTAGTCGATCTTTGCCATCACATCCGTGCGCCGCACAATGCCATAGGTCGTTTCAGTCGTACGACCAGATTTGACTACCAGGTCATCCAATTCTACCTCAGCTATGCGCGCCGGGATAATGTCCAGGTCGTGAATGGCGCGCTCGAAACCCCGATTTTGTAGACGAGCCAAGGCACAATCGCCTGCAGCACCAAGATGACTGCGTAACAATGTGCCGCAGAAGTTGTTGGCAATATTGTTGTCGTCATGAGGTCCTGGCTGAACAATCGGGTCACCGACTTCGCCCGTGTTTCCGTCCAACACGTGCCAGTTTGACAAGATACATGGGGCACCAGTTTCGCTATCAAAAACGATCATGCCCAAAGTTCCGGCCGTCCCGTCGACATGACTGACACTGGCTCCGGGTACAACAGGATCGAGACGCGACTTCAGGATACTGCCGGCTTCTGCATCGACCAGTCTAAACGACGGTTCGAAACTTCTCTCCAATACATCAGTTGCAACCTTGAAACCCTCGATCTCAATTTCGGTAGGGATCTCACGACTTCCGAGTGACTCGATAACGGAGGTTTCTGCCTTCTGACCAACAGTAAAGACGAGACCTACCTTTCCATCCCCGTTTTTTCGGCCGACGCCGACAGAGGTAATATTCGGGTCACGTAGATAGTCTGCGCCTTGGGAGCGAATGTATCGGCGCAGGGCGTCGCGCAACTGTGTTTTTTTTGAAGTTCTCTTGGCAACCATATTCATCCTCCAATATCTTGAGCGTGAGAAAAAATTCTTTCGAGAATGCCTTAGATTGTATCACAGCCTGGCTCTTGATGACAGGAACCGTGCCAACTGTCCTATTGAAGAAGGATTGATCTACCTCTTCACGCCAAAGGTGACCAACGTTCCGTTGACGATTGTGCAAGACGATTCCCGCCCCGCGCCCTCCCATTGCCATACTTGTTTGCCTATCCCGTTGAAGACACTTGGGTCAGGCCTTGTGCTCAGTCCTCAGTATGAGAATGGCTGCCATGTGGAAGATGCTGACTAGCGCCGAGCCACCTGCTTCAACGGGATGTGCAAGATGGATAGGGAACACTGCAGTGCAGGCATGGCGGTGATGGGACGGTGTTTTATCTACTACACCAATTGGACTGACAGCATCGGGGTTGGCGAATAAATTCAACTACCCAAATCTGCACGGCTAGCACGCCTCGGAAATTCAAGGCATATACACCAAACACTAAATTCCGGATGCTTCCGGATCCAGGTTAGCCGCCAACCAAGCGTCACGGAGTTGCTCTCGTGTTTGACGTACACCGAGTCGTGGCGCTGAAGGTCCGACACCGAAGACAAGCCAACTGTTGGCACCAGGCATCGTACTGGGAGTATCGTCCACGTCTTTTACTGCCGCACCCCTAACCTGAAGGATAGAGTTGTCCGGGGCTGATAAAGAGATAATTTCCACAATCTCAGCGAATTTTGATGCCAAATCGCGCGGTGAAGTTGTTGACGCAAGCTTTAAGCCGCCAACAACGACCACTGATGACGCCTCAGGTTCTTGTGCCGCTTCAAAATCCAATACACGGCGAATGTAAGAAAGGCCACTTGCGCGCACAGGCTCATCTCCACCGCCCGCGAGCTTAATTACTACAGTCGAGTCATTGGTCATACTAAAAACCTTTTCTTTGAAAACTACTGGTGCATCATTACACAGGTCATTACATTTTCAATGTATTTTCCGCTATTTTTGGGAAAGGAGCTTGGAAGGATCCCGCGCGCAATGATCCGTGCCACGAAGCTCTGCGATCCGTCGCCCCAAATCTGGAGTTTTCCCTGTTGATGGATGGCCCGCAACTCGGAGGCAGATGGCCGGCCCGATATGCGAGCACTCTTGCAGACGATCCTGGTTGCACCGTCCTAACGTTCACATCTTCTGGTTCCGTGGCCCGCAGCAATGACAACTCGCACTACGACAACTCTTACAGCGTCGGTCTATTGCGGGATACCAACGGCGCAACCAAGGAGATTGCACTGTCCCCAGGAAAGCAATGTGTCTTGCTGACACTCGGTTCAGATCGCGTTGAAGACTTTACAGTCGACTCCAGACCTACCAAGCTTGCATTTTTTCAGCCTGAAGCAAATCGGCGGAGATAGGTGATTTGTTCCAGAATACCTTTCTGAACCATTAGGTGAGTCTGCGCAGTTTCTGACACCATAATTCGACTCTGAGGGCTTGAGGAAATTCTCCTACGTTGACGATTGCCAGAACGCCTGGCGCATTGAAGCTGCAGAGAATAGTGCCGTCTTGCCATTGTATAAGAACTGCCACGCTCCTCGTTCTATCTCCTGGTCACATAGTACTCACTCGTGGCGACCCTCAACCTGCGCCATTGCTAGACCCACCGCTCCGTTTCCTGTTTCAGACGCTTCAGTTGGCGCGAGTCTGTACACTGTGCTACCCTTTATGGGCGAAGACCAATTCTGCCTCGCAATCGTACATTAATTTTTTTCTTAGGGGAGGTTGTTGCAATGCGGCTATTTTACTATGCGCTTCTGTGCTGCATCGGTTTTGGTGTTCAGGCAACAGAGGTTTACGCACAAGACAAAGCGAACTGCCCAGGCCCGCTGTTTGATTGCAATCCGTGGGGGCCGGGTGGGCCCGGCCCGGGAGGGCCACCTGGTCCGATTTTTCAACCAGTAACGCCTCATCTGGAAAACTATGTCGACTTCAATCGTAACTATGCGGTCATTGAGGGCGGTGAGCTGGTCGTAAAGAAAGGATCACCCGATCTCTCGCCAGATGTCTCTGAATTTCTGAACCACCACCGGCAATGGATTGATCCCAACGGAACCTATCTGCTCGCGCCGGAATCCGTTGTTGGCGATGTCCCGCTTGGAAGCGGTCTGATCATTGGTGGTGGAGCCTTGACCCAATGAATTTCATTGGCGCTGTCGCCGGCTACTTCTTCCTCTCTGCCGGTGTCGGTTTCATTCTGCCGTTTCTGGCAGCCATCACCTTTCAGCGCGAAAGCTGGAAAGTTGTTGCTCCATTGCTGTTCGCGCTCGCCCTCGTGGGTGCATGTGCTGGCTTTGCAGGCGGAATGAGCCGCTCTGCTGCTGTGGGAGATGTCATACCTGCGTTTCTTGGCCTGCTTGGAGCTGTTGGCGTGTACCTCTTTGGTGTGGATCAGTCGCGTGGGATCATTGCGTCCTTTGGCGCTGCATCTCTCTCAATCGCTCTTCTTGTCGGATATGCTGCGGGATCCGCCTATCGAGCAACGCCTGAGGATCATCGCGAAATCAGGGCTTACTGCGCACAGGCATACATCAACGCCGATCTCTTGGGGGACGAAACTGCCTTCAATCGCTTCCGTGACAGAATGGGCGGTCTTTGTGACACGTCCATGTACTGGCGGATCCAAACAGAAAGTAAGGAAAACAGTTGAGATGACTATATATTTAAGAACTGCAATGTTGATCGGGCTCACTCTCGGCGCCATGCCAGTTGTTGCAGAAGACATAACTATTGCGTCTTGGAACATTGCTAATTTGCACCATCAAACTGGCGTAGCCCTTAGGGATGGTTCATTCCCAAGAGAAGATGTTGACTATGACCGCCTCGCAGAAATTGCTGAAACACTGGACGCCGACATTATCGGATTGCAAGAGATCGGCTCCCCGGCGGCTCTGGAACGAATTTTTTCGGCCTCCGGCTATCACCTTGTCATTTCGGATCGCTATCAGGATGGCGATGAGGACCGGCCAGCAAGCGAACGCGACATCTTCACTGCAGTGGCGATCTCAAAGGACCGCTTTCCTGTTCTGCCAACCGTCGAAACCGTTGATGCGTTTTCCATACAGCATATTGATTTGAACCGTGCAAAGGACGGCCCCAGCATCCGCCCAACACGTTCGGCCATGCACGTTGAATTCGAGATCAATGGGCAACCTGTATCTTTTCTGAACGTTCATCTGAAATCATCATGCCATCAATACCCTCTTCGCGACGTTGAGGATCAGAACTTCTTCAACCAAAAACCGTTCGATTCACGTTTCGACTGCCGGACTCTCAAGGCTCAGCTGGCCATTCTGGAGAACTGGATCGAGTTGCAAGACGCTCTGGGGAAAAGTGTCGTTGTCGTCGGAGATTTTAACCGACGCCTGAATTTTGCATATCGCAACCCAACACGTCATGAAGACTTTTGGGCCGAACTCAATGATGGCCAACCTTTCAATCTAATTTTGCGCAAGGGCCCAGAAGGATTGGACAACGTCTGTTGGCCAAAACACCAGGAACGCTTTGACGAACACATCGATTTGATCGTCGCGGATGGGGCATTCCTTGATGGGTTTTCGACGGTCACGTTCGACAAGGTCGGTCTTGGGTTTGATGAGGCCCCTGAATATGCTGAAAGAGCGCGTCAGCGCCTGAGTGACCATTGCCCCGTTCGCATGACGCTCACGCAATGAGCTAATACGTCACGTCAGCTATGATGACTTGCGCCGTCTGCAAGTAGGTCATTGAACGTGAAAATGCGGTATTGTGGGCGGCTCTAGGCTGCCCGACACATTTCATAATGCAATGTGGTGAACGTCACACGAACCTGACTCAACCGTCATAGTGTGACCAGGAGTGAGGTGATCGCTCAACATCAAATGGCACACCAGGCCGAATAATGCCTTTGCAATGAAATTGGCATTGAGCTGCATATCCACACGATGACGCGCTTCAGAGAAAGTCGGCTATGAGGCCATTTAGACCGATGCTGCGACCTGCGCCAATGGCTGCTTACTTTGACAGAGCGTTCTAGATGGGGCCTAGTAGGTCAACAAATTTAAAGGACAAATGAAGTGACGCTTCCAAGGTCAGTGGTTCTAGCGTTGGCTTGTCAGGCGAGCTTGGTTCTGCCTGCTTATGCAGATCAATGGGGATCAATGGTGTTGTCCCATTGTTATGAACTCGACGCGAGCAACTACCAACAGCACTTTTTTGTTAGGGTATTTTGGACCGAATTAGGCGGTGGACAGTTGCACTCGGAGACGACGAAGCCAAACGCCCCCAGAAGTCTTCATGACGTCTATGAAGAACCTCCGAAATGCTTGATTGATGGCAATGAAGTTTCTTTTGAAACACTAGACTACCGGGCTCCGACAATGCGAGGAGCATGCGGTCTTTGTGAACAAACCGGATTCCGAATTGCTGTGAACGGAATCGTCGTCTGGGAAATTGCAAGACCAGAGACACGAGGTGATCCCATCTTCAATGGAACAATAGACATGGATCGGGACATGTTGCGTGTGTGCCAAGAAAACT
>NZ_JBQFSP010000019.1:0-37248 GCF_056538065.1 Ruegeria sp. BH8 | reverse complement strand
TTTTCGGCCTCGGACGGGTCCAGGTTGTCCAACTCGGCCGCGTTCATGGATGTGGTGTAACTGTCGTCAGCAACAGTGTACGCCTGCAGGTCGGTGTCATATGGGCGTAGCTCGGCAACATCGCCCTTCAGCTCTCCGATCTGCACGTCCATTGCGGCACGCAGATGCGGATCTTCAACCTCTCGTGCAAGAGCCTCCATGTTCTCGATGGAGTTCACAATGTCCTTGGTCTGCTGTTCGTAGTTCTCGAAACCGGCTTGCCCCAAAGCGGATTGCATATACTGAACATAGCGATCACCGGGCGACTGGTAGTCGTCGGAATCCTGAAAACCCTTATCGCCGGACAGATCCGCAAGGGACGAATAGTAGGGGTGATACAGGTCGTATTCCTGAGCTTCGTTCATGTGCTGAGAAACCAGAGCCTGCATATCGTTCAGATCAACCGGCTCCCCTGACCGCTCCGCAGCCTCCAATTCGATTTTCAGTTCTTCGACCAGATCTTTTTGCGCCGTATGTTCGTCAACACGGCGGTTGGCCTGGTCCTCGATGTCGAAGCTCTTTGAAGCGATGGCTGCACGATCAAAGCCCATCGCCTGCTGCTCTTTCATGATGATGTCGATCTGCTCTGAAACGCGATCCTCGCGCGGGGCGGATTGATCGAATTTGGGAATAGGGTGCGAAGTGTTCGACTTCGTTCAAAAGATAGTCTGTACGCGAAACCATAGTTTTTCCTTTGCGAGTTGATGGAAAACTCTGTGATGGATCTGCTTAGAGCGTTGGCGCACTCATCAGGCAGACCGGGTGAAGTCCTATAAGCTGTGTCCGTCATCGTCGCCCCGCCCTTGCAAGAGCAGGTGCGTTGCGTGGGCGTGAACGTCTGAAAGTTCTTCTGAGATTGCGATGATCCTGGAAGACGCAAGCTGGTGCAGCTCGTCAACAACGGCCTCTGCCCGGTCGTGGCTGTCCGACAATCCTTGAGCCTGGAAGTGGGCCGTTGCGGTCAAAATGTCGTCGCTGCGCCATCCCATTGTAGTGCCCAAAGTGACGTTGTGATGATCGCCAAAGCGGGCAACGAACGCCTCGCCATCGAGGCCGTGGCTGCTGGCCGTGTCGGTGACTTCCTTGCGGATCGCCGCCCACTGTTCGGCCTCCGGATAGTCGAGGGTATCCATTTCGGCAGTATCCATCAGGGTTGAATATCGCCGGTCCTCGATGATGTAGGCTTGCAGGTCGGGATCGTTGGGCCGCATGTTGGCTACGTCACCTTTCAACTCTCCTATCTGAATGTCCATCGAAACGCGCAAATGAGGGTCAGCGACCTCGCGCGCCAGCCCTTCCATTTTTTCGATGGACTGCAAGATTTCAGCGGACTTCTTCGACCAATTGTCACTGGCATCCTCGCCCAAAGTATCGCGCATGTAAGCGTCATAGCGCACCGCTGGCGGCGAATAGTTTTCGGACGCTTGATAGTCTTTGTGATCGACAATATCAGCCATCGCCGAGAGCGTTCCGCCGCTTTCTTCAATGTGCTGATGGGCATCAATGTGCTGGACTACGCGGGCTTTCAGATCAGGGCTGATTGTTTCCTCATCGCCACCCAATTCGATGTGTTGACGCAGCTCGCGCATCAACTTCGGTGATTTGTAATCGGGGTCTCCCGGCTCGCCGTAATCATCAAAATGATGGGCTTGGTCTAGTAGATGTTCCATTCTCGATACCATAGGTTCCTCACTTTCAACGAGTTGGATGGCAAACTCTTCGATCCGGGCTTTGATGGCGTTGGCGCGCTCATCAAACAGATCCGACATTCTTGCGATGGATAGAGTCATTACATCAGCGGCCATGTCGCGGGCCGTAGCTTCGACTTCCGAAGTGCTTTCAACAACTGACATTCCGGCCTGAACTTTCCACGTGTCGGTCTCAACTTCCTGCCGCAAACCGCGCTCAAGGCGGGTCGTCGAGGTCAGCTCAATTCCGTATTCCTCTGCAACCTCAACCTGGATGGCACGCTGAACGTCGATGTTCATTTCGCTGCTCATACCCATAGCCAACCACTGCCCATGTTCGACGCCTCGGTTGTTCACAACGATGTGGACATGGGGGTTGTCAGTGTCGTTGTGGAACACCGTCAGGTAGTCCCAGGTATCGCCAAAATCACCGCTGCCAAATAAGCGATCTGCGAACTCCAAACCGGCCTCATGAGCGGCGTCCGGATAGGTGCCTTCGGGAAAAGAAACGATCATGTGACGGGTGTAACCGTAGTTGGTTTTCCCGTTGAAATCCTCGGCCCAAGTCTCGATCAAATCACTGACCTGATCCGCATCAAGCGGGGTCACGCCGTTGTCGCGGATGTCCAACACGCCCTCTGCCCTGACGGTCAGATAGTTGATCTGGCGGCGCAGCTCGTGCGCGTTTTTCACACCACCTTTGCGGACGTGCTTTACAACCGCCTCGGGCTTTCCAACCACGGCACCAAGCCGCGCCTTGATGGATGAGGCCCGCGAGATCATGAACTTCATCCGCTTGGCGGTCTGCAGCTGCTGAGTGATCTGCTTAGAACGATCGACGCCCTTCTGAGCCTCACGGAAGGCAAGCTCTAGGAAGTCGCCTGCTGTCATATCGTGAGCCGCAGCGGTCACTCTTCAGGCCTCCAATTGTCGTCGCGCAAGATCCGGCGTATGGCGGATTCTGGTTCTCGATTTCGGCGGGCCGCAGTGATCATCGCCTTCAGGTCTTGCCGGTGCTGGATGATCGCTCGATGGAGATTTTCGACGTCGCGGCGGTCGTCCTCCGTCCAGATCACAGTGCCGCGCTTGGCCGATTTCGCAAGCTGATTGAGGTTGGTGTACCCACCCTGAACCTGCCGCAAATGCTTCTGCCAGAGATCCACAACAGCGGGGTCAGGATCGAGATAACCGATCAACCGATAGATCAATCGCTGGATGACCTGATTGCGGCTCTTGGCCCTCAGCACGGTCACAGCTGCCTCCAGACGCTCCAGCGCATCCACTGGCAATCGCACGGAGAAAACGGTGGTGTCAGAGGTTCTGCTCTCGCCCAAATCTCAATCAATCTTTAGTTGTATTTGTAACTTGTAACACAACTACCTTATCCTGTCATACTCTCCAAGAGGAAACCGGGGGTGATTTTAGAAATCCGTCATTTGTCAAATTGCCCTCGGAACAGTTTTACTCTTGGAGGCAATTTCCACGCCGGGAAAAGGGTCCCGCCCCTTTTCCAGCCAGCAGGCGTGGGTGCCGGTGGACTGGCGCAGGGCAATCACGCAAAGCGGGAGCTGCCCGAACAGCGCCCGTCACATTCCGGCACGTTCAAGTTCAGTATGGCATTTTCCGCGCGCCTCAGCGCGCTCGATTTCCCGCCGCCTGCGCGGCGGGTGTGGCAGGGGTGCGAACTGCCGCATTGCGGCCGGACGGTGCCCCTGCCCGGCCGTTGGTCCGCGCGTCACGTGTGGCGCATGTGTGGTCCGGCTCTTTGGCCGGAGCAAGGCAAAGGGCGGCTTGCGCCGCCCTGCCCTCGTGTCATTCGGTGACCGGCTCGTCATCGGTGCGCTTCGGGAAGGCCACCATCTCGACGCCGGGGAACATGCTGTGCTTGACCTGGATCGAGGTGATGTTGCCGGCCTCATCGGTGTTGACGAAGAGAACCCCGCACCGATCCCAGAAAGTCTTGCCTTCTTTTTCGCCGGTCTTGACGTTCAGTTTCAGAGTTTGAGTTGCCATTGTTTGATCCTCGCTATGACGTGTTTCGATGAACATGGGAAAAGCGGGCAGCAAGGGGATGTCAGCAGGGAATTTGATCCGCGCGGAATGCGCCGCAGGCGCAGGGGAAATTCTTTGTTGAAGCGCGGTGCCCGGGCCGGGCACCGCGCGTCTTTCCCGACTGCCCGCTTATGTTCATCCGTTCAGAAACACCGGCAGCCGAGGATCATCTCCGGCAACGGGATTGAAGCTGTCAGGCCAGGTGAAAGGCAAGGCTTTCTGGGATCGGTGCGCACGGGTCATCCGAACAAAGCGATACTGTATGTGGCGGCAACATCGCCTCGATCCAACACGGGCGCGGTACACTGTTCCCAGTGCGGGTGGCCTTACGGGGCCGGTATGACCTCGAAGCAAAGAATGAAAGATCGCTGGCGGTGCAAGTCGCGCTTTCCAATTGGCGGAGGCCAAAGACCGGACGGTCCGGCCCTGGTCTGCGCTTGCGTGGATCAGGTTAACAGGCGGACTCAATTTGGCGGGTTGGATATCGCGGTTACATAACCCAGACCCGCGCGCCTGGCGGCAGGACCCGCGCATGAACAAAGGCCGCGCGATGCCGCCCCAAGAAAGAGGCCCACCGAAGCGGGCCACAAGTTTAACCGAAGGAAAGTCTGGAGGTATTGAGTTCAGGCTAACGCTTACGCGCGCGATCGACAACACCGTCCGCTGTGATGGTGGCAATGCGATCCTCGGTGCGACGGGTCATTTCCACCCCATCCCCCGTCATATGCGCCTCGGCAAATTCGGTGAACTTGAAGATGCTGCCATCGGCCTCAACATGGGTTTCATCTTCTGCTGAGCGGCGTTTCACCGAACCGTCATGGCGGATTTCGATGATCGTGTTGTCGGCCATTCGGACCGTCACAGTATGCTCATCCACGGCCACACCCTGCCACCACATATCTGCATCGCGGCGCACAACAATGCGGTTTGGGTGCAGCTTGATCTGCACGTCCTGTGCGGTCTCCGGGTCTGCGGCTTTGACAACAACAATCGCTTCTTGGGCGCTGGGGTCGTTGTGGATCGACGCGCTCCCATTCTTTGGCGGCCAGAGCTTTGGCTGCGTGCGCTGCTTGCCGGTCTGATCCGTATGAAACCCGACAAACATCTGCGCGGATTTCCAGACGCGGTGGATGGCTTTTTCGACTTTGGACTGGGCCGCGTTGGTAGACATGGCGGGTGACCTTCCTGAACGGTTAACTCACGTGCAATTTTGGGGTGAGCGTCACACCCACCGCACTCAGCACTTTCAGCACTGTGCCAAACTCGGGATTGCCGTTTTCGCTAAGTGCGCGATAGAGGCTTTCCCGAGACAAGCCGGATTTGTCGGCCACGCTTGACATGCCTTTAGCCTTGGCAACATCACCAAGCGCCGATGCGATCAGGGCCGTGTCGCTGGTTTCAAAAGCCGCTTCAAGATAGGCTTGAATGGCTTCGGGGCTGTCCAGATAGTCAGCCGCTTCAAACTTCGTTGTTTTAACACCCATGTTATTCACTCCAACTCTGTTGCCATCGCTTTGGCGGTTTTGATGTCAATTTGCTGGGATGACTTGTCACCACCACAAAGCAAAACGATCAAAACGTCGCCACGCGATACATAATAAACGCGATACCCCTTACCTTCCGAGATACGCAGTTCACTCACACCTTCACCAACCGGCTTTACATCACCAGGATTACCCAAACTCAACCGCGTGATGCGAACCAAAATCCTGGCTCTCGCCCTTTGGTCCTTCAAGCCCTTGAGCCACTTGTCGAACAGGTCAGTCTTACGTATTTCTATCATACCTAAATGTAGCCTACAAGCTACATCCTTTCAAGTGAAAACACCGTAAAGCGTTGAATTAAAAGAGAACAACGCCGTTGGAAGGCAGGGCGCTATGCGCCCTGCCCTATTGGGTTCAGAAGCAATCAGGCACCCACGCGTCAATCCGGGCTTTCTGCGCATCGGTCACACCCAGTGCCGCCTGATGCGCGTTGTCATTGAAAAGCTTGTGCATCGCCTCATTCTTCGCGCCTTTCTTGGATTTCGCGAAAGCTTTGAACATGTCGGTGTCACCGTGCAAGTCCAGCACGTCCTTGTAGAGATCATCAAGCTGCCAGCCTTTCAGACGCTTGAAGCAGTTCTCTGCGGACGGGGTCCAGATCGTGCGCATGTCAGCGCCAATCTCAGCCTCGATCTCCGCCATGAACTCCGGGCGCTGGGTCAGAAACCGCCGCGCCAGAAACGCGGTGATTTCACCATTGCGGGTTTTCTTGCCCAGATCGAGAAACGCTTTGAACGCCTCCACGCTGCCTTGTGCGGCCATCTCGTTGAATTGGTCATTGGCGGCCTCTGCCGTTTCATCCCGTTCCCCACCAAGACGCGGATCAAGATTAAACTGGTCGTCAATCTCGGGCGTGTTGTTCTCTGCTCCGCCGTATCCGAACCCGAAAATGCTGTCATAATGACCGGATGCCGGTGTCGCATAGAAGGCAAACAGGCTCAACACATAATCAGGTTTGTCCAGCAAAGCCGTTTGAACCGCCGCCAACCGGATCGCCATCATGTCATCGATGAACTTCTGCGAATAGGCAGGTTTTGGTGTCTCTTTGACCTCAGGTTCTTCAAGAGGGGCCAGAACACCGGCTTCAATGGCGGCCTGCACATGTTCCGCAGCGACATAGGCCGGGGATGTTTTGATCTCGCCAGCGTTGCCGACATAGACAAATACACCGGACAGTTTGCGTTGGTCGTCGGAATAGAACGGCACGACATAGTCCTCGAGCGCGGCTAACTCCTTTTCACCCTCCGTGTCCAGAGCCTCTGCCTCATAGAGTTCGGCAAGTTCGTCATACCGCTCAGACTGTTCTTCACTGAACTCCCGGTTCACCATGTCCAGACGGTGCATGCCTTCTGTGCCTGTGAACCCATAGGGAATGTAGCTTTCATCATGGGTGTCCACCCAGTCCCAGCCTTCCACTTCGCGCAGCTTTTCTGCTTCAGCCGCCAGTTTCTCAGCAAACAGATGATCCAAGAGCGCGCCTTCATTGAACAGGATCTCATCGGCAAAGAGATCAGCGGTGATCGTGCCACCCGCCTCAACATAGGCCTCCTGCCCCACAAACACGGCCTTGCGGTTGCTGCTGCTGACAGCCTCAGATGTCAGGGCCTGTTTAACATCATGCTCACTGAACCACCGGCACTCCTTGGCCCGCTCCAATACCTCCAGAATTTTCTCTTCCTCGGTGCTGACGGTCATGGCTTTGGCCAGTCCCATGCTGATCTCGCCAGCCTTGAGCGCATCCAATACAGCGGCGGGCAAACCGGCAAGTGCCAGGCGGCGGCGTACATGGGCTTCGGTCACGCCAAACGCATTGCTGATCTTGGCAACAGACAGGGATTTCTCCGCCATCTTGCCATAGGCTCGGACCTCGTCCACCGGGTCCAGTTCCTCACGCGCGGTGTTTTCTGCATTGGCCCATTGTTCGGCCACAAAAGGGTTGTCCGTGATCTTCACGGGGACCTGTGCCAGATCGGCGCGTTCGGTCACGGCGATGTTCAGAGCCCGCAGGCGGCGACCACCGGCGACAATGGCGACTTTGCCATCTGCATCCCGCAATCCGCTGAGGTTCTGGATCAGGCCGCACATGATCAGACTGTCGGCCAGCAGGGCAATGCCGTCTTCGGTCACCTCCTGACGTGGGTTCAGATCGGACAGGTAGAGATCGGTCAGGCCAACGGTTTCGATGGTTTCCGGTGCGGTGAATGTTTCGACTTTGCTCATGGGACAAATCCTTGTTTGAGTGTTTTGCTTCGTGTTAAGGGTGCCCTACCCCTTCCGGGGTAGAGCGGGGCCGCTTAGGCGGCTGCGTGTTGTTTCAAGAAGGCGCGGGCGATCTTGCCGGATAGGCCGCCCTTCTTGAGGTTCTTCCAAGCCAACTGGCGTTGACGTGCGAGGGTGTATGGGTTCATGAACTCACCTCCTTTCAGGTTTGGGGTTGGGATCAGTATTCGCTGGGGCACATGATGGTCAGGACACGGCGCGTCGCTGCGGGATCAGACGGGCAGTCGGACCCGTATTTGTAATCCGCGTCGTAAAGATCGATTTTCCAGAACAGCTTCTGGCCGCTGATTGTCACCGTTCCGAATGTGTGATCGCCATATGGGTCATTGCCCTCGTCAAACTGGTCATCTGACGCCACTGCAGCCAAAGCAGCGGTTTGGAACTCCACCCCTTCGCCGGACACACCGGGCGTGACAAACACCTGTCCCTGAATGCCCTCGGAGTGCACCTCAATCGCCGCATTTGGGTCGATCAGGGCTTTTCGAAACAGGTCATTCTGGGCTGCGATCTCTGCCGCCTGAAGGTAGGTGTCGTTCTCGAGGTCTTTTGTCGCTTCACTATTCAAAACCGTCTCTCCTTTTGTGGTGCGACCTCCGGGGCTGATCCCCTTTGGTGCTGGTTTTGAGCCGAGCCCTGAAAGGGCGTCGTCTCTAAAACCTGCCCCGTGGCGAACGCGGAGAGGGGCGAGACAGGACAAATCGACAAGAGTGGAGCGGCCCGCAGGCGCAGCCGAGGACACGGTCTTGTCTATTTGTCTTGTCCGAGGGGGGAGGCCGCGCCTTCCCCCTGCCGGAGGGCGGCGTTTGGCTCGTCCAAACCCCGCCTGACCAACAAAAGAAACCAAGGGATCTTCGATCCTGCGAGAGCGCAAAAGGGATCGTCACCCGAACGGGCAGATCACCACGGCAGGAAGCGACCATGGCCCAATGCCCCTGCCCCGGCTTGCAAAAGACGGTTCAGGGGCTATTGCGTCAGGGAGATCATGCTGGGGTGTTCTGGGTGGAAGCCGATACGTCGGCTGGAACCTAGAGCCCGGTCACGAGACGACAGGCTCGGGATTTGCTAAGGAAACAGTGAACGGCCCGTATTTTCAAGTTCCGTGCAAAGCAACTGCCAGTCCAAATGACAGCTCAAAGGCCCGGTGCAACACTGGATTAGCAGCCCTAGGTTATTCACCTACCGGCACATAGCCTCGACGACGTTTCTGACTATCAAGTTTCTGGAGCGCTTCAGAGGCCTGGGCTTCGTCATCGTACGTAACCATCATGGCTTGCCCGTTCGTGCCAATACGCCCCCAGGTACGAAGCACTGAAACCTCCCCAAACAACGTCGGCTGCAACTCGATGCCATAGAACCGCGCCATGTTGATCTCAGGGTCCACATGGATCAGGTGCACAGGTGTGGTGTCTGTCAGCTCCATGATCCGATTGTCGGTCAATTCAGACCGTCTGTCCAATGACTTTGCTGGAACAGTCAATTGGCAAGGATTCAGAACCGTGATGAAAACATTCGACAACTCAATCTGTCTGATGCTTGCCTCGTACCCATCCAGGTACAGGAGCTCATATTGGCACCATTCCACATTCCGCTGCTGGAACCGTTGTGACCATTGGCCAGAGTAGGTACGATTTTCTCATATCTTCCAAAACGAAATAGAAGGATGAAAGCAACGTGGCTGAAATCTTGGAAGGCGGATGTTTTTGCGGTGAGGTTCGATATCAGGTCACTGGCAGCGCAGTAATGCAACTCATGTGTTTTTGCAGTGATTGCCTAACAATGACTGGCACAGATGGTTATGCCGGGTACATGATAAAGTCGGAAGACCTGCAGCTGCTGAAAGGCAAACCACGGACCTTTGAGAAGACCTCAAAGGAAGGTCGACCTGTCATCAAGCATTTTTGTGGCACCTGCGGATCAGGCTTGTGGGGCGTGACAGCCTTCGGGTTGACGAGCATTGCGGCTGGGACATTGGATGAGCCAAACAACTTCAAGCCAACGAGCAAGGTTTTTGTGAAAGATGCCCCCAACTGGGCCAGGGTTCCCCACCATTTGGAAGAATTGTAGCGTTTGAGGCTTTGGTATCGCGTACATTTCTGTCTTGAGATGTTCCTCTTGGTGACCCCAGTTGCTACGATTGTCGTTGAGGCAATAAGCAGGACATCGCGATGCGCAATGCAATCTTCTTACCCCTAATGGCTTTGTTCCTGGGGGTCGTCATGGACGTTGAACCGGCTGCGGCCGCGTCACTCGGACCATATGAGGTTTTTGGAGTCGAAGACGGTGACATGCTAAAAATGCGCAGTGGACCTGGAACAGGGTTCAATGTGATCGTTGGTCTTCCAAATGGAACCGCACTACGAGTTCACAGCTGCGAGCAGACCGGTGGCACACGTTGGTGCCGCGTTTCATTGGAGCGTGCTCGTAAACTAAAGGGGTATGTCTCTTGGGCATATTTGCGGAAAAACTAATACGACGATGATCAGCGATGCCATCTTACTGTAATAAAAGAATGCTGGCAGAAAAGGCCGCAGTGAAGCTTTCTTGTTGCCGGTGATGGGATCAAGCGGGAAACCACGATCGTGTTTCCGGACATCCTATACTTGCTCCCGAGATCTGGTCGAGGCACTTATTGGGAAACAGTTCGCTACCGAGACCTGCCATGGCGCGTAAACCTGCCCTGACCACTGACAAGCTGAAAGACCTCGGCGCCGACAAGCTCGCGCAACTGGTGCTGGAGGAAGCCGAGCGCAATGCAGGGTTCCGGCGGCAGGTCAAGGCGGCGTTGGCCGGGAAATCCGGCCCCGAAGCCATCGCCAAACTGATCGATCGGCGGCTGTCCGGGCTGGCGCGGGCAAAGAGGTTCATCGAATGGGACAAGGCTCGCGCCTTTGCCGACGATCTGCGCAGCCTGACCGAAACGATCACGTCGGAACTTGGTCCTGTCGCTCCGGCGCTGGCCATAGATCGACTGCTGCGCTTCATCGCCACCCATGAACAGGTTTTCGAGCGCGTCGACGATTCCTCAGGCCGTGTTCAGGATGTCTATTATCAGGCGATCAATGCGACCGGCGAATTGGCCTCAAGCTTGTCCGTGCCCGAGGCCGACGCGCTCCCCGAAAAGATCATGACCGCGCTTAGCGAAAGCACCCACGGCTATCTGACTGAGGTAACCGAAGCCGTCGTGTCGTATCTGCCGCAAGACAGTCTGGTTCGCTGGGATGCTGATCTGAAAGATGCCATAGCTGAGCGGCAGGCCGAGGAAGCGGCGCGCAAACCGGATGGCTGGTTCTATTCCATGACCTCGCAATGGGCCAAGATGCGCCAGACTATCGCCTCGGTGCGGGGGGATCTCGATCTGCTCATCGCGTTGGAGACTAAAAAGCAGCCGCATATGCAGGATACCATAAAGATCGCAGCGCAGCTTCTTGAGGCCGGTCGCAGTGCCGAAGCGCTGGATTGGGTGCGAAAACCAGGTCGGCGCACGTTTGAGCAAACCGACAATGACCTGTCCCCATCTCGTGTCAGCCTGGAGGCGCGTATCCTGGAAGCCTTTGGCGACAAACCGGCCGCGCAGGCCCTACGCTGGCGTTGTTTCGAGGCTGAACTGTCTGCCGATATCCTGCGGGAGTACCTGAGACAACTTCCGGACTTCGAGGATATTGAGGCCGAGGAACGCGCCCATGCCCTCGCCTTGGAAAAGGCTGAACCTGAAGCAGCGTTGCAATACTTCCTCGACTGGCCGCGACACGATCTGGCAGCAAAGCTTATCGTGGCGCATCCGCACCGCTGGGACGGCGGTCATTGGCACATCCTGCCGAAAGTCGCGGCCCTTCTGGAACACGATTTTCCGATGGCGGCCACGATACTCTACCGCGCACTTCTGGACGACATCCTGGATCGCGCGCGCTCCAAGGCTTATGGGCACGGCGCGAAATACCTCGGGAAACTGGCGCTGCTGGCTGAAGAGACGGATCCCACTCGCCCCGACTCAATGACAGACCATGCAACCTATTTTGCCAGACTGAAGAAAACGCATCCCCGTAAGTCAGGGTTTTGGACGCGCGTCGATGAGAAGGAACCCGCGCCGCCACAAGCCAGTAGGCCCCAGCGCCCTCTTTGGGTCAGAGGCGATGGCTGACGGCCCAAACTGGTCATTCATCGCCTCTGGCCACGCTGCGGTGCAGCTTCAACGAACCGGCCATTCGCTTAATCTGCGAGATCGACGAGTTGTCCGACGTCTGCCTTGCGGGCAAAGTGAGCAGCGAAGTGACGCACATGATCCGCAAAGGTCAGCTTACGCCCGGAATCTGTCCGTTTCGCCAAGTTGCGGCATTGGCGGCACAAGCAGAGGGTTCGGTACCAACTCTTCGTTCAGTAAGAAACTTTGCAATAGATCCTAGGACACTGGGTAACGAAGATCGAAGAACACTGCGTGTAGTATCACGTCCCTTGGGAAATGAGCGCCTTTGAATGAAATTGTTACTGTCTGCCTCGATCAAAGTCCGAAACGCCATTAACACCAAGACTTCCTGGCCAAAAGTTCGCGACAAAGCCCTCATCATTTCCGCATTGACAAACCATTGTGAAACAGATGCACTTTGCTCGGGTCCGCATTCAATTTGACAGCTTTCCCACGTCGGTTTCGTTCAACGCCAGGAAACTTGGCGACGATATTCTCAGCCCCCGGCCTGCTGGCAAAATACAGCAAGGTCACTTCACCCAGGGCTTCGACAAAATCGACAGCGCCGTCCAGAAACCCAGCGGCGGCGTCGGCAACGAAATCCTCAGGTCGTACGCCGATATTGACCTGCAAACCCATTTGTTCGGGCGTGGTCGAAATGGATGAAACGGCTTTTCCGCCCGCATCAAGTGTGACCTCTGTCAAATCCCCGGTTTTGGAAATATTGCCAGACAGCAGATTCATAGAGGGCGATCCGATGAACTGCGCCACAAACTCGTTATCCGGCGTTTCGTACAGTTCCAGTGGCGTACCAACCTGCGCGATGCCTTTGTTGGCAAGAACGACGATCCGGCTGGCCAGCGTCATCGCCTCAACCTGATCGTGGGTCACGTAGATCATTGTGCTTTCGGGCATCGCCTCTTTCAGGCGCGCAATCTCGATCCGGGTTGCAACGCGCAGCGCAGCATCGAGGTTCGAAAGCGGTTCGTCGAACAAATAGACCTTGGGGTCTCGCACGATGGCGCGCCCGATAGCGACGCGCTGGCGTTGCCCTCCGGACAGAGCCTTGGGCAGACGATCCAAGAGCGGATCCAGTTGAAGGGTCTGGGCCGCGCGTTCAACGGCGGCATCGATCTCGGCAGCAGGCATCTTGGCGATCTTCAGTGCAAATGCCATGTTCTCGCGCACGGTCAAATGTGGGTAGAGCGCATAGGACTGAAACACCATGGCAATGCCCCTTTGGGCGGGCGGCACATCATTCATGACCTGCCCTTCGATCTCCAAGGTGCCGCCGGTGATCTTTTCCAGCCCGGCAATCATTCGCAACAAGGTTGATTTTCCGCAACCCGATGGACCGACAAAGACGATCAACTCGCCCTTTGCGATATCCAGATCGATATGTTTCAGAACATCGACCGGACCATAGGATTTCGCGACATCCGTAAGTTTGAGTTCTGACATGGTTTACCCCTTAACCTTAGCCATCAGACAAAACTGTGCGGGGTGCAGCGTAACGCTTCCTGCACCGTCGCTACCGCCGAGTTCCCGCCCGATGACCCGCCAATCACCCAAGGGCAAGTCGACCCGCTGAGCTTCCGTTCCAAGGTTGAAAGCACAAAACACCGCTTCAGACGCATCCTCACGCTGGAAAGTCAGCACAGGTCCAACCTGTTTCATGTTGGACTGCGCACCCGTAGTTAGTGCTGGGTGGACGCGGCGCAAGGCGATTGCGCGGCGATAATGGTGCAGCATCGATTGGTCGTTCGCCTCGAGCCGGTCAACGGCTCTTTCCGTTTGGGCCATACTAACAGGCAACCACGGCTCACCGGTGCTAAAGCCTGAATGTTCGTCCTGCGTCGCCCAAACCATTGGCGTGCGACATCCGTCGCGACCCTTGAACTCGGGCCAGAACTCGATGCCATAGGGGTCTTGCAGTTTCTCGAACGGAACATCTGCCTCGAGCAAACCCAGTTCCTCTCCCTGATACAAACAGGCCGAGCCGCGCAGACACATCATCAGAACCGCGTGCTGGCGAATGGCCGCATCGTTTAGGTCCCAGCGCGAGGCATGACGTTCAACATCATGGTTCGAGAACGCCCAGCATGGCCATGCGTCGCCTGCCTTTTCTTCGAGCTGATCAAAGACCTGCTTTGCATAAGGCGCGGTCAACGCACGCTGTTCCAGAAACTCGAAGGCATAACACATATGCATTCGTTGATCGCCCGAGGTGTACTGACCAATGATTTCCAGCCCGCGCTGTGCATCACCGACTTCACCCAAACAGGCACGGCCTTGATAGTCGTCGGTCAGCGCGCGCAACCTTTCGAGGAAGGCGATATTCTCGGGCTGACTTTTGGAATAAAGGTGATCCTGGTGGTTATAAGGGTTCACCGCAGGCGCAATTGATGCATTACGCTCTTCGACCGGAAGGGCCGGATTGTCCCGCAGATGTTTGTCGTGGAAATAGAAGTTGATCGTGTCCAGGCGAAAACCATCCACGCCCATGTCCAGCCAGAACCGAGCCACATCCAGCAATGCGTTTTGCACTTCGTTACAGTGAAAGTTCAGGTCCGGCTGCGAACTCAGAAAGTTATGCAGGAAATATTGCAGGCGACGAGGCTCCCACTGCCACGCTGAACCGCCAAAGATAGACAACCAGTTATTGGGCGGTGTGCCGTCCGGTTTAGGGTCTGCCCAGACATACCAGTCGTATTTCGGGTTGTCCCGATTGGCGCGGCTCTCACCGAACCAAGGGTGCTGATCAGATGTGTGTGACAGCACCAAATCGATCATCACTTTCAGACCCTTGTCATGGGCCTGATCAAGTAACTCGCGGAAATCTTCCAACGAACCAAACATAGGATCCACGTCGCGGTAGTCGCTGACGTCGTAGCCGAAATCCTTCATCGGAGATTTGAAGAAGGGTGAAATCCAGATCGCATCGACCCCCAGATCCGCAATGTAATCCAGACGTTGGGTGATCCCTTTCAGGTCACCGATCCCATCACCATTGCTGTCCTGAAAGCTGCGCGGATAGATCTGATAGATCACGCCACCGCGCCACCACTCTGACTTTGCTTTGGTTGACTTGGAGAGTTCTAAAGTGTTCTGCACGTTCATCAGACGCCTCTATTTGACGGATCCGGCCAGCAGGCCACGGACCAGGTATTTTTGCATCGCGAAGAAAACAATCAGCGGAACGATGATCGAAACAAACGCAGCGGTAGCGAGGATTTCCCAGTTGCCCCCTCTTGTACCCAGTAGTTCGACAATTCGATTGGTCATGACGGTGGTTTGACCTGATGCATCAATCAGGAAGACTTTGGCCACCAGAAGGTCGTTCCAGGTCCACAGGAACTGCAGGATCGCGAAAGACGCCAGCGCCGGGAAGCTGAGTGGAAGGATCAGTTTCGTAAAGATCTGGAACTCAGACGCCCCATCGACCCGCGCGTTCTCGATCAAATCACGTGGCAGTCCGGCCATGTAGCTGCGAAGAAGGTAAATCGCCAGCGGCATTCCAAAGCCAGTGTGGGCCATCCAGACACCCAGATACCCTTTGCCGATCCCAATATTAAGATGGAATTTCAGCAAAGGGATCAGTGCGAGCTGAAGCGGAACAACCAAAAGCCCGACAATAGCTGCTATCAGCAACGCGCGGCCCGGGAACTCCATCCACGCCAACGCATAAGCGGCGAACGCCGCAACCAGGATAGGGATGATCGTGGCAGGAATGGTCACTGTGAGAGTATTAAAGAACGCCCGACCCATACTGTCGGTGCTGTTCTCGGCCAAGAGAACCTTGTGGTAATTGTCCAACGTGAACTCGGGTGGAAGTTCTGCACTTACGAAAACACGCGGGCCGCGGCTGCCAGTAAACTCCTCTTCATTTTCCGCTTTGTAGTTCCCGTTTGCATCGACCGTGATAGTCCCGCCACGACGCAATTCCGCTGTCTGACCGGGTTCATACGCATCCACCGCGCGGGAGCTGACACCCCACTTTGAGATCGTAGCTTTCTGCCCTTCGTCGAACAGGTTCCCTTCAATCACATACGTCCCGTTTTTCAGAATTTGCGTATTGGGCACGGCCGTGCGTAGCGTCAGGTTTTGTTCGGACGGGAACAGGGATTTCCACCAGCCACTGGTCGCGATCTGGTCAGCCGTGCGAAAGGATGAGATCAACAATCCCAGTGTCGGTATTACCCAAAGCACCACGAGAAAGAGGACCGAGGCCTGGACGATCCATCTAAGGGCGGGTTTGGTTCCTGCAATATCGCTCATCCCCTACTCCATTTCCCGGCGTGCGTTGCGGATGTTCCAGACCAAGATCGGCGTCACCAGCAACATGATCACCATGGCCGATGCCGAACCCACGCCCCAATCATTGGCGCGGAACATCTTGTCGTACATGTAGTTGGCCAGAACCTGTGTCTCCCACTGGCCATTTGTCATCGCGAAAACAATGTCGAAGACCTTCAGGACCAGAATGGTGATGGTTGTCCAAACAACCAGAATTGTGTTCCAGATTTGAGGCACCTTGATTTTAAAGAATATCTGGAAGGGATTGGCCCCATCCAAAACCGCCGCCTCGACGGTTTCTTCGGGGATGCCGCGCAAAGCGGCGGACAGTATCACCATGGCAAAGCCTGTCTGAATCCAGATCAGGATCCCCATGAGGAAGAAATTGTTCCAGAACGGAATGGTTAGCCAGGTTTGCGGCTCGGCCCCACCAAAGAACAGATAAAGCGCATTCAGAATCCCGATCTGGTCTTGCTCGGCCGGACGCGCATCGTAGATCAGTTTCCAAATGACCGAAGCCCCGACGAAAGAGATCGCCATCGGCATGAAAATCAGTGCTTTTGCGATGTTACCCCAGCGGATCCGATCAGTTAGCTGAGCTGCCAACAGACCAAATGCAGTCGACATTGCAGGGACCACGATCAGCCAGAACAAATTGTTGCGCATGGCTTCCCAGAATTTCGGTTCTGCCACCATCTGGACGTAGTTATTGAGACCAACCCACTTATACCCACCACCGGCGATGCGATCCGTGAGCGACAGGCGCAACGTCTCAACTACCGGATAGGCCAGATATAGGCCAATCGCTACAAGCGCCGGAAGCAAAAACAGCCAAGGCCGGATCATATTCGCGCGGTTGATGTTGCGGCCGGCATTCGGCCCGCGCGCAGGGAACAGAACCTTGTCCAGAAACTGGTTGGACAGAAAGAAATAGCCCACACAGCCCGATACGCCTATGGCGATGGTCAGCAGGCCCTGAATTGCCGGATGCATCATGCTCTCCGTTGCGAAGGGGAAAAGGGGTGGCCTGACGCGCAGACCGCCCGGGTTTTAACGCGCTTAGTCCAGCGAATCCCAGGAAGATTGGATCTCGTCAGCAACTTCCTGAGCGGGCTTTCCACCAGCATAGTCAACCATACCGGTCCAAAATGTGCCGGCCCCTACGCCGCCCGGCATCAGGTCCGAACCATCAAACCGGAAGGTGGTCGCGCCCAGAAGAATGTCGTTCATCTTCTTGAGCGTCGGATCCGAGAACACGGAGGTATCAACGCCTTTGTGCGGCGTCAGGAAGCCGGTCAGGGCCATCCATGTCTCATGTGCTTCGGGGGTCTGCAGATAGGCGATCAGATCATGTGCAGCCGGGCTGTCATTGGTGATTGCCCATAGCGTGCCGGCGCCAAGAACCGGGCTACCCAGATCCTTGCTTTCATATGCGGGGAAGTAGAAGAAATCAGCATCTTCCCCGACAACCGTGCCTTCAGGAAAGAATGCCGGGATGAACGACGCCTGACGGTGCATGTAACACTGTGGTGGCGAACTGAACATGCCTTTTGGACTGTCACGGAAATCGGTCGTTGCGACCGTACCTGCCCCACCCGCAACATAGTCGTTATTACGGGCAAACGCGCCGAATTCTTCAATGGCAGCGACCACTTTCGGGTCATTGAACTTCATTTCATTGGACACCCAAGCGTCATAGTCCTCGGGCGATTGAGTGCGCAGCATCATGTCTTCGACCCAATCGGTCGCTGGCCAACCGGTCGCACCACCTGAACCCAAACCGATGCACCACGGCGTCTCTCCGTCTGCGACGATCTGATCGGTCAAAGCCTTCAGCTCCTCCATCGTGGTCGGAACTTCGTAACCGGCATCCTCGAAATTCTCAGGCACGTACCAAACAAGGGATTTCACATCTACCTTGTAAAAAAGCCCATAAAGGTGATCCTGCCCTTCGGGCCCCGGAAAAGTGCCCAGATCTACCCAGGATTGTCCAGCTGCGTAATTGTCACGAACCCAATCAGCGGTGCCGTCGCCCAACGGTGTCAGAAAACCCGACTTGGCCATATCCGCCGCCAGACCAGGCTGCGGGAAAACGGCTATATTCGGCGCCGAGCCTGCCTCTGCATCAATCCTGATCTGCTGCTCGAAACTATCTGAACCAACATACGCGTAGTCGTGGCCTGTCGCGGCTGCAAAGCCATCCAGAACCGCTTCGACGTTTTCCTGGTCCGGGCCCAGCCATGGCCCGAACACGGTAACCTTATCAGCCTGAGCCGCTCCCGCCATCAGGGCGAATGTAGCCACACCTGCATAAAGCGCGTGTTTCATGAAATCTCCTCCCAGTAATATCTGCGCATCGCAAACTTTTCAAAGCGCTTTGGATGTTGCACTTTATCTGCTGGCAATCAGATTCTGTCAACATATCGTTTTCTACCCCTCAATTATTGCCGCTATTGACCTCATTGCCAAAACGGGTTGACGGAAGCAAAAAATCACAACAAAACAAGTGAGCATCCATTTGAAGGCGCTTTGAACATATGAACCTAAAGCAGCTCTCTGAGATTCTCGGTCTTTCGCAGACAACGGTCAGTCGCGCGCTGAACGGCTATCCAGAGGTGAACGAGGCGACTCGTGTGCGCGTGCAGGCCGCTGCAGACAAGCATGGCTATCGGCCAAACAGTCGCGCCAAAGGTCTGGCGACTGGCAAGTCCATGGTGATCGGGCACGTCATCCCCAGTTCGTCCCAGCACGAGATGGTGAACCCGATCTTCGGCGACTTTGTCGCCGGCGCTGCACGGACATACTCTGCGAACGGCTACGACATGATGTTCACCACCGCGGATGACACTTCGATCGAAGGGGCCTATCGCAGCTTGTTTCAGCGCGGGGCCGTGGATGGCGTCGTTTTGCAAGGCCCCAAGGTCAACGAGCGTCGCATCGATCTGCTAAACCGGATGGCGGTACCATTTATCGTACACGGTCGTTCGACCGGGATAGATGCAGAGTATGACTGGATCGATGTGAACAACAAAAGCTCCTTTCGGCGCGCAACACAGTTCCTGATCGACTTGGGTCACCGCCGGATTGCCCTGATTAACGGGCTTGAGGATATGGATTTCGCACAGCGCCGTCGCGCCGGATACCTACAAGCGCTGGAACAGGCGGACTTGATCCCAGACCAACAATTAATGCGCAGCGCCGAAATGACCGAGGTCTACGGCCATCATGAAACCCGCGATATGCTGCAACTGGACGATCCACCAACCGCCATTCTGGCATCCTCGATGATTTCAGCGATTGGTGTGAGGCGGGCGCTGGACGAGGCAGGGCTGCGAATTGGCCGGGATGTCTCGGTCATCGCGCATGATGATGACCTTTCTTATCTCAAAAACGGACAGGATGTGCCCATCTTTACAGCAACGCGGTCCTCAGTACGGCATGCAGGAGAGCTGGCCGCCGAGATGTTGATTGAGAGGATCAAATCGCCTGACGATCCGGTCAAGACCAGATTGCTTGAGGCGGAACTGGTTGTTGGCAAATCAACCGGCCCAGCACCCAACAGGATCTGACAATGAAACATACGCGCAGCGATTTCCCCAATGACTTCCATTTCGGAGTCGCCACCTCTGCTTACCAGATCGAAGGCCATGCCCAAGGCGGCGCCGGTTCGACACATTGGGATACGTTTGCAGCGACACCCGGAAATGTAGTGCGGGGAGAAAACGGCGATCTGGCCTGTGATCACCTGAACCGGTTTGAACAGGATCTTGATCTTGTGCGCGACGCGGGATTCGATTGCTATCGCTTCTCAACCAGCTGGGCGCGTGTGATGCCCGAGGGGCGCGGACCTGTTAATCAGGCGGGATTGGATTTTTATGATCGCCTGACCGACGCGCTTTTGGAGCGTGGCATCCGTCCGTGCGCGACACTGTATCACTGGGAACTGCCGTCGCCCCTGGCCGACTTGGGCGGTTGGCGCAACCGGGATATTGCCGGTTGGTTTTCCGATTTCACTGAGGTCATCATGGGACGGATTGGCGACCGAATGTACAGCGTCGCCCCCATCAATGAACCGTGGTGTGTCAGTTGGTTGAGCCATTTCGAAGGGCACCACGCTCCCGGGCTGCGCGATATTCGAGCCACGGCGCGCGCTATGCATCACGTTCTGCTGGCCCATGGTCAGGCCATTCAGACGATGCGTGGGTTGGGCATGTCTAACCTGGGCGGCGTATTCAATCTGGAATGGGCCGAACCCGCCGATGACAGCGCCGAGGCACAACAGGCCGCCGCTCTGTATGACGGAATATACAACCGGTTCTTTCTGGGCGGCGTGTTCAACAAGGCCTATCCCGAGAATGTTCTTGAGGGGCTGGAGCCCCACCTTCCGTCGGGCTGGCAAGATGATTTCGATACCATTGGAGCACCCGTAGACTGGTGTGGACTGAACTACTACACCCGGAAACTTATTGCGCCCGCGGAAACCGCGTGGCCAAGTCTCGCTGAGGTTCCCGGCCCTCTGCCGAAGACCCAAATGGGTTGGGAAATCGACCCCACCGCGCTGAGCAGGTTCCTGATCCGAGCAGCACGTGAATACACCGGCGACCTGCCGATCTTCGTGACCGAAAACGGTATGGCCAGCCCCGAGCGTCAACAAGACGATGACCGTATCGACTATCTGGATCAACACTTGTCGGCAGTCCAGGTCGCCTTGGGCGAAGGGGTTCCGGTTAAGGGGTACTTTGTGTGGTCCCTACTGGACAATTATGAATGGGCATTGGGGTATGAAAAACGCTTTGGCCTGGTTGATGTAGATTTCAGTTCAATGAAGCGAACTCCGAAAGCGTCTTACTTTGCATGGAAGGACATGCTTGCTGCACGGATCTGTTGCAGAGTTTCTTACTGAACGAAGAGTTGGTACCGAACCCTCTTCTTATGTCGCCAATTCCGCAAATTGACGAAACGGACAAATTCCCGGCCCAGAGCCGACATCCAACCCGCCATATTGATGCTGCGGTTGCAGCCCGCATTGCAGACTTTCGCGGCGTCTATGCGGCGGTACCGAACGCAATCGATTAAACCGTAAGACATTGGTGCTGGAGTAAGACTAACCATAAACACCCATCTAGGACGCGCAGAATCTCGTGTCGATCTTACCGGAGTTGATCCGTTTGACAGGCCCAACATTCCATTGATTATAAGCGCATGACCAAAGCTCAACGACCACCAAAGCCAAAACCCATTCCTTACACCCCGGAGCCGAACCGCTATGAGCGAATGGTTTATCGGCGATGTGGGCGGTCGGGTGTGAAGCTTCCTGTTGTCAGCTTGGGCCTGTGGCATAATTTCGGTGCGGACTCGACGCACGAAAACAAGCGAGCAATGTGTCGGACCGCATTCGACCATGGGATCACTCATTTTGATCTGGCGAACAACTACGGTCCACCACCCGGATCGGCAGAAGAGGCATTTGGCGAAATCCTAAGAACTGATTTCGCGGGCTACAGGGATGAATTGATCATTTCCTCCAAAGCAGGCTACGACATGTGGCCGGGACCCTACGGAGAATGGGGGTCGCGCAAGTACATGATCGCGTCCTGTGACCAATCACTCGCGCGCATGGGGCTTGATTACGTCGACATCTTTTATTCCCACCGCTTTGACCCCGACACGCCGCTCGAAGAGACGATGGGCGCGTTGGATCATATCGTACGGTCGGGTCGCGCGCTCTACGCAGGTATCTCGAGCTACAACTCCCAACGCACACGCGAGGCGGTGAAGATTCTCAACGACCTTGGCACACCTTGCCTGATTCACCAGCCTTCTTACAATCTGCTCAACCGTTGGGTGGAGCGGGACGGTTTGCTCGATACCCTGAACGATCTTGGGGTAGGATCGATTGCGTTCACGCCGCTGGCACAAGGCATTCTAACGTCAAAGTACCTGCGCGATATTCCGGATGGCAGCCGTGCTACACAAGGGAAGTCGCTACTTGATGGCATGATCAACGAGCGATCTCTGGCAAGTGTGCGTGCTCTGAACGACATGGCTGAGGCACGCGGGCAAACTCTGGCGCAAATGGCCCTGGCCTGGGTGTTAAGAGGCGGACGCGTAACGACCGCGCTTATTGGTGCGTCCCGGCCGGGTCAGATCGTAGATTGCGCAGGCGTAGTCGATAACCTCGCCTTCAGTGATGAAGAGTTGGCAAGGATCGATGCAATCAGTTCGGAAGAAGATATCAATTTGTGGGCTCGGTCGTCAGAAACAGAATGACCAATCTTATAATTGCTAAAACCCGAGAACATTTGGAACTTGAGGCCATTGGCGGCTGCAGCTTCTGCAGCTCGGATAAATAACTATCAAGACTAACCGGCCCAATCCAGCCGTTCAAGAATATCCGACTCTGCACTACAGCATTCCCCGAAGAAGACATTGCCGGACTGCCCCGCACTTTGGGTGTTCTTGGTCGGTCCAGGTTTAATGTTAGAGTATCATCGGCCCTTGTCCCTAAAGCGGACCTGCATCCAAATCCCAATAGGGTGCGTCGTGCCCGATGCGTTCCACGACGAAATCCAAAAACGCGCGAACTTTCGCTGGCATGTGCTTTCGTTCAGGAAAGACGGCGTACAACGCCTGTTCAGGCAGACGATAGTCGGGCAGCACCCTGACCAGACGGCCACTAGACAGGTGGGCTCCGGCGATAAAGGTCGGCAGGCGACCTATGCCAAGCCCGTCAAGCAGCGCGGTGCACAGGGCCTCACTATTGTTTACGCGCAGAACACCGGATGTCTGAACGCGCACGTCGCCCGCGGGACCGGCTAAGCGCCATTCCGAAGCGTCGCGCGAATAGGCGTAGTGAAGGCAGGTGTGTGACAGAAGATCCTCGGGTATCTCTGGCGTTCCGGACTGCGCAAGATAATCCGGCGCAGCGACAATCACGCTGTGGATCGGGGCGAGTTTGCGTGCGATCAGGGCCGAGTTCGGCAACGTTCCGGCGCGTAAAGCCACGTCGATGCCCCCTTCGACGAGATCGACAAATTTGTCATCCATCGTCAGGTCAATTCTGATCCCCGGATATTGCCTGAGGAATGCAGCAATCATAGGCGCAACATGCAGTTGTCCAAAGGACATGGGTGTACTGAGCCTTAGTAATCCAACCGGTTGCCCCTGCAACGCCGCAACTGCGTCTTCGGCGTCCTGCGCTGCGTCAAGCGCCTGCGCCGCGTGGGCCAGATAGATTTCGCCCGCCTCGGTAAGGGAAATGGACCGCGTCGACCGATGAAAGAGCTGCGTTCCCAGATGGGCCTCCAGCACGCCGATCCGCTTGCTGACCGCTGATTTTGTAAGACCCAGATGCCGGGCGGCGGCTGCGAACCCGCCATGGTCCGCCACAGCAACAAAAACGGGGATAGCGCTAATTTCAGTCATGTTTTGCGATCCTTTGGGCGAATTTTTCTCACCTATAAGTTTCAAATTCACACGATTATCATCAAATAGAAAGCCTAATAGGTATCTGCATGTCCTGTTAACGCCGGAGGCTGCCATGCCCATGATGCTTATCAACGGAGTTCTGCGTGACAGACCGCTCGCCTCGGACGGTCGTTTTCACCGCCTGCAAAGCCCATTCACGAGCCACATCAGCGTGCAACCGGGCGCCGCGTTTCCGAACACGCCCTGCCGGTACCACCTTTACCTGTCCAAAGCCTGCCCCTGGTGTCATGGCATCGATCTGATTCTAACTTTGAAAGGCTTACGCAATGCGTTCAGCATCACATGGATGGACCCGGTCATGTCGGAAAACGGCTGGGTCATCGACCAGACGCTGTTCAACGATCAAAGCGGTGTAGAACGCACCCGCTTCCTTTACGAAGTCTATCAGCACGCCAAGCCGGATTACACGGGTCCGATCAGCGTGCCTGTGCTACTGGACAAGGTTACGGGCCGGATCGTCAGCACCGAATCGGCCGAGATCATGCGCATGCTTCAGACGGAATTTCTCGATGCTGCGGGACCCGATCTTCGCCCGTCCCATCTTTGCGACGAAATCGACCGGATCGCCGAACAAATTCAGTCACCGATCCGCGAAGGCGTCTATCGCGCCGGGTTTGCAACCAGCCAGATCGCGTATGGCGAGGCCGTAACGGCGCTCTTTGCCTGCCTCGACGCGATTGAAGAAACGCTTGGCCAACGCCGGTTCCTAGCCGGAGACGTGCTGACAGAGGTTGACCTGAAGCTGTTTCCGACACTTCTGCGGTTTGACCCGGTCTATGTGACCCACTTCAAGACCGACTACAAACGCATCAGCGACTATGTTGCCCTGTCCCGCTATCTGGCCGACATCATGCGGTTGCCGGGCGTGGCTGACACTGTGGACATGGCCCATATCCGTCAGCACTACTTCCTCAGCCATCGGCACATCAACCCCAGCGGAATTATCCCGATCGGCCTGGCTTCTCTGCGCTTAACCGATGTGCCGGAAATGGGGGCCGCGTGATGCCTGATATTGTCAGAAGATCCCCTGTATCCGCGCTGATCTTGGCCATCGGTGTCCTGGTGGGGGTCAGTTTCACTTTGTCCAAATTCGTCTCGATGGCAGGAATATCAGCTCTGACCGCTTTGTTCTGGCAGGTTTTGCTGGCCAGCATCGCGCTGTTGGCGTTGTGTTTGCTGTCGCAGAAGCGCGTGGCGCTCAACGCGCGGCACATTCCCTATTATGTCGGCGCCGGAGTTTTCGGTGTCAGCGGCCCCGCTGTGATCGGGTTTCTGGTGCTGGAGCATGTGAGCCTTGGGTTCTATTCCGCCCTCGTCACGCTGTCACCGCTGTTTACCTTTGCGATAACGGCACTGATCGCGCGCAGGATGCTGCCGTTGCACCGCCTGGTTGGTATTCTGATCGGCCTTGCCGGGGTCAGCCTTGCCACCATGGGTGGGTTTGACCTGTCGGGAGTCGAGCCGGCGTGGATTGCCCTGTCGCTTTTGGGGCCCTTGTTTCTGGCCTGCGGCAACGTCTTTCGCAGCTATGCCTACCCGCCCGGCGGCGATCCGTTGGGGCTGGCGACCGGAACGCTTCTGTCACAGCTGTTGCTGATTTCCGCCCTAATACTGGGACGCGGCACCACAATCAGCGACGTCTCGGTGCCCCCTGCCCTGCTTGGCGCAATCTTCGGCATCGGATCCATCACTGCGCTCAGCTATGCGCTGACCTTCGAAGTACAGCGGCGCACGGATGGCGTTGGGTTCGCCCCGGTCGGCTATTTTGCCACGCTTTCCGGCATCGCAATCGGGGCAATTGTCTTTCGGGAACCTCTTGGCCTTGGGCTGCTGGGGTCCCTCGCAATCCTGTTCCTTGGGCTAGCCGTCACCAACGGTCACCTGAAACTCCCGCCGGTCCTGCACCGTCGGTCACAGGCCAACCAGACTTAGACCCACCGATAACTTTCAAACAGAAAAGGAAACCAAAACATGCAAATCACTGCCCCCACCACAGCGGCCCACGCGCCCCGGATCGCATCCCTTTACACCGCTGTTGACGCGCTGGACGAAGCAGGCGTTGTCGAGCATGTCACCGAAGACGTGCAGTTCCAGCTTGGCAATTTCGAACAGATTGACGGGCGCACAGCCGTGCAAGCCGCGAACGCAGGGTTCTTTGCCACGATCCAGGGTATGCAACATACCATCACCGGCATCTGGTCCAGCGGCGATACTGCGTTCTGCGACGGCACCGTTCACTATACGCGCAAGGACCAAAGCACGCACGACGTGCGCTTTGCTGCACGGTTCAACTTTCGCGAGGACAGGATCGCGGATTACCGGGTGTATGTGGATATCTCCGGTCTTTGATGCCTTTGGCCAGGGCTGCGCGCGTTGCCTGCCGCTCTGGCCGACACGGGCAGAAACGGCCATAATTGCGATCCAGCTTCGGAAGAGGGTTCGATGACCGATCGCAGCATTCTGGAACAGCTCATGACGATGTCCGACGACGTCTGGGACCGGCACACCAACCCTTGGAGCGGCTGGAGCCGCCTGAGCATCCCGCCCCTGTTCGTTCTGGCCGTCTGGAGCCGGGTTTGGCTGGGCTGGTGGTGCCTTGTTCAGGTCGTTGTTGTTGTATTCTGGACATGGTGGAACCCCCGCGCCTTCCGCAAAACGGGCAATCCGGAAAACTGGATGTCCAAAGGTGTACTTGGGGAGCGGATCTGGCTTGCGCGCGCGAAATCGCCGATCCCTGCAAGGCACCGCCGGATGACTCTTATTCTGGCCGCAGTCAGCGCGGTCGGAAGCGGCCCCTTGGTCTGGGGGCTTTGGCAGCTTCAATTCTGGCCGACGCTTCTGGGGTTGCTGCTGGTTATGGGTGGGAAGCTGTGGTTTCTGGACCGCATGGTCTGGCTGTTTGAAGACACTCGGGCAGCAAGCACCTGGCAAGGAAAATAGCGGCGCTGTGAAAACGGAAAGCAGGAGCATCAGATGCCCCTGCCATTCCGGGTCTGCCAGGACACGCTTAAGCTTGTGGACCCCCATGCGCCGAGGACCGCTGCGACAGCCCCAAAGACATCAGGGACACACCGGCGAAAATCAGGTTCAGGCCGGCAAGAACCCCCAGCAGAACAAGGGACGAGCCATTGACGATACCGGTCAGGATCAGGCCGCCAAGCAGGATGGCCATCGCGCCGGACGCAATCATCAGCGCCATGGGCCGCTCCTGACGCGACCGAATGGCAATTACGATCCGCAACACACCTTCGGCCAGAAAAACCGCGCCAAGCGCAAGGGTCAGTGCCAGAACGCCGCCGAACGGATCAAGCAACAGAACAAGCCCCGCAAGCGCGTTCAGAACACCGATGGCCAACAGCCAGAAGAACCCTTTCCACGCCTTTTCCGCAAATGCCTGAATCGCTGTGACGATGCCTCCGCCCAGCAGGGCCACGCCGACAAAGGCTTCGACAGCGAGCGTGGACATCAGCGGGAAGGCTACGGCGCACAGCCCTACACAGAGCATGGCGACGCCGAGCACAATCAGCCAGACCGGTCGAGGCTGCCAACCGGCGACCTCTTCCATGAGCGCGGGTTTCGGCACGGTTTCATTAACTGAATCAGTCATGTCGACCTCCAGGATCAGGGTCAGGCGACCGACTTGTCGAGATGATCGCGATAGGCGGCAACGGCGGCGTGCAAGGCTTCCCAATGGTTCTTCGCCTGATCATGCGCGTCCGTCACAGCGTCTTCGCCTTCTTTCTGGATGCGATCGGCAAGGTCAGTGACCTTGTCTTTTGCTTCCTGCAGATCGGATTGCAGCTTTGTCACCTGCTCCTGGGTCCACTTGTCGGTCGCGTCGCCCGCGTCCTTGACCTTCTGTTCGAACGATTTCAGCTCGTCCTCGACACGGGTATAGTCGTCTTTGGCTTTCTGTACGAATTCGGAAAATGTTGTCATGGTTCAGTCCTTTCATGGGTCATATGTTTGCTGGGCTCTTTTGAGCGCCATGGCCCAGACCCTCGCAGATCCACGGCCCGCATCCGAGTGAGTCACGGTTAAACCGTCGCGCTGTCTTGTGGCGCTGCTCGTCATCGGACAAAGTTGAGCGACGGAGGGAAACATGCTTGCCGAAGTAAGCTCTGCCATCGATCCAAGCGCTATTCAGGAACAGTTGAAGCGCGTCCTCGTCAGTCCGCATTTCGCGGATACCACGCGCCTGAACCGCTTTCTGTCGCATATTGTCGGCGAAGCGCTAGCGGGTCGGTCCGAGACGCTGAAAGGCTATGCAATCGGCATTGACGTTTTCGACAAGCCGGAGGATTTCGACCCCACCATCGACACGATCGTTCGGGTTCAGGCCAATAAAATGCGCAGCCGGCTGGATCTCTATTACGCTCAGGAAGGGCGCGAGGACCCGGTTCGAATACATATTCCCAAGGGGTCCTACGCCCCGGTTTTTGAGATCGCGTTTGACCCCGAACGCCGGACCGATGCCGAAACGCCCCCGGCGGCAACCGGACGGGTCGCGGTGGCCGTGATGCCCTTTGACAACTTGAGCGGAGACCCGTCGCAGGAATATCTGGCCGATGGGTTTACCGAGGAAATCATCTCGGCCATCGCCCGGTTTCGCGAGGTGAGCGTGCTGTCCCGGCACGTCACCTTTCGCTTTCGCGGCCGCGGCCGCGATCCGCGCGCGGTCGGAAGCGAACTCGACGTCCAATATCTGGTCGAAGGCAGCGTGCGACATTGGGACAACAAGCTGCGCGTCACCGCCCAGCTTATTGACGCGGAAACCGGCCAACAGGTTTCCGCGGACACTTATGACCGCGACCTGAGCGCGGACAGCCTATTTGAAATTCAGGACGATATCGCCGCCCGGATCGCCACGGAAATCGCGGAACCCCACGGAGTGATCCATCGAACAGGTGCAGTGCAGCGCAGGGCACAGACGCACACGCTGGATGCCTATCAGTGCAGGTTGCTGGCCACCGAATACTGGCGTGAACCCACGGTTAAAAAACACAAGAAGGTCCGCGACCTGCTGGAGCGCGCCGTTGAGATTGATCCCGAATATGCCGGCGCCTGGGGGATGCTCGCGATTGTCTACGGCGACGAACTGCGCGGCGGGTTCAATTTTCGCAAGTCCCCCCCGCCCTTTGATCGCGCGCTGGAGGCCGCACAGCGGTCGGTCGCTCTGGATCCGCTGAACGCAACCGGCCAGCACGCGTTGTTTTTGACCCATTTTCATCGTGGAGAGTTCGAAAGCTTTGAAGAAGCGGCCGCTAAAGCATTGCGGGCCAATCCGAATTATCCAGACATGTTGGCCGATCTGGCGGCCTGCTTTGCGTTGCGCGGCGATCTTGAACAGGCCGCGAGACTGAGCGCCCGCGCGATCGAGCTGAGCCCCAACCCGCCCGGCTGGTACCACGCAAGCACGTTCCTGATCTGTTTCATGAAAGATGATTACAGCGGCGCGCGTTCAGCGGCGCGCAAAGTCGGTGGTGGCATGTGGAATGGTTCTGAAGTGCTTGAGCTTATGTGCATCCCTTACACGGAACCGGACGCCGACCTGGATTCAACCCTGTTGGCCCTGAAGACCAACATTCCCGATGTTGACCGTTTTATCCAGACGCTCTACGCGATCTGGCATGTGCCATCTGACATCTCACAGAAAATGACTGAGGCGCTGCGCGCAACCGGGGCGCTGGACTGAGGTCCGGCCGTCAGGAATTTAACGGTGACTCACTCTGCCCGTTCGACCACTGTGCGTAGGCTGGTCCTGACATCGCAAACAGACCCGGAACCAACCAATGCTAACTCTGCCTCAGCGCCTTGATCTTATGAAACTCGCAACGGACATCGCAAAAACCAAGGCCAGCTGGTCCGAAGAAAAGCCGACCAAACTGGAAGAGGAAATCCTATCCATTTATGAGAGGCTCAGGCCAGGTGTTGAAAGCGGCAGCGCCTTTGAGAACACCAGCATGTCCGATGTAAAAACCGCGGTTGATGTCGCCTCGACCATCGACGAATTTCTCGATTAGCCGGCCCTACTTCACAAACCCAATCCACGCCGACTCTCATCAGGATGTTGTATGTGTGCAATTCCAACAACTATCAAGTGCGATCGCCCCAACCCGAACCTTAAGCATAGTTCTCTTACACGACGGTAGCGGCACGCTTTCCTGTATTCGCTGCGATTGCGAAAGCTAGCACCAAGATCGGATTTGAGATTTTTGACCCACTTGAGGATGCCGTTATAGACAATAGACTGCGAACCTTGCGACCGAGCATCAATTCTGGACGACACAGCACAATGCCCCAGTTGCATCGCATACCAGACCCTTCTCAAAAGTATTTTTATTTTTCTGATGACGAGCAAGCACGGAACCTGAGCCTGAGTTGATCTTGCTGAGCGCGTTTTCGAGAAATTGGACGCGAACACCCGGCGCCCACGCAACGTTGTTGTTGGGAGCTGCAGGTTCCGCTGCACATATCGCCAACACGTCCTTATTCAAACTAATCAGTCTCTGTGACGAAGGTACGTTTCTAGCAGGTGAGAGATTCCATCCGAACATTTGGTGGTAGAAGTTGTCCGGGAATGCGCCGCCGCGAGATAGGTAGTGTTCGTGCGTAAACTGACGAGCGGGGACAGGATAGTCGTGACGCGAAACAGATATACCGAAGAACGCGCCAAGCGGATCACGCAAGAGGCAGTTCTGACCAACCCCTGGAACTTCAAAGGGCGGTTTCACTACCGATCCTTTGAGATGGGCGGCGAGCTTGGCAGCCTGATCTACGTCTTCGACCTCAATATAAGGAATCCAGCCTTCAAAGGACACCTGATTTTGAGAAACGACCCCGGCCCCTGCCTCTCCATCGAGAGTAGCGAGGACAAAATCTCGATGGCCGCCGCCCCATGCGAAATCTGTGGCGTGTTCGACAATATAGCTCCAACCTGCCACGCTTTCGTAAAATGACCTGGAAGCTTCCACATCAGGCGTGAAAAGATCGTGCCAGACAACTCGGCCAACTTTTTCTTTTGTCACCGCGACTTCATCCAAACTGCTTCCGTTCGCCATAACTCTCGTTTGCGGTCCAAATATTGATGCAGATCAATTTGCGCGGTTCTGGTCCGTGAAATCACTTAATTCAGTGGCTCCGTTGGCGGTCAGCCATTCTGCAAATTTACCCATAGCATCCGTTGCGGGGCGATCCGAAGGCTAGGCGAAGCAATATTTACCAGCGTTAACGGCTTCACTGAAGGGTTGTATCAGGCGGCCGTGTTCGGTGTAGCGTTCGAACATGGGCACAGATAATAAGGCCGCCCCAGTACCAAAGGTGGCCAACTCGGCAAAGGCCACTGATCTGTCCAGAATTGGTCGCTTTACACGCGGGCAAATCGTTCCAACTGCTTCGAACCAACCTGGCCATCCGGCACCCTGAATTACGACGGTACCGCGTCGGCTGCATATTGAGACAGGAATTCCTCTGAGGGTGGGATCTGAGTGATAACATCAATCAGTACCCCGTTTGGATCGCGATATATCGCATGGCGTTGGCCAAACGGCTCGCTCACAAGTGACTTTGCCACCGGAACTCCTTCCGACCGAAGTCGTTCATCCACTTTGTCGACATCCTCGACTTCAAAATTGAGGATCATGCCCTTAGACGCACCGCGGGAAACCTCCGGGATCGTCTCGTGGTCCGACTGGACGATCGCGAGATTGACCGACGGATCCGCTTCACTTTGTAGATGCACATACCAATCCGCCTCGAACGCTGCGCGGAAGCCAAAGTGACGTTTATAGAACTCTGCCGTCTCAGAAACCGTCTCAGACTGAATGACCGGATAATATTGAGTGACACGCATTTTTGATCTCCTTAACTTACATGCACTTTGTATGTATCATCAATTTGCAAATACATGCAAGATGTATGTAAGGTGCTTGTAGTGATATTCGGAGCCGTTAAATTTGCCCCCAGAAAAACCCGCCCGACGCAGCCAGGCAGACCGACGCGCCGAAACGCGTGCCAAACTCGTAGAGGCTGCCCGCAAATTGTTTGTGGATTCGGGATTTGCCGACACTGCAACCCCAGACATCGTACGTAAAGCCAGCGTCACCCGCGGCGCGCTGTATCATCATTTCAAGGACAAGGCTGACCTTTTCCGCGCCGTCGCAGAAGAGGAGGCCAAAGCAATCTCACACCATATTGACCAGGAAACGCGCAATGTGGCCGATCCCGAACAGGCCATGATGGCAGGATCGAATGCCTTTTTTGATGCGATGTTGGTTCCAGGTCGGGTGCGCCTCCTGATGGAAGAGGCCCCAGCGGTATTAGGGCACAGCACCGCTGTCGCGTTGACCCGGGCCAATGGAACAGAGGAACTTCGTGAAGGGCTTTCGCGGGCTCTTCCTAAGCATTCACCAAAACAGATCGATGCTTTGACTAATTTGTTGTCGGCCGCGTTTGATCGCGCCGCTCTTGAGATCGCCTATGGGGGCGATCCGGAGGTCTACAAGGAGGTTATGAACCATTTGATTGGTGAAGTACTCAAGGGCAACTAGCAGACCTCGGAAGCCCCGCAGTATGGGTCCCTACCCTTTCTTCCGTGAGTTACTCGGCCCCAAGCCGCCGTCTAGCTCTGGTACCTACCGCTGCAGATGCAGCCCGCTTAGCAGACATTCGCCGTGCGAACTGCTCTGGACCTAGGCGTAAATTGGCTGTTTGACGTGATCTTAAGGCCAATTGTCTCCCTCATGATCAGTTTTGCGACTGTATTCTCGATTTCCTCACGGATGGGGTCGGCTTCGATTATCTCTTCCTCATGCCAAGCAACATTCAGTTGCGAGGCAAAAAATGGATCAAAGAAAAGGAAAGAGAAATGGCAAATCCACGCCCTACGAACGGCCCATCAACCACAGGAAACAAATCTGGTTCTGGCCGCGGAAACAATCCGCCTAAGGGGAAAGAGTAGCCTCTAGCCAGCCGCGCGCAGCACGCACAAAGGCTTCTAAAAAAGGCTCGGCTACGACAGTTACTGAAAGAAATGATTGGGATGGTGGTTGCGCCGCCATCCCCTTATCGAGGTGCAAAGTGTATTATTCAAAAGACAAGGAGTTGAACAAGGTGATTGCAAAAGAAGTGAAGTCTGGGGCGCGTTATGTCTCTGGAAAAAAACACTCAAAGCTATTCCTGGCTGGTGGTGGATTACTGGTTTTCTCACGAACACCGAGTGATCGGCGGGCGTTTCGGAACGTGAAGGCAGAGCTGTCCAGGCTGCACCGCCAACAGGCTGAGGTGTGACCATGCTCGACACTCTGCCGAAAGCTCAACTTCCAACTTCACATTCCGCACTCCTTTATGCTGTGTCGCTATTCGGCTCACCGAAATGGCAGCACTCCGAACGCCGCCGTTATGCAAATTTTGAGATGCGATTGGAGGGAGGGGCTGACCGAACGCTCGAGTTGCTTGATTTGCTAAGGCAGGCGTTGGGTCTGGAGCAATCATCAACCCTATGGGGCGATGTTGTTGAGCAAGCTTTGAGACTTGGGCTGTCTCTGGATGCGTTAGAGCTCCACACGCGGACATATTCGGTAAATCCGCAGCAGGCACTTTGGGTGCTTCTTGCGTTCGACGTTATGCCTGCCCTTGGCAGAACGTGGGGCTTCTGGTGTCAGGATGAAGCGCTTTTACCTCGCATGCCTGAAGAAGGCCTTTGGTTTTTGCCCCATCAAGACACTGCGAACTCAAATCGTTTGATCCTGCCGGTCGAAGCAATTCTGAGTTGGTGGCTGAAGCAAGTGGAAGGACCTCTCGATCAGCTTTGGGGAGAGTACGATGAAGAAAGGAGACGGACCCTTGACAACTGGAAGTCAGGCCGAACGACGCCAGCGATTTCCAGGATCAAGGAGTGGTTTAATGACGATCATAAGTTTTCATATAAGAGTTCAGACGAAGCTCATCTGTCGACACCGCAGCTTCGCTCGTTGTTGCTTTGGGCGCGTGCACTCGAGCAAAGCTACAAGGATCTCGTTGGATTTTTGACGCCAGGTGTTCAGCCGAACGACGCGGATCCTATGCGCAACAAGGCGCTGCAATTGATCGAGCTTTTTAGGTGGAGCCACGAGGCTACTGTCGCGACAGACCCAGCCAACCCGCCATCGGCCGATCAGGCTTTTGCTAAGGCTCTACCTTTCTGGATAAAGGAAGGCCCGTTTCGTGTGATTACACCAGACGGGTCCGGAAGGCTACTGGCCACAGAGCAGGTAGCCGATTTCCTGAGTGGAATAATAAGTTCTGTACCGTGCGACGATACGCTCCCCGATGTTTTTCGAGATCTAAAGCTAAGGTCGCCGGCGATAATGACATTCAACGGAAGCTTGGTAGAACAGCGACAAAGGATTCAGGAAGCCATCGATCACTGCATTGAAATCCAGAAAAGCAATGAACCCGATCGCCAATACCGTGTCGCAGCACACTTGGCAAAGCTTCGAAAATTGCCCGGCATTGCCGAGTTTGAACCGGACCTCGCCTATCTTAGCGCCCTTAACGAAATTTCGTCAGGAAATTTTGACGGCGCGTGCGAACACGCTGAAAAGGCTCTCGAACTCTGTCTGGCACGGTCCATCGGCCCACTGAAACTGGATATCGCTAAGCTCAACTTCTCACTTGCGGTTGCTCAGGAAGCGTTCAGCCGTCGCAGTGCGGAACGCAGTTTTCGATTACTTTGCAAGTCAGTTGAACCTGAAGTAGCTGCTCGCTGGAAGCTCGGCGAAGGCCCGATCGATTACTCTATGCGCTTAGCGGCGGCCGATCACGCGGCTTGGTTCTGGGAGAACATTGTTCGCCCTTATGAAGGGGTGGAAATCGAAGCGCCGCTTCAACAGGAATCTGACATCATTAGGTCATACGCTGGTTTGCTTCTCTCCAGTGCGTCAGAGTTGGAGTTACGCGGTTTCATCAAGCACTTTCGCGGCAAGCTTAAGCGCAAGCTAAGAGATGTGCGTGGTGACACGTTCTTCACTGTGACATCAAAGATGGTGCCGGATCTTGTGCGTGCAATGAGGCAAATGCCGACCTATTCCGGAATCCACAAAGATCCGGTCGAACTTGCTAACTCGATGGCCGAAACGCATTTGAAGCTAGTAAGCTTGCTGCCCACGGATGTTCTGAATGCGCGGGACTATTTGAAACAGACTGCGCTGATGCTGGCGGCCGAGCGAAAAGATGTAGACATGGTAAACGCCCTCATTGATCGCCATGTGGATATTGATGCGCGTGACGCACTTGGTCGGACAGCATTGCATTCAGCCGCCAAGGTTGGAGCCGATCGATGTTTTGAAGCTCTTCTTGTTGCTGGCGCGAACCCAACTCTCCAAACTTACACCGGCAAGACGCCAGCCATTTTTGCCGCCGAATTCGGTCGTGCCACGATCTTCCAGATGAGATTGGCATACACGGCATATCAAATGGGCAAAAGCGAGCTAGAGGAAGCGCACAAACTGGCGCAGGACTCTGCGAAGCATTTCAAGGCAAAGCGCAAGGCATATGCCATTCAGGGATATGAAATTGCGGGACGGAAGGGCTTTCAGAGGATTGTTGAGCTTACGTTGAAGGTTCTGGACGGGTGACCTCTTGGAATTTGGGTTGCGAGTCGGCCCGAAGCGGACGTTCATCGACACATGTCGCCGCTGCGGTGCGGCCCGTCGAACCGGCCGTTCGCTGCAGGCGCAAATTTTCAGGGTGCACGAACTCACAGTCTGCGGACAGAGTTGCCATTGATTGTTGATTTTCGAAGGTCTGTTGTTGCCCTCTGGCGTTGATTCAGTAAGCTGTTTGCAGCAGAAAGGGTGCTGGATGGATATGGATTTAGAAACTGTTTGGGCTCACCGTGAAGATGTAATCTACCCTGAGATTTTCGGCGGCGAGTCCAGAGGTGTTTTCCCGCTATCTCAGAATTCGTTCCAGCCCTTCCCCAATGCCCAAATCGATCCACGCTGGCTGCACTACGGTGTTTTTGAGTTTGCCCCAACCGAAAGACGAAAAAGCTGGCTGTTTGTTACATCTGGCCACTCAAACCCGTGGGACATTACGCCAGGTGAATACCAATCAGCGGCAACCTCCGGTGCGGGTGTGGAATTCTCCATTGAAACGCAAGAAAAAGGTGATTGGGCAATACGTTTCTTGTTACGGATGCTCGCGTTTGATCTCCTTCTGTCGTCGGGCCATTTTGGCGAAAAACCCCCTCTTAACCTTCATGACAGAATCCCCCTTAGAATCCCAATAGACGGCAACGCAGGAACCTCGGTCACCAACGTCATTTTACACGCCCCCGAAAGCTACCCGAACAGCTTTCAACTACCTTCTGGCAAAGTCAAAATCCTACAATTCATCGGCGTGACAGATGAGGAACGCGATCTTGCGCGAGACGAAGGGTTTGATGTCCTTCGTAAAAAGCTTCTCTCCGAAGGGAATTTCCCCTCCACTAATCTCCATCGCCCATGATCATCTCCGACTTAAACTTCGCGACCTTTGTTAGTTACTGCAAAAAACAAGAAAAGCTGCGCTAATGGGTGTGCGCGCTGCATATATCATGTCGCGGACGGATCCCGATTTAATTATCGAAAACCTTGGGTTGAAGCGCAGCGGAACAGCAAAAAAAAGTTCCCAACTCAAATTGGGCTGGCCAGCTCAAAAATGGTTGGACAATTTTGCAGATAAGCGATGAAGATTTTCCACTTCGGGAAGCGGAGAGAGTGGCGGCGATATCAAAGAAAGATGATGTCGTCATTACGAACATCAACGAAGCCGTTGGCTACGGAGACACAGCGTTCCTGTCAAAAGGTTCTCAACAATGGCGCATCATATCTGGCGATGAACGCCATCACGACTTTTTAATCGTAGAAGGCAAAGAATACTTACCTCAAACGCTTCGAGATTACGTGGAAGCAATACAAACCGACGAAGAGAAGCTGGATGCAGCCGCTGTCGCTATGGGCACCATTACTGGCCTTCGGTACGATGATTGTCTGAAACCGTCTGAATTAGATCAAATTCGCCTAATCGAAGTACCCACCCCACGCCTGCGAGAGCATGGTCTGAGCGCTGTTTTTTGGAATTGGTTCAACCGCCACCCCTTGATGGGACTGTGTATCGGTTTTTTTGGTGTATTGCTGATAGCAACACCACTAACCATGCTGGCTGGTGGCCTAATTGGAGGCTTCCTCGAGATGTTACTCGGCGATTTTGGGGATACGTGCTTGTTCAATTGCGAAAGCACAAATCCATGAACATCTTGGATCAGAATTCCATTGACATCATTCAGGTCGATCAGGCCGGCCAAACGACACGCCTGATTATAATAGACCATTTGGAGTGGATCGGCGGGAAGCCTGATGATGAACACCTTTGGCAGTTGCAAGAGAAGGTCAACGACTACCTCAAGTACATCGAGAGCGGTCAGTTGGACGACGACTACCCCGATCAGGTGGGCAATCAAGTCGTCATTCAGGTCTATGGCAAATTTGACCGTCCACCCGCCGCAGTGGCGTTTTATCATCAGATGAAAGAGTGAGCTACTCCCCAATGTTTGGACAGATTTCGGTATAATTTAAGCTACTTTTTGCTCCTGCTGATCGGTTTGGATTTCTTCTTTTCTCAGCCAATAGACCACGGCTGGGGGTTTGCCGCCAAGGGC
>NZ_JBQFSP010000018.1:0-37554 GCF_056538065.1 Ruegeria sp. BH8 | reverse complement strand
GTTTGATCGTAACACGTTCAATCAGGCCCCGGATAATCTCCAAGGCCCCGGTGCGGATCGACGGATCCGATAGCGCCTGTGCCAGATCTGCTGAGCAGCCTCATCTGACTGGTCCAAGTTGATTGTTAGTGCATCATCGGCCTGTGATTCATCGGGATGATGGTTTCAGGTGCCGGCGGGTGATAGCCCAGTGCACTGTGGGGGCGTTTTGTATTGTAGTGTCTCCTCCATTGTTCGATCAGGATTTGTGCTTCGCGCAGGCTGTAGAAGATTTCGCCGTTGAGTAGTTCGTCCCTGAACCGGCCATTGAAACTTTCACAGTATCCGTTCTCCCACGGGCTGCCAGGTTCGATGTAAGCCGTCTTGGCGCCGACGGCGGCGATCCAGTCTCGGACGGCCTGGGCGACAAATTCCGGCCCGTTATCCGAACGTATGAAACCGGGTGCGCCACGAAGGATGAACAGATCCGTCAGGGCGTCGATCACGTCGACCGAGTTCAGCTTGCGCTTCACTCTAATCGCCAGGCACTCCCGGCTGTGCTCATCAAGGATGTTCAGCGTCCGAAAAGCTTTGCCATCGTCGGTTCGACAATGGACGAAATCATAGCTCCATACATGATTGCGATACTCCGGCCTCAGCCGAACACACGACCCATCCACTGCCCGGCAGTCGATACGCAGTATCGATGAGAGGGGTTCAGCCAAAGCCGTCCTTTCTTCGGTTGTTTCACTGGCACTTTCAGCCCCTCTCGTCGCCAAAGCCGTTCAATTCGCCCATCGCTGACAGACCATCCAGCCTCTCTCAGCAGGGCAGCGATCCTGCGGTAGCCATATCGGCCGTATTGACGGGTCAGCTCGATCATGTCGGCCACCAGCCGGTCTTCGTCTGCGCGACCTTGTGGGACACGCCGTTGCGTGGACCGGTGTTGTCCAAGCACGCGGCAGGCGCGTCTCTCGGAAACGTTCAGTTGGTTGCGAACATGGTCAATACAAGCACGACGACGAGCGGGGCTCAGTAGTTTCCCTTCGCGGCTTCCGTCAGGATCAGCTTGTCCAACGTCAGATCGGATACCGCACGTCGCAGTCGCTCATTCTCTTTCTGAAGCCGTTTCAGTTCTTTCAACTGATCTACGCCCATTCCGCCGTACTTCTTGCGCCAGCGGTAATAGGTTTGTTCAACAACGCCGATCTGCCTGATCGCATCAAGACGGGACATGCCTTGCCCCATCAGAACTTCAACCTGCCGTAACTTCGAGACAATCTCTTCGGGCTTCGGTCGCTTGTTTGCCATTCGTGGTCCTCCGTTTCCTAAACATAGCGGTGGACCAGTTCAGTTGGGGAGGCTCACTCATTCTAGCTGGATGTGGAGGGATGGTAGCTGGAGCAACACCTATCGCGCATTTGGTGCCGATGAAGAGTTGTCTGAGTTAAACGCCAATCTCACAAAGTTGGCGGATGAAATAACTCAGCAGGTATTGTTGATTGACCAGTTGGAGGAAAGGGTAAGAACGCAAACTGGAACTGAAAATGCAATGCAAACCCTCCTCGAAGAGTTTGAATGCTCCCTCGAATAGGATGCTAGATTTACTGCTTTGGCGTTAGTGCTCATTCTCCGGCCAAGTCCGATCCCTGGCAACAGCGCCAGTCGCTGCGTTATAGTAACCCGAAAGCAGATATCCGTCGGGTCAGCAAACCGGATTGTTCGTCAAGTTCAGACGCGCGCACAGCCTACCACTAGGCGTATCATTCTTTCCGCCAGCGACTTATCACATCCCCAAAAGTAAATTCGCGCCAAGGTTCCTGCCATTCTTTGTGGAAGCGAACGCCTTGGGATTGTGGCTCGGGATTCTGCATCGGCATCTGCACAATCGCTGGCAGCAACACAGCATCTCCGACAACGACACATTCACCAGGGGCAAGATTGGGTAAGATGTCCGTAATGCCGCTGGAGTTGTCCGGAAAGAGCCGCTTCACATAGTTTTGGTCGGTATTGTTGGTCAGCCGAAGCGCCAAAAAATTGTTGCATTGCGCGAAGATAGTCTCCGAAACCTCTGACGGTCGCTTGCTCACAACCATCAAACTGAGCCCGTACTTTCTTCCTTCTTTTGCAATGCGCTCCAACGATTTTCTAGAAGAACGATATGCAGCGTCGTCTCTCTGAGGGATGTAGTTATGAGCTTCCTCGCAGACAAGCATGACTGGTACATCATTCAGTAATTCTTGTCTTTGTAGCAGCTTCGAGTAGTGAAAACAGAAATCGAAGATCAGTCGAGAAACTAGGCTCACCGTAATACTCAACACCTCAAATGGTATGCCACTTAGGTCGACAATGGTGACATTGGATCGATTGAGGTAACCGATGAATTGCTTCATGATTTGTTCAAAGTCATCAGTCTGGAAACACTTCCCATCATCTTTCTTGGCTTGTAGCAAGAAGCGTAGGCGCTTGTCGGAGAGTTTGGTTTCAAGACGTGAGAGGAAGCGATTGAATTCTCCATAAAACGGACCGCTGGTTGCCTTATCCGCTTTGGCCGTGGATGTCGGGACGAAAGTACATGAGTTTTCGAAGTAATGAAGTTTTCGATCTTCTATTAGTGTTCCATCAGAAAGCTTGGGTTTGTTCTCGCCGTCCAGTCGACCGATGACCTCACGGTTCATGTTGTCGATGTACCGGTGTACCTCCGTGATCGAAAAGTAGACCGGTGTGTCGTAGGGTCAGGATTCATAACCAATAGATGACGGTTGCGTTGCTTTCGACCTGGGATGCAGGCGCTTATTCCTTTGTCTTTCAACGCGTCTCGGAACCGGTCTGCATCATAGCCGCGATCCCCGAGCAGCCAGTCGACTTCTGGTATGCTGCTCATTAGCGCTCGCGCACCGATGTAGTCACTGACTTGGCCAGCGGTGACAAAAAGGCTGATCGGTCGCCCTTGGCTGTCACAGATAGCATGCAGTTTAGTATTCATGCCGCCCTTGGTTCGGCCAATCAGGCGGCCACGCCCCCCTTTTTCGCGGCCCTGCTGGTCGCGGTGCGATGTGCTTTCAGATAGGTCGCGTCCACTGCCCGGCAGGGCATTGCGGAGCAATGTCCCGAGAGGGGATCATCACGGTCTTTTCCTCGCCGTGTTCGGCGGCCAGGCCGGTCATCATCCGCGCGAAGATGCCTTTCTCACTCCAACGCTTCCACCGGCTATAAAGCGTCTTGTGCGGTCCGTATTCTTTGGGAGCGTCTCGCCACCGCAACCCATTGCGATTGATGAAGATAATCCCGCTCAGCACCCTCTTGTCATCGACCCGTGGCTTGCCGTGCGACCGCGGGAAGAAAGGGGAAAATTTGGCCATCTGCTCGTCGGTCAGCCAGAAAAGGTCGCTCATATCACCACTCCATTTTTCGAGCCGTGAATCATGCAGCGCCTTGAGAATCAATGCATCCTGACCCTAATCGGGAAGAAAACGACAGCTGTCAAATCAAGACCCGCCAACCGCTGAAGCCGAGTTCCGCAAAACATGGAAAGCAACGCGGCAACACCTCATTGCCCAAGGCCTAAATTGGATCACCAGGTCTTTTTAAGTGATGGATATTTGAAACTCTCATTCCTCGGACCCGGACAATCGGCCGGAAAATCATCAGACCTAAGCCCGATGTAGCGAAGCCGGGCCCGGGATATTCTGCCTCCAATACAGGATAACGCCTCGAACAGGATTGGAGACGAGAATGAATAACCGGAAAAGAACTGGTCAGCTTCTCAGCACGGTAGCGCTGGCGTCGCTGATTGTGATGACACCCTATGTGCCGGCTTTTGACGCAGACGGTCATCTGCGGTTGGAACCTGCTTACGCGTTTGCAAAGAGCGGGAAAGGGAGTGACGGCAACGGCGGGGATGATGACCATGACAGCAATTCCGGGTCGGGCAGCGGCGGTGATCGTGACGACAATTCCGGATCGGGTAAAGGTGGTCACGATGATGATGACGACGACGATGATGATGATGCCGATGGTTCGTCACGCTCGGGCCGGGGCGATAAGAAGGACCGGTCCCAGTCTGGGGGGCAGTCATCGGGGTCGGCTGGAATAACAAAGGTCGAGACAAGCGCGAGCGGCATAGAAGTACGCTATGCTGACGGCACCAAGGAAGAGATTGAAAACGGCCGGTACGAAAGAAAGAACGCGCAGAACCGAACAGTCGAGGAACGACCGGCCACCGGTGCCGACGTTTCGCGCCTTCGGTCACTGGCAAACGGTATCTCAATCGACAGCGTGCGCTCGCCCGGGCAGAGTGGTGGCGCTGGAAGTAACCCGGCAAAAATCGAAATTCAGGGCAACAATATCGAAGTCAGTTACGCAAACGGCTGGAAAGAAGAGATCGAGGGCGGGCGTTACGAGTTGAAAGACCCGTTCAACCGGACCGTCGTAGAAAGAACCGCAACTGCGGCGGATCGCAGCAGACTTCAGGCGATTGCCAACTGAGTAACTAATTTTGACGATTGTGCGGGGCGGTTTCTTTTCTTGAGAGACCGCCCCGGTCTTTGAGCGCCTGACCCCTAGTCTTTCTTGTTCCAGGCCTCATGCGCGATAAGAGCGGCCTCCACCCGGTTTCGCGCATGGAGCTTGGACAGGATCGCCGTCATGTAATGCTTGACGGTTTTCTCCTGTATTCCCAACTCATCGGCTATTTCCCGATTGCTCAGCCCTTTGGCGACGCGTCTTAGGATTTCTTCTTCGCGATGGGTAAGATCATCTATGGCGTCAGCTTCTTGCTGCGACCCGTTTCTGCGATTGATCTGAAGCAGCATACGCGAAGCAAGACCCGGCGAGACGAACCCTTCGCCCGAGGCGATACTGCGCAGCGAAGCTGTCAATTCGCGTGCTGTCACGCCCTTGACGATATAGCCAATGGCACCCGCCTCCAAAGCGTCTGCAACGTCACTGCTGTTTTCAGAGACCGTCAATATCGCAATGAAAGGCGGGTTTGCCATTTCAGCAATTCGACGGGTCGCGCTAATGCCGCCACCGGGCATCGACAGGTCGAGGATGGCGATGTCAGGCTGATGGGTTCGGACAAGGGAAACGGCCTCATCCGCATTTGATCCGGCGGCGAGAACCTTGAAGCCGTCGGCTTCCTCTAAAGTGCGGTGCAAACCGTCCCTGAAAATCGGGTGATCATCTGCGATAACGACGGATGTTGTCATGATGCACTCATCTTTCTGGGAAACAATGTCATAGCAACGGTGGTGCCCTCGCCCGGGGTTGATGTCACCTCGAACCGGCCACCGATGCTTTCGACCCGGTCACGCAAGCCGACAAGGCCCTGGCCCCCGTCCTCACGCAGAACCGTCTCGCCGGAGGGGGCGAACCCGGGGCCGTCGTCGCTGACCTGAACGGTGATGCGATCACCTTGTACGTTGCAGGTGACAGTGCACTGGGACGCGGGCGCATATCTTGCGGCATTGGAAAGCGTTTCCTGCAGGAACCGGAAAACGCACAACTTGCCCGAGATCGACAAGTCGGGCGACGGATTGCCCTGAAAGGAAATACCGGGGCGAAAAGGGCTGTGTTCAGAATGGTCCTCGACAGCTCTTTTTACCACATCAACGAGCGCCAGATTTTCGATGTCTGGCGCGAACAACCCCCGTGACAAGGCGCGAATTTCTGCCAAAGACTTCTGCAAAGATTGCTGAATTTCTTCGGCCTCGGTGGGCATCTCCGGCTTGTCGCCGAATGCAGCCTCCAGTCGAAGGGCGGCGAGGGACAGGTATTGGGCAGGGCCGTCATGCAGTTCCGCGCCGAGTTTCCTGAGGAACCTGTCCGTTTGCGCAGCATATCTTTCCGATGCATCAATGACGCGCGACCGCAGCATGGCATTCTGTGCGGCCATCTTTTCACTTTCGGCAAGACGATCATTCAGAAGGCGCCCTTGCCGTCGAATGGTGTTGTCGCCGATTGCGACAATGGAAAACAGAACAATCGTGCTTGCCGCAAAGGCCGAGCCAACGATCAACCAGCTTGTTCTTCTGGCTCTGGCCATGTCCAGTTCCAGCTGATCGGCCTTTTCATAAAACTCGGCGACCGCGATGATTTTCCCCGACCAGATTTCGCGAATGGGGCTGTAGACTTCCAGCAATGGAATGCCAAGCGCAGCCTCTGCCGCGCTTTCTTCGTCGTCCAGCTCTTCAAATGAGCCCGAGATTTCTCCAGCCCATGCGCGTTTCAGGTCATCTGTCGGCTCGAAGCGGCGACCGATGATGGCGGAATCCGATGCGTATGCAATCTCGCCATCCTGTTTCCAGAACTTGTACGAGGCAATGCGTTCGCGCATCGGCTGGGTCATGAAAATCTCGTCCAGCGCCCGGCTGGCCTGTTCGGAAAGGCGGTCTCCATGCGCCAGCTCCTGGCTGAGTGGGGACAAAATGCTTTCCATGTACAATGCCGCAGAGTTGGCGGAATTTTGTACAACCGCATTTTCGATCCGGTTCGATACCCAGTGACCAACAAACACCGTTGCAGTCCCCATGACCACAACACTTGCCGCGAGAAAAACGCGCGACAAAGACCAGTTGCCAATTGTCAGGTCGGTAATTTTGGGTCTCATTTCGCAATCGACTATGAACGACAATTGTTTGACGCGCTACAGACCATGGTCTGATGCGCTTCTCCAATGTTCCAAACCTGATGCGCAGATCGGGACTTGGCCCTTTTGGGTGCACCCCGGCAGGTTTCCGCGTCCCGATCCCAGTCCCGGTTCAACGGGTTTTCAAACACTCCGACAGGGTTTGCGCCATGTTACGAATGACTTGCGGGTACAGAGACGGCCCGGGTTCCAGAGCCGAGCCCAGTGGATCGATCACACCGGATTGTGCCGATGTTCCATCCAACACGGTTTCGACGATGCCCGGATTGAACTGTGGTTCAGACAATACGCAGTTGATGCCTTCGGCGTGAATGCGACCTTGAATGGCGGCAACTCGCGCGGGGCTTGGGTCGGACGCGTCGCTCAGGGAAATCGCGCCCGATGCAGGGAAACCAAACGCAACCTCAAAATACTGGTAGGCATCATGAAACACGATGAAGCTGCCGCCGCGAACCGGTTCAAGCAACTCTTTCACTTCTGCGGAAAGCACGTTCATTTCTTCGCGCGCCGCTTCGGCATTTGCTAAATACGCAGCGGCGTTGTCGGGATCCGCTGACGACAGTTGATCCGCGATCAGGGTCAGCCAGGCTTTGGCATTCGTTGGCGAAAGCCAGGCATGTGGGTCATGAGAGTCATGATCATCATGGCCTTCGTGATCGCCATGGTCGTCATGGTCTTCGTGACCCGCATCGTCCGCGTGATCATGCGCCTCAAACAATGCGTCTTCCCGGAACTCAAGAAGCCCCGTACCCTTTGCGTCCAATAGGGCTGTGGCGGTCGCACCTTGGGCAAGAGTTTCTATCGCACTTTCCAGCCAGGGTGTCAGGTCTTCTCCTACCCAGAACACCAGATCGGCGTTTTGCAACGCGGCTGCCTCGGACGGGCGCAGATTGTATTCATGCGGCGAGGCACCCGGTGCGACGATCAGGGCAGGTGTTCCCACACCCGCCATGACACGGGCCACCAGCGAATGAACCGGGGCAATGTCCGCGGCAACGTTTGGCGCATCTGCGCGGGCCGGTCCACCCAGCAGTGCAACTGTGATAGATAATGGAAGAAGAAGCGTTCTGGACATCGGGCCCTCTGCGTGATTTTATAACATTTCAAGCGGCAATACATGATATGTAATAACATGACAAGTGATGTGCACCCAGTTAATGGCAAAGACGCGGCCCCGGTCGGGTTTCAGGAACATGACCACCAGAGCTGTGTCGCAACGGCTCTGACATCCGCCGAAGTCCGGTGCAAAGCGGAAGGGCTGCGGCTGACGCCGGTTCGGCGCAAGGTTCTTGAGATGTTATTGCAGGAACATCGCGCCCAAGGTGCCTATGCAATCCTTGACCGGTTGCGCGACGAAGGGTTCGGGTCCCAGCCTCCGGTCGCTTATCGGGCGCTGGAGTTTCTTGTACAAAACGGATTTGTCCACAAGATCGAGCGGCTGAACGCGTTTGTCGCCTGCTCTCATCCCGGTGCGGCGCATTCACCTGCTTTCATGATCTGCCGAAAATGCGACGCCGTAGCCGAGGCGCAATCTGCCCCGTCCAAAGGTGTTCTTGGCGCTGCCGCGCGCGCGGCGGGTTTCGAGATCGAGCGAACGGTTGTAGAGGCTGAAGGTCTCTGCCCCGACTGCACCGAAAAGGCATAAAGATGGCCCTGATCACCGTCGAGAAACTCAGCGTCCGCTATGGCGCGCATACCGTGCTGCATCATGTGGATATGGTCATTGAACCGGGTGAAATCGTGACCATCGTTGGCCCGAACGGATCAGGCAAGACCAGCCTGCTGCGCGCCATTATCGGTGCGACACGGCCTTGTGCCGGTCAAGTGTCACTGAAGCCCGGATTGAAAATCGGGTATGTGCCGCAGAAGCTGCATGTCGATCCGACTTTGCCGATTTCCGTTGAACGGTTCATGCGTCTGACCGATCCTGTGTCGCGCAGGCAATGTGTCGAGGCGCTTGAATCGGCGGGTGTGCCGGATCTGTTGAAACGCCAGATGTCGCAGCTTTCCGGCGGACAGTTCCAGCGGGTGCTGCTGGCCAGAGCTTTGATCAACCGCCCGGACATATTGTTGCTGGACGAAGCGACACAGGGTTTGGACCAACGGGGATCGGCCAGCTTTTACCAGCAAATCGAGGCTGTCCGGCGCGAGACCGGATGCGCCATTCTGATGATCAGCCACGAACTGCACGTGGTCATGAGTGCGTCGGACCGGGTGATATGCCTCAATGGGCATGTCTGTTGCGAAGGATCACCGGCCGTGGTCGCCTCGGCGCCCGAATATCGGGCCTTGTTCGGAACCGGAACAGGTGGCGCGCTTGCCCTTTATCGTCATGAACATGATCACCATCATGATCATGACCATGATGCAAACCCACAGGAAGCGGCGGAATAATGCTGGATGATTTCATGATGCGGGCAACGCTCGCAGGTATTGGCGTGGCGTTTGCCGCGGCCCCCCTTGGGTGTTTTGTCGTATGGCGTCGCATGGCGTATTTCGGCGATGCAACCGCGCATGCCGCAATTTTGGGCGTGGCCCTGTCCCTGACGTTTCAGATGTCGATCTTCACGGGCGCGCTGGCTGTCGCTTTGGTCATGGCGCTGACCGTTTCGCTTTTGGCCGGTCGCGGTTATGCGATGGACACGCTGCTGGGGGTGCTGGCGCATTCTGCGCTGGCCTTCGGGCTGGTTGCAGTTTCATTCCTGTCCGGTGTCCGGATTGACCTTATGGCGTATCTGTTTGGGGATATTTTGGCGGTCTCCCGTTCTGATCTGGTCGTGATCTGGGGCGGTGCGGCGCTTGTCGTGGCGCTGATTGTCTGGCGTTGGTCGCAACTTCTGACCGCGACATTGAACGAAGAACTGGCCTATGCCAGCGGCTTCGATCCAAGGCGAGAGCAACTGATCCTGACCCTGTCTCTTGCCGTGACCGTGGCGGTGGCGATCAAGGTTGTGGGTGTATTGCTGATCGCCGCAATGCTGATCATTCCGGCGGCAGCGGCGCGTAACCTTGCGCGGTCACCAGAAACGATGGCCTTGATCGCAGCGGGAATAGGCGCGCTTTCAGCCATCACGGGGTTAAGGGCTGCGTATGTTTTCGACACTCCGGCAGGGCCTTCGATCGTCTGCGTTGCCGCGATCGTGTTCGCGTGCCTTAGCCTGATTGGATGGCGAACACAGGACAGGGCCTAAAGGTTCCGTAGGTCGTCGCAGCCGTTACATCCCGATCATCCGGCAATGTGACCGAAACGAAAACGCCACGAAAAAAGGCCCGCAATCCTGCGGGCCTTGATGTATTTCTATCCGCGCCGTTTACTGCGGGATATCGCCTTCCAACCCTTCGACATAGAAGTTCATACCGGCCAGCGTACCGTCGTCGGCTACTTCGCCTTCGGCCAGCCAGTCGCTGCCGTCCTGCTTCTTCAGCGGTCCGGTAAAGGCATGATAGCTGCCATCGGCCAGCGCCGCTTTCAGGGCCAGTGCCTCTTCTTTGATGTCCGCAGGAACTGCATCCGAAATCTCACCGATTTCTACCATGCCCGGCCCGATACCGTCCCAGGTATTGGACGAGGTCCAGGTGCCGTCCATCACAGCTCGCGTGCGCGCAATGTAATAGGGTCCCCAGTTGTCGATGATCGAGGAAACACGCGGTTTGGGGGCGTATTCGCTCATATCCGAAGCCTGACCGAAGGTGATCACGTTGCCCGCCTCTTGTGCAGCGGCCTGCGGAGCGGTCGAGTCAGTGTGCTGCAGGATCACGTCGGCGCCCTGTTCGATCAGAACAGATGCGGCGTCAGCTTCTTTTGCCGGGTCGAACCAGGTATAGGCCCAGACGATCTTGAACTGGACATCCGGGTTTGCCTTCTTGGCGTGGATATAGGCCGAGTTGATACCGCGGATCACCTCGGGGATCGGATAAGACCCGATATAGCCGATGATGTTCGATTCGGTCATTCTACCCGCGATATGCCCCTGAACCGCGCGGCCTTCGTAGAAACGCGCTGAATAGACCGAGACGTTGTCGGCGGTCTTGTAGCCGGTCGCGTGCTCGAACTTCACGTTCGGGAATTTCTTGGCCACATTGATGGTTGGATCCATATAGCCGAACGAGGTGGTAAAGATCAGATCCGCGCCTTCCAGCGCCATCTGGGTCATCACGCGCTCGGCGTCGGGGCCTTCGGGTACTGATTCAACGAATACAGTCTCGACCTTGTCGCCGAACTCTTCTTCGATCGCCAAACGGCCTTTGTTGTGTTCATAGGTCCAGCCACCGTCGCCGACAGGGCCGACATAGACAAAACCGACCTTGGTCTTGTCTTGCGCCACTGCACCGGTCGCAAGACCAAGCGCTATCGCGGCAGTTGTCAGAAGTGATTTGAATTTCATGTAGTTACTCCCCAAGTTGGTTCAGTTGGCCCCTAGTGTGAGGCATGGAAGGTCCGGCCCAGTGAGGCAGGTGCGCTGCTCTTGTCGGCCGAAAGGATCACAAGCACAAGGATCGTGATAAGATAGGGTGACATTGCCAGATACTCGACGGGAATGGCAACGCCCGCTGCCTGCAAATTAAGCTGCAAGACGGTGATGCCGCCGAACAAATATGCACCCAGCAGGACCCGCCACGGTTTCCAGCTGGCAAACACCACCAGCGCCAGTGCGATCCAGCCGACACCTGCGGTCATGCCCTCGGTCCATTGCGGCACACGTATCAGACTGATGTAAGCTCCACCCAGACCCGCGCAGGCCCCGCCAAACAGGATCGCCATGATACGGATTTTGATGACCTTGTAGCCAAGCGCATGGGCGGCATCGTGGTTTTCACCAACCGCCCGCAGGATCAACCCGACGCGGGTGTACTTCAGGACGGCCCAGACCACAGCGGTCAGCGCAATGCCCAGATACAGGATGGGATCGTGCCGAAACAGGATCGGGCCGATGACCGGAATATCGCTGATCAAGGGGATGTGGATATCGCCCATGCTGGGTGGTTTGACGCCCACATAGCTTTGCCCCATCAGGGCGCTGAACCCCAGGCCAAACAGGGTCAGCGCAAGGCCGCTGGCAACCTGGTTGGCCAACGCAAACTGTGTCAGCAAGACGAACAGCAGCGACAGCACGGCCCCGCCAATGGCGGCAGCAACAAAGCCCAGCCAGGGCGATCCGGTTTCGACCGAGATCGCAAAACCGCTGATCGCGCCAACGATCATCATGCCCTCGACACCAAGGTTCAGAACGCCTGCCTTTTCCACGACAAGCTCTCCGATCGCGGCCAGCAGAAGGGGGGTTGCGGCCACCATAAGCGAAGCAACCAGAAGAACGGGATTGATTTGACCAAGATCCATGATCACGCCACCTCGCTACGAGCCGCACGGATGCGGAAGTTTGTCAGAAGATCGAAGGCCAGCAGGAAAAACAGCAGCATTCCCTGAAACACCTGAATGGCAGCGGCAGGCAGACCCAGCTGCGATTGTGCAATTTCGCCGCCAATATAGGTCAGCGCCATCAGGCCCCCGGCCAACAGGATACCCACCGGATGCAGGCGGCCCAGAAACGCGACGATGATCGCGGTAAAGCCATAACCCACGTTGAAGTCGATGCTGATCTGACCGGACGGGCCGGACACCTCGAACATACCGGCCAGCCCGGCCAAAGCGCCCGAAATTCCAAGGCAGAACAGGATCAGGCGCGCCGGATTCACACCTGCAAACTTTGCGGCGCGGGGGGCCTCACCCGTCAGGCGGATATGGAAGCCCAGCATGTGACGGTTCAGCAATACATAGGCAAAGATCACCGCGATGAAGGCCGCGACAACACCCCAATGCATCCCGGAACCGGCAATCAGCTCGGCATTATGCGCGCTTTCATAGGATTGCAGGTTGCGCGATCCGGGAAAGCCGAACCCTTCGGGGTTCTTGAGAAGACCCAGCGAGACCGAGGCCAGCATCTGCTCGGCCACGTAGACCAGCATCAGCGACACAAGGATTTCGTTGGTGCCGAAACGCACCTTCAGCAAAGCCGGGATCGTTGCCCACAGCCACCCGCCAAATGCGCCTGCGACCACCATGATCGGGAAGATGTACCAGGCGTCGAGCGGATAGAAGGCCAGACCTGCGCCCGCGCCGAATATGGCGCCCATGATGTATTGTCCTTCGGCCCCGATATTCCAGATACCGGCCCGAAAACCCAGCGACAATCCGATTGCGATCAGCACTAGGGGCGCGCCTTTGACCAGCAATTGAGGGCGGTAATAGAATGCGAACTCTCCAAACAGCGGCTCCCAGAAGATGGTACCGATGGCTTCGACCGGATTTTTCCCCAAAATGGCAAACAGCAACCCGCCAAACACCATTGTTGCCAGCACCGCCACAAGGGGGGTCGCGTAAGACCAGGCCCTGGACGGCTGTGGCCGTTTCTCCAACACAATCATCTGCTCATCCCCCCAGATGTTTCATCTTTTCGCAAATACTCTAGCCGAAGGCGGCCCAGCAGATCACACATGTGCCACCTCCATGCCATGGGCGCCGCCCATCATCAGGCCAATCTCATCCACCGTCAGGCCGGTGGTCGGGCGCGGTGCGCTCAGCCGACCTTCGTTCAAGGCCGCAAAACTGTCCGAGATCTCCATCAGCTCATCCAGATCCTGCGAGATGCAGATCACCGCTGTGCCTTTCGCCGCAAGATCGAGTATGGCTTGCCGGATCGACGCGGCCGCCGCGGCATCCACCCCCCAGGTTGGCTGGTTTACCACCAACACATCAGGGTTTTGCAGCACTTCGCGTCCAATCACGAATTTCTGCAGGTTACCGCCGGACAAGGACCGCGCTGCGTTTTCGGGCCCGGGCGTGCGAACGTCGAAGGCTTCGATGATCTTTTCGGCAAAACTCCGGGTTTCGGACCATTTCAAGAAGCCATTTTTCTCAAGCCCTTCCCGCACAGATCCGGTCAGCAAAGCGTTTTCGGTCAGGCTCATGTCGGGTGCCGCTGCGTGGCCTAACCGTTCCTCGGGCGCGGTCAGAACGCCCAGCTTACGGCGCGCTGTCGGGCCGAGCTTGCCGATCGCCTGACCGTTGAACTTGATTGCATCCGCCGATGTCAGGATTTCCCCGGACAACACGCCCAGCAACTCATCCTGCCCGTTTCCGGCAACGCCGCCGATGCCCAGAACCTCGCCCTTGCGGACCGTCATGTGCACATTGCGCAATGCGGTGCCGAATTCCGAAGGCGAGGGGACTGACAGCCCGCTGACATCCAGCGCGACCTCGCCCAGTTCCCGGCCCGAGCGTTCGGGCGTCTGCAAGGTTGACCCGACCATCATCTCGGCCATGTCACGCGCCGAGGTTTCAGCGGGGACACATTCGCCCACGTTCTTGCCCAGACGCAGGATCGTAGCATGGTCGCATAGCGTTCGGATTTCCTCCAGTTTATGCGAGATATACAGGATCGAGGTTCCCTCGGAGCGTAGCTTGTTCAGCGTCTCAAACAGAATATCGACCTCTTGCGGGGTCAGAACCGAGGTCGGTTCGTCCATGATCAGCAGCTTGGGGTCCTGCAACAGGCAGCGGATGATCTCGACCCGCTGGCGTTCGCCTGCGGACAGGTCGCCAACCGTGCGAAACGGGTCCAGCGGAAGGCCATAAGTTTCCGAAACTTCGCGAATGCGCGATGCCAGATCCCCCATCGGGGGCGGGTTCTCCATCCCCAGCGCGATATTCTCGGCCACGTTCAGCGCGTCAAACAGCGAAAAATGCTGGAACACCATCGCGATCCCATCCGCACGGGCCGCGCGGGGTTCGGGCGGCGCAAACGGATTGCCGCGCAGTTTCATGGTGCCGCTGTCCGGCTTCACAAGCCCATAGATCATTTTTACCAGCGTGGATTTCCCCGCGCCGTTTTCACCCAGCAGCGCGTGCACTTCGCCTTCACCGATGTCAAAGGACACCTGATCATTGGCCACAACACCGGGGTAGGCTTTGGTCAGCCCTTGCAAGCTCAAAAGTGGAATGGTCACGCGCTCAGGTCCTTCTTCAACTTGTTTTGCAGGGCCGGGCGCAGCAATTGTGCAGCGACGCCCACGGCGATCATATGCGGATGCTTCCCCATCGACGGGTCACCGATCGGGCAGGTGATCCGGCTAATCCGTTCAGGCGGATGCCCAAGGGCGGCCAGCCGCGACCGGAATCGCGCCCATTTCGTAGCCGAGCCAATCAGCCCCGCAAAGCCAAAATCGTGCAAAAGCAGTCTGTTGCACAGTTCAAAGTCAAGATTATGCGAGTATGTAAGCACAAGATGTTCGGCGTCACATGGGGCATGGCGGACCAGCTCGGCCGGTTTTGCCGCCGGAACAATTGTCACGCCCGCTGGCACAGCGGCCGGAAAGCGCTGACGGCTGGTATCCACCCAGGTGATCGCAAGATCGGGAAGCGGGGACAGCACATCCACCAGCGCCCGGCCGACATGGCCCGCGCCCCAGATCCACAGATTGCGTGTCGGCTTGTGAACGGGTTCAACCATCCAGCCGTCAATCAGCTGCGGTTCGGGCGCAATCCCCTGTCCGCGCGCCGTCGCCAGCATTCGCTTGACCGACAGGGGCATCGCGCCATCCTTGGTCGGGCGCGCGATGACCGCATCGTCCAGATCATAGACGGTCTTTGCGCCGTAAACCTCGCTCAGCAACGACACGGCACCGCCGCAGCATTGCCCCAACTCGGGTCCAAGCGCATGATGCGTCAGGCGGGTTGGCGTGGTTTGCAACAGTGCGGCATGTGCCGCCTGGTATTCCAGTGTTCCGCCGCCGATTGTGCCGCTTTGCCCACCGTCCCAGACCAGCATGGCGGCACCGACTTCACGTGGAGACGACCCTTTGATCCCGGCGATGACCACCCGGACCACTTTGCCGTGGGTTTTGACCGCCTCCCTCAAAGCCTCAAGGTCAAATCCCATCAGATGCCTCCCTTCATCCTCTGGACGCCGCGCCAGACCTCTTCGGCGGTGGCGGGCGCGTTGAGCGCCGGATAAGTGTCCCCGCAGGCCGCCACCGCATTCGAAAGCGCCAGCCAGGCCGATATTCCCAGCATGAATGGGGGTTCCCCCACGGCTTTCGAGCGATAGATGGTGTCCTCTCGGTTCTCGCCATCCCAAAGTGCGACGTTGAAAATATCGGGCCGGTCGGAACAGGCCGGGATCTTGTAGGTCGAGGGTGCATGTGTGCGCAGGTTGCCCTTCCCGTCCCAGACCAGTTCCTCGGTTGTCAGCCAGCCCGCGCCCTGCACGTAACCGCCTTCGACCTGTCCGACATCCAGCGCCGGGTTCAGCGAAGCGCCCGCGTCATGCAGGATATCTGTGCGCAGAATGCGGTTCTCACCCGTCAACGTGTCCACAGCCACCTCGGTGACCGAAGCACCATAGGCGAAATAGTAAAACGGGCGACCGCGCCCCGCGATCCGGTCCCATTCGATCTTGGGCGTTTTATAAAAGCCGGTGGCCGACAGGCTTATGCGACCCTGATAGGCCAGTGCGGCAGCTTCGGCGAACGTGTACCGTTCTTCACCAACCGAAACGTGGCCATCCGTGAAAGTGACCGCAGAGGGGTCGGCCTGATGCCGTTCAGCCAGATAATCGGCCATCCGGTCGCGGATCGTATCGCAGGCCGCTTTCACCGCCATACCGTTCAGATCGCTGCCTGAAGACGCCGCCGTGGCCGAGGTATTGGGCACTTTTGCCGTATCCGTGGCGGTGATCTTGACCATCTCAAGCGGGATGCCGAAACGCGCCGCGGCCACTTGCGCGACCTTCTGGAACAGACCCTGACCCATCTCGGTGCCACCATGATTCAGGTGGACCGAACCATCCTGATACACATGCACCAGCGCACCGGCCTGATTCAGATGGGTCAGTGTGAAGGAAATACCGAACTTGACCGGAGAAAAGGCGATGCCCTTCTTGATCACGCTGTTTTCGGCATTCCATTTCTCGATGGCCGCTTTGCGCGCGGCATAGTTGCTGGACTTCATCAGCGCTTCGGTCATGCCATGCAGTTCGAAATCGCTGACCTCCATGCCGTAGGGCGTCGTGTTGCCACCAGCGGGCAGGGGGCGGACCGGGGCCGTCCCTGTTTCCACCGCGCCACGGCTGGTCAGGTCTTCGTGCGGGTCGGGATGACCCAGCGGTTTTTCGTGAGGTTGGACTTCGGCAACCTTATGCGCGGGCTCGTAATAGTTGCGACGGCGCAATTCCACCGGGTCCAGCCCAAGTTCATGCGCGGCGTGGTCCATCACACGTTCGATGGCAACCATCCCCTGCGGGCCACCAAACCCGCGATAGGCGGTGGCTGACTGCGTGTTGGTCTTCAACCGATGGCTTTCAATCCGGGCATTGGGCAACAGGTATGCATTGTCAGAATGCAGCATCGCACGGTCGGCGACGGGCAGGGACAGGTCCTGCGCCCAGCCGCAGATTGCGTATTGCAGAAAGGACACGCCCTGAATGTGACCCTGTTCGTCAAATCCCGCGCGATAGGAAATCCGGAAGGCGTGGCGTTTGCCGGTGATGATCATGTCATCATCGCGGTCATAGCGCATCTTGCAGGCTTTGCCGGTTGCCCGTGCAGCCACCGCGCAGGCGACGGCCAGCGCATTCCCCTGGCTTTCCTTGCCGCCGAATCCGCCACCCATGCGCCGGGTTTCGACGCGGATCGCATGCATGGGCAGGCCCAGAGCGTCCGCCACCTTGTGCTGTATCTCGGTCGGGTGCTGGGTCGAGCTGTGGACCAGCATGTCGCCGCCTTCATTCGGCACGGCAAGCGCAGCCTGACCTTCCAGATAGAAATGCTCCTGACCGCCGATCTCGAACGTCCCGTCGATGACGTGGGCGGCGCTTTCAATCGCGGCGTCCGCATCGCCCTTGGCATAGATGCGGGGCCCGTCTTCAAATCGGCTGTCTGCGGCCAGAGCTTCTTCAACCGTCAGGATCGGTGTTTCCTCGGCATAGTCGATCTTGCCCAACCGAACCGCCTTGCGGGCGGCCAGATGGCTGGTGGCAACCACAAGGAAAACAGGCTGGCCGATATAGTGAACCGTCCCGTCGGACAGCAAAGGCTCGTCATGGATCGAGGGCGAAACATCGTTGGCAAAGGGCAGGTCCTGTGCCGTCATGACCCTGACGACCCCGGGTGCCGCTTTCACGGCAGACAGGTCCATCGCGGTAATCGTGCCCTTGGCGATCGGGCTCAGGCCAAAGGCCAGATGCAATGTGCCCTTTGGCGTCGGGATGTCGTCCACATACCGGGCGGAACCGGATACGTGCAGCGGTGCCGCGTCATGGGGAAGGGGTTTGGTTACGCTCATGCCGATACCTCCAGCACGTTGGTCACTTGGCCCTGATCCTCAAGGAAGTACCGTTCCAGCATCGCTTTGGCGGTCTCAAGCCTGTACGTGGCCGAGGCGCGCATATCCGTAAGCGGTGAATAATCGTCGGAAAAAGCGGGCAGCGCGGCGTCAATCGTCTCGCGCGCCCACGGTTTGCCGATCAGCGCGGCCTCGACATGGGTTGCCCGTTTCGGAATGCCAGCCATACCGCCAAACGCGATGCGCGCATCCGCCACCCGCCCGTCCGAAATGGTAATGTTGAAACATCCGCACACCGCCGAGATATCCTGATCGAACCGTTTGCTCAGCTTGTAGCATTTCAGCCGGTCCGCCTGACGCAGGAAGCTGACGGCTTCGACAAACTCACCCGGTGCGCGGTCCTGTTTGCCGTAATCGATGAAGAAGTCTTCCAGCAGGACTGACCGGCGCTCATCACCTTTGCGCAGGTGCAGCGTCGCACCCAATGCAATCAGCGCGGGCGGGTTGTCTCCGATTGGTGAGCCATTGGCGATGTTGCCGCCCACAGTGGCCGCGTGACGGACCTGAACACTGGCATAGCGCCGGATCATTTCAGCATAGGATGGGTGAATGTCCACCAAGGCGTCGCCCATGCGGTTCATATCGACCATGGCACCGAAACGAATTTCTTCGTCGGTGATCGTGATCTCTTTGAGATCGTCACAGCGGTTCAGGAAGATCACCGGATCAAGATCGCGCAGTTGCTTGGTCACCCAAAGCCCAACATCTGTTGCGCCCGCAACCAAAGTGGCATTCGGGTTCTCGGCATATACGGCAGCCAGCGCGTCGGACGAGCCCGGCAGCATGGGTGAGGCGGCAGGCGTTGCGACAGGCTTGTCTTTGACCCAGACAGGCACGGGCTGTTTCTCGGCCGCTTCGGCTGCGCGAATAATGGGAGCGTAACCCGTGCAACGGCACAGATTACCGGCAAGCTGTGTATCGTGATCCGTCGCGCCATTGGTGTGACCGGCCACCATCGACATGACAAAACCGGGCGTGCAAAAGCCGCATTGCGAACCGTGCAGGTCAACCATAGCCTGCTGAACCGGATGGACCTCGCCATCGGGGCTGCTGGCGCCTTCGACGGTTCGAACCGCCTTGCCATGCAGTTGCGGCAAGAAAAGGATGCACGAGTTCAGGGCCTTTGCACCACCCGCATCCGTCACCATGACAGTGCAGGCACCGCAATCGCCTTCGTTGCAGCCTTCCTTGGTGCCGGTCAGGCCACGATCTTCACGCAGCCAATCCAGCAGAGTGGCTGTCGGATCGATGTCCGTCAGCTCCACTGTCTCTCCGTTCAGAAGAAACGTGATGTCCATTCGAGAAACCCGTCGCCTTACCCGGTTGCGCCCTGGTGGTGCCCTCCTTCGATGCGACGTAGAAAGAGTGGCGGGCGGATAGCTTGCCAATGGATGTTAGAAACAGCATGCGTGATCTGGCAAGAAAAACTGCCTGTATGATGCATCATTACAGCCAATCGGCGTGGAATTGCGCACCCTGTGTAGATATCAGTTGTTTGAAACTAAAGCGTTTTTTTGTCAGTGAAGATGTCGCTTTCCGAAGCACCTTCTGGAAAATCCGAATAATCGAAAATGATTATTTTGCCAAACAACGGCGCAGGTTCCGGCTTTTGCATGCCTCGCGGCTAGGGTAGCCTGCCGTTCATGAGCAGTACCCCCCGATTCATTCACCTACGTGTTCACACCGAATATTCCCTTCTGGAAGGCGCTGTGCGGCTGAAAAAACTGCCCGCCCTGTGCGAGAAGATGGAGATGCCTGCCGTTGCAGTGACTGACACGAATTCCATGTTTTCGGCGCTGGAATTTTCGGTGACAGCCAGTCAGGCTGGTGTCCAGCCGATCATGGGATGTCAGGTTGATCTGACTTATGTGCAGTCGCAACCGGGGGAAAAACAAAAATCGCCCGCGCCGCTTGTTCTGCTGGCACAGTCCGAGGCGGGGTACGAGAACCTGATGAAGCTGAGCACGTGCCTTTACGTGGACAAGGGCGGGCAGTTGCCGCAGGTCACGCTGGACGAGCTTGCGGACCGCGCCGACGGGCTGATCTGCCTGTCCGGAGGGCCTGACGGGCCGGTGGGCCGCCTGTTGCAACAGGGGCAACGTCCGGCGGCCGAGGCGCTGGTGGATCGGTTGGCCGCGATTTTCCCGGATCGTCTGTATATCGAACTCCAGCGTCACCCAGGTGAAGACGGCCAACCCGAGGCCGAACGCCAGACCGAGCGCGGCCATATCGAGATGGCCTATGCCAAGAACCTGCCGCTGGTTGCCACCAATGACGTCTATTTCCCGACCTCGGATATGTACGAGGCCCATGATGCGCTGATCTGTATCGCCGAAGGGGCTTATGTCGACCAGCAGGAAGGTCGCCGCCGCCTGACCGCGCAGCATTATTTCAAGTCGCAGCAGGAAATGGTGACGCTGTTCGCTGATCTGCCCGAGGCCATTAAGAACACGGTCGAGATCGCGCGGCGTTGCGCCTTTATGGCTTATCGCCGCGATCCCATCCTGCCGAAATTCGCCGATGACGAGGTCGCTGAACTGCGCCGCATCGCGAATGAAGGCTTGCAGAAACGTTTGGCGGTAATCCCCCATGCGGTGACGCCCGAGGAGTATCAGGAGCGGTTGGATTTCGAACTTGGCATCATCGAAGGCATGGGCTTTCCTGGTTACTTCCTGATCGTTGCCGACTTTATCCAATGGGCCAAGGATCACGATATTCCGGTTGGACCGGGGCGGGGATCGGGTGCGGGCTCGCTGGTGGCTTATGCGCTGACAATTACCGACCTCGACCCGCTGCGTTATAGCCTGCTGTTTGAACGGTTCCTGAATCCCGAACGGGTTTCGATGCCCGACTTCGATATCGACTTCTGCATGGATCGCCGAGAAGAGGTGATCCGTTACGTGCAGCAGAAATACGGGCGCGACAAGGTGGGGCAGATCATCACTTTTGGTGCCTTGCTGTCAAAGGCCGCCGTGCGCGACATCGGGCGGGTGCTGCAAATGCCGTACGGGCAGGTGGACCGTCTGTCTAAGATGATCCCCGTGGAAGGTGTCAAACCGGTTTCCATCGAAAAAGCCCTGAAGGACGAGCCGCGCCTGCGGGAAGAAGCGCGCAACGAAGAGGTGGTGGATCGTCTGCTGACATACGGCCAGCAGGTCGAAGGGCTGCTGCGCAACGCCTCGACCCACGCGGCTGGGGTTGTGATTGGCGACCGGCCACTGGACGCGCTGGTGCCGATCTATCAGGACCCGCGATCCGACATGCCTGCGACCCAATTCAACATGAAATGGGTGGAACAGGCCGGGCTGGTAAAGTTCGACTTTCTGGGTCTGAAAACCCTGACCGTGATCCAGAACGCGATGGACCTGATCTTCAAGTCCGGACGGAAGCTGCATATCGCCGCCGATGGCACCGAGCTTTACGAACCTGCCGAGGGGGCCGAGAACCAGATCAACGCCATCCCGCTGGATGACGAGGCGACGTATAAGCTCTATTCAGCGGCCAAGACGGTCGCGGTGTTCCAGGTGGAAAGCTCGGGCATGATGGACGCGCTCAAGCGCATGAAACCCACCTGTATCGAGGATATCGTGGCCCTCGTCGCGCTCTATCGTCCCGGCCCGATGGAGAACATCCCGACCTATTGCGAGGTCAAGAACGGGCTGCGCGAAATCACATCCGTTCACCCGCTGATCGACCACATTCTTGAGGAAACTCAAGGTATTATCGTCTATCAGGAACAGGTGATGCAGATCGCGCAAGTCATGGCGGGGTACAGCCTGGGCGGTGCAGACCTGCTGCGCCGCGCGATGGGTAAGAAGATCAAAGAGGCGATGGATGCCGAACGCCCCAAGTTCGAAAAAGGCGCGGCAGAAAACGGGGTGGATGCCAAGAAAGCCAGCGAAGTCTTCGACCTTCTCGAGAAATTCGCCAATTACGGCTTCAACAAATCCCACGCCGCCGCCTATGCGGTGGTCAGCTATCAAACCGGCTGGTTGAAGGCGAACCATCCGGTTGAATTCATGGCGGGCGTCATGAATTGCGATATCCATCTGACCGACAAGCTGGCGATCTATTTCGAAGAGGTCCGAAAAGGGCTGGAACTGCCGTATGTCCCACCTTGTGTGAACCGATCTCAGGCCACGTTCGATGTTGATAACGGACATCTGGTCTATGCGCTGGGCGCGCTCAAGAATGTGGGTGTCGAGGCGATGAACCTGATCGTTGCGGCTCGCGCGGACAAGCCGTTTGTTAACCTGTTCGATTTCGCCCGCCGCGTTGATCTGAAGAAAGTGGGCAAACGCCCGCTTGAGATGCTGGCCCGCGCCGGGGCCTTTGATGAGCTGGACCGGAACCGCCGCCGTGTGTTTGAAAGCCTAGATGCGCTGGTGCAGTATTCGGCCGCGATCCATGAACAGAAGAATTCGAACCAGGTGTCACTGTTTGGCGAGGCCGGAGATGACCTGCCCGAACCGCGCCTGGCGCCGACCCCCGACTGGTTGCCGGCTGAACGTCTGAGCGAAGAGTTCAAGGCCATCGGATTCTACCTCTCTGGTCATCCGCTGGACGACTATATGCCGGCCTTGAAGCGTAAACAGGTTTTGACGCTGGACGAGGTGACAGAGAAAGCCCGCTCTGGCCCGTTGATCGCCAAGATGGCCGGAGTGGTTGCCGGGCGGCAGGAACGGAAATCGGCCAAGGGCAACCGGTTCGCCTTTGCCCAGCTTTCGGACCCGACCGGCGCTTATGAGGTCACGCTGTTTTCCGACACGCTGGAGAAATGCCGCGAGTTTCTGGAAACCGGCGCTCAGGTGGTTCTGACCGTTGAGGCGACGATGGAGTCCGATCAGCTCAAGCTGCTGGGGCGTTCGGTTGGACCAGCGGATTCTGTGGTGGCCGAAGCCGGGGCGACGGGCCTGCGCATCTTTGTCGACGAAGCGCGGGCAGTGTCGACGATTGCAACGGTTCTTGAAGAAGCCGCAACCGCTGCCAAGGGTGCGGCCCGAGGACCGATCCAGCTGCTGTTGCTGGACCCCGGCCTGCCCGGCGACGTCGAAATCGACTTGGGGCGCGTGTTTCCGATAAACCCGCAGATCAAGGGCGCGATCAAATCGCTGGAAGGCGTGATGACCGTCGAAGAGATCTGACACCGCTTTGTTGCCAGACAGTTAGCGCATCGCTAGGCTGACCTTGCAAATATGTCTTCTACTCATGCCACGGGAGGGCGTTGATATGACGATTGCAGGTCTCAATCTCAGAACGATTGTATTGGGGGCGGCGGCATCGCTGGCTTTGGTTTCGGCGACAGCCACGCTTGCGGACGACAAAAAGAAAGAGAACACGATCAAAGGTGCTGTGATTGGGGCCGGGGTTGGGGCCTTGATCGGCGACGGCAAAGGCGCCGCCGCTGGGGCAATTGTTGGTGCGCTGATCGGCGCGAACTCGAAATAAGCGGGGGCGGGATGATGCGTTTGAACGCGATGAAAGTGATCACCACCACAACGCTGCTTACAGGGCCCGGTTTTGCCCTTGCGGACGAGGAAGCCGAAAAGATGGTGCAAGCGGCGCTGCCGCTTATGTACCACACCTGCGCGTCGGTCATCGAAGAGGCCGACGGGAATGAAGAATACATTGTGGACGTGGTCGGCAAGATGACGGCGTTGTCACTTTATAACCGTCAGGTCGACCTCGAAGCCCATGCCAGTTCGGACGAGGAAAAGGCCACGCTGCGCGAAACATTTGTGGCGGCTCTGAAAGACGGCTGCGCTGGGGATGAAAACGCCCTGCTGGGTGGCGTCGTCGACAACGCGGTGAAATCAACGCTGGGGCTGTAAGCCTTCAGTAATGTGGCGGGCGTTCGTCACCAAGGACAACGCCGCCTGACCCTTCCTGTGCGCGTTCGGCCTCGCGGTGCAGCAGCATCTCGACACGGCGGGTCAGCCGGTCAATCTCGGCCTGTTGCCTGGTGACAACCGCGTTCAATTCGTCAACCGTGCGGGTCAGATGGGCAATCTGTTCTTCCAGATGCTGCATGGAATGCTCCTGTCTTTCAGGCTGCACATAGCGACCCTGTGACGCCTTGGCCAGAGAAAGCGCGCCTTGCCCAGATGCGGGCCATGGGATAGACCGCGCGCGGAACAGGTACACTCCCAAGGACGCCCCACATGGCCAAGCTCAAGAAACAGCCCCGCCCCAAGGCCGAAACGCCGAAAGGGTTCCGTGACTATTTCGGCGAGGAAGTCACGCAGCGCACCGAGATGCTGAGGACGATTGCGGGTGTCTATCATCGGTACGGATTTGACGCGCTGGAAAGCAGCGCGGTGGAAACCGTCGAGGCGCTGGGCAAGTTCCTGCCCGACGTGGATCGCCCGAACGAAGGCGTCTTTGCATGGCAGGAGTTTGACGAGGGCGGAAATGGCGACTGGATGGCCCTGCGCTATGACCTGACCGCGCCACTGGCCCGTGTCTATGCCCAGCACCGCAACGACCTGCCGACGCCTTACCGCCGCTATGCAATGGGTCCGGTCTGGCGCAACGAAAAGCCGGGGCCGGGGCGCTTTCGGCAGTTCTACCAGTGCGATGCGGATACGGTTGGAACCGCCTCGATGGCTGCTGACGCCGAGATCTGTGCAATGCTGGCTGACACGCTGGAAGAGGTTGGCATCCCGCGCGGTGACTACATCATCCGGGTGAATAACCGGAAGGTTTTGAACGGTGTGCTGGAGGCGATGGGGCTTGGCGATGATCAAGCCGCACGAGACAATGTTCTTCGCACCATCGACAAATTCGACAAGGTGGGTGAGCAGGGTGTGCGCGAGTTGCTGACCAAGGGTCGTCTGGACGCGTCGGGCGCGTTTATCGACGGCGTTGGTCTCAGCGATGATCAGGCAGACCCGGTTATCGCCTTCCTGACTTCCAAGGCCGTCGATACCGCTGGTACATTGGCTAACCTCCGCATTGCCGTGGGTGACAGCAAGATTGGGGCGGATGGGATTGCTGAACTGGAACAGATCGCTGAACTTCTCTCCGCTGGCGGCTACGGCCCCGACCGCATTGTCATTGACCCCTCCGTCGTCCGTGGCCTGGGCTATTACACCGGTCCGGTCTACGAGGCCGAACTGACGTTCGAAATCTTCGACGAGAAAGGCCGCAAGCGGCAATTCGGCTCGGTTGCGGGCGGCGGGCGCTATGACGATCTGGTCAAGCGGTTCACCGGGCAGGAAGTGCCCGCGACCGGGGTGTCCATCGGCGTCGATCGGTTACTGGCGGCGCTGCGCGAAAAGGGCCGGATCAGCGCCCAGGCCAAAGGCCCCGTGGTCGTCACCGTCATGGATCGCGACAGGATGGCCGATTATCAGGCGATGGTGGCCGAGCTGCGCAATGCGGGCATCCGGGCCGAGGTGTATCTGGGCAATCCCAAGAACTTTGGCAATCAGTTGAAATACGCGGACAAGCGCAACTCTCCGGTTGCGGTGATCGAAGGCGGGGACGAAAAGGCAAAAGGCATCGTGCAGATCAAGGACCTGATCCTTGGGGCTAAGATCGCCGAAAGCGCCACGCTGGAGGAATGGAAAGAACGCCCCAGCCAGTTCGAAGTATCGCGCGCTGATCTGGTCGCGAAAGTGCGTGAAATTCTGAACAGTCAGGACTGACCCATGCCCAACCGTTCCCAGATACAGGCCCGTGCCGCGATGATGCGTGTCCGGTTCGAGGCTGCGGGCGCGCAGGTGGTGGATACCCCGCTGCTGCAACCCGCTGAAATGTTGCTGGACCTCTATGGCGAGGATATCCGCGCCCGTGCCTACGTCACCTCGGACGCGCTGCGGGGCGAGCAGATGCTGCGCCCGGATTTCACCCTGCCTGTTGTTCAGATGCACATGCGGGACGGGGCCGAGCCAGCGCGCTATACCTATTCAGGTGAGGTGTTCCGCCGTCAGGAACACGACCCGGACCGTTCGAACGAATATATTCAGGTGGGGTACGAGGTTTTTGACCGCGATGATCCCGCTGGTGCCGATGCCGAAGTGTTTTCGCTGATGGCAATGCAACTGCGCGGGCTGCCTCTGCGCGCAGCGACCGGGGATATCGGTATCCTAACCGCGGCTGTCGAAGGGCTTCGGACCACAGACCGCCGCAAGGCCGCGCTGATGCGGCACCTGTGGCGGCCGCGCCGGTTTCGTGCGCTGCTGGACCGGTTTGCAGGGCGTAAACCGGGGCCCGAAGGCCGTGACGCGCTTTTGGACGCGGACGACCCGATGGCGGTTGATGTTCCGATGATCGGCAAGCGCCGCGGGCCCGAGATTGCCGACCGGATCAAAGCCCTGCGTGAAGATCGCGCTGCGCCGCCGATCTCTGACAATGAACTGGCCGGGTTGGAAACGCTGCTGAATGTGCGTGAAACCATGCCCTTCGCGTTGGAACAGCTGAGGGATGTGGCAGTGGATCTGCCGCAGATCACCCCGGCACTGGACCGATTGGAGGCGCGGATCGCAGCCCTGCAAGCGCGTGGCGTCGACGTCGCCCGGCTGGATTTCGAAGCGTCTTATGGCCGGACATCGATGGAATATTACGACGGGTTTGTCTTTGGGTTCTACGCCGAAGGCCGTCCCGACCTGCCGCCTGTCGCCACCGGTGGGCGCTATGATGCGCTGACGCGCCGTTTGGGGGATGGGGCCGAAATCCCCGCGATCGGCGGAGTGATCCGCCCGGACCTGATGCTTGAAATCGAGGAGGCCGTGCTATGAGTGTGAAACTGGGCGTGCCCTCGAAGGGCCGGTTGATGGAAAAGACCGTTTCATGGTTCGAAAAACATGGCATCGTGCTGTCCCGCAACGGCTCGGACCGGGAATATGCGGGTAGGGTCGACGGGATTGACGGCGTCTCGCTGGTTCTGTTGTCGGCGGGTGAAATTCCGCGCGAACTTGCGTCGGGCCGTATTCATCTGGGCGTCACCGGGATCGATCTGGTGCAAGAAAAACTTCCGCGCTGGGAACAGCAGGTCGAAGAGATCGCGCAGCTGGGCTTTGGCAAAGCCGATCTGATCATCGCCACACCCGCCTGCTGGGTCGATGTGGACACGCTGGACGATCTCGATGCGGCGGCAGCAGCATTTCGCAACACCCATGGCCACCGGCTGCGGATCGCCACCAAATATCACCGACTGGTGCGGGAGTTCCTGACCGACGCGGGCGTGGCCGACTACACTCTGGTCGACAGCCAGGGAGCGACCGAAGGTACGGTCATGAACGAAACAGCCGAAGCAATTGCCGATATCACCTCCTCAGGTGAAACCCTGCGGGCAAACCACCTCAAGATCCTGTCGGACGGTCTGATCCTGCAATCGCAGGCCACGTTGTGGCGCAGCCGGGTTGCAAAGGTCGACGCGGCGGATAAGGCGGTTCTGACGGAAATGCTGGATCGGCTGCGGTAACTACAGCACACCGATATCCGCAAGGGCGCGGTTCAGATCATCGGGCAGGGTGTCATCCTGCGCGCGCCCTTTCGGAAGGTCGGCTGGTGTATCTTCGGGCTTCAGGTATCGCCAACCCTGAAACGGGCGTTTCAAGGCGTTCTGGGTCCGATGTACGTTAGGGTCGAGAACGATGGCGCAGCGGCGGATACCGTCCTCGCCGATCACCTCGTCCAGGCGCAGAATGCGCTGACGGCACTGTACGACACCTTTGATGACCCAATAGATTGATCCGCCATTCAGAATCTCGGCATCACGTTTGGGCCACATGCGGGTTACGTGGCGCGGATATCCGTCCTCATAAAGCGGTTTGCGGCTGTCTTGCCACGCGATCAGAGAGTCCACGCTTTCCGAACCAACCGAAAGTTTGATGAGGTTCACGTACTTATCCACAGCTTTCCCACAGAGTCGTCCCTTTGCTATCTATCCATTGTAGCTCAGGATTGGCTTTCATCAAGGTGTAGTGGGTGTTAGTCTGGATACCTCTTTCAGCACAGGGAATCACCAATGAGCCGCTTTGCCGCCCCCATCGCCGAGCAGATCTGGGACATGAAATACCGCTTCAAACAGGCGGATGGCACGCCCATCGATCAGACGGTTGAAGACAGCTGGCGACGCATCGCCCGTGACCTCGCGCGGGTCGAGGACGACCCGGATCATTGGGAAGACAGGTTCTACGAGGCACTGGAAGATTTCAAATATCTGCCCGCCGGGCGCATCACTGCTGGCGCAGGCACCGCGCGGCAGGTGACACTGTTCAACTGCTTCGTTATGGGCACCATCCCCGACAGCATGGGCGGCATCTTTGACATGCTGAAAGAGGCCGCGCTGACCATGCAGCAGGGGGGCGGGATCGGCTATGATTTCTCGACCATCCGCCCGCGTGGCGCGGATGTGAAAGGTGTGGCGGCAGATGCCTCTGGCCCGCTCAGCTTCATGGATGTGTGGGACGCAATGTGCCGCACAATCATGTCCGCGGGCTCGCGCCGGGGGGCGATGATGGCCACCATGCGCTGTGATCACCCTGATATCGAACAGTTCATCACCGCCAAATCCGACCCGGCCCGCCTGCGCATGTTCAACATGTCGGTGCTGGTGACCGATCCCTTCATGGAGGCGGTCAAGGCCGACGGCCCGTGGGAGTTGCAGTTTGACGGCAAGATCTATCACACCGTTCAGGCGCGTGATCTGTGGAACAAGATCATGCAGGCCACATATGATTATGCTGAACCGGGCGTGATCTTCATCGACCGCATCAATCAGGCCAACAACCTGAGCTATGTTGAAACCATCGCCGCGACGAACCCCTGTGGCGAACAGCCTCTGCCGCCGTACGGGGCTTGCCTGCTGGGCTCGATCAATCTGGCGCGGCTGGTTGCCGAACCATTTGGGGATGCCGCGCATCTGGATGAACCGGCGTTGCAGGAACTGGTCGCGACAGCCGTGCGCATGATGGATAACGTCGTGGACGCCTCGAAATTCCCGCTGGCCGAGCAAGAGGCGGAAGCGCAGGACAAGCGCCGCATCGGGCTGGGCGTGACGGGTCTTGCGGATGCGCTGCTGATGCTGGGCCTGCGCTATGGGTCCGACGAGGCGGCGCGCCAGACGGAACGCTGGTTGCACGCAATCGCCCGCGCCGCATATCTGGCCTCGGTCGATCTGGCTAAGGAGAAAGGCGCGTTCCCCCTGTTCGACGCCGAGAAATATCTGGCCAGCGGCACGATGCAGCAAATGGATGACGACGTCCGCGATGCGATCCGCGAACATGGTATCCGCAACGCTCTGCTGACCTCGATTGCGCCCACGGGCACGATTTCGCTTTATGCCGGGAACGTGTCGTCAGGGATTGAACCGGTCTTTGCCTATGCCTACACCCGCAAGGTTCTGCAAAAAGACGGCTCGCGCACCGAAGAAGAGGTCGTGGATTACGCCGTTCAGATGTGGCGCGACAAGTTTGGCGACGCAGCTCTGCCGGACTATTTCGTCAATGCCCAGACCCTGACGCCGTCGGATCACGTCAAGATGCAGGCGGCAGCGCAGAAATGGATCGACAGCTCGATCTCCAAGACCATCAACTGCCCGGAAGATATCAGCTTTGACGCATTCAAGGATGTCTACATGCAGGCCTGGGATCAGGGCTGCAAAGGGTGCACGACCTATCGCCCCAACGATGTGACCGGCTCGGTTCTGACCGTTTCGGAAAGCGATGACAAGGTGCCGGGGGAAAGCGCGAATGCGCCTCATGAAATTGAAGGCGGCGACGTCATCTACATGTCCGAACCGCTGGATCGCCCGCAATCGCTGGAGGGGTCGACCTACAAGCTGAAATGGCCCGATAGCGAGCACGCGATTTATCTGACCATCAACGACATCATCATCTCGGGCCGCCGCCGCCCGTTCGAAGTGTTTATCAACTCCAAGAACATGGAACATTACGCCTGGACACTGGCGCTGACGCGGATGATCTCGGCCGTGTTCCGTCGGGGTGGGGACGTGTCCTTTGTGGTCGAAGAGCTGAAAGCCGTTTTCGACCCGCGCGGCGGGGCGTGGGTCAAAGGCAAGTATATCCCATCGATCCTGGCCGCGATCGGGGGCGTGATCGAACAACACATGGTCGCCATCGGCTTTCTGGAAGGCGAAGGGATGGGGTTGAAATCCGATCCCCAGGCGCAAGTGGTGAACCTGGACGCGCCACGTGGCAAAGCCTGCCCGTCCTGCGGTCAGTACGACATGGTCATGATCGAAGGCTGCATGACCTGCCGCAGCTGCGGTCATTCCAAATGCGGATAGGTATGAAGCGCTGCACAAATTGTGTGGGTGGGCATAAATAGCCCATAAGGTTGATTTTTGCGCCCATTTGAACGGTCTTTAATGCCCGCAGATTCTTAAGACTTTGAAATAAAATAAAAAAGATTCCTGTAGAGTTCTGAGATTGTTCTGCGTTAGGCGACCGTCGATAACATTCGCGCTATTGACCAAGACCAGAAAATCTCAAGACTGTGGCCATGGAACCAAATCGTCTCATACGCGTCACACGCAAAAGCTGACCAGAATGTTGTACTTGCCCAGCAAAACCGCTCGGGCAGTTCCATGGCTATCGGATACCGAATTGATGAAAAACAAATCGCCTATCGAGGAGTCCCCTCAGTACTCCGAATTGAACGCTCGATTTTCCCGTTTTCTGCTGGACTTCCGAAAGGAAAAACTCGCGCAGCAACTCGCCGGAGACGACAAAAACCGTGACGAGATTACTCGCGGAGACTTTCAATCATTCAAAGCGCGGATGACTGAGGGATTAGAACTAACCGATTACGATCTAGATCGTATTCACCGCCGAGTATTGTCTGTACTTCTCCGCCCCGAAGCGGGCTCTGAGCTACAAGACGAATGAGGCCGGAAGGCGTGAAACTGGCGTGTAGACCAATCTGACGTTCACACAATCAAGTAAACCAGTTCTCGGTTCAGTGTGACGCTCTGTGGCGTGGTCGAAGATTCCGTATGTCGATGCCAAAACAAAACGTTAGAACGGTCGACGCGAAAGGCCAACCAACAGACAGCTTTTACTTGTGGGCAGTGCAGCATGAAAGTATCACTGCGACATTTGCTGCGGAGTTTGAATGTGACTAAAATTAATAGAAGCGACATTTACGACAAAAACCTGAACTTTCTTATCGGCTCAGGTGCCTCACACGGGTTGTTGCTGAACGCGCCTCGGCGCAAGAGTGTACCACGAATGCCGCTTTGGGCTGTCTTTTGACTTTGCAAAGTCAGCTTTCTGTGCTGCGCCGGAATTCGTACAGGTCGCAGCATTCGGTAGGTTTAGAGTCGACTTGGCCATTCTCCGCGGCCTGCATGAATAGCTGGTCGCAGCCCAAAGCGGACCTTCATCACTAAGCTTTGCAATCTCTGAGATGCGGGACGAAGCTGACTTTTCAGGTCCGGCTATGCGTTCCTTTCCTAGCAATAAATTTCGTAGTCTCTATCATGCTGGTTTTGCCCCACTGTCGAAGGAAACAACATGTTGCGTTCAATGCTTATCCCCGCAGTTCTCTTTGCGCCTCATTGTCTGACTGCTGCAGAGAAAGTGTCGGCAACGAACTTCTATGTCGTCAACCAAGAGCAAATTTCCGCGGGCGAGGACGTGTTCTGGAAAGAGGACAACTATGGGACTTATACCGTTGACGAGGGACCAATCGATCCTGGTTTTGTCCGGTGCGTGGGCTCGGGTTTCGGCGGACCCAGCGGTGTCAGCGGCGGTGGCGTCTGTGTTTATGGTGAAGAAGAGGACACGTTCACCATGAGATGGGAGGTTGTTGCCTTCGGCGTCAACAACTGGCGGATTGTTTCCTCCACCGGCAAATATTCGGGGATGACTGGAAGTGGAACGACCAAAACACGTGTGGCGTCAAAACTCCTGGCGCTACCGCACCGTATTTCTGACTGGGAAGGCGAGGTTGCCTTGCCCGCTAGGGATTGAAACTCGAACTGAAATGGTCGGGGATGATGCTGATTTGAAAGGTTGGCAAAGCCCGCATTGGGCTTGTTGTCGCCTTTCGTTACTTTTCACATTAATGACCGGTGGCAGCCCGAAGCGGACATTCTCGAAAGTTGGCACACTACTGCCGAACTTGATAGATTCGAAAAAAGGTTGCTATTGGGAAATGCGCATGACACGCCGACTTGCCGCCATACTTGCCGCCGATATGGTCGGCTACTCACGGCTTATGGCGGCTAACGAGGCGGGAACACTTGCTCGTCTCAAAGACCTACGACGGGACATCATCAATCCAAGTATCGAAAGTGCCGGAGGTGAGATTATCAAGCTTACTGGTGATGGCCTGTTTGCACTTTTTAGCTCGGTCGTTTCTGCCGTTGAGGCCGCAGCGACGCTCCAGAAGGCGCTGCACGCCGCCGAAGCCGAGAGCCCCACCGAAAGCCGGATCAGCTTCCGAATAGGGTTGCACATTGGAGACGTAATCTTGGACGAGGGCGACATTTATGGCGAGGGTGTTAATCTTGCCGCAAGACTCGAAGGCATCGCTGACCCAGGCGGTGTCATACTGTCTGACGACGCATGCCGGCAGGTTCGAGGCAAAATCGAACACGACATCATAGACCTTGGCGAAGTAGCGCTCAAAAACATCTCCGAGCCAGTTCGCGCCTACAAATTGGCGATGGAGGGCAAATCAGATTCCACGCAAAACCAATCTCAACCCACTGACAAACCCTCCATCGCTGTCTTGCCCTTCCAGAACATGTCCAATGATCCAGAACAGGAATACTTCTGTGACGGCGTTTCCGAAGACATCATCACAGAGCTCTCGCGCTTTCCCGAGCTTTTCGTCATCGCCCGCAACTCCTCATTTTCGTTCAGGGGTCGCCCCGTCACCCATATAGATATCGCTCGAGAACTCGGTGTTCGCTACATGCTAGAGGGTAGCCTCCGTCGAGCCCAAAACCGCGTACGCATTACTGCCCAACTCATCGACTGCACAAATGGAGCCCATGTTTGGGCCGAGCGCTACGACCGCACGCTAGACGACATCTTCGCGTTACAGGATGAGATTACACGCAGCGTGGTCGGCGCCATCGCCCCCCAGATATCCATTGCCGAAATAGATCGCGCGTCTGTGGCTCGAGATATCGACTTCAACTCCTACGACCTCTCGCTACGTGCAATGGCGATCTTCTACGCGGGAGGCTTCTACTCTCAGGATAAGTTCGATGAGGTCATATCGGTCTCTGATCGCGCCATTGATCTCGACCCGCGCAACGTCCAGGCCCATTGGATCAAAGCGTTTGCCTACCTGATGCGTTATCTATACCAGTTCGATGAGGACCCCACCGAAAACCTGGGCCTAGCTGATAAAAGCGTTGAACCTCTGTTTCTTGGTGGTCAACTCGACCCGCGCGCCTTATGCGTTCGCGGTATGGTTCGTCATTTCCGTGGAGATTTTGACGGGGCCAACGCCGACTTCAGTTTGGGCTTCACACTGAACCCGAACTTTGCCCGGAACATCTTCTTCATGGCCTGGCATGAATCTTTGGTCGGCCGAACCACACAGGCGCGCGAACATGCCCACCTTGCCCTCCAGCTTTCCCCACGCGACACTGACCTCTGGGTAGGAGACGCCTATCTGGCGCTCGCCCAAGCTGCCTTCGCCGACGCTGATTTTGAAGACGCAATGCGTTGGGGTGAGCACGCCATTCAGATGACGCCGCGTGCGCCGATCCGCCGGGCTCTTATGATCGCCAGTGCCGCCCACCTCGGGCGCGCCGAAGCAGGCCTGCCACATGAGCAGGCGCTGGCGGATTTCGCCCCAGCGTTCCTAGACAGCATTGTCTCCGGAGCTTTGATCCTCTTCCGTCTACCCGAACACAATGCGCTTTTGGTCGAAGGCTTGAAGAAAGCTGGTGTTAAGCCGTAGAGTTGGTCAGGATGCCAAAGCTCGAAACTATCGCAGACAAATCGTGCCAAGGGCCAATCCAATTTTAGCGCAATGTCCTCGAAAGGTTCTAAGCAATCGCTCATTGCTTCAATCGGCGACGACTGTTTCCAGCCCAAACCGGACATTCAACCCAGGACTTTGCAATTCCGGCTTGGCGGGCTTTTTGGTCGAAGAAATTTCTTGCACCAAGGTGCTGAGCCCAAAAAGTTAACAAATCAGACCGTTCCTCTAAGCCGATGTTTTTCCTATGGTTGGTAAGAAGTACCAAGTCGGGAGGTCTTAATGAACAAGCTTATCTCAGTAACGGGTGCCGTCTGCTTTGCTTTCACTGGAGCTTGGGCCGACGAACATACCCCGCCCAACATTCTTGTCATCATGGCAGATGACGTAGGTTGGGCGAGCGTCGGCGTTTACCACGGAGGTGTCAAAAGCATCGAGACGCCGAACTTGGATCGCCTCTCCTCTGAGGGTGCTCGTCTCACAGATTATTATGCCGAGCCAAGTTGTACTGCCGGTCGATCAGCTTTCATGACCGGACAATTGCCAATACGGACTGGTATGCACACGGTTGGACTGCCGGGAGATCCGGTAGGTTTAAACCCAGATGACCCAACGCTTCCGATGTTCCTGAAAAAGTTGGGGTATACGACGGGGCAGTTCGGAAAAAACCATCTAGGCGACCTCAATGAGTTCCTACCGACTGCAAAAGGTTTCGACGAGTATTGGGGTTGGCTCTATCACTTGAATGCTATGGAATATACGTCTGATCCGGATTGGCCAGACGACCCAGAATTCAACGCGCAATTTGCGCCTCGCAACATCATTCATTCATTTGCAACAGAGGAGGTAGACGAAACAGTCGACCCGCGATTTGGAAAAGTCGGGAAGCAGCGCATTATTGATGACGGGCCTGCGCCTCCTGAGCGCCAAAAGACTTTGGATGACGAAGTGACATCTTACACGAAGGACTTCATTTCTCGTGCAGTAGAGTCGGACACTCCGTTTTTTGTCTGGATGGCTCCAGCCCGTGCACACGTCTGGACCCACCTCAGCCCCGAATACGAAGCTATGTTGGGCAATGGGCGCGGACTTCAGGATGTTGTCATGAAGGAGTTGGACAACAACGTTGGTAACGTTCTCAGCCACCTTGAGGATCTGGGAGTTGCCGATAATACCATAGTGATGTTCACCGCCGACAATGGCCCGGAAACACTGACGTGGCCTGATGGTGGTACGACACCGTTTCATGGGGAAAAGGGTACTACTTGGGAAGGTGGCTTTAGAGTTCCTGCGATTATTCGCTGGCCGGGCAAAATTCCAGAAGGTCAAGTCTTGAATGGCATCTTCAGCGGAATGGACTGGATGCCAACATTTGTAGCTGCGGCTGGAGGTCCGACAGATCTAAGAGAAAAGCTCCTAGAGGGATATGAAGGCTATAAAGTGCATCTCGATGGCTACAATCAACTATCTTACCTGACGGGTGAGGATGAAGAGAGCAATCGCCGCGAGCTGATTTACTATCAGGGTACGGACCTCCAAGCAGTACGCTACAACGATTGGAAAGCGCACTTTGTCGTTCAAAACCACGGCTGGTCAGGCCCGAAGGAAGAACTGGTCGCCCCCTTGCTTTTCAACCTCCGCCGCGATCCCTACGAAAAAGCTGCGGAGGAAAGCGGTATGTACGTCCGCTGGATGGGTGAGAAAATGTGGGCATTCGGCCCAGCCGCCCGGTTAGTGCAGGCACATCTCGCTACTTTCGAGGAGTTCCCTCCGCGCGGGAAGCCGGTCGCCAATCAAGACCATGTTGAAGAACAAACATCAACCGAAGGCGGCATCTCTCAGTAGAGGAAGCGAGGCAACCAATACGCCTTTCCCACCGCAGCGTGGGCATCCGGCTCGGATCATCGGATGCCCAAAATAACCGACTAGGAATTTCGCAAAAAGCGAAACCTCTACGAGAAGGAGTCCTCCATGAGTGCTAGATTAGTCCTTCTGCTTGCTGCCGTCGGCCTCGTGCCAATTGCGTTGTCATACGGTCTGATGCCCGGCCGTTCGATCCCAGTTTTGCTGGGATTTCCAGTGGAAGGGACGAACCTGACGCATGTCTTCCGAGCGATTATGGGTCTTTATCTGGCAAACGCTTTGTTTTGGTTGGCAGCCGCTTCAAAACCAGAATTACAACGCCCCGCGCTGTGGGTTCTTTTTTTGTTTATGTCAGGACTGGCCGTTGGACGCATACTAAGCATCCTTATCGATGGAGTTCCGAACGGGATACTTCTCTTTTATCTTGCAGCCGAGATAGCTTTTGCAGCTCTGGCGGCGGTTTCTCTTAAAAAAGTACGGTGAAACAGGAAGTAGTAAAATGGTGAGGTTTGGCTTTGTTTTCTCGATGATTGCAACTCTATCAGTTTCGACATCCGCTTTTGCACAATCTTCATCTGCCCAGACTGCGGTGGACGAAAACTTCTTAGGGATTGAGACTGCCGTTGCCGAAGCGGGAGCTACTCCAATCGCATCGATAGATCACGCGCGCCTGGCCAAGGCCGAAGGCGTCGAAATGCCAGCATCTCGTGTACTCGTTTTCTCTGATCCAGAGGTAAACACACCTATACTGGAGGAGAACGTACGTGCAGGTCTGGACCTTCCTTTTCGCGTTCTTTCATTCGATCAGGATGGTCGACCGCAGATCGAATACACAGACTCTCAGTTTCTCAAAGTTCGGCATGGTCTAATCAATACCCAAGCGTTGAATGCATTTGAGAACAAGTTGCTCGAAGTCCTGAACGACTTGGATGCAGCACCAGCGCCGACCAAAGGATTAGTTGCAAACCATGGCATCATCGAATTGCGATCTGAGCTCAGCGTTCCAGAGGCAGTGGAACGTGTCAGGACAGCTGTGATGGGACAGGACGATACAGTCTGGTTTGGGGAGATCGATTTTGCGGCCGAAGCGTCCCAACTGGGGACGGAGCTGCCGGATGCTGTTCTCTTGCTATTCGGCGGACCAGCGCCCGGTGGTGTGGCTATGGCGGACTTTCCGGCAATTGGTTTGGATGCCTTTTGCCAAAAACTATTGGTTTACGCGAATGAAGAAGGCGGCTCCGTAGTCATTTTCAATGACATCGCTGCTTTGGCGGAGTTGCACTACGGTTCTTCAGCCGAACCTCATCACGGTTTGAACAAACGGCTGACGGAGACATTTCGCAAGGCAATTGAGTAGCCGCTGTTAGGAAAACGCAAAAAACCTTTGCCGATTGGCCATCTTTTCGTCGTCCGCTTTGGGTTGATTTCAGCGGTTCTCAACGCAACAGGCCTACCACGCTTTGGGCCGTTCGTTAAACTTTGCAAAGGCCGCTTTCTGCGCATTGCTGTAATTGGAGCTTCGCGCGGCATCAGTCGATTTGAACTCGGTAACGACCGTCGCTGACTTCCGTATATGTGGTTACAGGAAGCCTTAGGCGGGCCATGCCAACAGTGCTTACAATTCTGCGATGCGGGCAACCTATTTGGCACTCGTTTAGCTGTCCGTCATCGAATGATTTGGAACACGAGCGTTTGATTGGCTTAGGAGGATCAGGCTCGCCGCAGTTTCAATCTACGCCGCGTTCTGATG
>NZ_JBQFSP010000017.1:0-48364 GCF_056538065.1 Ruegeria sp. BH8 | reverse complement strand
CAGAGCCAATGATCCCAAACGCATGTTCAATACCATGCATCTGCAAAACCTTAACAAAGGCCTCTTCCGTCGTCATCTTCATAGGGGTGTTTCCTTATCTTCGGAACGCCAAAGCGTTGGTAAATTACAGTATTTCGTCACGGAGGTAATAGCCGACGTAGGCTATACGCTGACCCAGGCGGCGGAAGGGTGTCAGGATGCCATGGCTGGGCAGCGGGGACGTGAAGATCGGCAGGGCAAAGGCCTTGTCTTTCTTGCCCGCAATCAGCTGTGCCATACGACGCCCGGCCTGAGCTGAGTACATCACGCCGTTGCCACCATATCCCATCGCGTAGAACACGCGCTGTTCCGGGTCCGGCTGGAAGATACGCGGCATCATATCGTGGCTGACATCGACCCAGCCCCACCACGAATAGTCGAGGTTGATATCCGTCAGCGCCGGGAACTTTCGGGCGAGACCCTTTTTCAGAAGCTCCAGATGTCTTTCGTTCTCGGCGTCCCGCCCCGTTACCGCGCTGCGGCTGCCGATCTGCATCCGGTTGTCGGGCAACAAACGATAGTAATGGCGCAAGGTGCGGGTGTCCGTCAGGGGTGATTTGGTCTGAATGCCACACTCATCCAGTTCGGCCTGGGTTAGCGGCCGTGTCACCATCGAGTTCGACAGGATGGGCATCAGGCGGTGCTTTGTGCGCGTGTTCAGGCCCGGCGGGGTATAGCCCGCGGTTGCCAGGGCCACTGTTTTGGCGCGGACGATGCCGCCCGGTGTTCGCAGGTGATGCACACCGTTCTTCGTCTGCCATCCCATGACCGGGCTACCGGTGTGAATTTTCACCCCCAGACGGCGTGCCATGTTGACATATCCGAACGCCAGTTTACCCGCATGGATACAGGTCCCGTCAGGTTCCCACATGGCACCTGCGGCCTCCATATCGCGCACGTGTTTTTCATGCAGCTCTTCCCGAGAGAGGATGCGCGAGCCATAGCCGAACACATCGTTGAGCAGCTTGCTCTCTTTCTTGAGGGACGGCATGACCTTGTCGCGATGCGCGATGTAGTAGTGGCCACCCGGCTGGGGGTCGCAATCGATATCGTCGGACGCAATCAGATCGTTGAACAGCTGAAACGCTTCTGTGACCTCGGCATGCATGCGCTTGGCCACGTCCGTTCCCCACCGTTCGATCCATTGCGACCGCTTGAGCCGCCCGGATGAGATCTGGGCCTGCCCGCCATTGCGGGTGGAGCAGCCCCAAGAGACGGTATTTGCTTCTAAAACAATGGCTTGAATGCCGTGTTCCTTGGCAAGATGGATGGCGGTGGACAGGCCGGTATACCCCGATCCGATCACCACCACATCTGCATCCATATCGCTGGACACAGGTCCCTCATCGGCCGGAGGTGTTCCGGCCGTTCCAATCCAATATGTGGGCGCGTGGTCGCGATTGTGACCCGGACCCGCATCAATGATCGGGTCATATTTAGGGTCATAGCTGGCCTTGGGCCAGTGACGCGGGATGCTGTTATCCACCATTCTTGTTTTTCTCCGAGGCTGCGCGCAGGGCGGCGGATCAGGCTTTGAACATTGGGCGCGTTTTGCGAAGCGCCTGTTTTACAACAATTTTACCGTCACGAACGGTGAACAGATCCGCACCTTCAGCTTCGATCCGCATACCGTTTGCATCGGTTCCCGAGAAGGTCCACTCGGACACCGCACGATCACCGTGGACAAAGTGGCTGTGATGATCCCAATGGGCGTCTTTCATGCCTGCCCAGACGCCCGAAAACGCGGCGGCGATGGCGGCGGCACCTTCAACCTTGTTGCCGTATTTCTCGTCACCGGCCACGGTGTAGAACACGCAGTCGTCGGCGAAGTGGGTCATCACGCCGTCGATGTCGTGGCGGTTAAACGCGTCAAACGTATCCGCCAGGTCCTGCGCGGTCAGGGTTTTGTTCATTTTGTACTTCCTTGTCAGTGGGGTTGTTACATTTCGTCCGGGTTCGGAACGATCAGTGTCGGGATCCTCGAGCGCCGCAAAACGCGTTTTGCGACCGTGCCCAGAAAGGTGTGCGAAAAGCCGTGATCATGCGCGCCCAGCACGATCAGATCACAGCCCAGTTCGACCGAGCGGCGCAGGATCACTTCGGCCGGATGGCCATCAGTCACCTCGACCGAGGTAACCTGATCGCGAATTTTCCCGTCGTCGCCGTCGAACTGCGCCCAGAACTTGGCTTGGCGTTCGGCCAGAACCTTGCGCACCATCTCGTGACGACGCTCAATCGCGGTCTTGCGGGTCTCTTCGTTCATGATGAATATTTCCATCGTGATCTTGGCATCCTCCGACAGGGGTTCATTCACATGCAGCACGTGAATCTCCGCCCCGGTGGCCTGCGCGATGCTGGCGGCATGGCGCATGGCGTGACCCGAGTTTTCGGACAGGTCGGTGGCAAACAGGATGTTGGTGACCATCTGTTTCATGTCGTCATCCTTTCAGATCAGTAGCCAAACAGCCGTGGGAGCCACAGCGACAGTTCAGGGAAGAAGGCGATGATGAAGATCGCCACCGTGTTGGCCGCCGCAAAAGGCAGCGCGCGCAGCGAGATCTGTTCGATCGAGATGTTCGAGATACCGGATGCGATGAACAGGTTCTCACCCAGCGGCGGGGTCTGGAACCCGATGCCCAGCGTACAGACCATCACCACGCCAAAATGGATCGGGTCAATACCCACCGAATAGGCCACCGGCAGCATCACCGGAACAAGGATCAGGATGGTGGCCAGTGTTTCCATGAACATGCCGACGAAGAGCAGGAAGAAGATGATCAGCGCCCAGATCACATAGAGGTTGTCGGTAAAGCTGAGCATCCCTTCTGCGATGATTGCCGGGATCTGGTTTTCCACCAGCAGACGACCAAACACCGTTGCTGTGAACAGGATCAGCAGAACGCGGCCGGTTAGCCATGTGGTGGCTTCAAGCGACTGGAACAGCGACTGCCAGGTCAGTTCGCGATAGATGACAACACCCACGAACAGGGTGTAGAAGATCGCGACGATTGCAGCCTCGGTCGGGGTGAAGAAGCCGGTATAGATACCGCCCAGGATCACCAGCGGAGCCATCAGCGACCAGAACCCGCGATACATCTCGCACCCGACATTGCGGATCGACCAGCCCTCGGCGACACCTTTGTAGCCACGCTTTTTCGACATGAAATAGTTCAGGATCAGCAGGCTTGTGGCGATCAGGAAGGCGGGTACGAACCCGGCAATGAACAGTTTCGAAATCGAAACCGACTGGAAGGTGCCGAATTTCTCGACCGCTTCGGGCGGCGGGGCCATACCGAGCGCGGCAATGCCGAAGATCACCATCGGGATGGAGGGAGGAATGATAATCCCGAGGCCGCCAGAGGACGCAGTGATCGCCGAGGCATAGCCGCGCTCATAGCCGCGGTCGATCATTGCCGGGATCATCAGCATCCCAACAGCCGCGGTTGTTGCCGGGCCCGAGCCCGAAATTGCACCAAAGAACAGGCAGGCCATGACCGTTGCCGCCGAAATACCACCGGTGAAGGGACCGGCCAGACTTTCGGCAACGTTAATCAGGCGTTTTGAGATACCGGCGGCCTCCATCAGGGCCCCGGCAAGGATAAAGGCTGGCAGCGCCATCAGCGGGAACGAGCCCACGGATGTAAAGGCGATCTGCACGAATTTGATCGGGTTGTCGCCCAGATAGAGAAACGAGATCAGCGACGCGACACCCAGCGCCACCGTGATCGGCGCGCCAATGAGCAGCAAGAACAGAAATGATCCAAACAGGACCGTGACGATTTCGGATTCCATGGTTACCCCTCCCGGTCTCAGTGGTCTTTGGCCGCTTCGGCAGCGGCCTTGATCTCGTCCAGATCGATCTGGTCGGGATCGTGAATGTCCTCGCCTTTGACAAGGCGGAGGTAATTCACCTGAATGATGCGGAAGGTCATCAGCGCAAATGCGATGGGCAGCACCATGTAGATATACTTCATCTCGATGCCCAGTGTCTGGGATTTCCAGAACTTGTTCATCTTGTTGAAAACAAAGTCTGTCGCCAGATAGAGGAAGTAGACATTGAAGAAGAGCCAGAAGAGGTCGGCAAAGGCTTCGACATATTTGATCGACCCGTCAGGCAGGAATTTGAACTGGAACGTCACGCGGTTATGCGCCCCTTTCAGGGCGGCGTAACTTGCACCGAAATAGACGAACCATACGAACATGTAGACCGAGAGTTCTTCGATCCAGCTGACCGAAAAGCCGAAGACCTCGCGCGCGATGATCTGCACGAACAAAAGGCAGACAAAGCCGGATAAGAGTATCCGGCAGATGACACTTTCTATGTTGTCCAGAAATTTCCAGAACATGTGGTTTCACTCCTCCCTGAGATGAGAAGAGCGCCGTGGCGCTCTTCCCGGTATCGCTCTGCGGCGATTATTGCTGCACCGGCTCGCGGCCGATGGCTTCAAGCACGGTGTTCAATTTTTCGACGCCACCGATGGAGTCGTAGAACTGGGGCCATACGGCACCGGTCGCCAGTTCGATGAACTCGGCTTCGTCGTTTTCGGGATCGATGATCTCCATGCCTTTGGCGGTCAGCTCTTCCTTGATGGCGGCCTCGGAATCCCGCAGGAATTGTGCGGATGCCAGGGTGGCTTCCTGTCCTGCTTCAAGGAGGATTGCCTGATCTTCTGCGGACAGGTCCTGGAAGACCGCTTCTGAAACGATCAGCGGTTCAATCGAGAAGATGTAGCGCAGGTTGGTGACATGGTCCTGAACCTCGTAGAACTTCATCGCGTTGATGGTCAGGTAAGGGTTGTCCTGCCCGTCGACCACCTTGGTTTGCAGACCGGTGAAGGTTTCCGACCATGCCATCGGCGTCGGGTTGATGCCCCATGCCTTGTAGGTTTCGATCATGATCTCGTTCTTAGGAACGCGGATGACCAGATCCTGAAGGTCAGCAACCGATTTGACCGGTTTTTTCGAGTTGGTCAGGCGGCGGAAACCGGTATAGGTCCAGCCGATGATGCGCACGCCGGCATCACGGATGGTGTTTTCGACCAGTTCCTGACCGATTGGGCCCTGGGTCAGCTTTTCGGCATCTTCCAGGCTGAGGATCACGTAAGGCAGCGTGAAAACACCGACCGAAGGCGAGAACGGCGTGATGTTGTTGATCGCCAGCAGAGACATATCCAGCGTTCCGATCGCCGCCTCGTTCACGGTGTCCTGTTCGGACCCCAGCTGACCGTTCAGGAACAGCGTTGCGGTATGTGCACCGCCCGATTTCTCTTCCAGCGCCTTGACGAAGGCGATGCCCAGAGCTTCCTGTGCGCTTCCTGCGCTATCGCCCACCGCGATCTTGAAGTTCTTCGCATCAGCCGTGCCCGCAACCATCAGTGCAGCAACGGAAACGGCGGCGCTGATGGTGCCAAGCTTTTTGATAAATGACATGGATGTCCTCCCATTTGTCGTGTTTCGAGGTGCGCGATGGCCTGGGGAGAAGGTGGCCAGTCCGATTCTGCCTCGGCCACAAGAGGCTATCTTGCCAACATGGTTTCGTCGTTGTTAATATTTGCGTGAAAGGTTTCACAAATGTCGAACTTTTAATATGAGACAAAACCCACTGGCCACCCGCATCGGGGACACGGACATCCGCCTTCTTCGGGTTTTCAAAACCGTTGCGGAAAGCGGAGGGTTTTCAGCGGCGGAAAATGAGCTCAACATCGGGAAATCAACAATCTCGAAACACATATCGGATCTGGAGCTTCGGCTGGATTTGAAGCTGTGCAACCGTGGCCCGGCGGGTTTTTCCCTGACTGAAGACGGCGAAAAAGTGCTGGCCGCGACTGAAGACCTGCTGATTTCGGTTTCTCAGTTCAGAACAGAAGTCAACGAGATCAAGCAGCAACTGGCAGGAAGTATCCGCGTGGCGCTGTTCGATCAGTGTACCACGAACCCCGAAGCGCGCCTTGCCCGCGCCATTCACAGGTTCAACGAAGCCGCCCCTGCCATCCAGATCGAGTTGTCAATCGAACCGCCCAACGTCATTGAGACCATGGTTATCAGCGGGCAGCTGGATGTCGGGATCATCGCCCTGCACCGCCCCTCGGCAAGCCTGCATTATGCGCCGCTTTATGGGGAAAACATGTTTCTGTATTGCGGGCAGGACAATCCGTTGTTCAGCCGGTCCGCTGACACGCTGAGTTTACGGGACATTCAGGCGTACAACTATGCGGGCCTGAACGTGAATTCGCCCAACCTGATCTATGGCCAGCAACTGGGGTTTCGGCGCGCTGCCAAAGTGCAAAACGAACAGGCCCTTGCAATTCTTATTCTGTCAGGCAGCTATCTGGGCTTTCTTCCGGACCATCTGGCGCAGGAATTTGTCGAGCAGGGGCTTATGAGGCAGGTGATGCCGCAGGAAATCAAATACAGAACGCGCTTTGCGGCGGTGACGCGAAAACAGCCGGATCCGACACGTGCGGCCAAGCTGTTTCTGGAAACCCTGCTGAGCGTCCATTCCGACGTGCCCTGAGCCCGGCCTCGCCGCCTGTTTGCGCGTGGCACCCCGCAAGAGGATTTGTTCACTGAAGGCATGCGCCAACCGGGTGCGCGCGGCCGCGCTTGTCTTGTCCACTCGGGCGTAAGGCATGAGGAAAATGGGTCAAAAACGTCTGATTGAAAACAAGTTTGACTTGGCAATTCCAGTTTGATTTCAATCAGCAAAGACCCACACCTCTTGCCCCCAGACAACCGGAGAGCCGCATGTCATCCGACCCTGTAGCCGCCTTGCGCACTCAAACCGATCACGAGGCGCTATCATGAGCCGCGATGCCTTGCTGCAACCTTATCAGCTAAAGCACCTGACGCTGAAGAACCGGATCATGACGACCAGTCACGAACCCGCCTATCCCGAAGATGGGATGCCGACGGAACGTTATCGTGCCTATCACGAGGTGCGGGCCAAAGCGGGGGTTGCGATGACCATGACGGCGGGGTCGGCCGTTGTCAGCCGCGACAGCCCGCCTGCGTTCAACAATATCCTAGCTTACAAGGACGAGGTGGTCCGCTGGATGGCGGAGCTGACGGATGCCTGCCATGCCCATGGCTGTGCGGTGATGATCCAGCTGACCCATCTGGGGCGGCGCACGGGCTGGAACAAGGGTGACTGGCTGCCATCCCTGTCGCCGTCGCACGACCGGGAACCGGCGCACCGGGCCTTTGCCAAGAAGATGGAAGATTTCGACATCGCGCGGATTGTGACCGATTACGCCGATGCTGCCGAACGGATGCAGGCCGCCGGGCTGGATGGAATTGAATTGCAGGCCTATGGCCATCTGATCGATCAGTTCTGGTCGCCGATGACCAATCGGATGGACGCGCCTTTTGGGGGCAATCTGGACAACCGGTTGCGCTTTGGCTTCATGGTTCTGGATGCAATCCGCGACCGCGTCGGGCGCGATTTCATCATAGGGGTCCGTTACACCGCCGACGAGGTGGAAAAGGGCGGCATCACCGAAGCGGAAGGGCTGGAGATTGCCCGAAGGCTGCGTGACAGTGGTCAGGTCGATTTCCTGAACATTATTCGCGGGCGTATTCATACCGACCCGGCCATGACGGACGTGATCCCGGTTCAGGGCATGAAAAGCGCACCCCATCTGGATTTCGCCGGGCGCGTGAGGGCCGAGGTTGGGATGCCGACCTTTCACGCCGCGCGCATTCCCGATGTGGCAACGGCGCGGCATGCGGTGGCCTCGGGCCTGCTGGACATGGTCGGCATGACGCGCGCGCACATGGCCGATCCGATGATCGTTGCCAAAATCCGGGCCGGACGGGAAGAGGACATCCGGCCTTGCGTCGGTGCCACCTATTGTCTTGACCGCATTTATCAGGCGGGTGAAGCACTGTGCATCCACAACCCGGCCACCGGGCGCGAATTGTCGATGCCGCATGTGATCCCCGCCGCTGAAACGCGCCACCGCGCGGTGATTGTGGGCGCAGGCCCCGGCGGGCTTGAGGCGGCGCGGGTCGCGGCCGAGCGCGGGCATGACGTCACGGTTCTTGAGGCAGCGCCTGAGCCCGGCGGTCAGGTGCGGCTGACCGCGCAATCCCGACGCCGGTCCGAGATGATCGGGATCATCGACTGGCGCATGGCCCAATGCGCGGCGTGCGACGTGACATTTCGGTTCAACACCTTTGCGGACGCCGATGCTGTAACCGCGCTTGCGCCGGACATGGTGGTGATCGCAACCGGCGGGTTGCCCGAGGTGACGGTTCTGGAAACGGGTAACGATCTGGCGGTTACTGCCTGGGATATCCTGACCGGTGATGTGCGCCCCGGCGACAATGTCCTTATCTATGACGATGCGGGGGATCACCCGGCCCTGATGGCGGCTGAGGCTATCGCGCAGGCAGGGGGGCGGGTAGAAATCATGACCCGCGACCGCAGTTTTGCCCCCGAAATCATGGGAATGAACCTGGTGCCCTACATGCGGGCCCTGCAAAAGACCGGGGCCGTGTTTACAGTCGCCCGGACGCTGAAATCACTGGTGCGGTCAGGCAACCAGCTGGAGGCAGCCATTGGAACGGACTACTCGGACCTGACAGAAAAGCGCCTGTATGATCAGGTGGTTGTTAATCAGGGTGTTTTGCCGCTGGATGATCTGTACTTCGACCTGAAACCGCTGTCGCGCAACCTGGGCGCCGTGGATTATGAAGCGCTGGTTGGCGGGTCCGGCCCCGTGTTTCCGCAATCTGTCCCAGAGGCCGGGTTTGATCTGTACCGGATCGGAGATGCCGTTTCATCACGTAACACGCATGCCGCCATTTATGATGCGCTGCGCTTGGGGCTTCGGTGGTGAGATCATTGAAGCACACCACAAGCAGCCTTTCACCTGACAGTCAGTCAAAGGACCGGACATGAGCAACACAGAGGTCATCGAAACCGTTTGGATTCCCATGCCGGACGGCGCAAAACTTGCGGCCCGGCTTTGGCTGCCCGGATCGGCGCGAACAACACCTGTTCCCTGTGTTCTGGAATACATCCCCTATCGCCGCCGGGATCGCACCCGGATGCGAGATGAAAGCATGCATCCGCATTTCGCCGCGGCGGGCTATGCGTCGATCCGGGTAGATATCCGCGGTTATGGCGACAGCGACGGGATTCCCGAAGACGAGTATTCGCATCAGGAGATTCAGGATGGGCACGACATCATCCAGTGGATTGCCGATCAGGACTGGTGCGACGGAAATGTCGGAATGTTCGGCAAAAGCTGGGGGGCGTATAACGCCTTTCAGGTGGCCGCGACCCGCCCGCCTGCGCTGAAGGCGATTGCGCCGGTGATGGGAACGGATGACCGCTGGCGCGAGGATATTCACTTTTACGGCGGCTGTCTGGCCAATGACAATTTCTGGTGGGGCTCGATCATGCAGCTGTACAATGCCATGCCGCCCGACCCCGAGATTGTGGGCGCGGATCGCTGGATCGACATGTGGCGCGCACGGTTGGAGGGGGTCGAATTCTGGCCCGCCATGTGGCTGGAACATCAGACCCATGATGACATGTGGCGGCGCGGCTCGATCTGCGAAAACTATGCGGATGTCGATGTGCCGGTGTATTTCTTTGGCGGATGGATGGACCTGTATCGCGACACGCCGTTCCGCATCGCGGAACACCTGAGCGGGCCGGTCAAGATCCTGATGGGCCCCTGGGCGCATCTGTATCCGCAAGAAGGGGTGCCGGGGCCCCGGGTCGATTTCGTCGGCGAGGTAATCCGGTTCTGGGACCATTGGCTGAAGGGGATCGACACCGGCCTGATGGACGAGCCGCCGCTGCGGTTTTTCCTGCAAGACAGTGCCGCCCCGTCCGGAACTCATGTACACCGCGAGGGGCGGTGGATCGAAGAGCCGAGCTGGCCATCGCCAAATGTCAAGGACCAGCCCTTGTGGCTGAATGACGGAACGCTGGACGCCTCCACCGGGTCGGGCGGGGAGATGTCGGTCTGTTCGCCACAGAATTTCGGGGCCGCAGCGGGCGACATGTGTTCCTTTGCAATACCCGGAGATATGGCAGCAGATTGCCGGATCGAGGCCGCAGGGGCGCTGCAATTCAAAGCAAAGCCCTTGGAAAAGCCCATAGATATTCTGGGCCAGCCCTCGGTAGACCTGACAGTTTCTGCCGATCGGGCGCAGGGCTTTGTTGCGGCCCTGCTGGTGGATGAGGCCCCGGACGGCGCACAGACGCTGATTGCACGCGGGTTCTGCAACCTGACGCACCGGATCAGCGACACTGAACCGACACCGATTACACCCGGCGAAGATTTGCACGTGACTGTCCCGCTTTATGGAACCGGTTATCGGGTATTGGCGGGTCATCGCATCGTTCTGCAAATCGCGTCTGCCTATTGGCCGGTTCTGTGGCCAGCGCCGGAGCCGGTTACGCTGACGATCCGACCCGGCACGTCGCGGCTGATCCTGCCCACGCGCAGCCAGCGAGATGACGCGCCAGCCCCACGCCCGCTGCCGGAACCTCAGGGTTCCGACGTCGCCCCGCGGAAGACGAACGTTCGCTCCGGCTCGATGGAGCGTTCGGTTCACACCGATCTGACCAATGGCGCGGTGACACACAGGTATTTCCTTGACGGGGGTGTCTTTGGGCCGGTGGGCGATATTCGCCTTGACGATATCGGCACGGTGCTGAGCGATATGTCGGATCGACGCTACACCATCCAGCCGGGTGATCCGTTGTCGGCAGTGGCCACAATGGAGCAAACCGCCGGTTTCGACCGCGAGGGTTGGTCAGCCAAGATCTGGACCTGTTCCGAACAAACGGCGACAGCGACCGAATTTCACCTGACCGCGCGCCTAAAGGCGTGGTCGGGTGACGATCTGATCTTTGAGGACGAACAGTCTTATGTCATCCCCCGCAACGGGATGTAGGCGCAGAATGGTTTACAGACCTGCCCGTCTTGAGGTGTGTGGGTTCACAGGATCGAAACTGTTCAGGGCGCTCATCCGGGGACAACTTGCATCAATCGGAACCGATCTTTGAGCGAGATTGCAAAATCCTGTAGCAAGGGCGCAAGAAAGCAGGATGAAGGAGTGTTGCCATGACGAGTTTTTCCGAAAACCTGCGCGCCCTGCGGCATGAGTTTCACCGTAACCCCGAGCTTGGCTTTCAGGAGGACTGGACCAAGGCCCGGATCGCCGATCACCTGAGAAGCCTTGGCATCGAGGTGCATGAAGGTGTCGGCGTTGTTGGTGTTCTGCGCGCGGGCCATGGCAACCGGTCCATCGGTCTGCGCGCGGATTTCGACGCGCTGCCCATTACCGAAGCCAACAGCTTTGCCTACAAGTCTCGGAACCCGGGCGTGATGCATGCCTGCGGCCATGACGGCCATACGACGATGCTGCTGGGCGCGGCCGAGCTTTTGGCCAGGGATCAGGGCTTTGACGGCACCGTTGTCTTCCTGTTCCAGCCCAACGAGGAGCACGGGCTGGGCGCGCGGGCGATGATTGAGGAAGGCGTCCTGCGGGATTTTCCGATTGACGAAATCTATGGCGCGCACAATCTGCCGGGCGAACCCGTCGGGCGGGTTTCAACCCGCGCCGGTGTCATTTGTTGCAGCGAAAGCCTATTCGAGATCACCATCACCGGTCAGGGCGGCCATGCCTCGATGCCCCATGTCGGGCGCGAGACAATCACGCCCGCAGCAGAGCTTGTTCTGGCCTTGCAAACCATCGTTTCGCGAAAGCTTGCCCCATTGTCTGGCGCGGTCGTTTCCGTGACCGAGTTCATCACCGATGGGCAGCGCAACGTCCTGCCGGGTCGAACAGTGTTGAAAGGGGACGCACGGGCGATGTCCCCCGATGACCGCGCGCGGATTGAAAACCATATGCGGCAGATCGCGGCGGGCCTGGCGGAAAGCCATGGTGTCGCGGTGACGGTGGAAATCCGGACCGAATTCATCGAGGCAATCAACGATGCCGACGCCGCAACCCATGTGGTTTCAGCAGCAAAAACGCTGGGCCTTGAGGTTGACGGCGACCGGACTGCCATGTCGTTTTCCGAGGATTTCGCGGAATTTGCGGCTGCGGTTCCGGGGTGTTTTCTGCTGATCGGCAATGGAACCGAGGGGTCGAATGGCCGCCCCCTGCACGCGGACGATTATGATTTCAACGACGCGCTGCTGCCATTGGGGGCAAACCTGTGGGCCGAACTGGTGCGGCAACGTCTGCCAGTGACCACCTGACTGCGCAGGACGATCCGTGGATGTTTCGGATCGCTTCCTCTGGTCGCCTCAAACATTCGCCCACGGATGCCGGACTTTTCCAGAATGATCAGCGTGCCGCTTCGGTGGACACGCGTGCCGAACCCGACCATTCAGCACCGGATGCGCCGGTCAGGAACCCATCGCTTAGCCTTATACCGGGATCGTCCGTGCGCAGGGCATGTTCCAGATCGCCCCGGTCAAGTTGACCATCCAGCCGCTGACGGTAGAGCGCGCAAAGCCTTGGGAACCCCTGAGATTGCGGCGACAGTCGCAGGGCCGAGACGCCCGCGCTTTGCAGCAACTCGATCTGGTGATCCGTGCAGGCATAGCTGTCTGACAGGGTCTGCACACCGTTCATGGCCATGAACGGCTGTCCATCGCCGGTCAGCACATCCAGCCCGTTGGGATCGTTTTCGCAGGCAAACTGGCAATTATCCTTGCTGCGCCCATGCAGGCGCGCATGGTAACACCGGCCGGAGATGGCCAGCGGCAGGCGACCGTGGCCCCAAACCTCGACCGCGACACCCAAACTGGCGGCGGCCTGTGCCAGAACCCTGACCGAGGCGATTGGCAGTTCCGGCGGCAGGCATATGCGACGCGCCCCGCGTGACGCCAGCCATGCAAATGTGCCTTCGTTATAGACATTGATCAGCGGTCCGACATCGAAATCGGTGTTTTCGGGCAGATGCGCCAGCGCGGTCAGGTCGTTGATCTCGACCGTGACCCCCAGATCCGCCAGATCGGCGGTCAGCTTGCGTTCACGCTTGAGCGTCACCAGTGCAAGACTGGTCAGCGCAACCTGTTTGCCTGCCTCAACCAGCCGGGCAATCGCGTCGGGAATCCGGTCCTGATAAAACGGCAGGCGCTTGGAACAAACCAGCTCACCCAGCACGATGCGGTCGACGGGGGTTTGGGCCAGATCCTCATAAAAGGATGTCCAGTTTTCGGCGGGCCAGAAAAACTGGTTGGGGCCAACGGTCAGTTCCATCGCGCTATCTCCAGGTTTTTTTGTAGGCGCCGGTTGTCATGGCCTGGCCTTCGGACAAACGGGCCAGCATCCCCTCGGGCAGAGGGCGTCCGGCCTCAAGCGCGTCGACAGCGGCGCGGAAATTCCGAACCACCTGCGCGACGTAGGATTTCGAACGCTGGCGCCCTTCGATCTTCAGCGCGGTAACACCGGCCTTCTGCAATTGCGGGATCAGCCGTTCCGCGTTCAGGCTGACGGGGTCTTCGAACAGGTGGCCCGTCTTTTCACCTGCGGAAAAGCACCCTTTGCACAATGTCGGGTAAGGTGCAGGCTGGTTTCGTTCGACTCGGTGGATCAGGTAGCCACCCAGACGGGTGTTCAACGCGCCCTTGTCGTTCTGGTATTCAACATGGCTGGCGGGCGAACAGACGCCATTCATGTTCGGAGACAGCCCGGTGGCATAAGAAGACAGCGAACAGCGACCTTCGGCCATCACACAGAGCCCGCCGAACACAAAAACCTCGGTCTCGACTTCTGTTTCGGCGTTGATGGCGGCGATTTCGGGAACCGACAGCACGCGCGGCAGGACTACGCGTTTGACGCCAAAAGTTTCGGCATAGAAGTTGATCACATCGGCATTTGCGGCTGCGGCCTGCACGGACAGGTGCCTGCGCAGCCCCGGATGATTGCACGCGGCATAATCCAGCAACCCAATATCGGCGAGGATCACGGCATCCACGCCGCAGGTTTCCGCATCGGCCACGGCGCGGTGCCAGATTGCTTCGTTGCCGGCGCGGGGAAACGTGTTGATCGCAACCAGCACCCTGGCCCCGTGGTCATGGGCAAAGGCAACGCCCGCGCGCATTTCGGCCCGGTCAAAGTTCAGACCGGGAAAGTTGCGCGCATTGGTTTCATCATTGAAGCCGCAATAGACCGTATGCGCCCCGGCCTTGACGGCTGCGCGCAAAGCGGCGGGCGTTCCTGCCGGGCAGACGATTTCCATTACCATAGTACAGCGTCTTCCGGTCGGGTCAGGTACAGGCCGGTTCGACGTTCCACCAACGCGATGAGCTGCTTGAGCGGGCGCGCAAGCGGGCCGGAGAGGGCTTCGGCCTCGTGCGCGAGGTCCAGTTCCGCGTCGTCGATTGCATTGCGCAGCGCCAGCGCCGCAGCCGTATCGCCCTCGATCACCAGATCACGTGAGAAGAACAGCGCATCGCCGTCAAACGCGCCGTGAACCAGCCCAAGAAGGGCCGCCAGAGGGCCGGAAATACGCGCAACCCCTGTCCCGCCGCGCCGGGTCAGTGTCACCTTTGGGGCACCGCCATTCGGATCAAGCAGCAGGACAACAGGCAAATCCGTCGGATCAAGAACGAAAACTGATCTTCCGTATGGGCCAAGCCGTTGAAACATTTCCGGGTTTTTCTTTGCCAACTGGCGCGTGAAGACCGTCAGCGACAGTGACAAGGGGGCAAGCGGCGCTATCCGAAGCATCGCCGCCAAAGCCGCCGGGCAGCGCGGTATCGTGTTCTCAGGAACGGGCAATAAGACCTCCTGCTGTCTCAACATTGTGACCTTGGATGCCTTCCTAGGACGATCGCGATAGGGGTGACTTGACGGTTGTCAATTCGACCCCTCGCTTTCGTTGCTAGAGGGTGGACACCACCGTCGGAGCAACCCCATTCGCACCCTGCCGCAATATCCCAGCCTTCGGCATTTTCTGAAATGGTGCGAGGACACCGGACAGTTCAGGCGCATCCCAGATCCGGTTTCCGTACGCCACCAGATGACCGCTGTTCACCGCGCCGTGCTTGAGGCGGGCGGACCGGTTCTGCAATTTGACCACCCGACAGACGTGTCCACTGATCGGCTCGATACGCCGGTCGTCGTCAACCTGTTCGGAACGGCAGAGCGGGTTGCTGCCGGGCTGGGTGTCACACCCGACGGGCTGGACGATCTGGGCGCCTTTCTGGCCGCGCTGCGAGCCCCGACGCCGCCGGACGGGGTGCGGGATGCGCTGGCCAGATGGCCGATGCTGAAGGCGGCCCTGTCGACCCGGCCGAAACTGGTCAGAACGGCCCCGGTTCAAAGCCACTGCCACAGCGGGGTGGATGTGGACCTGACCGCACTGCCGGTCCAGACCCACTGGCCCGGTGATGTGGGGCCGCTGATCACATGGCCCGTGGTCCTTACCCGGCCCTACGGCAGCGATGCAAACGCGGCGCAAGGCTATAACGCGGGGGTTTACCGTGTTCAGGTGCTGGACCGGAACCGTGTCATCATGCGCTGGCTGCCTCATCGCGGCGGCGCGGCGCATCACAGAAGCTGGGCGAGGTGCGCCGAAAAGATGCCCGTCGCCATTGTACTGGGCGCAAACCCCGCGACTTTGTTATCGGCGGCCTTGCCCTTGCCAGAAACGGTATCCGAGCTGACATTTGCCGGTGCCCTGAACCAGAAGCGCCCACCTCTGATCCCGGCCAGAACCATCCCCTTGTTGGTCCCTGCCGACGCCGAGATTGTGCTGGAAGGTTGGGTTTCACCAAGCGAGACCGCCCCCGAGGGGCCTTTTGGGGATCACACCGGCTATTACAATCCGGCTGAACCCTTTCCGGTGATGCAGGTCAGCGCTGTCACCCATCGGGACGCGCCGCTGTATCTTTCGACCTATACCGGGCGGCCACCGGACGAACCGTCAATCATTGGGGAGGTGTTCAACCGCCTGGCCCTGCCGACCATCCGTGCGCAGATCCCCGAAATCCACGATCTTTGGCTGCCGCCCGCCGCCTGTTCCTATCGTATGGCAATCGTTGCCATCGACAAACGATATCCGGGGCAGGCCCGGCGCGTGATGATGGCCCTGTGGGGAATGCTGCCGCAATTCAGCTATACGAAAATGATCATCGCAGTCGATGCCGATATCGATCCGCGAAACTGGGAGGATATAGCCTGGGCGCTTGCCACACGCATGGACCCGGGCCGGGATGTGATGGTGCTGGACAGGACACCTATGGATTATCTGGATTTTGCATCGCCCGAACCCGGTCTGGCCGGAAAAATCGGCATCGACGCCACGACGAAACTGGGCAGTGAAACGCTGCGGGAATGGGGGACGGTGATACGCACTGCGGATGCCGATCACACCTTTGCGGAAGACCTTGTAAACCGATTGATGCCGGAGCTGAGAGCATGACAAACGCCCGTGTTGTTTTGGGGGTATCCGGTGCGTCGGGCGCGGCGTTGGGCCTTGCCGTGGCCCGGTGTCTGGCGTCATCGGATATCGAGACCGATCTTGTGGTCAGCGCAGCCGGGATGCGAACCCTTGCGCAGGAATGCGGCCCGGACGCTTTGCAAAACCTGCGGCAACTGGTGACGCGGCATCACCCGAGCGCCGATATCGGTGCCAGCATTGCGTCCGGGTCGGTTCCAGTATCCGGCATGATCGTTGCGCCCTGTTCCATGCGAACGCTTGCCGCGATTGCGCATGGGCTGGACGATAACCTGCTGACGCGCGCCGCCAGTGTTCAGCTCAAGGAACGCAGGCCGTTGGTTTTACTGACACGCGAAGCACCGCTGACGCTGGCCCATTTGCGCAACATGACGGCGGCGGCAGAAATGGGGGCCATCATCCTGCCCCCGGTTCCTGCGTTTTATCTGAAGCCCGACACCCTGATGGATATCGTGTCCCAGATCGCTGCACGCGCGGTGGACTGCCTGCGCATTTGTGACCCGGTGGCGCAAGAGTGGCGCCCGCAATGCGCTGGTGGGTGAGTTCGGGCGCCTCCGGCGGGAGTATTTGGAAAAAGATGAAGTCGCCTGAAGGGCCGAGACGAGACATCTTTAGGAGCGTCTTATTGGCCTTGCCTGCCTGTAGACGGGTTTTGAGCGTTAACACCGCAGTCTGGCGCCTGTCGGGTCAAACGGTGCCTCGGCCAGTACGCGCGCCTTGTGCGGTTTACCGATGACCTGAATGACCACCTCATCGCCCGGCTGTGCCCTGTTTGGATTGCGGAACCCCAGCGCCAGCGATTTCCCGACCGAATAGCCGAACGCCCCCGACGTGACACGACCCACGGGCGCGCCGTCGGGGGTAAAGATCGGCTCACCCCCGGTTGCGTCGGCATCTTCGGTCACATCCAGTTCGAAGACGGACAGCACCTCGCGCGCGGGGTTGTCCTTGACGGACAGATAGGCGTCTTTGTGCAGGAAATCCTTGTCCAGCTTGATCAGACCTGCCAGCCTGACCTCTTGCGGCCAGTATTCCTGAGAATACTCGCGCCCCCACGAGCCATAGCCCTTTTCGATCCGCAGCGCCCCCAGCGCGCGCCCGCCCACCGGACCGCCACCACAGTCTTTGGCAGCCTCAAGCAGGGCGGTGTAGAGCGCCACCTGATCCCCCTCGGCGCAGTGCAGTTCCCAGCCCAGATCGCCGGTAAAGCTGACCCGGATGGCCACGCATTCGACACCAGCAACCGTGATTTTCTGCGACCGCATGAAGCGGAACGCCTCGTTCGACAGATCGGTATTGGTCAGGCGTGCCAGCGCTTCGCGTGACCTGGGGCCTGCGATGTTGAACCCTGCGATGCGGTCGGTGGCGACCTCAAGAGTTGTGCCCTCGGGCATTTCCACCATTTGAAAGAAGCGCTGATGATAGCGTTCGGCCATGCCTGACCCGATCATCATGTATTCATCCTCGGCCAGCTTGGTGATGGTGAAATCGCCCGCCACGCCACCGCGAACCGAGATCAACGGCGTCAGACAGCTGCGCCCCACTTCGGCAGGCACCCGATTGGCCACCAGACGGTCCAGCCAGTCATGGGCACCGGGGCCCTTGATCACGTAATTGGCGAAGTTCGAAATGTCGATCAGGCCCACGCTGTCGCGCAGCATCTGCACCTCTCGGCCCACGGGCTTCCACCAGTTCTGGCGGGTAAAGCCGGTGGTCTCTTCCACCTCGGGCTCATCGGCGAACCAGAGCGGATGTTCCCAGCCGCAATTAAGGCCAAAGACGCAGCCCATCTGCTTCTGCATCTCATAGGCGGGGCGTATACGGGCCGGGCGGCCTGCGCTGCGTTCCTCGTTGGGGAAATGGATCTTGAAGCGGTGGGTGTAGGCATCCCGAACGCGGGCCTTGGTGAATTTCTTGTCGGCCCAGTCGCCAAACCGGGCCAGATCCCAGGCGAACATGTCGTATTGCGGCTCGCCCTCGATCATCCATTGCGCCGCCAGCAGACCCAAGCCCCCGGATTGCGAGAAGCCGGGGATCAGACCGCCGCAGAGGAAATAGTTCTTCAGCTCGGGCACCGGCCCCCAGAGCATGTTGGCGTCGGGCGACCAGATCATCGGGCCGTTGATCACGCGTTTCACCCCGGCAGTGGCCGCAACTGGCACGCGTTCGGTGGCGCGGATGACGTTTTCCATGATCCGGTCCAGATCGTCGGGGAACAAATCATGCGCGAAGTCGAGCGGCGTGCCGTCCTCGGCCCAGAACTTCATATCTTTCTCATAGGCCCCGATCAGAAGGCCGTTGCCTTCCTGCCGGAAGTAATATTCGCCGTCGCGGTCAGCGATCGAGGGCAAACGACGGCCCAGACTGGCGACCTCGTCGATGCTTTCGGTCACGAAATACTGATGCTCGGTCGGTTGCAGCGGCAGGGTCAGACCCGCCAGCGCCGCTACCTCGCGGCCCCAGAGACCGGCGGCGTTGACAACCCATTGCGTGTGAATGTCGCCTTTGGGCGTGCGCACGATCCAGCTGCCGTCGGGCTGTTTTTCGGTCGCTGTCACCGGGCAGAACCGTTCAATAGTGGCCCCCATCGCACGGGCCCCGGCGGCATAGGCATGCGGCACGCCCGACGGGTCGACATTGCCGCCATCGGGTTCGTACATGATGCAGCGGATGTCATCGAACTGCGCCAGCGGGTGCAGTTCCTTGGCTTCTTCACGGCTGACTTCGTAGAAGTTCAGACCATAAAACCGGGCTTTCGCCTCTTGCAGGCGCAGCTGGTGCTCACGCTCTTCGGTCTGGGCCAGATAGAGCGAGCCGGGCTGGAATACGCCGCAGCTTTGGCCGGTTTCCTGTTCCAGCTGTTTATACAGATTCATCGTATAGTGCTGGATGCGGGTGATGTTGTTGTTGTCGTGCAACCCGTGGATATTCGCCGCTGCGTGCCAGGTCGAGCCGGAGGTCAACTCGTTCCGTTCCAGCAAGACAACGTCGGTCCAGCCAAGCTTGGCCAGATGGTACAGGATCGAACAGCCCGCAAGGCCCCCTCCGATCACGACAGCTTGTGCATGAGTTTTCATGAGTGCATGTCCCTTGGTCCGCCGTAGCTCAGGCGGCGATTTCTTTCATGACAGCCAGAAATCTGGCGACTTCGCCGATTGAGTTGTAGTGGCACATTGAGACCCGGACGCAGGCGTCATAACCCAGCGGTGTCAATATGTTGCCAGAGTAATGGTCGGCCTTGCGCAAATGGGTGCGAATACCCTCATCGTTCAGCCGTTTGACGACATCCGCCGAGGCCACACCCTGAACGCGCAGCGACACCAGCCCTTCGCGAGCGGGGTTGTCGGCACCGCCCAGAATCGTGACCTTCTCCATCTCGGCCAGACCGCTCAGGTTGCCGGTGCCGTGGATCATCGCGTCGGTCAGTGCCTTTTCCTGCGCGTGGATGGCTTCGCCCGCTGCCAGAAATCTGGCACGCCGGTCGGTGGCGTCGCTGACCTGACTGCCAAGCCATTCGAAGTAAGACACAACGTCGGACATGGTCGCATAGGCCCCTGTATCGCGCGTGCCCATTTCCCAGTTATCTGCCGGACCGTCCAACAGGGCATTGTGTTCAAGCCGCGTCAGCCGGTCGGAAATCCACGCAACGCCGTAGCCATGGCGCGAAAACACCTTGTAGGGCGAGATCACGTAGCCGTCGACGTCATACGCGCTGAGGTCGATCTGGCCATGGGCGGCGTGCTGGATGCCATCGACAATGATGAAACAGTCTGGCGCCACGGCGCGGATCGCCTGCGAAACAGCGGCCACATCGACGCCCATGCCCGTCACCGGTGAGGTGTGCAGGATTGTCGCCACTTTGGTGTCGGGGGTGACGGCCGCAGCATAGGCGTCGGCTGTCACGGTGCCGGTATCGTCATCGTGGGGCACCAGCACATGGGTCTGCCCGGCGATGCGAGCCCAACGATCACAGGCTGACCGTGTGGCGGGGTGTTCCAGTGTCGACCCCAGCACAATCCCCGGACCGGTTCCCAGACAGGCGTTCATGATCAGCCGGAACAGAAGTTCGGTGCCGCTTTCACCGACAAAGAACTGACCACCGGGTGCATTCATGAAATCCCGCATATCAGCCTTGGCAGCGTTGATCGTGGCAACCAGCGCATGAGACCCCGGATTGTCGCGCCCCTGATTGTCGGGGATTGCGGCGTGACGTGCCGAGCTGTCCAGCACGGATTTCAGTGTCAAAGCCCCGCCGGCGTTTTCGAAAAATATCCGCTCGCCCTGTTCGGGGCAGTGATCGATCTGGGCAAAACGGTCGCGGATCTGGTTCAGCAGATTTTCCGAAATTTGGCTCATGAAAAGAGGCACCTTTGTATTTTGTGAACGTATGATGTTTCAGACAAGCCTAAGATGGTTTCCCCGCGGGGCAGGCCAAATTTCCCGTGACTTTGCGGCTGGTTCAACATGTGCTTCAATCCCGAGCGGTCCTTATTCCGACTATGGCGTAGAAGGCGCGGTATCTTGTTCTTTTGCGACGTAAATACAGTCACGTCTGCGACACGGCGCGTTGGGTGGGCTGGAATACCCGCCCCATATGCCGGTGCGCTCCCGCCTTTGATGCGGGCAGCCGACCGGGGCGGGTTCCATGCTTTTGCCTAACCCAAGGCTATAGCAGATCAAACAACCGCCCCGGAACAGTCCCGTGCCTTGGCAGGTCAAGCGCCCGCATCAGGGCAAACATCACGGCCTGATTGGACGTCACAACAGGTTTATCAAGGGCCGCTTCGATCCGGTCTATGGCCTCGACTGCGCGCATGTCGGTGCAGCTGAGTATGATGGCCTCGGCCTTTGGGTGGTCGGCCTGCATGGCAAGGTCGAAAACCTCGTCCGGGGTCAGCTCGCCCTGCCCGTAATTGCCCAGCTCGCGGCCGATATCGGCGCAATTCACCGTTGTGATCCGGTTCTGCGTCAGAAAATCCATGGCCTGCGTGTTGATCTCGCCCAGATAGGGCGAAGAAAAACCGACCCGGGACACGCCGAGCGCATGGATCGCAGCAACAAGCGCCCCTGCGGCGGTAATACACACGGCCCCCGACGCGGCCCTGATGTCCTGCGCCAGCTGGTGGTCAAAGGACGGGCCATGGGTCAGCGTGGCCGAGGTACAGCCATAGAGCACCACATCGGGCCGAACGCCCGAGATCATCTTGAGGTCGTGGCTGATATCCGAGGCCCCCAGACCCGCCATCTGATCCGATCCGGGGATCTCATCCACGTCATAGCCACCCATTCGCTGAAAATGCACCGTCGTGTCCGGGCAGCGCATCAGCATCATGTCAGCTTCGAGATTGGTGTTGGTAAAGGGCACAAGCACCCCGATTTTGGCCCGTGTCCGGGTTTCAAAGGTCATGACGTAACCTCTTTCAGAACAGTCAGGCAGCGCTCCATCACTGCCGTGTCGCAGATCGTGGCGCGCAGGCAATCCGCGAGGCCATAGCCGCCCATTCCGCGAATGAGCAAACCCGCTTTGCGCAACGCGGCATCCGCTTCTTGCGCCGTCGCGGCATCGGCAAAGCGGATCAGGACAAAATTGGTGTGGCTGCGCGGAACAGATAATCCCAGCGCCCGGCACCCATCGGCAAAGCCATCCCGGATGGCGGCGGTTCTGGCAACCGTGTCGCGCATGTGGGGCTGATCCTGCATCGCTGCCGTTGCCATGGCCTGAGAGAGGGTCGATACGTTGTTGGGGTTGAGCAGCTTTCGCAGCTCAATCGCGACCTCTGACGGGAAAAGACCCCATCCCACGCGTGCGCCCGCCAGACCGTAAGCCTTTGAGAAGGTGCGTATGACCACGGTATCCCCACGTGCAACGAGGGCAAAGATTTCAGCCGGGTCGTGATCGCGATCGGCGAATTCGGCATAGGCCTGATCGACCACCAGCAGCACGTTCCCGGGCAGGGTGTTGCGCAGGCGGATGATCTCGGCATTCGGGATCAGGGTGCCGGTCGGGTTGCCGGGGTTGCAGACAAAGACGATCCGGGTTTCAGGCGTGACAGCGGCCAGAATGTCATCGACCGAGACGGTCAGATCAACCTCGCGCGCTTTTACATAGTCTGCCCGCACCTGCGCCGTGGCTGAGGCCACATAGGCATAGCCGTAATCCGTGCCCAATACATGGTCGCCCGGCCCTGAATAGGCGCGGATCAGGCAGCCGATCAACTCCATCGATCCGGCACCGCACAGGATGTTGTCGGCTGGTACCCCGTGCGCCTGAGCGATGGCCGCGCGCAGGTCCGACCAGTCGGGATCAGGATAAAGCGGCATCCGGTGCAGTGCCGCCTGCCCCGCCGCAATTGCGGCAGGGCTGACCGGGAAAGCGCTTTCATTCTGGGCCAGAGATACAGTGTCCGACGCGCCCAGATCGGCCAGCGCATAGGCCGCCATGGCACGAATGTGATCAACTGCGCGGATCATGAGGCACCTCCATAGGCTTTGGCCCCTTCTTCTGTGACCAGCCCGCGCCTGAGGTCCAGCGCCAGCGCCTTTGGGTCGCGCACGGCCGGATCGCCAAAGCCGCCGCCGCCGGGGGTGTCAAAGATCAGGTAATCGCCGCTTTCCACACGTAGCTCGCCCTTGCCCGGAATGTCGCCGCCGCCATCGCGAAACCGGATACGTCCCGGCGCGCCGGGCAGGCCGCCCATACGACCCAGAGCCGGGAATTTCAGACGTTCGACCGACAGGAAGACGATGAAGGGGGCATCGTTGGCAGACGTCATCTCGATCCGCTGACCCAATCCGCCCCTGAACTGGCCTGCGCCGCCCGAGTCGGGCAACAATTCGCGTCGCCACATGATCACCGGTGCGACACTTTCGGTTATTTCGACCTGCGAGCCGAACACCCCCGAAGGGTAGGCTGTCGCAGACAGGCCATCCGCGTGGGGCCGCGCCCCGGTACCGCCATTGTGAACGGGTTCGATGGCAAATTCGCGCCCGCCATTCGCCGCCACTTCGGGCGCGTGGCGCATTGGCAGGTCGAACATGCACGACGCCCCTTCGGCGGGCACCTGATCGGGCAGCGCCTGATGCAGGCAGCCCAGAACCAGATCCGGTGTGACCTGCCCCAGCGTATGCCGCATGGCCACTGGCACCGGATGCTGGGCGTTCAGGATGCAACCCTTGGGGCCGTCCACCGTGAAAGGTTCCAGCGAGCCCGCGTTGTTCGGGATATCCGGCCCGACGATGCAACGCAGGGCAAAGACCGTATAGGCGGTGGCATAGTTCAAAGGCACGTTGATGCCCTTTTTAGAACACCCGGACGTGCCCGTGAAATCGACATGCATCCCCTCTTTGGTGACGGTGAGTGTCGCGTGCAGCTCCAGCTCGGCCTCATAGCCGTCCATGCGCAGCACGTTTTTGTACACGCCTTCGGGCACCTCGGCGATGGCCTGCAACGCACCTTTACGCGAGGTGTCGATGATATATGTGCCAAGCCTGTCCAGATCATCGATCCCGAACTCCTCCATCATCGCAACAAGGCGGTTCACCCCGGCCTCGCAACAGGCGATCAGGGCGTAGATGTCGCCCTCATTGGCCACAGGCTCGCGCGAGTTGGCGCGGATGATATCCATCAGCAGCGCATTGGGCGTTCCGGCCTCGACCAGTTTGCAAGGCGGGATCAGCAGGCCTTCGTCATAGATGTCCGAGCCTTCAGGTCCCATACCCAGACCGCCCAGATCCACCAGATGCGAGGTGCAGGAGGTAAAGCCCACCACCTTGCCGTCCTTGAACGCGGGCATCATCAACAGGAAGTCGTTCAGATGCCCCGAGGCCAGCCACGGGTCGTTTGTCATGTAGATGTCGCCGGGGCGCATGTCCTGCACCGCGAAACGGGCGCGCAGGTGCAGCACGGCCTCGGCCATGGTGTTGATATGGCCAGGTGTTCCGGTCACGGCCTGCGCCAGCATCCGGCCATTCACGTCGAATATCCCGGCGGAAATGTCACCGCATTCACGCACGATGGGCGAAAAAGCTGCGCGGATCAGGGTCTGGCCCTGTTCTTCGACCACAGCCAGCAGACGGTTCCACATCACTTGCAGACGGGCGGGGGACAGATCAGCGGTCATCATGCGCCTCCTTTCTGATCCTGTATCAGGACAAGGTTGCCGATTGCGTCCATCTGAACCGAGAAATCGGCGGATACGAGTGTGGTTGTTTGTGGTTCATGGATCAGCGCGGGGCCTGCCACATAGTCTCCGGGGCGCATATCGGCGCGGGCGACAAAGGCGGCCTGTTTTACTATGCCATCCAGATCACAGGTGATGGGGCGTGTCTGCGTGACCTGAAATGCGGTTTGGGCGGGTGTTTCCGACACCGCGGGCACCGCCTTGTCCGGGGTGGCAACGCGAACCGCCCAGTTGAGAACCTCGATCTTCATCCCCGGCACGGGGCGTGAGAATTGTTTGCGGTATTCCCTTTCGAATGCAGCCGTCAGCGGGGCGATATCCTGGCGTGTCAGGGCGCGGTCCGGCAAGGTAATCTCAATCTCATGCCCCTGCCCGCTATAGCGCATGAAGGCGGTGCGCAGGGTTTCGGTGGGTGCGTCCCCTACCCCTTGGGCGACGACCTCTTTTGCTTCGGCAATCATCGTATCGAACAGGGCGTTCATCCCGTCCATGTCCATGCTGTCGAGCAGGGAATAGCGCGAGCGGACGATTTCGAAGGACACCGGGGCAAACAGGAACCCAACCGCCGAACCGACACCGGGATTGGGCGGGATCACGATACGCGACATCCCGGCGGACCGGGCGACTCGGGTGGCATGCAGCGGCCCGTTGCCACCAAAGGCAATCATGGTGCGCGGGCCAAGGTCCTTGCCGCTTTCGACCGCGTGCATTCGCCCGGCGCTGGCCATGCTTTCGACAACGATGCGGCTGACCCCATCTGCCGCACCTGTTGCATCCAGCCCCAGTTTTTCCCCGATCACACGTCTCAGGGCGGCCTTTGCGCTATCGGGGTCCAGCTGGATATGCCCCTCGGCAAAGGTGTCGGGCACGATATAGCCCAGAGTGATGTCGCTGTCGGTCACGGTCGGATCGGTTCCGCCGCGCATGAAAGCGACCGGCCCGGGCTCCGAGCCTGCCGATTTTGGCCCGACCGTCAGACGCCCGAGACGGTCAACACCCGCGATCGAACCGCCGCCAGCGCCGATTTCAATCATCTCGATCACCGGAATGCGCACCGGCATTCCCGACCCCTTAATGAACCGTGCCGCGCGGGCGATTTCGAATGAGCGCGAGGTCTGGGGGCGCGCCTTGTCGATCAGGCAGAGCTTGGCCGTGGTGCCACCGACGTCAAAGGACAGGACCTGGTCCAACCCGGCACGCGCCGCGATGCGAGCGGCTAGAATGGCCCCTCCGGCGGGGCCGGATTCCACCAGACGAATGGGGAAACGCGTTGCGGTGCCGATCGTGCACATACCGCCGCCTGCCGTCATCATCAGGATCGGACAGGTTACGCCCTCGGCCGTGAACTGATCCACGAACCGGGTCAGATAGTTTTCCATCAGCGGCTGAATATAGGCGTTGGCCACAGTGGTGCAGAGCCGGTCAAACTCACGCGCTTCGGGGCTGACATCGGACGAGATCGAGACGGTCAAACCTGGGCGGTGTCGCGCCAGAAGATCGCGCAAGCGCCGTTCGTGGGTCGGGTTGGCGTAAGAGTGCATCAGGCAGATGGCCACCGCCTCGGCCCCGCTGGCGTCAATCTCGGCCAGCAACCGGTCTACTTTCCCTTCATCCAGTTCAATCAGCACCTTGCCTTCTGCCGACATGCGTTCGCCTATGGTCAACGAGCATTCGCGCGGCACCAGCATGTCCGGCTTTTCAAGGTTGATGTCGTATTGGGAATACCGACGCTCGTACCCGATATCGAGAATATCGCGGAACCCTTCGGTGCAGACCGTGGTCACGACCGCTCCGCGCCGTTCAATCAGCGCGTTGGTTGCCAGAGTTGTTCCGTGAATGAATCCGGTGACATCCTTCAGCGACCGGCCAGTCTGCGCCATGACGCGCCGCGCGCCTTCCAGTGCGCCTTCTGCCGGGTTCTGGTGGGTGGTCAGGGTTTTGGTGGAGGCCAGTATCGTCTCATCACCCGAGACGAGGACCGTGTCGGTAAAAGTGCCGCCAATATCGATGGCGAGGCGCAGAGCGGTTGTCATGAGGTATTCCGTTGTCGTCTGAAAGCAGGCAGGCAGAACGGCCCCGCAGGGCGGTTACCGGCGCGTTGTGACCAGATCACAGCCGGTCGCACGGCGATCAAGGCGGGTGGGAATACACTGACAGGTCATACAGTTTTGTCCCCTACTGCGCCCCGCTTCACTAGCTGATTTACGACAGATTGGCCCGCAAGCGACACATTTGTCGCCGCAGACCTGTCTACACTGAACTTGCCCGGGGTCAGTCTAAGGGTGCTTTAGGTGAACCGTTTCGCCGGTTTGCAGGGCCTGCTGCGCTGCCAATCCCATTCGCACCGCCCACAAACCGTCATGCACTGTCACATCCGGTTCGGCCTTGTGCCCGCGCACCAGATCCAGAAACCCCTTGTGCTGATAATAGGTCGAGCCGTTGTGATCTCCGGCAGCCAGCAAACGGGGATCGACAGGGATATCCTGCGACATTGGCCCCTTGGGGTCCCGCGGGCTGACGATGACCTGCGGCACTGGCGGCGTTCCCAGATGGTCGGGCCAGAACCGCCCCGGCCCCGGCACCAGAGCCTCGACCTTGGCGTTGGGTCCGATGGCCGAAATCTCTTCCTGATAACGGGCGCCTTCGGCGAACATGCACAGCTCGAGCATCGCGCGCGCGCCATTGGCGAAATCGACCAGAACATAGCCATGATCCAGTATATCGGGTGTTTCACCCCCGTAGGTTTCGTCCAGATGGTTCACTGCCTGCCCGCCGCTTGCGGTGATTCGCACCGGGTCGGATTGCAGGATCAGCCGCATCAGATCGAAGAAGTGGCAACATTTTTCAACAAAAGTGCCGCCGGTGTTGCGGTTGAACCGGTTCCAGTCGCCGACTTTGCGCAGAAACGGAAAGCGATGTTCCCGGATCGACAGCATCCGGACCCCGCCAGTGTCCCCGATCTTGTCGATCAGGGTCGCGATGGGCGGCATATAGCGGTATTCCATTGCGACCCAGATCGGGTGTGGATAGTCGCGCTGAACCTTCTCTAGCCTTGCGGCGTCCTGGGGGTTGGTGAACAGGGGCTTTTCCACCAATAGCGGCAAGGGGCGCGTTTGCGCGATTTCACAGATCTGGTCGACATGCATGTGGTTTGGGCTGGCGATGACCAAGCAGTCCAGGTCTTCGATATCCAACACCTCTTGCACCGAGCGTGCCATAACCGCACCCGGCGCAATCGCCTGCGCGGCTTTTGCCATCCCGGGATCGGGTTCGAATATCGCTGCGACACGCGTGCCGTCCAGCAGGGCGATGTTGTGCAGGTGTTCCTGCCCCATCATGCCACATCCGATCAGCCCGTAATTGATGGTCCGGGTCATGCGCGTTTCCTTTTACTTCAGACGTTGGACATAGGTGGCCCGGTCCGGGTCGAACCAGGTCTTGGAAAATTCGACAGGTTCGGCCTTGTCCGACCAGCTGAACCGTTCGATATAGCCCACCGTTTCACCGGCGGCTTTGGTGAACACCGCGGGCGTCCAATCGGGCAACTGGCCAATCGATACGCGATCTTCGGCCCGTGATATCCAGAAACCCAGCTGGTGCTGATAATAGCGGTAGAGCGAGTCCGACAGCAGGCTTCGCTTGATCAGGCCGGCTGATTCGTCCAGCCAGATTTCCTCGACCGCGATGATTGTGTCATTCAGATAGCGCATCCGACGTACGCGCGATCCGGTGTCTGAAGTGCCAAAATCCGGCAGATCGGAAGGTTTCTTCAGATGATCGACGGACAGGATATCCGCACGCGGCAACCCGCCCCCTTGGGGCAATTCCAGCCGGAACATCGCGTAGACGCTGTTCTGAGTTCCGGTCTCGCGGATGTAATTTCCTGACCCCTGAATACGCTCCAACATGCCTTTTTTCTCAAGCTCTGCGAGAGATTTTCGCAGCGTGCCGACCGACACGTTCAGCTCGGCCGCCATATCGCGTTCCGGGGGCAGACGCTCACCATCGATCAAGCGGCCCGCAGCGACATCGCGGATCAGCAGCTCGGCAATCTGAACGTAGATAGGCAGGGCATTGGGGTTTCGGGTGTTGGGGGGCATTTCAGGCGCTTCATTCGGTCGCAGGAAAAATTGATACACTATTGATCTACATCAATGTGATTGCTACGCAAGAGGAAAGTAAAAGATGCACGGAGCGTGAATCAAATGACCATCGTCCCCATCACATCCCCTGATCTGGATGCGGCCGAGGTTTCGTGGTTCGCCGCCTTATGTTCGGACGATTATCAGTTCCTGGGTGTGCCTGATGGTGATCTGCGGTCCAGCTGGGAGCATTGCTCGGCCATCGTGAAGGAGGCCGAGGCGCAGGGGTTCCGCAACATCCTGTGCCCGTCATCGTATCAGGTTGGGCAGGACACGCTGAGCTTTGTCGCCGGTTGCGCGCCGATCACGCAGAAGATCAACCTGTTGGCCGCTGTGCGCTGCGGCGAGATGCAGCCGATCATGCTGGCCCGCACGATCGCGACTTTGGATCACATGTTGAAGGGGCGGCTGACCGTCAACATCATTTCATCCGATTTTCCCGGCGAAAAGGCCGACAGTGCCTATCGTTATCAACGGTCGCGCGAAGTGGTCGAGATCCTGAAACAGGCCTGGACGCAGGAGGAAATCAACCATGCGGGCGAGGTCTACAACTTTACAGGTCTGACAACCGACCCGGCGCGACCCTATCAGACTGGCGGGCCGCTGCTGTATTTCGGCGGTTATTCGCCCTCGGCGCTGGAGCTGTGCGGCGAGCATTGCGATGTGTACCTGATGTGGCCGGAAACCAAGGATCAACTGGCCGAGCGGATGAAAGCTGTTCATGCAGTGGCCGAAAATTATGACCGTACGCTCGACTATGGCTTGCGGGTTCACATGATCGTTCGCGATACCGAAGCCGAGGCGCAGGAATACGCGGATTACATCGTTTCAAAACTGGATGACGACTATGGCCGCGCGATCCGCGAACGGGCGTTGGATGCAACGTCGCTTGGCGTAGCGCATCAGGCCAGGAATCGTGATCTGGCGGATAAGTACGGGTATGTGGAACCCGGTCTGTGGACCGGCGTCGGCCGCGCCCGCTCGGGCTGTGGTGCGGCACTGGTTGGATCAACCGATCAGGTCATGTCAAAGATCGAAGATTACCGGAAGATGGGCATTCGCGCGTTCATCTTCTCAGGCTATCCGCACATGGATGAGGCCATGCATTTCGGTGCTCGTGTGATGCCGCATCTGAAAACCTGCTCGCTTCCCGAAGCCTACGGGCGTGTGCCCAAGACACCCCCGGCCACACCGCTGGGCAACGGAGTGCGCCGCTGATGCAACGCGTGAAACTATCCCCGACGCTGGAAATGAGCCGCCTTGTCTATGGCATGTGGCGGCTGGGTGACGATAGCGACACCTCGGCAGGGCATGTCGAGGCCAAGATTCAGGCCTGTCTTGATCAGGGCATCACCACCTTCGATCAGGCCGATATTTATGGCGGTTACGCGGCCGAAGCCGTTCTGGGCAACGCCTTGCGCGCCAATCCCGGCCTGCGCCAGAAGATGGAGATCGTCACCAAATGTGACATCGTCGCACCTGTGGGGCGGCATTCCGATGCGAAGGTCAAATACTATGACACCTCACGCGCGCATATCCTGAAATCCATCGACATGTCCCTGTCGGAAATGGCCATCGACCACATCGATCTGCTGCTGATCCACCGTCCTGATCCGTTCATGGACCACCACGAAACCGGGGCTGCGCTGGATGAGGCTGTCGCCAGTGGCAAGGTGGGCGCGGTTGGTGTTTCGAACTTCCGCCCGTGGGACTGGACCCTGCTGCAATCGGCGATGAAAACCCGGCTGGTCACCAACCAGATCGAGATCTCACCGGGCGCGATCGCCCCTTTCACCAATGGCGATCTGGCGTTTCACCAGCAGCATGGGCACCACCTTATGGCGTGGTCGCCGCTGGGGGGTGGGCTGCTGATGGCCGGAAACCCGCCCGTCGGGGTTGTTGCTGATGAAATCGCGGAGGAGTTCGGTGTAGACCGGGCCGCTGTGGCCGTCGCCTTCCTGCTGGCTCATCCGGCGGGCATTCTGCCGGTTCTGGGCACCAACAACCTGAACCGTATCAAACGCATCTCGGACGCGCTGAAAGTCACAATTGATCGCGAAACCTGGTTCCGCCTGTACGAGGCGGCGCTGGGGCATGAGGTAGCATGATGAACGCAATCTCAAGAAACATGACCCACACCTTTGTGCCACATAAGGACGACACCCGGACCCTGCGGGATGCTTTTGGTCGGTTTGCAACCGGCGTTACCATCGTGACATGCGACAGCGGTGATGGCCCGATCTGCATCACAGCCAACAGCTTTTCGTCGCTGTCGCTGGACCCGCCACTGATCATGTGGGCCGGCGACCGCAACTCGCGCCGGTTCCCCTATTTTCGCGCGGCACCGCATTTCACGGTGCATGTGTTATCGTCTGCGCAGGCTGAGCTGTGTTTTGGCTGCTCGAAAGATGCCCATGCCCTGCGCGACATCCGGCACGAGCGCTGTGCAAACGGCACCCCGCTGCTGTCGGATTGTCTGGCACGGTTTGAATGCGAACAACATGCCTATCACGACGCGGGCGATCACGTGATCGTGGTGGGCAAAGTCCTGAAGGCCAGCATGAGCGACGGCGACGCGCTGACGTTCTATGCCGGGAAAATGGGCCAATTCGCGCAGCACTAAGCGCGATCTGACGACCGCGGGACACACCTGCGGCTGAACAAGGGAGGATCCGCATGGGCGGACTGGCATCGGTGCTTGCGCCGATTGCATTTGTAAACGAAACCGTGCTGCGTCTGGGCCGCGCGGTTGGCGTTGTTGCGATTGCATTCATGGTCATCGCAATCCTGATTCAGGTGTTCTTCCGATACGTTCTGGGCAACGCCCTGCCTTGGCCGGATGAGGCCGCGCGGTTCTGCATGTTGTGGATGACCGGGTTGATGGCACCGACGGCCTTTCGGCGCGGCGGTTTTGTAGCTATCGACATGCTGCAACGGTTTCTGCCGCGTATGCTCGGCCTGTCGCTCAATCTGTTCCTCCTGCTGATCTCGCTGGCCGTGCTTTTGGTTGCGGTCAATATCGGCTGGTCCGAGGTCACGGGCTTTGGCGGCAGGTTCGCCACCGCCGCCCTGTACCTGCCGACATCGCTTGGGTTTGACGAGTGGTATCGCATTCCGCGCAGCTGGATGATGGCTTCGCTGCTGGTGGGCATCATTCTGCTGATCTCGGTCAATATCGAGCTTATCCTGCGTTCCGTGGTCACCTTGCTTGGCGGCGCGCATCTTTTGCCGGACATTCCCGACGCAGCGATGGGGGCCGAATAGATGCTGATCTGGTTCCTGCCTACGTTCCTGATTTTCCTGCTGATTGGCCTGCCGGTCTTTTTCGCGCTTCTGGCGGCGCCCGGCATCCTGCTGTGGCTGAACGGACAGACGAATGACATCACCCTGCTTTATCGCAATGTCTACAACGGCATGGACAGCTTTCCGCTGATGGCCATCCCGTTCTTCATGCTGGCCGGGGAAATGATGAACCGTGGCGGCATAACCATCCGCCTTGTCGAATTCAGCCAGGCCCTGATGGGCCATCTGCGCGGCGGGCTGGCGCATGTAAATGTGCTGAGCTCGATCCTGTTCGCGGGCCTTTCGGGATCTGCGGTGGCTGACACGTCCGCCCTGGGGTCGATGCTGATCCCGGCGATGGAAAAACAGGGCTACACCCGAAAATTCGCCGCCGCCATCACAGCCGCAAGTTCGGTGATCGGGCCGATCATCCCGCCCTCGGGCATTATGATCATCTATGCCTATGTCATGGGTGAAAGCGTGGCCGCCTTGTTCCTTGCGGGGATCGTGCCCGGAATCATGGTGGGTGTCGGCCTGATGGTGATGATCAAGTTCATGGCCGACAAGTACGATTTTCCCGTCGCCAGCCGGAAATACACATGGGATGAGCGGCGCAAAGCCAGCCTCAAGGCGTTCTTCCCGCTGATGACGCCTGTGATCATTCTGGGCGGCATTCTGGGGGGCATCTTTACTCCGACCGAGGCCGCCGCTGTTGCTGTGGGCTACGCCTTTATCATCGGATTTTTCGTTCTGCGTACACTGACCCTGAGGGAAATTCCGGATGTTCTGAGCAATGCAGGTATGACGTCGGCTGTGGTGCTGCTGCTGGTTGGCGCAGCAATGGCGTTCAAGACCGTCGTCAGCCTGAGCCACGCCCCGGAACAATTGGCCTCGTTGATCCTCAGCCTGTCGGAAAATCCACTGATCCTGTTGTTCCTGATTAACCTGTTGTTGTTCATCGTTGGCATGTTTCTGGATGCAGGCCCTGCGATCATCATCCTTGGGCCCATCCTTGGCCCGATTTTCACCAGTCTCGGTGTAGACCCGATCCATTTCGCCATCATCATGAGCGTCAATCTGACCGTCGGCCTTGCCACGCCCCCCATGGGGCTGGTGCTGTTCGTGGCCGCCGCCGTGTCGCGGGAGCGGGTCGAAACAATCGCCAAGGCGATCCTGCCATTCCTGGCTGTCGAAATCATCGTGATCTTTCTGATCACCTACATCCCCGCACTATCCATGACGATCCCGAGGATAACGGGATTTGCAAACTGACTGAGTATCACAGGGAGGAAACGCATGCTCGGAAACTTCATAAAAACAGCGGCGATTGCCACATCGCTTGTGGCCGCGTCTGTGGTCGCGGCGACGGCCGCTGACTATACGCTGCGCGCCACAGCCAATTCGAACGAAAATGACGAGGATTACGACGGTCTGATCGTTTTCAAGAACTATGTCGAGGCGGCGTCGAACGGCGCCATCGAGGTTGAGCTGTTCATCGGCACCCAGCTGTGTTCGAACGGTGCAGAATGCCTGCAAGGCGTGGCGGATGGCACCATCGATATCTATATCTCTACCTCGGGCGGGGCCTCGGGCATCTTCCCCTATGTGCAGGTTCTGGACCTGCCCTATCTGATGGCCGATGACCGGATCGCCGAGCATGTTCTGTCGGGCGATTTCACCCGCACCATGCGCGACATGGCGCTTGAGGATTCCGGTGGCGCGATCCGCCTGATGACCATCGGCAACACCGGTGGCTGGCGCAACTTCGCCAACACAAAACACCGCGTCGCCGAGCCTGCCGACATGGAAGGTCTGAAAATCCGCACCGTCGTTGCCGACCTGCCGCAGGAACTGGTCAAGGCCCTGGGCGCGTCACCTACACCGATCCCGTGGCCGGAACTCTTCACCAGCTTCCAGACCGGCGTTGTCGAGGGGTCAAAGAACGGCATCACCGACATCATGGGCATGAAGTTCCCGGATGCCGGCCTGCAGTATGTCACCCTGGACGGGCACGCCTATATGGGTGCGCTGTGGTGGATGAACAACGCCAAGTTCCAGGCGATGCCGGAAGATATGCGTCGGGTCGTTGTCGATGGGTTCTACGCCCTGCAACAGGCCACCTTTGCCTCGCCCAAGCGCAAGTCGATCCAGGCATATGAGGACTTCGTCGCAGGTGGCGGCGACCTTTATGTCCCGACGCCCGAGCAGAAGGCAGCGTTCAAAGCTGCGGCTTCGCCTGTCTATGACTGGTTCCAGACCAATGTTGCCCGTGGTGATGAAATCTTTGCCGCGCTGACCGAAGCGGTCGCGGCGGCTGAGGCGGACGTGAACGCCTCGCGCAATGCGGACCTGAACTAAACGGATGGGTCGGGCCTTGTGGCCCGGCCCTTATCGAAACGGGTACATCCACCCTTTGTAGTCGTTGACCAGAACATGCGCCTTCTCGATCTGCTCCGGCGACATTTTCTTGATCACTTCCTCAAGGCTGATCGCCGCATCGGGATCGCCGCCAATGGCGCTGAGCGTGTACCACATATAGGCCCGCACCAAATCGGGCGCGGGCATTCCCAGACCCAGTTCATAGTACCAGCCGACCCCCGACTGCGCCCCCGGATGCCCCTTCATCGAGGCACGCAGATACCATTCAAACGCCCTTTCATGGTCCTGCTCGACCCCAAGACCCAGCCCGTACATCACACCAATCAGTTCCTCGGCCTCGGCATTGCCCGACCGGGCGGCGGGCAGCAGTTCCGCGCGCGCGGCTTCAAACTCTCCGGCCTCCATCATGTCACGGGCCTGTTCCAGCTCAGCCAGAGCCGGGGTCGCAAGAAAACAAAGGGTAAAGAGAAACTGGCGCATTGGGCGATTGTCCTCGTTTGGGCGGGGGCCGCGGTGGCGCAGGACCTGCCGCGCCCGCTGACAGATGATGACTTTATCCCATTTGATATGGAACAGGCCGCTATCGGTCATCAACTGTTTTACGATCCGATCCTGTCAGGCAATCTGAACATTTCATGCGCCCATTGCCATCACCCCGATTTCGGCACCTCTGACGGGTTGTCCCTGGGGATCGGCGAAGGCGGACAGGGTCTTGGCCCGGAGCGCACGCCGGGCACCGGGGCGGACAGGATCCGCAAACGCATTCCCCGAAATGCGCCGGGGTTGTGGAACCTCGGGGCCAAGGACATCCATACCGTTTTCCACGATGGCCGCCTGAGCATCTCGGACCTCTATGGCAACGGGTTCAATTCGCCAGCACAGGAATGGCTGCCCGGCGGATTGAACTCGCTTCTGGCGGCGCAGGCTTTATTCCCGCTGACCGCGCAATTCGAGATGGCCGGTAATGTCGCTGAAAATCAGGTGACCGGCGCGGTTCACGACAGGATTGACAAGGGCTGGCCGATCCTTGCCAAACGCGTGCGGACCGATCCGCGCTATGGCCCTGCCATAGTCGCGGCTTTTGACGATATCGAGACCACCGAAGAAATCACAATCACCCAGATCGCCAACGCGCTGGCGGCCTTCATGGCCATTGAATGGCGCAGCACCGACAGCCCGTTCGACCAGTACTTGGCCGGGGACATGGATGCGCTGTCAGACGTCCAGAAAGACGGGATGAACCTGTTTTATGGCAAAGCGCGATGTGCGACATGCCATGCGGGTCCGTTGATGTCGGACCAAAAGTTTCACGCGCTGGGTTTGCCGCCATTCGGGCCGGGTCGGACCCGGCAATGGGATCCATATGCGCGGGACGTTGGGCGGATGGCGGAAAGCAACCGTGTGGAAGACGCCTATCGCTTTCGCACGCCGATGCTGCGCAATGTCGCCCTGACTGCGCCTTATGGACATAACGGCGCTTTTGCGGATCTCGAAAGCATGATCCGTCACCATCTTGACCCACAGACCAGCCTTGCCAAATGGAAACCCGACATGGCTGCGTTGCCCAAGGTCCCCTGGTTGCAAGAGGTGGATTTCGTGGTGTGGGACGACCGGTTCGAGATGGAACGCCAGCGCAGCAGGATCGACATTGTGCCAGTGACGCTGTCGGATGTGGAAATCGCCGCCCTGGTCGCATTTCTGCATTCCTTGACGGGCACCGGCGTTGGCTCTCCTCCTTTCGGGGTGCCGGCCGATTTCAACCCCTGATGGCGGTCACGCCATAATGACAATTATTCCGGCATAATGTCGGATAAGTCGATCACTTCGTCAAATTGCGGCCTATGAAATGTCTGGCCAGCCTTGCACCATAATATCAGGAACAGAAATTTACGGAGACGTTGATGTCCTGGAATATTTGCGTAATCGGGGCTGGCAAGATCGGTCAGATGATCGCGACGCTGCTGAGGGCCTCGCCAAACTATACAGTGACTGTGGCCGACCATGACCTGAAAGCATTGGGTGAAATCACAAGGCTTGGTATTAGCACGAAGCAGATTGATGCCCGGGATGCGGACAGTCTGGCAAAGGAACTGACCGGGTTTAACGCCGTGGTTTCAGCGGCACCGTTCTTTCTTACCCCAAACATTGCCAAGGCCGCCAAAGAGGCGGGCGCGCATTATTTTGACCTAACCGAAGACGTCGCGGCCACCGAGGCCGTACGCCAGCTGGCCGAAGGCAGTGAGACGGCTTTCATGCCGCAATGTGGTCTGGCACCTGGTTTTGTGGGTATCTCCGGAGCCGCGCTTGCCGCAGAGTTTGATGAACTGGACAGCCTGCATATGCGGGTGGGCGCGCTGCCGCTTTATCCGACCAATGCACTGAAGTACAATCTGACCTGGTCGACCGATGGGTTAATCAACGAGTACTGCAATCCCTGCGACGCCATTGTGAACGGCAAACTGGTCAAGACCGCGCCGCTGGAAGATTACGAGATTCTGGGTCACGATGGCGTGGAATACGAATGCTTCAACACCTCGGGCGGGTTGGGCACGCTGCCGGAAACACTGGAAGGCAAGGCGCGGGCCGTGTCTTATCGCACGATCCGGTATCCCGGCCATTGTGAAATCCTGAAACTGTTGCTGCACGATCTGGGACTGGAACGCCGCCGCGATCTGCTGAAAGAGATCTTCGAGACCGCCCTGCCCCGCACCGATCAGGACGTTGTGCTGGTCTATTGCACGGCCAAGGGCATGATCAACGGCGTTCTGCGCGAGAAATCTCTGATCAACAAGAGCTTTTCCCGCACCATCAACGGACAGGTCTGGAGTGCCATTCAGGTCACCACAGCTGCGGGTATTCTGGGCGTTGTTGACCTGATGCGCACCGGCACGCTGCCTTCGAAAGGGTTCGTCCGGCAGGAACAGGTTAAACTGAACGACTTCCTGAATACGGAATTTGGCCAGCTGTATCGTGCTGGTGACGTGACCCGGCAGAACAAGGCGGCCTGAGATATGAAAGACATCGTAATGACAGCCCAAACCACGCTTGCAAATCTGGATCTGACGGATGCTGCATTGAAGGGCGGCACTCTGAAGGTGACGTCGCCGATTGACGGCAGCCTGCTGGCCGAAGTGCACGAAACTCGGGCCACCGAAATGGACGCGATCATTGCCCGCGCCAAAAACGCGTTCAAGGCGTGGCGCGTTGTGCCGGCCCCGCGTCGGGGCGAATTGATCCGCCTGCTGGGCGAAGAGCTGCGCGCGGCCAAGGACGAACTGGGCGCGCTTGTCAGCTGGGAGGCCGGCAAGATCACCTCCGAAGGTCTGGGCGAAGTGCAGGAGATGATCGACATCTGCGACTTTGCCGTTGGTCTGTCGCGTCAGCTTTATGGTCTGACCATCGCGTCGGAACGCCCAGGTCACCGGATGATGGAAACCTGGCATCCGGCGGGTCCGGTCGGGGTGATCTCGGCCTTCAATTTCCCGGTTGCGGTCTGGTCGTGGAATGCCGCTTTGGCACTGGTCTGTGGCGATCCGGTGATCTGGAAACCGTCCGAGAAGACCCCGCTGACAGCGATGGCCTGCCAGAAGATCTTTGAACGCGCGCTGGTGCGGTTTGGCGATGCCCCCGAAGGGTTGCTTCAGGTCCTGATCGGTGGCGCGGAGTTGGGCGAGGCGCTGGTGGCCAGCGAAGATGTTCCGATCATCTCGGCCACGGGTTCGACACGTATGGGTCGTGCGGTTGCGCCCATTGTTGCGGCACGCTTTGGCAAGTGCATTCTGGAACTGGGCGGAAACAACGCGATGATCGTCGGCCCTTCGGCGGATCTGGAAATGGCCGTGCGCGCCATTGTCTTCTCGGCCGTTGGGACCGCCGGTCAGCGTTGCACCACGCTGCGCCGTCTGATCGTGCACAACTCGATCCGTGAGGAACTGGTGGGCCGCCTGAAAAAGGCTTATGCCGGTCTGGCCATCGGCAATCCGCTGTCTGAGGGCACGTTGATCGGACCACTGGTGGATGAGGCATCGGGTGCCGCCATGAAATCCGCACTGGAGGCCGCAAGGGCCGAAGGCGGCACCGTGTTTGGCGGTGAACGCGTGACCGAAGGGCTTCCTGCGGGTGTCTATATGCAGCCCGCAATCGTCGAAATGCCCGGCCAAAGTGCGGTCGTGAAAACCGAGACATTCGCACCGATCCTTTATGTCATGGGCTATGACGATTTTGACGATGCGATCCAGATTCAAAACGATGTGCCGCAAGGGCTGTCATCCTGTGTGTTCACGCTGAACATGCGCGAGGCCGAGCAATTCCTGACTGCGGCGGGGTCGGATTGCGGTATTGCCAACGTCAACATCGGTCCCTCGGGCGCCGAGATTGGTGGCGCATTCGGAGGCGAGAAAGAAACCGGTGGCGGACGCGAAAGCGGCTCGGACGCGTGGAAAGCCTATATGCGCCGCCAGACCAACACAGTGAACTACTCGGCAGAGCTCCCGCTGGCGCAGGGTGTCAAATTCGACATCTGAACCAGCGCGCAAACTGACGGGCAATCTGATCCCCCCGGAGCTTTGATGTTTCGGGGGGATCGCTTTTGTCGTGCAGGGTTTGGCACTGGCAGGCTGAAGCAGGCACAAAACCGGTGGTTCTTGACGAAATCCCTGCCGTGCGGCATGTGATGTCGCTGGGGGGGAACGGCATGTCCGATAAGGTCAGATGGCCCGACACGGCATGTATGAACAGGTTAAGCGTCCGAGCGGCCCCGACGGCTGGCCGCTTTTATACCGGAAGGTAAGTAAGATATGTGCCCTGCACCCGTTGATGCAGAGACCCCGCGCGGGTTCATCATCCCGATCGGCGGCGGCGAAGACCGCGTCAAGGAAATGCAGATTCACCGCAAGTTCGTTGAGCTGTCTGGTGGTCCTGATGCCGATATTGTCGTGATCCCGACGGCCTCGATGTTGGAAGAGACCGGACCGGATTACAATCGCATCTTTTCCGAGCTGGGTGCGGGCAAGGTCGAATTTCTGCCCATCTCGCGGCGTGCCGATTGCGACAATCCTGATTTTGCCGAGATGCTGGACCGCGCTACAGGGATATTCATGACCGGCGGCAACCAGCTGCGGCTGTCGGCGATTCTGGGTGGCACACTTGTGGCGCAGAAAATTCGCCGCCGGAACGCGGCCGGTGTGCCGGTTGCCGGCACTTCAGCCGGGGCGTCGATCATGTCCGAACATATGGTGGCCGGGGGCAGCAGCAACTCGGCCCCGGCTGAGGGCAATATCACGCTGGCTCCGGGCATGGGTTTGACCAACGCCGTCATCATCGACCAGCACTTCACACAGCGCAATCGGCTGGGTCGCTTGCTAACTGCTTCATCTTTCAACCCTTTTTTGATCGGGCTGGGTATCGACGAAGACACGGCAGCCTTCATCGGGCCCGATAATGTCCTTGAAGTCGTGGGCAGCGGATCGGTTACCGTCGTGGATGCCAGTCATCTGACCCATTCATCGATGTGGGACGCGCGCCGCGGCGAAGCGCTGAGCCTGCTTGGGCTTCGGCTTGACGTTCTGGGCGAAGGGTGCCGTTATGATCTGACGGCTCGCCAGGCTTTTCCGCCGGATGAGCATATGGCGTTCTGCACATTGCCGGACATGTCCGGGCAAGAGGTCGCCAGCGGGGAGATAACAAAAAGCTAACCAGCGGGGAGCCTCATGAAAATAATCTCGACCAATGTCTTTGTCGGCCCGAATGTCTGGGCAAGTTTTCCGGTCATTCGCCATGTCATCGATCTGGGTGTTCTGGAAGCGTGGCCCTCGGCAAGGATTGGTTCCGAGTTTATTGACGCTTTGATCAAGGCGCTTCCCGGTCTGGCGGAACATGGCTGCTCTTATCGCGAACCCGGCGGCTTCATCCGCCGCCTGCGCGAGGATGAAGGCACCTGGCTGGGACATGTGCTGGAACATTGTGCCATCGAAGTGCAGAACGTGGCTGGGTCCGACGTGACCTTTGGCCGGACGCGTGGTACAGGTGAGCCGGGCCAGTACAATATGGTCTATGAATACCGCCAGCGCGACGTCGGTCTGGATGCGGGCAATCTGGCGATGCGGTTGCTGATGCATCTGCTGCCGCAATCCCTGAAGGATCAGGTGGATTACGAATTCGACCCGGACTTCAACTGGGATGAAGAACTGCGCAGCTTTGTTCTGCGGGCGCAACGCAAGGAATTTGGCCCATCGACCGGATCGCTGGTCAAGGCGGCGCAGGAACGCGACATTCCTTGGATCAGGCTGAATTCCGGCTCGCTTGTGCAATTTGGACACGGCAAGTTTCAGAAACGCATTCAGGCGACAATTACGTCCGAGACCAAGCATATCTCGGTCGAGATCTCCTGTGACAAGGAAGACACCCATAATCTGCTGAACGATCTTGGCCTGCCGGTTCCGCAGCAGCACATGGTCTATTCGGCCCGCGAGGCCGTACGCGCAGCCACGCGGATCGGGTTTCCCGTGGTGGTCAAACCGTTGGACGCCAACCATGGGCGCGGCGTTTCGATCAATCTGAATTCCGATGCCGAGGTCGAGGCGGGCTTTGCCGAGGCCAAGGAGCATTCGCGCAGCCGCGCCATTCTGGTCGAGAGCTTCATCACCGGCTTTGATCACCGGATGCTGGTCGTGAACGACAAGCTGGTTGCGGTGGCCAAACGCGTCCCCGGCCATGTAATAGGCGACGGAACCCATACGATTGCCGAACTGGTCGACATCGTGAACCAGGACCCACGCCGGGGCATCGGGCACGAAAAAGTGCTGACCAGGCTCGAGTTGGACAATCAGGCTAACCGCCTGATGGAGAATGCGGGCGTGACGGAAGACACTGTCCTGCCCGAGGGTGAGGTTTTCTATCTGCGCTCGACCGCGAACCTGTCAACCGGTGGCACCGCCATCGATCTGACCGACGTGGTGCATCCCGACAACCGCGACATGGCCGAACGCGCCATCATGGCGGTCGGGCTGGATGTGGGCGGTGTCGATTTCCTGATCGACGATATCACCAAATCCTACAAGGATATCGGTGGCGCGATTGTCGAAGTAAATGCGGCCCCCGGTTTCCGGATGCATGTGGCCCCGTCCGAAGGTCAGCCGCGCGATGTGGCGGGCAAGGTCATCGACATGCTGTTCCCTGCCAATGAACAGACCCGCATCCCGATTGCAGCCATCACCGGCACCAACGGCAAGACGACAACGTCGCGGATGCTGGGTCATATCATGAAAACCAGTGGCAAGATCGTTGGCATGACCTCGACCGACGGCGTCTATGTGGATGGCAAGCTGAGCGTCAAGGGGGACATGACCGGCCCGAAATCGGCACAGATCGTCCTGCGTGATCCGATGGTCGATTTTGCAGTGATGGAAACCGCGCGGGGCGGGCTGGTTCGCTCGGGTCTGGGCTATCAACGCTCGAACGTGGCGGCCTGTCTGAACGTCTCGGCAGATCATCTGGGTCTGGGCGGGATCAATACGGTCGAGGAGCTGGCCGTCGTCAAACGGGTGGTGGTGGAAAGCGCAACCGATACGGCCGTGCTGAACGCTGACGACATCAATTGTCTGAAGATGGCCGATTACGCCGGGGCGGATCAGATCTTCTATGTCACGACCAACCCCGGTCACAGTCTGGTCAAGGAACATATCAAGACAGGCGGCAAGGCCATCGTGCTGGAAAAAGGCATGAATGGCGACATGCTGACCATCTATGACAAAGGGCTTCACATCCCGGTTCTGTGGTCGCATCTGATCCCCGCCACGCTTGAAGGCAAGGCGATATTCAACGTGCAAAACGCCATGGTCGCAGCTGCAATGGCCTATAGCTTTGGGGTCGATCTGGACAATATCCGGCATGGACTGCGCACTTTCGACACCAGTTATTTCCAGGCACCTGGGCGGATGAATGTCTATGATGAACATCCCTTCAAGGTGATCCTTGATTACGGCCACAACCCGGCCGCGCTGAAGGCGATGGCCGCTTTGGCCGATCAGTTGGAGGTCAAGGGCCGCAGGCTGTGCGTTGTTGCGATGCCCGGTGATCGGCGCGATGAAGACATTGTTGATGGGGCCGCAGCGCTGGCCGGGCATTTTGACCACTTCATCTGCAAGGCAGACGACCGCCGCCGGGGTCGCGGGCATGACGAGGTGCCGCAAATGATGCGGCAGGCCCTGATCGATTGCGGGACGCCGGATGAGGCAATCTCGATCATCCCGGATGAGGTTGAGGCCGTAACCACAGCGCTGGAGATGGCGGCACCGGGCGATCTGCTGGTGATCTTCGGAGATGACACCACACGCTGCTGGAAACAGATCATCTACTTCAATTCCGATGGCGAAACCTCTGAAACCGAGGCGACACCCAAAACCAGCCCCGCCGATACCACGTTCGAGGACATGTTCGACAGCGACCAGAACCTGATCCGGGACGAACGCGGCGTAAGACTGGCGCGTGAAATCAGCGAAGACGCGGATTGAGCGGAGGCACCGGAATGGACCGGATCGAAGAGCTTGAAACCGCGCTGACCATCGAAAGCGCGACCGCTGATCATATTCAGGTGGATGACGCGCGGCGACTGACCGGCCCCGGCCTGTTATGGGATCACCCCGGCGCGGTGATGGATGTGTTTTTCACTGATATCGACCCCGCGCAAGTCATTGCACTGTGGGAAAAACATGCCCGGTGCGTTCTGGATGCGCTTGGCTGGCAGGATCAGGCACTGACCCACCGAACCTTCACCGGTGGTGTCAATCTGGCGATCTCGGCACCGATGGATCAGCTTTATTCCGCGATCTTTGCGGCTCAGACCGCCTGGCATTTCTGTGCGGCAGAGTTGCTGGAGGCCACACCGGGCGATTTTGATCAGATGATCCGGGATGTCAAAGGCGTCATGGCGAAGGAGGCCAATCCTGCGCTGATCGCCCTGATCGCGGCAGCCAACGCGCATGGTGTGGATATCCTGTGCGACGATGATGAGATTTCCATCGGGCATGGAACCGGCAGCCAAACCTGGCCTGTCGACGCGTTGCCCGCCCCGGATGACGTGGACTGGCCCGCCTTTCACAACATCCCCGTCGCCTTCATCACCGGAACCAATGGCAAGACCACCACGACCCGGTTGCTGGAGGCGATCGCCCGCGCCTCGGGCAAGGTCGCAGGGCTGACCTCGACCGAGTTTGTGCGGGTGGGCGACGATATTCTGGATCGCGGCGACTATTCCGGCCCCGGCGGAGGGCGGATGTTGCTGCGCGACAAGCGGCTTGAAATCGGATGCCTTGAAGTGGCCCGTGGGGGTATCCTGCGCCGCGGCCTGCCGACGCGTGCCGCCATGGCCGCCACTGTCACTAACGTGGCGAACGATCATCTGGGGCAATACGGCGTCAACACGGTGCCCGAGCTGGCTCAGGCGAAATTCGCCGTGCACCGGACACTGACCAAGGGCGGCGTTCTGGCCCTGAATGCCGATGATCCTTTTGTCCGTGCCGAAGCCGAAAACACGGCGGCGAATATCTGGTGGTTTTCACTGGATGCCGGGAATGATCTGATCCGTCGGGCGCGCGACGCGGAAACATGCTGCGCTTATGTCTCGCAGGGCAACATCGTCTTCTTTGACGGCCGGTCCGAGCATACGGTCATTGCCGTGTCCGACGTGCCCCTGACCATGGGCGGGGTCGCGAAATACAACATCCTGAACGCTCTGGCGGCTATGTGCCTTGCGCTGGCTTTGAAACTGCCGCTTGAAGCAGTGCGGCATGGGTTGGCCGGGTTCAAACCGGATGCCAAGGACAATCCGGGTCGCTGCAACGAATTCCAGCACAACGGCGCTCAGGTTTTCGTGGATTTCGCGCATAATCCGCATTCGATTTCTGCCGTGTGCGATGCGCTGTCGGCCCTGCCGGCAAAACGGCGGTTCATCATGCTCAGCCATGCCGGAGACCGCTCGGACCAGGACATTCGCGATGTCACCGCAACCGCCTTGAATTTCCAACCCGACGTGGTCGTTGCTGCTGAACTGGAAGGGTATCTACGGGGCCGCGCTTTGGGAGAGATACCGGACCTGATTGAAAAGTCGGCCCTGAAACAAGGGTATGACAAGACCCAGATCCAAAGGGCCGCATCCCCGTCCGAGGCTGCCGCGATGATCCTGAAACAGGTGGAACCGGGCGATCTAGCACTGCTGCTGGTTCTGTCGGAACGCGACGCCGTGCTTGAGATGCTGGACCAGCAGGTGACGTAGTGGGGTGAGGGAGCAGGAAGGCAGCGAGCCGCCATCTCCGGCTGCGGTCATCTAAGCAGCAAATTGCGCAACACCCTTGCATTGAAACCCAGCCTGACAATACTCGCCCAACACAGGCAACAGGTTGTTGAGGTTAGGTGTTATGGAGATTGAGCAGACGGGGTTGTCGGGTGTGTTGGTTATTCGCCCGCAGCGGCATGGGGATTTGCGCGGGTTTTTTTCCGAAAGCTGGAACAAGGCGCGGCTGGAGGAGGCTGGGGTTGTGTTGCCGGAATTTGTGCAGGACAACCATTCGCTGTCGTCCGCGGTGGGGACATTGCGCGGCCTGCATTTTCAGGCGCCTCCGCATGCGCAGGGCAAATTGGTGCGCGCGGGCCGGGGCGCGCTTTATGATGTCGCCGTCGATATCCGCAAGGGATCGCCAACTTATGGGCAATCTTTCGGCATCGAGCTCAGCTTTGAGAACGGGCGGCAGCTTTGGGTGCCGGCGGGATTTGCCCATGGTTTTGTGACGTTAGAGCCCGACACCGAAATCTGCTACAAATGCACCAGCTCTTACAATGCGGATGCCGATGGGGGTGTGCGCTGGGACAGCTGTGGTATTGATTGGCCCTTGCAGGGGAACCCAGTGCTGAGCGACAAGGACAGGATTGCGCCTGCGCTGGCCGATTTTGACAGCCCGTTTGTTTACGAAGGATAGAATATGAAATTGTTGGTGACAGGTGGTGCGGGTTTCATCGGGTCCGCGGTCGTGCGGCGTGCCATTGCGGACGGACATCAGGTCGTGAACCTTGATGCGCTGACCTATGCGGCCTGCCTCGACAATGTTGCCGAGGTTGCAGAGAACCCGAACTATGCCTTTGTTCACGCAGATATCCGCGACCCTGCAGCCCTGAAGGCGGTGTTTGCCCAACATGCGCCTGATGCGGTGATGCACCTGGCGGCGGAATCCCATGTTGACCGGTCCATCGACGGGCCGGGGGCTTTCATCGAAACCAATGTCCTGGGCACATACAACATGCTGGAGGCGGCGCGCAGCTATTGGGCCGGACAAGGAAAACCGGACACTTTCAGGTTCCACCATATCTCGACCGATGAAGTCTTTGGCAGCCTGGGACCCACCGGACAGTTCACCGAGGATACCCCCTATGATCCGCGGTCACCCTATTCCGCGTCGAAAGCCTCCAGCGATCATCTGGTCCGGGCCTGGCACGAGACCTATGGCCTGCCGGTGGTGCTGACCAACTGTTCGAACAATTACGGGCCCTATCATTTCCCTGAAAAGCTGATCCCTGTTGTGATCCTGAACGCAATCGCGGGCAAGGCGCTGCCGATCTATGGCGACGGCTCGAATGTCCGCGACTGGCTGTATGTCGAGGATCACGCCGACGCACTTTTGCTGGTGGTGCAAAAGGGGACTGTCGGCCGGTCCTATAACATCGGTGGCGAGAACGAGCGCAGCAACCTGGAACTGGTGCAGACGCTGTGCGCGATCCTGGACGACCTGCGCCCGAAACCGCAGGGGGTCTATGCGGACCAGATCACCTTTGTCACAGACCGCCCCGGGCATGATGCGCGTTACGCCATCGATCCCTCGCGGATGCGCAGCGAAATGAACTGGCGCCCGTCCGTGACGGTAGAGGAAGGTCTGCGCAGAACGGTTGAATGGTACCTGAACAATGAAGACTGGTGGCGGTCTTTACAGAACCGGTCCGGTGTTGGCGAACGGCTGGGGGTCAGCGCGTGAAACTTCTGGTCTTCGGGGCGACCGGTCAGCTGGGCCGGGAACTGACCCGGTGTGGCGGGGATATCTCGGTTGAAGCGCTTGGGCGCGACAAGGCGGATTTTGCCGATCCTGAAGGGTGCGCGGCCCTGGTTCGCAACACCGACGCGGATGCGGTGATCAACGCCGCCGCATATACCGCCGTCGACAAGGCCGAAGCGGAGGAAGACCTTGCCCTGCTGATCAACGGAACCACGCCCACGGCGCTGGCCAAAGCTGCGGCCGGGCGCGGATTGCCGTTTGTTCAGGTCTCGACAGATTATGTGTTTGACGGGGCGGGCACGGCCCCGTTCTTACCCAACCACGCGACCGGCCCGCTGGGCGCCTATGGACGCACCAAGCTGGCGGGTGAGGCCGGTGTGATTGCGGCGGGCGGACCCCATGCCATCATACGAACCTCTTGGGTGGTGTCGTCACATGGACATAACTTCGTCAAAACCATGCTGCGCCTCGGCAAAGAGCGTGACCACCTGACGATCGTCGCAGACCAGATTGGCGGTCCAACCCCGGCATCGGCACTGGCCGGGGCCTGTATCGGCGCGGCCCGTGCCCTTTTGACAAACCCGGATGAAAAGACCGGAATTTACCATTGCAGCGGTGGCCCTGATATCAGCTGGGCCGATTTTGCGCGCGAGATCTTCGATCAGGCCGGTATTGACTGCAATGTCGAAGACATCCCGTCCAGCGCATACCCGACCCCCGCGAAACGCCCCCTGAACAGCCGCCTGGACTGCACGACACTGACAACGGAACTGGGCGTGCCCCGTCCGGATTGGAAGGCGGGCCTGCATAGCATACTTGAAGACCTTGGAGAACTCGGCACATGACGACCCGGAACGGCAAGAAACGCAAAGGTATCATTCTGGCAGGCGGGTCAGGCACCCGACTTTATCCGATCACGATGGGCGTCTCGAAACAGCTTTTGCCCATCTATGACAAGCCGATGATCTATTACCCCCTTTCGGTGCTGATGCTGGCCGGGATCCGCGACATCGCGATGATCACGACGCCGCAGGACCAGGAGCAGTTTCAGCGCCTGTTGGGTGACGGAAGCCAATGGGGCCTGTCCCTGACCTGGATTGTTCAACCTTCTCCTGACGGGTTAGCGCAAGCCTATATTCTGGCAGAAGACTTTCTGGATGGTGCCCCCTCGGCCATGGTGCTGGGCGACAACATTTTCTTCGGGCACGGCCTGCCCGAGATCCTGCAATCGGCAGACGCCAAAGAGACGGGAGGCACCGTTTTCGGCTATCGGGTCGCTGATCCCGAACGCTACGGGGTCGTGGCCTATGACGAGGCTGGCGCCGTCACCCAGATTGTCGAGAAACCTCAAGTGCCGCCATCGAACTACGCCGTGACCGGGCTGTACTTTCTGGACGGCTCTGCCCCTGAACGGGCCCGCGCCGTAAAACCGTCTGCACGCGGCGAGCTTGAGATTGTCACCTTGCTTGAAATGTACCTTGAGGCCGGGTTGCTCAGCGTCAACCGCATGGGACGCGGTTATGCCTGGCTGGATACCGGAACCCATGCAAGCCTGCTGGACGCCGGAAACTTCGTGCGCACGCTTCAGGACAGGCAAGGCCTGCAAACCGGATCACCCGACGAAATCGCCCATACGCTGGGCTGGATCAGCGACCAGGACCTCGAAGCCCGCGCCCAAAGATTCGGCAAAAACGACTACGGCGAATACCTCAAGAACCTGCTGAACCATTAGCCGTTCAATTGCGGTATTGGCTTGATTGAGTTTTTTGGTTTTGGTTGCGGGTTTGGTGGTGAGGTCTTATTTAGCGTGTTTGGATGTTGGGATGGGTTGGTCTGCCGCAGGGTTGCATCTGTCCTTTAGGC
>NZ_JBQFSP010000016.1:0-52092 GCF_056538065.1 Ruegeria sp. BH8 | reverse complement strand
AAATCTGACTCTGACGCGGGATGGAGCAGCCCGGTAGCTCGTCAGGCTCATAACCTGAAGGTCGCAGGTTCAAATCCTGCTCCCGCAACCACTTCGGTCGAACAGAGTCTCGAACAAGCCGCCTCAGGGCGGCTTTGTTCATTCTGGGCCAACCCAATCATCGCTGCCAGGACACCCTCCAGTTCGATCTGGACGCCATCCCGTTCATGTTTGATCGTAACACGTTCAATCAGGCCCCGGATAATCTCCAAGGCCCCGGTGCGGATCGACGGATCCGATAGCGCCTGTGCCAGATCTGCGACCTTGGAGCGATAAAGTTCCGACAGATTTGGGTGCAGTCGCACCGGTGAAGGCTTTGGTCCGGAGAGCTTGGCATCCAGATTGGCGATCTGCGCTTCGAGTTCTTCGAGCCGCGTTTGAAGGCCGGGGGTACGAATGCCCTCCGCGATTGCATCATAGAACCCATTCAATTTGCGTACGGTTTTGTCCCGCTCGGATTGTAGACGGGTCCGGGCTTCCTCTACTGTGCCTGCTTCTGCGTTGGCGGCCTCGCTGAAGGATTTGATAAAAGCGGCAACTGCGTCGGGCTGCATCAGGCGACGACGAAGCAAATCCAGAACGGCGTCTTCCAGAACGTTGCGGCGAATGGATTGCTTATGGGAACAAGTACCGAGTTTGCGAGCGGCAGAGCAGGCGAGGTAGTCGCGCCCGACAGTGGCGAGTGGCCCTCCGCAGGTGCCGCAGAATGCAAGACCTGTCAGAAGGTGCTTCTTGCGACGCTTCTCCCAAAACTTGGTTTCCTTGATGGCTTTGACACGGGGATCAGCCTCGATCTCGCCTTGCCGCTGCTTGACCGCCTCCCAAAGTTCATCCCCGACGATCCGCAACTCAGGGACCTTCGCGATGATCCATTTGGACGGATCGTTGAGACGGGAAACACGTCTGCCGGTCTTTGGGTCCTTGATGTAGCGCAGCCGGTTCCAAACCAGGCGGCCGATATAAAGCTCATTGTTGAGAAGGCCCGTCCCACGCACTCGGTGCCCTCGAATGGCGGTGTCACGCCATAACTTGCCACGGGGACCGGGGACACCCTCGGCGTTCAGGCGGCGCGCAATGGCTTTTGGGGAGAGTCCTTCGGTGAAGTCATGTAATACCCGCCGGATAATCTCAGCTTCCGCCGCGTTGATCATTCGTTCTCCCGTGACGGGTTGGCCATCGGACCCAAGACGCCGGACGACGTCATAGCCGTAGCTGTTTCCGCCGCCGGAGCGCCCAAGCTCGACCCTTCCGCGCAGGCCACGCCGCGTTTTGTCGGCCAGGTCTTTTAGGAACAGTTGGTTCATGGTGCCCTTGAGACCTACGCGCAGTTCGCTGATCTCACCTTCGGCCAGTGTCACGATGCCAACACCTGCAAAGTTCAGACGTTTGAAATTCGCGGCGATGTCTGCCTGATCCCGGCTCAACCGGTCCAGCGCTTCCGCCAAAATCAGATCAACCCGTCCTTCCTGAGTGGCATGGAACAGCTCTTGTAGACCGGGGCGCAACATGGAGGCGCCGGAGACCGCACGATCAGAATAGGCGTCAGCAACAGTCCAACCTTCCCGCTCAGCACGTTCCCGGCACAGTCGCATTTGGTCATCGATGGATGCGTCTCTCTGCATTTGGCTGGAGAAACGGGCATAGATTGCAACTCGGGTCATCGCCGGACCTTTCTCTTCTGGTTGATCAAAGCCGCGTAGTCGCGGCCCGCTTCAATTGTCTGGGCGTGGATGTAGTGGCGCTCAGCCGTTCGGAAGCTCGCATGAGCCAATATTGGTCGGATCCGCTATGCTGTCTTCACCACGAAGCCCATCCAACACAATACGGATCTTCTCCTCTGCCGAATGCTGGCGCCGTGTCTTCCTGCGGATGTCTTTGACAACTCTCTCTGCTGACGCTTTCTGTTTCCCGGATTTCATTCTCATCTCCACTCTCTGATGGTTACGATGAGCCTGAAATCCTCCGCTACGCAATCAACCTAGTCTGTTCCATGGGTGCTGATGGCGGACACCGCGGGTCCAAAAGCTTACGTGCATCAAGGCAGTACCGATTGCTGAGGAAGCTTGCCGGTTGAAGCAAGTCGACCCCTCCAAAAGTTGCACATAAACAATAGAACAGGAAGGGAACAGCTTGTGCTCCAGCTAATGCTTGATCGTCCAAGGCGGTTTTAACGCTATTTCGGTAGCAGACTGCACACCGCACTGTAGTGGATACATGGCCTGCCGAGTGACCGGTCGCTTTGCAGTTAGAATGGTTCTCAGCCATCAGCGACGTTTCATTTTGCATTCGCCTCCCACGGTGGGAAATCCGGCCCTTTGCGGCCCTTCTCCCCGCTTGCAGTCTCCGCAGTGCGGCGTCGTCGGACCTGCCATTCGCTGCGGCCGCACATTCTCAAGAACGGCAAATGCCGGCAGAGCGGACGAAGCGCAGGTCTGGGAAATTCGAAATTTTTTGGCAGACTTCGGGACGCCTTGGGTTTCCAGAAAATCCATCGTGTATATGCGAATGTGATCAGCGGCAACGACTCAAGTGTTTGTGTTTCGGTTTCCCCGGAAGCTCTTTGGTGAAGAGCCGGTCCACTCCCTGAACGCACGGCGAAAGCTTCTCGGCTCTTTGTATCCCAGCATTTCGGCGATCCGTTCGACCGGAATGTCCGATTTCTGAAGCATTTCGCGCGCCTGCTCCTCGATGAGCATAGAGCGGATTGTCCTGTATGCCGTCCCTTCCGCCCTAAGGGCCCTCTGAAGTGACCTGGGGCCGATCGCAAGATGGGCCGCAACTTTGCTCTCGGAAAGCACACTTGTCGGAAGATGAGCGCGCATGATTTGCAAAACCGCGCCTTCAATGGACTGAACCGGCTCAACCCCCATGAGCGCACCCAGGTCCCCCAATGTAATAGTCTTCCGAGACTGCAAGGGGTGCGGGTTTCGCGTGTCAAGGTCGCAAAGCCGAAGCGCGACGGACGGTGACTGGGCTCCCGTCCTAACAGGTGCGCCGAACAGATCTGCAAGCTTTGACTTGTCGTCACCATTGCCATCGGGAAGTTCAAACCAATCGGGCTGCCAGTCCGTGCCGAGGAAATGCCTGGCCACCTTGGAAATAACGAACAGCGCCCCTTCGTCGAGGTGTCGGTGGCCGACGACCGAGAAGCCTTTCGAGTCTCGTCCGACGACAACGTGCGTGTCAGTCTGTCGGATCACGATTTCAGAGCCAGGATGCGTCAGCGACAGCGCGCGTCGCCCGCGGTCAAGCGCAGATCGCAGATCCGGTGCGCCCAGCACGTAGTTCGCATAAGCTCCGTAAGCCAAGTAGTCGAAGGCCCAGCCAACCCTGGCACCCAGATGGCGATCGCTTATCATGCGGGCGACGGACTCCAGAATGACGGCCTCAGCAGCGTAGGAAACAAACCCGGTTCCTTCTGACAGCATCTTACGGTCGAGACCAGCCGTTCGGAGCGCACTCTCGACGACGTGTTTCGGGACGAAGCTGTCAAGAATGTCCACGACGTGCGCCAGTTCGATGATGTTGACCAACTTCTGTCTCATAGCGTCTCTTTGTCACAAAATGACCGGTCGCACTATGATAAAACGCCAGGAAAACGAAGACTTGAGGGGCGACTCATGAAAGGTAAACAGTTGGCAAACCGCATATTTTTGTTTCTTGCATTCCTGGCCGCGATCGTCTCTGGTCCCGCTCATGCCCAAAACTTCGACACCACAGTGGACCAACTTGCCGACAGCAGGGAAATCCCAGTCACGGTAGACAACTTTATCCGTGCCGCGACAGATATCGAGTTCGGCAAATATGTTGCCCTCGCTGGAGGGGTAAACAAGTTCTACCACTTCCGCGAAATGATGCCCGTCCATGCTCAGACCACCATCAGCGCGAACCGGGACACTCTCTATAGCGCCGCGATCATCAATATCAGCAAGGGCGCGACGGTCACCCTTCCGGATGTCGGCGACCGCTACATGTCGGCGATGGTCATCAACCAGGACCACTACCTGAACAAGGTCTTGCACGGTGGCGGCGCCTATACACTCGATATGGACACGTTTGACACGCCATATGTCGCCGTCTATCTGCGCGTCCTGCTGGATGCGACCGATTCCGCGGACCTGGCCGCCGTGCACGCAATCCAGGACCAGATGTCGATCGACGCTGCCTCGTCCAAACCTTTCATCGTCCCGCCCTATGATGAAGAGGGCTATTTAGGGCTCGTAAGGGCCGCCGTCGGTGTCGGCGCCTACCTTCCGGACAGTTTCCACATGTTCGGCAAGAAGGAGGATGTCGATCCAGTGCGGCATTTCATTGGGACGGCCGGTGGCTGGGGTGGGTTGCCCGAGGATGAGGCACTTTATCTCGGAATCTCGCCGAACCTGCCGGTCGGGAAATACAAGATCGAAGTGCCGGCCGACGTGCCCGTCAAGGATTTCTGGTCGGTCAGCCTCTATGATGCAAACCGTTATTTCGCGCCGAACGCGATGGACGCCTATGTCATCAACTCCGTCAGCGGGACGTACAATGAGGACGGCTCGATGACCGTGCATCTGGGCGGCTGCGAGGACGGGCGCGTGAATTGCCTGCCGCTTGTCGAGGGGTGGCAATACACCGTGCGGCTCTATCGTGCAGCGCCGGAAGTGCTGGATGGAAGCTGGGTCTTCCCGGGTGTCGAGCCCGCGAACTGACAGAAAGGACAGAAAATGAAACACCTTCTCCTTGCCGCTGCCCTCTACGCACCCGCACCAGTTCTCGCCGAAGATATCACGATCCGGAACCTCATGCGCGCCGAGAGCGATACGATGTTCCGGCTCACTATGAAGAACAACGGAACAGGTGTCGGCGAGATCGCCCATGAGCGCGAGGTAACCTCCGCCGACAAGCCGCAGCCGGTCATCCGGCCCAACCAGGACACCTTGTATTCGTCCGCCCTCATCGATCTGTCCCAGCCGGTGACGGTGACGCTGCCGGAGGGCGACGGACGGTTCCAGTCGGTGCTGGTGATCAGCCAGGACCACTACAACTTTGCCTATGCCGAACCCGGTGCATACGAGCTGACCGAGGACGAGGTCGGGACCCGCTTCGCGATGCTCCTGTTCCGCACCTTCATCGACGCGGGCGATCCCGACGATACGGCGCGCGCCCATGCGGTGCAGGACGGAATTCGCCTCGAAGGCGGCGGAACCGGCCCCTTCGAGGCTCCGAACTGGGATCTTGACACCCTTGCCGCTGCGCGGAAGGCGGTCAGTGACCTCGCCGCTGCCGTCGGCCTTGATGCCAGCATCGCCTTTGGCCGCCGCGACGAGGTGGACCCGCTGGGCCATCTGATCGGAATGGCGGGCTGGGCGGGGCAGCCGGCCACGACGGCCAGCGCCTTTGTCGACGCCGTCGATAGGAATGACGGCGCGACCCCCCATGCCGTGACGCTGCAAGACGTTCCGGTGGACGCGTTCTGGTCGATCACCGTCTACGACGCTGACGGCTTCCTCGCGCCAAACGATTTGGGGCGGAACAGCTATAACAACACCTCGGCCACCCCGAATAAGGATGGTTCCTTCACCATCCATTTCGGTGGCTGCGAGGATGGCCGGATCAACTGCATCCCTCTTACGCCGGGCTGGAACTACACGGTCCGGCTATACCAGCCACGCGCCGAAATCCTCGATGGCAGCTGGACCTTCCCGGATGTCCTGCCCCTAAACTGATGACGCGACGGCCCGCGCACCGCGTGGGCCGATCGACGAGAGGAAGGAGCCTTCGATGTTGAAAAAGCCACCTGTCCAAACGGCCAGTTGCGCCGTCTTCCTGGCGTTTTCCTTGGCGAACGGTGCATTAGCCGAGGATAAGCCGCGCCTCATCCTCCAGATCACTGTGGATCAGCTGCGGGGCGACCTGCCTTTCCGCCACTACGACCAATTTGGCTCGGGCGGATTCCGCTATCTGATGGATCAGGGCGTCTACTACGACAACGCCCACCACGCCCACGCCAATACTGAAACCGTCGTCGGCCATACCACGCTGGCCACCGGCGCGCATCCGTCGGCCCATGGCATGGTAGGCAACCTCTGGTACGACCGCGCCACGGGGCGCACTATCTACAATGTCGAGGACGCCGACTATCCACTCCTCACTCGGGGCGCGGACGTGAACCCCGACACCGAGGTCGACCCCACCCAGCTTGCCGCCAGTTCCGATGGCCGTTCGCCCCGCGCCATCCTGACCACCACCTTTTCCGACGAGCTGTCCATCGCCACCCAGGGCCGCGCCAAGGTCTTTGGCGTCTCGGTCAAGGATCGTGGTGCCGTCTCGATGGCGGGCCACACCGGCAAGGCGTTCTGGTTCTCCAAATCCGCCGGGGAATTCGTCACCTCCAGCTATTATTACGACAGCTACCCGGATTGGGTGACCGATTGGAACGCTAAGGATTTCCTGCAAAACTATCTCGGCACCTCGTGGCAGCTGACCCATCCCATCGATAGCTATCTTTTTGGCGATCGCGACGATCAGGATTGGGAAACCGATCTTGCCGGGTTCGGGCGCACCTTCCCGCACCCCTATTCGACCGTCGATCCGCTTTCGTGGAAGAACGATCCCTATTTCCCCACGCTGCTCACCTTCAGCCCTGCCGGGGACGAGATCACCGCCGATTTCGCCAAGACCCTGATCACAGCCGAGGGCCTGGGGCAGGATGATGTCACCGATTACCTCTCCGTCAGCTTCTCGGCGACCGATTACATTGGCCACGGCTTCGGCCCCTCCAGCCTCGAGGCCGAGGAAAACCTGCTCCGGCTCGACCGCACCCTGACCGATCTCTTCGCCTTTATCGACGCCGAGATCGGGCTCGAGAACACCCTGATCGCGCTGTCCGCCGATCACGGCACGCCCGAGGCGCCGGGATACCTGGCCGAGCTGGGAGAGATGGGCGGCTACGTCAACCCCGAGCACTGGGCGACCCAGCCCGCCGCCGATCGCATCCGCGCGCGCTTTGGCCTTAGCGATCCGCTGATAGCCGGCTATGACCACCCCTACCTCACCCTCTCGGAAGAGGTGCACAGTCGCGACGACATCGACCTTGTCGCGCTGGAAACCGCCATCGCCGAAGACCTGTCGACCTTCGAAGGTATCGCCTTCGCTGTGCCTTCGTCCCGCATTCGTACGGGCGCCCTGCCCGACAATGCGCTGATGCGCGCCGTGGCCAACAACTACAACCCCGACCGCTCGGGCGACATCTATCTGGTGGCCAGCCCCGGCTGGTTCATCAACGATTTCGACGGTCTCTCGGTCACAGTCACCCACGGCTCGCCCTGGCGTTATGACACCCACGTGCCCATAGCTTTTGCCGGTTTCAGCCTCGCGCCACAGCGGGTCTCGCGTCGAGTGCATACAGTCGATCTGGCGCTGACGCTTGCCGCGGTCGCAGATACGCGCCCACCCGACGGCGGCGCAGGAGAAGTGTTGGGGGAAGTCGTCGGGTACTAGGCGCCTCGCGTAATGCAAAGCGGAGACAGTAACTGGGTCGGATTGAACGGCATCTGTGGGTGGCTCCTGCATTGCAAGAGTTTTTTAGCGATTTTCGCGGTCGTTTCGTCAGTACTGTCGTCTGTCCGGCCTGTTTGTGTTTTGGCATTGCCTCCACTGGCCCTGATGAATTCCGCGAGCGAGGTTCCAATCGGCTTATCGACCTCAGAGGGCCGCTGCCATTCCCGGAGTGTCCTTGCTCTTGGTTGACTTACTTCCGCATCATCACTTCAACGTCTTGCATCTCGTGGGCAGCCTGCGCGGTCAGAACGCTGGCTGCCGGTATTCCTGTTTCTTTGTCAGCATTGCCCAGATTGAACGCGCTGCCTTGTTTGCCATCGCGATTGTTGCCAGCCGAAACGGTTTGTCGGCAATGATCTTGGCTGTCCAGAGATCGACTTTCTCTGGCGACCGTTTTGCCATGACCGCGCGCGATGTCATACCCACAACCAGCAGCTTTCGAATGTAGCGATCCCCTTGCTTGGTGATCTTGCCCAGTTTCTCTTTGCCGCCGCTCGACTTGTTGAGCGGGGTGAGGCCCAGCCAGGCGGCCAGATCTCGTCCTGTTCGGAACTGATGCGCATCGCCGATAGTGGCGACAATCGCTGAAGCCGTGATCGGCCCGATCCCCGGCATGCGCATCAACCTGCGCGCATCTGCGTTCAACAGGGCATGTTGCTCGATCATCTTGGAGTATCCGTCGATGCGCTCGTTCAGGCCGATGAACTGATAGCACTGAATGCCGAGCATGCCGGTCGCGATCTCCGGCATGTCCGGGTGATCCCCAGCCAAGTGACGCTTCGCAAAAGCCGTCACCGCTTCGATCCCAATGGGCAGAATATGGCCGAACTCGCGCAGCAGGCTGCGGATCATATTGGCCAGCTGGGTGCGGCTGCCGGACGGCCAGGTCGCGCGTGCGATGGATCGAGAGGATAGCTTGCTGGTCCTCCGTCTTGATCTCGACGAAGCGCATGGTCGGGCGTCGAACTGCCTCGCATATTGCTTCCGCATCAACCGCGTCGTTCTTGCCTCGCTTCACATACGGTTTGACGTAACCAGCGGGCATGAGCTTCACATCATGGCCGAGCGTGCGCAGCTGACGGCCCCAATGATGGGATGAACCGCAGGCTTCCATGCCTACGACGCAGGGCGGAAGCGTCTCAAAAAAGGCCAGTAGCTTCGCGCGCTTGATCGGCTTGTTGAAAATAACCCGGCCGCTCTCAGAAATGCCGTGCACTTGAAAAACGTCCTTGGCCAAATCGAGGCCGACGGTCTTTACTGTCATTGGGTGGCTCCTTTCCTAGCAGTCGTTGATAACTGCACTTTGGCACATTCGATGCCGGTGGAGCAGGAGCCACCCACCTCATCCGCTTCCAGCTTTTCGCGCTGACAGGTTCGCGGTAGCAGAGATGGACCGCTTTCCGGTTTTAAAGCGGGCAAAGGCGATGCTATGCTGTGTGAAGCAAGGCATTTGGGTTTGTCGGTGGTGTGGGGATGACCTGCCCGACTATCGCAGGACTGATGCGCGGTATTGCTCTGAGGGGTGTAGAAAACGGTCAGCGAGGGCACGCAGGAAAGTCAAGAAAAGAACTCAGGAAGTGTAAAGATCCACTGGATATCTGGCTTGGTTTCGGCACTAGCCACACTAAGATTACCTAAGGTTTCTACTCATTCCCCATGAAGCCCAACGCGCCTTCGTTGTTCAAAACCTCAATTGCTGTATCAAGGGCCGCTTGGTCCGAATTGAACTTGTCGTCCCAGACATAACTGGCGTCTTCATGGTCCACCACTTCCAACGTCCATTTGTCCTGGTTGTCCAAGCGGTAGATTTCGATTTCAAACCGATACCCGTCTAAAAGCACAGCCTTGCACCTGTCTGACATCACCAGCTTCGGTTCATCTACATTCATGTCCGTGCCATCCTGACTATAAGCTCTGTGGTTTGGCGGACTTGCGACAGCCTGTGGGTTTCCGTCCGTTTCCAGAATATGCTGTAACACCGCATGCCCGACAATTCCAAGCGCACAGAGTTTCCTTGTCCTGCGCGGTTTCTCTCTTCCAGCGGCACGAGACTTTCTCTTTGTTTGCCCCGAATACGCGGAGCATCAATCGCAAGGTCAAATACAGTAGGATGACGCCCAGAAGTATTCCGGCAATGAGCCAAAAATCCAGGCCGCTACTCTGCACTGAAATAGATTTCAAACCGCCTCCAATAGGACCCTAACAACCAGCCAGATTTTCCCATGACTTGGCCGGTATCGATAATGCGTCACCCCCAAACTCGTACCCCTTTAGTGAATGGAAACAACCTTACATTTACTCAGTCCGAAGCGGCGTGTGAGCTTCGCTGCCTTCAGCGCTTTTACCAAGCGGGCGCTAAAAAACAGGCTCCAGTACAAGCGCGGATCAACCCACAAATCGGGTCCCTCCAAGGCTATACCTGAAACAACAATGTCGAAGTCTTTGGGTTTCATGCCCCGCTTCATCCAAGTATCTGGTTTATTCCCCATAGGTTTGACCATATTCGACCGATCCGGAACAAACGCCGTTTTTTGTTCACCAAGGGCGAGTGTAAAATACTCGCCTTCAACTGGTGTCACACGGTCGTGTTGGCAAACGTTCAAAGGATAGATTTTCGTTTTTCCCAGTTCTGCTTCGCGAAGTACATTCGCTACCGCGCGAGATACGACTGGACCATATGGCCCATTGAAAATTTCGGGCAGCGCCTGAAGCTTTTTGTTCGGATACATTCCAAAAACTAATTTAGGAAAGGCCTCACTGGATTGAACGATCCAGCCCTGTTTTTGTTGTCTACTGCACCAGCAGTCGGCAAGTTGCTTAAAGCCTGCTCGGAGGTAATGGGCTTCATCAACGTTGTGTCATACATGACCTGGCTAAACCAGACGCCTTCATTCTCTTCCACTAATCACCCATTCACAAAAATCGCAAACCGGATCAAAAGATAGTATTTAAACAAATCAAAGGACAACGAGTATGTCCGGCGGTGGTGGTACGGCGCGCCGAACTCGTACCCCCTCATTGAAATCATAATCCCCATCAAGACGCGCCGCTCCGCACTGATATTTGCGGAGAGTGTTCAAATTGCGTCCATGAGATGAAAAGTGCGTTGGCGCTCCGGCACTCGGAAAGTGCAGTTCAATACTCTGGCGGTTCGATGAAGTACTCGTGGGGCGGCGCGCCGAACTCAACAACCCCCTCAAATCCAGATGGAAAAACTGGAACGCTCTAAAATCAACACGCGCCATCCACGGATAGAGGATCGCATTGTGGCGAAATTGTGTCCACATCTCGTTTTGAAACTCACTGTTCGCCTTTAGGAAACAAACTTTTTCGGTGAAGTTTGCAATGTTACGGGAATCCCCCAATTTCGGGCTTTGCTTGAGTTGGATAGATTGGGATCAGAATAACCACTTACCCCCTCGTGACGAAGATAGGGGCTGGCCTCGACCCCCTCAGCCAGCCCTTATTCCTTTTCTGGCCACCCCGGCAGATTTTTTGGAGCAGGAACGTCATTCCGAACCAGCCAGTCACGCATCTCCGCCCAGTGGTCCTGTGACCCAGCTGTGTATCGCCGTGAATGTAAATCGGCTAACTGCTGTTCAAGGGAAGGCCACAAGTGCAGCTTGACCCAAGCGGCGATCCGCGCCTGGGCCAAAGCACTTGAGTCGGTCGTCATGATGCCGTCAGTGCCGAGAGCGGAGATTGATACATGCTGAAAGGAACTTGCCACTGCGGCGAAGTTGGCTGGACTCTCGATGCTGTGCCAAAGTCGGTCACGGCCTGCAATTGCACAATCTGTCGGCGTTACGGTGCCCTTTGGGCCTACGGGCACATTGGCTATGACATTCAAACTACCGGGAAAACAAGTACATATCTGCGTCGCGATAGCGGGGATATCCATTTCCACTTCTGCGCCAATTGCGGGTGTGTGACGCACTACGTTGCGTATTTCTCGGACGAAAACGGCCGCAAACTGTCCGCGGTTAATGTTCGAATGTCTGATCCTTCACCAATCAGTGAGATTCCAATCCGTCACTTCGAGGGGCACGACAGCTTTCGAGAACTTCCTCGTGACAGCCGAACTGTAAAGGACATGTGGTTTTGACGTGCTTCCAGGCAGCGGACTTTGGAGCGACTGCTGCGAAGGCCCTTTTCGTCGTCGTCCCGCAGGGCGGATGATATGCAAATCGTTCGCCGCGGCGAGAGTGAGAAGTCAGTTCCGTTGACCTGAATGCTCCACCCTTTGGGCTTTTCATTCATCCGTGCCGACATCAGAGGCAACGCAGTATTAGCTGTCGCACGGCGAGATGATACATCGGGGACGACCCATTGCTGACCTTCACCATTCCTAACAGATGCTGCAGTGCGCCCACCAAAGCGGATGAGGTGGGTGGCTCCTGCTCCACCGGCATCGAATGTGCCAAAGTGCAGTTATCAACGACTGCTAGGAAAGGAGCCACCCAATGACAGTAAAGACCGTCGGCCTCGATTTGGCCAAGGACGTTTTTCAAGTGCACGGCATTTCTGAGAGCGGCCGGGTTATTTTCAACAAGCCGATCAAGCGCGCGAAGCTACTGGCCTTTTTTGAGACGCTTCCGCCCTGCGTCGTAGGCATGGATGCCTGCGGTTCATCCGACCGTGTTGCACGGATCGTTTCATCGGCGTAGCCAGTTGCTTGATTTGATGACGGGATGGCGGGATGCCTTTCAAGCACAACGCGACGCGGCGGGACAAGTTTGAGAAGGCCAAGTACCGGGTCACGAACTGGCCTGAGTACAACGAGGCGCTTCGCCAGCGTGGTGATGTTACGGTCTGGTTCAGCGAGGATGCGGTATCCGGGTGGTGCGCCCCAAGGTCGGGGAAACGTGGTGGTCAGCGGCAGTATTCTGACCTGGCGATTGAGACCTGCCTGACCCTGCGCGCCGTCTTCGGCCTGCCGCTTCGGCAAACGCAAGGGTTTGTACGAAGCCTACTACGGCTCATGCAGATCGACGTTCCCGTTTCGGATTTTTCCACGCTCTGCCGGCGCGCACAATTGCTTCGGATCACACCGAACACCCGGCCCACGAACGGCCCAGTGACGCTGATCGTAGACAGCACAGGGCTTCGCGTTCACAGCGGTCGAGACTGGATGCAGAAGAAACACGGGTTACCGAAGGCCCGTAAAACATGGTGCAAACTGCACATCGGCTTCGTTCCCGAGAGCGCGGAGCTTTTGGCCTCCTGCCTGACAACCGAGCACATCGGAGACGCCGGCGCACTGCCCGAATTGCTGGCTGATGTGGCAGGTCCTGTTCATCGTATCATCGGCGACGGCGCCTATGATGGTGCGCCGACCACAGCGACGATCCGGCAGGCGTTGGGATCGGATGTCGAACTGATCGTACCGCCGCCGAAGAATGCCGTCCCAGGTGATTGCAAAACACGCAACGCCCATATCGACATGATCGCCAAGGGAGGTCGTATGGCCTGGAAGAAGGCCACTGGCTATGGCCAAAGATCACGCGGCGAGGCCCAGATCGGGCGCTACAAACAGGTCATCGGACCGGAGCTGCGCAGTCGCAAAATGGAGAGTCAGACAACCGAAACCAAGATCGCTGTCAAAGCTCTCAACCGCATGACCCATCTCGGTCGTGCGACCTATGAACGTGTCGCATAACGAACCGGGGAAAGGGGCAAATGCGGCCCAGCCGCTATTCGTGCAACACAGTCTTAAAAGCCAAAGCCCATGACAAATGCCACGGCAATCGCAAGAAGGAAGAGGGTTTCGACGACAAGAATAAGGCCATAGCTGGGCTTGACGCGCAGAATGGTGGCAAGGCTGGTTTTCACCCCAAGGGCAGAAATCGCGATGACCAGACACCAGCCGGACAGGGTGGCGATTGCATCGGTGATCACCTGCGGCACCAGCCCGGTATTTGTCAAAATCGCCAGCGCGACAAACATGACAAGGAACCACGGCAGGATGATCTTCTGGGATTGTGCGCCGCGAAAGCTCGCCATGACCACAATCATCACCACCGGCAACAAGGCCACGCGCACCATCTTGACGAAGGTCGCAATCACCCCCGCCTCGTCACTGATCGAATATCCGGCACCTACAACCTGGGCCACATCGTGAATGGTCGCCCCGATCAGAAATCCGCTTTCCAGATCGCTCATCCCCAGGGCCGCAAACAAGACCGGATAGGCAATCATTGCGATGGTCGACAGGGCGGTGACGCCGATCACAACAAACAGCGTATCCTGTTCGCGGTCATCTTTCGCGGGCAGAACCGAGGTGATGGCAAGGGCGGCCGAGGCCCCGCAGATCGCCACAGACCCGCCCGCCAACAGGCCAAAGGCCAGTTTGCGACCGAAGAGAAAGGACAGGATTGCCCCGCAGGCCAGTGTTGCCATGACAAAGCCGACAACCGCGCCCACCGCGCCCAGCCCGACACTTTCCACATCCCCAATGCTTAGATGCAGGCCCAACAGGCCGACCCCGAATCGCAACAGCGTTTTGGCGGAAAACTCCAGCCCCGGGGTGAATTTCTGATCGTCATAAAGAAAGTGGAACGCCATGCCGATCAGCAGTGCAAACAGCATCGCAGGCGCGCCGTAATGTTCGGACAGAAAGGTCGCGGCGGCGGCAATCACGCACACCAGAAGAATGCCACCAAAGTGGGTGTCCCAGCGGGACCTGATCAGCGACACCATGGTTCGCTCCTGACTGCGGGAATGTGAAATTGGCGCGCGCAGCCTGTGTCAGGCCGCACACACCTGGTACTGTCTGGCGTCAGCCGACCCAGCGATTGCTGTGATCAAAGGCCGCGTCGTAACCAAAGAGCGCGACCGACCCGCCAGTGTGCAGGAAGACGACACATTCGCCTTTCTTGAAGTGACCTTTGCGGATCAGATCAATGAAACCCGCGGCCCCCTTGGCGGAATAGACCGGGTCGAGAAGGATCGATTCCAGCTCGGCAAACATCTGGATCGCCTCGATGCCGCTGTCGGTCGGGATGCCATAACCTTCGCCGACGTAATCGGTGTTGGCGACCACATCTTCGCGCTGCACGACACCGGCACAGCCCAGCTTTTCGGCGGTGGCACAGGCGAGGTTATAGACGTTTTCTTCCTGTTTCGGTTTGGGCGCACGTACGCCGATGCCCAGAAGAGGAATCTGTGCGTTCATTGCTTTCAAACCCACAATCAGACCGGCCTGCGTGCCTGCGCTGCCGGTGGCGTGAACGATGTGGTCGAGCTTCAACCCGCGATCATTGGCTTGCGCCAGCATCTCAAACGCGCAGTTCACATAGCCCAGCGCACCGGTCGGGTTCGACCCGCCCCCGGGGATGGTGTACACTTTTTTGCCATCTGCGCGCAGCTTGTCGGCAGCCGCTTCCATCTCGGCATTCATGTCCAGACCACCGGGGCGCTTTTCGGTGGTGGCGCCATGCAGATGGTCCAGCAGAACATTGCCGTTGTAATTGTAGTTGTGGTTGGTGGAGCCGGTGCGATCCTCCAAAAGGATGTGGCACTCCATGCCCAGTTTCGCCGCAAAAGCAGCCGTTTGGCGCGCGTGGTTTGATTGGGTTGCCCCCTGGGTCATCACCATCTCTGCGCCCTGCAACTCGGCCTCGGCCATCAGGAATTCCAGCTTGCGGGTCTTGTTGCCGCCGGTGGACAGGCCGGTGCAATCGTCACGTTTGATCCAGATTTCCGGGCCGCCGAGCTCTGCGGTCAGACGGTCCAGGCGCTCAAGCGGGGTGGGCAGGTGGGCGATGAAGCGGCGTGGGTAACGGGAGAGATGCATCGGAAAACTCCTAAATTGGTTTTCTCGCATTTTATGGAGGTCATTCCCACTATTCTAATTCGAAATATGCGCTATAAAATGCACATCTTGCATAATATCAGTGTGCCGCTATGGTGACATCATGCAGTTGGATTGGATTGATGACATCCTAGCGGTGATCGACACGGGGTCCCTGACACGGGCGGCAGAGCGGCGGTTTCTGACCCAATCGGCGTTCACGCGGCGCGTGCGATTGATCGAAGAGCGCATCGGTGCACCCCTGTTTGACCGGTCCTGCAAGCCGGTCACCATCCTGCCCGGCGTGCAGGCGACGGAACCAGAACTGCGAGAGCTTGGCGCGCGGCTGCGTCGCCTGCAACACGACTTGAAAGCGGCCGCAGAGGGCGCAAAGCGGGATGTGACTTTTGTGTGCCAGCACGCCATCACCACCACAATCTCGCCGTGGGTGGTGCGGCAACTGACCCAATCGCAGGACATTTCCGTGCGGGTGCGATCCGGAAATCGGGACAATTGCCTGATGCTGCTTTTGTCCGGCGAGGCCGATTTCGCAATGACATATGAACGCCCGGAGGCCCCCGGCCCTGCGGTGCCACAGGCGTTTGAAATGCGTCGGCTGGGCGGCGATACATTGGTGCCGGTGGCGTCACCCGATCTTGCGCTCCACGTTGATGACCCCGAGATCCCGTTCATCTCATATCCCCCAGATGTTTTCCTGGGGCGCCTGTTCAGCCAAAGCATTCTGCCCCTGTTGCCCGAAGGCGTGATGCTGTCCCCAAAGGCGGAAACTGCACTGACGCTTGCCGCCTGTGAATACGCGCTGGATGGCATTGGGGTGGCGTGGTTGCCGCTGACCCTGGTCAAGCGGCATTTAACCGAAGGGCGGCTGCGGCGGTTACATGACCTGCCGCATCAGGATCTGGGCATCATGCTGATCCGCCTCTCTGATCAACAGGGCGAGGGGACCGCGCAAATCTGGTCTGATCTGACAAATATTCCCGAACCGTCCGTGGGACTATAGCGCGTTCCAGACCTGCTCGCCGGTTTTGTCCAGACGCTCAAGCGAGCAGAACAAGGACAGGGTCAGCGTGGCCGGCCAATTTTCCCCGCCAACCTGTGTCATTAACGGGGATCAACTTAATTGAATTTACGCGTTGGGATAAGGGCGGAGGGTGACGGCATTAACCAGGCGACGTCCTGAGCAGAAAACGACCGCCCTTTTCGGGGCGGCCGCAGTGATGTGCTTTGTCACTTACGCCCGCGAAACGTCGGGTGATTTTAGCACATGGGGCGTATCGTAGGCATCCAGATCCAGTTGATCTTCGGATTTCGCAATAATGACGGTGCAGGCAGCGTCGCCGGTAACGTTGAGCGATGTACGTGCCATGTCGAGAATGCGGTCGATGCCTGCGATGATGGCTACACCTTCCAAAGGCAGGCCGACCGAGCTCAGAACAAGCGACAGCATCACCAGCCCGGCACCCGGCACACCAGCGGTGCCGATGGAGGCAAGTGTCGACGTCAGAATAATTGTGACATATTCCGACATGCCCAGCTCTATCCCAAAGGCCTGTGCCACGAAAAGAGCCGCAACGCCTTGGTACATGGCGGTTCCGTCCATGTTGATTGTCGCGCCAAGCGGCAGCGTAAAGCTTGCAACCGACCGGTTCACGCCAAGGTTCTGCTGAACCGCCGTCATCGTGACCGGCAGTGTCCCCGAAGAGGACGTGCTGGTGAAGGCCACGATCTGCGGCTCGATGATGCCTTGGAAGAAGCGGATTGGGTTCAAGCGCGCAAAGATCGAAACAAGCCCGCCATAAACAATGACGGCATGCAGAACGCAACCAATATAGAGCGCAGCAATCACGGTTCCCAAAGGCAACAGTAGATCCAAACCATAGGTTCCGGCGACCCAGGCCATTAGTGCAAACACACCATATGGTGCAAAACTGATCACAATCTCAGTCAGCTTCAAGATGACGGAATTTAGGGCTTCAAAGAAATCCCTGACCGGCTTTCCAGCGTCACCCACCAGGTTGATGGCCAGACCGAACATAATCGCAAAGAAAATGATCTGAAGCACGTTGCCATCCGCGGCAGCGGCGATTGGGTTCTTGGGAACGATCCCGATAAGTTGCTGGATGAAAGGCGGAGATGCTTTGGGTTCCATTGCGGCTGCGGTGCTCAGATCAATTCCTGCGCCGGGTTGCAACAGCAGGCCCAAAGCGAGTCCAATCGTGATCGCGAATGCAGTTGTGCCCAGATAGAATACAATCGACTTCAGGCCAATTCGCCCCATGCGGGCCATGTCGCTGACCGATGTCATACCGCAAACGAGCGATACGAAGATCAACGGGACAATCAGCATTTTGATAAGCGACAGGAACAGGGTTCCAATGTTCTTGATCATGCCCGCAATTGCTGCGTTTCCGGTTGCGTTCAGCAACACGCCCGTAACCACCCCAAGAACAAGCGCGATCACGATTTGCTTCCAAAGAAGCATATTCCTCCAAGGTGCCATAAACCCTGTTTTGCGACTGGTATTCATCAATAGGTTCTCCCTTTCCATGGCAGTCAACTGGAATGAGCTGCCTGCAGTCGCCGCAAGGTAACACCGTCGTGCCGGTCATGGTCGCGCAAATAGAGAAACGGCATTGCAATATTTGCAACGCCGTTTCTTCTGTCGGATAAAGTGTCGGTGGCGCCTAGAATCTTGCGAGCTGTACACATTTTCGGGCGAGCACATCGGTCGGGTCGACAGGAAGCGCCCCCAATGCGTCTGCGCTTTCAGTCACGATGAGCGGCAATTCCGTACAGCCGAGAATGATTGCCTCGGCTCCGCGCGCAACCAGATGGGAAAAGGCCCGGCTAATCTGTTCTTTGCAGAGGCCGTCGGTATATCCAGCTTTGACGCCAAACGGGCCATAAATTGAATCCATGACCAGGTTTTGATGATCGTCATCGGGAATGATGTGGGCAAGGCCTGCCTCATCAAGTGCTGTCTGGTACAAGCCACTTTGTATTGTTCCATCCGTGCCGAGGACCCCGACCACACGCGTCTCTGGGGCGGTTTCTTTAATGTGTTCAGTGGTCGCGGCAAGGATACTGATGATCGGAATATCAAGGTGGCGCTGAATCCGATCGACATACGCGTGGGCGGTGTTGCAAGGGATGACCAGCATATCAGCACCACCGCGTTCCAGTTTTTTGCAGGTAGAATAGAGGGCGACAGTTGGATCGGTGCCTGCGCGGACCAGATTTTCAGTGCGGTCAGGAATTTGCGGGTTCTGTTCAACCAAGACTTTTATGTGATCCTGATCGCGGGTCGCCTCGGTCCCTTTGACCAGTTTGGCAAGGAAATCTACGGTTGCGGCAGGTCCGACACCGCCGACCACTCCAACTTTGAACCGGTGACGGCGGTTTGGCTGGGTCTCTTGCAGGGCGTAATCCGCGTAAACCGCCGCCGTGTCTATGGCCGTCATGTTGTCTGGCAGGTCAAGCTGGTTGAGCAACAAGGGCAGCTCAGAAAGACCGGGCACAAACACGGTCGCGCCTTGTTCGAATAGGTTGGTCAGGGCGGCATTTATGGGTCTCAGAACGTCTTCATTGCAGTGTCCTGCTTTGAAACCGATGCGTCCATATACGGCCTCCATGACGGCACTTTCCAGATCTTCCCGGGGATGGAGGATCTGTATTTCCCTGCCAAACAGGTTCTCGAACAAACCAGTTTTCCTGACAAAAGACGTCGTGATGACACCAATCTTTGTCGGCTCGGGACGCAGTCTGGTAACGGCGGCGGCGATCGCCTCTGTCATGCTGATCAGCTTAAGTTCAAGCTCGTCCTGCAGTTCATGCAGAAAGCTATGGGTGACAAAACATGGAAGCAGCGCCACGTCACATCCATCCCGTTCCATGCGGGACAGTGTGTCAAAAACATAGAGTTTTCGGTGTGTTGGGCTGTAGCTCAGCTCTTTGGGGGAGGCTGGCTCGCGCAGCGGTTTCTGGTGAAATATCAATTCCCTGTGGTCTTCTTCCGACCTGACCGGTGTCCTTTGAACAATTCTGTTCAGCAGGTCGGCTCCGGCAAGGGCGCCCAGGCCGCCAACGATTCCTATGCGTAAAGATTGGTTTTTGTTCATTGGGCAATCTCCGGAGCCCTGCCGTGCATGTGCTGCAATGCAGTCTCGGCAAGTTCTCCTGGCAAAGCGGGTTTTGCGGCCTCTTGCAGGTTCAAGCCATGCGCCTGTGCATATTTTGCAAGTTTGGTGGCAGCCTCATATCCGATCACCGGGGCCAGTGCGGTGACATGTACAAGGCTGTTGCTCAGCAACATCTCGCATCTTTTCTCATCCGCAACGATACCGTCCACGCAGCGGGTGCGCAGCACATTCATTGCATTGGTCAGAGACCCCATGGTTTCCAACACTTTATGGATGATGACCGGCTCCATCGCGTTGAGCTGGAACTGGCCGGCCTCGGCGGCCATTGTGACGGTTAGGTCATTTCCGATTGCCTGATAGCAAACCTGATTTACAACTTCGGGAATAACCGGGTTTATCTTGCCGGGCATAATGGACGATCCTGCCTGAACCGCGGGCAGAATGATTTCTCCAAGCCCAGCCCGCGGCCCAGAGGACATTAGGCGTAAATCATTACAGATCTTAGACAGTTTGATGCCAACCCGCTTGAGCGTGCTTGAGAACATCACAAAGGCACCCAGATCAGATGAAGCCTCAATCAGGTCCGGGGCCAGTTTAAGTGGCTCGCCGGTAATGTCGCGCAAATGCGCCAAAGCGACTTCGCCAAACCTTTCGGGGGCATTGATGCCGGTGCCAATGGCCGTGCCTCCAAGGTTCACTTCTGTCAGAAGGCGCGACAGGTCCCTCAACCGGTCGGCATCCTCGTTGATTGTTGTGGCAAACCCCCGGAACTCCGCACCAAGTGGCATGGGTACAGCGTCCTGAAGTTGGGTACGCCCGACCTTCATAATATGCTGAAACTCACATGCCTTTTGGTCGAAGGATTTGGTTAGAAGATGCATTGCTTCAATCATAGGCGCGATCCTGGACAGAACAGCCAGACGGATTGCTGTGGGGTAAACGTCATTTGTGGATTGTGACCGGTTCACATCATCATTCGGATGAAGCTGGCTGTAATCGCCATGATCTGCCCCAAGCTTTTCCAGCCCAAGATTTGCAATGACTTCATTGGCATTCATGTTGGTCGATGTGCCAGCACCACCCTGCATGACATCAACAACAAACTGATCGTGATGGCCCCCGGCAATGATCTTGTCACAGACATCCGTAATGGCCGACGCTTTCCGGTGGGGCAGGACGCCCAGGTCCTTGTTGGCCATAGCACAGGCCTTTTTGACCGACGCCAGTCCGACAATCAATTCCGGATAGTGGCTGATCGCCACCCCCGTAATCGGGAAATTTTCCAGTGCCCGCTGGGTCTGGCTGCCCCAGGTCGCTGCCAGCGGGATCTTTACCGGGCCAAGGCTGTCGGATTCTGTTCTGTGTTGTTTCATGATCTGAGACCTTTTTGTGGTCTTGCGGCCTGCATCAAATGCGAGGGGCCGAGACTCTGTGAGTGTGTTGGTCTGACCGTACCGCCATCAAGTCCGTCCACCCATGACAACTTTCGCAAAGGTGTTGCGAATTTTGCAACATGCTTCTACCGTGTGAAGTTTCTGCAATTGGAGAATTTTGATGGAGATCGATTGGCTGGAAGACTTCTTGGCACTTTCAACTGCTGGGGTATTTGCCCGCGCGGCGGATGCGCGAAACATAAGCCAGTCGGCTTTCACGCGGCGGATCAAAAACTTGGAAAACTGGACCGGTACCCCATTGTTTGACAGGAGCGTACACCCGGTTGAGCTTACGTCAGCAGGTCATGCATTCAAGCAAACCGCAATCGACACGGTTGCCGCATTAAAACAATCCAAAAGCGATATCCGTGGCTTATCTCGCCAGGAAGCATCGGTGCTTGATTTCGTCGCGCTTCATTCTTTGGCAATTTCCTTCTTCCCGAACTGGCTGACACGAATGTCCAGCCATCTTGGTCCCACCAAAACCAGGCTGGTCGCGGAAAACTTCTCCGGCTGCGCCGAGGCAATTTTATCCGGAAGCGCAGACTTTATGTTGTGCTATTCCCATCCGACAGTGCCCACTATTTCAGATGAAAACCGATACCCGTCTTCGACCATTGCAAAAGACCGGATCATAGCCGTCAGCGTTGTCAATGCTGATGGGCGTGCCAAATACAGCCTCGAAGGGAAAAACCCGGTTCCGTTCCTGTCATACACTCCTGACAGTTTTCTGGGCCGCGTGTCCCAGGTTTGTCTGGATCGCGGAGGTCTGAGTCACATTGTGAGCCCCATCTATGAAAACTCCGTTGCCGAGGCGCTTAAGTCCGCTTGTCTTGCGGGAATTGGCGTTGCATTCCTTCCCGAAAGCGCGGCGGATCGAGAGTTGAAAGACGGGAGTTTGCAGAAGATCAGCCAACCAGAATTCGAGCTTTCAATCGACATCAAACTCTACCGTTCGATCGAGAGGTCCCGAGCAGAGTTGGAACGCTTTTGGATGATGGCTCAAAACCTGTAAGGCACATCGCAAGTCTGTAATGGAGAAGGGTGATGCTTACGGCGGGTTTCCTGGCCCTTACTCTGTTTCGGCGACCATCTTTCTGAAGTTCGTACCGCGCGGGTTGGAAACGTGGGTGTATAGAACAATATCCAGCGGCAGGCGGCCGTATTCCGGAGAGAGGATGACGGCATCGCCAGTAATTATGTGATTCTGGATGAGCGAATGAGGAACCCAGGCAGCGCCGCTTCCTTCCAAAACCATCTGGGAGATCCCCACCGAAAACGCGCTTTCCACAGCCGATCTTCCCGTCCAGGCACGGTCCGCTTTAGCTTGATGCAGTAACACAATCTGCCCAAAAAAGCTGTCTGCGGGGAAATCAATGCAGGGGGCGTCCGGTGGTAGGATCTGACCTTCCAGCAGCTCATATTTTAATGCGCCTCCGACGACCGGAAGCAAAGTGTCCCGCCGCCAAATGTAACGATCAACGGTGTCATCGAAAGGCACCTGGGGCAGCTCACGGAATTCATAGCTCACCAGAATGTCGCATTCATGGCGCAGGAATGTGGACATCGCTGTCACCTGGTTCTGCGTGCGCAATCGGATTTGCGGCAATCCGCTGCGTGCGCGGAGTTTGCGAAGAATCTCCGGAACGACGGACACCGAAAGCGAGTGCTGCGTCGCCATCACCAGCGGTTCTCCGATGCCTTCCGGGTTATTAAGATGCCCATGCAATTGCCGCAAATGCGCGAGCAGCGACCGGATTTGAGGTTCGCTTTGTAGTAGCGTCGGAGACAGCTCTACCCGGTTGGCCTCACGAACCAGCAAGCTTTTTCCGATCCAATGTTCCAGTGATCGAATGCGCCGCGAAAAGGCGGGTTGAGTTACATTCCTGCGCGCGGCAGCGGCGGTCAGGCTGCGCTCTTCCAACAGGATCAGAGCGTCTTCTAGAAGGCGTGTATCCATGCTTACCCATACCTTATGTACGGGTACACTGCAATATTGGCATTATCCAACACGATTTTTTGCGTTTAGCCTTACTTAGAATACGTAAAGGGAATGTACACAATGCAAACCGCAGCGGCAGAAGGTGCTATGGCAGTGGGCGGCAACCTCGCGCTTGTAAGGCGCGCGCTTGAGAACTTTCCACGTGTGCGTTTTGGTCATTTTCCGACCCCTTTGGAGCCGCTGGAAAGGTTGAGTGACGAGCTGGGCGGGCCGCGCATCTGGGTCAAGCGCGATGACTGCACGGGCCTTTCGTCGGGCGGCAACAAGACTCGCAAGCTGGAATTTCTGATGGCCGACGCCATGAAGCTGGGTGCTGACACAGTGATCACGCAAGGCGCCACCCAGTCCAATCATGCACGACAGACAGCAGCCGCAGCAGCCCGGTTGGGGCTGAACTGCCATATCCTGCTTGAGGATCGCACCGGGTCGAATGACGAGACTTATAACTTCAACGGTAATGTTCTGCTGGATCAGCTACATGGCGCAACCGTTTCCAAACGAGCAGGTGGTGCCGACATGAACGCTGAAATGGAAGCCTTGGCCAGCACGCTGCAAGATCAGGGCCGCAAGATCTACATCATCCCGGGCGGCGGCTCCAATCGCGTTGGGGCGTTGGGTTATGTGAATTGTGCCGCCGAGTTGGAAGAGCAAGCCGGAAACATCGGTCTCAAGATTGACGCCCTGGTCCATGCCACCGGCAGTGCGGGAACCCAAGCAGGGCTGGTGGCGGGACTTGCTGCCCTTGGCAGCAACATTCACTTGCTTGGGATCGGTGTTCGGGCACCTCAGGGGAAACAGGAAGGCATGGTCTATGACCTGGCCTGCAAGACCATGGATTACCTTGGAATGGGGGCCGTGATTGAACGTACCTCGGTGCGCGCGAACTGTGATTATGTTGGCCCAGGCTACGGCCTGCCGACCGACGGCATGCGTGCGGCGCTTCTGAAACTGGCTCAACTCGAAGGGCTTTTGTTTGACCCGGTCTATTCGGGCAAAGGGCTCGATGGCCTGATTGATCAAGTTCGCAAAGGCTACTTCGAAGGAATGGATAATGTTGTGTTTCTGCACACCGGTGGAAGTGCAGCGTTATTTGGATATTCCGGCATTTTCGATCTGCCGGGCTATCAGGACTAACAAAAGCAACAGAAACTAAGGGAGAAAACCATGAAATATATGAAACCAGCGGCCGTATTGGCTTTTGCCTTGGCCTTTTCTGCTCCAGCTGTGGCTGAGGATCGCACGGGAACTTTGGCCAAGATTGACGCCTCGGGCGAAATTGTCATTGGACACCGGGAAAGCTCTGTTCCGTTTGCCTATCTGGACGAGAACCAAAATCCGGTTGGGTATTCGATCGACCTTTGCATGAAGGTGGTCGAAGCGGTTTCCGCCGAGCTGGGTAAGGAACTGACGATCAAATATGTGCCGGTGAACCCCAAGACCCGGATTGCACTGATGGCCAATGGCACGATTGACCTTGAATGCGGCTCGACCACGAACAACCTGACCCGTCAGGAGCAGGTCGAATATCTGCCCACGACCTTCATCACCGGTACCAAACTGATGGTCCGTAAAGACTCCGGCATCAATTCGGTTGCAGATCTGGGCGGCAAGGCCGTTGCGTTGGCGCAGGGCACCACCAACGAGCGTGCCGTCAAGGCGGCAATTGAAGAGCTGGGGCTGGACGTGAAGGTTCTTCCGGTGCGGGATCATGCCGAGGGCATGTTGTCTTTGGAAACTGATCGTGTGGATGTCTATGCCACGGATCACATCCTTCTGTTCGGGCTCATTGCAAAATCCAAGACCCCCGAAGATTTCGCGGTGGTCGGTGATTTCCTGTCTTTCGATCCCTATGCGTTGATGGTGCGCCGCGACGACAGCGCCTTTGAACTGATCGGCAAGAAGGCTATGGCAGATGTGTTCCGCTCGGGTGAGATCAACGACATCTATGCCAAGTGGTTCGATCCGCTGGGTGTCGGTCAGACAGACCTGCTGAAGGCTGCGTTCCAGCTTAATGCGCTGCCGGAATAACCTCCTCCTGTAGCAACACTGTCGGGCCTGCACCGTGCGCGGGAGGCCCGGCACCATTCTTATCAGGGTAGAAAGCATGAACTACAACTGGAACTGGGGTGTCCTCTTTGAAGAGGAATACCTTGGCTGGCTGATATCGGGGCTGGGGTGGACCTTTGCGGTCGCGCTTGTGGCCTGGGTTCTTGCGCTGGCCGTCGGTGTTCTAATTGGCGTCGGGCGCACACTGCCATCGCGGCCTGTTGCCTTACTTTGCACCACCTACGTTGAACTTTTTCGTAATGTGCCGCTTCTTGTACAACTGTTCCTGTGGTACTTCGTCATGCCTGAGATCGTTCCGGACGATCTGGGTCGTTGGATGAAGCGGGACATGCCAAATCCCGAGTATGTTACGGCTGTTATCGGTCTAGGACTTTACACCGCAAGCCGCGTTGCCGAACAGGTTCGTGCCGGGATCAATGCCGTCGGTCACGGGTTGACCAGCGCAGCCTATGCCAATGGCTTCTCGACTGCGCAGACATATCGCTACGTGTTGTTGCCGATTTCCTTCCGGTTGATCGTGCCGCCGATGACCTCTGAATTCCTGACTATCTTCAAGAATTCCTCACTGGCGCTGACCATCGGCCTTCTTGAACTGACGGCGCAAAGCCAGCAGATCGCGGAATACACTTTTCAGGGATTTGAGGCCTTTACCGCAGCGACGGTCATCTACGTCGTCATCGCTCTTGGTGCGACAGTCATCGCGCAGACTCTTGAAAAATACACCCGCATCCCGGGTTTTGTCGGAAAAGGCTGAATTATGGGTGATTTTGATCTTTCCGTCATCTGGAACAATCTTCCATTTCTGTGGCAGGGCTTGCAGCTCTCGCTATGGCTTACCTTTCTTGCTGTGATCGGCGGTATCATTTTGGGGACCGGCCTTGCCTTGATGCGGCTATCTGGTATCGCGCCATTGGCTCTCCTCGCCGCAGGTTATGTGAACCTGATCCGCTCGGTGCCGCTGATCTTGGTGATCTTCTGGTTCTACTTCCTGGTGCCTCTTGCTTTGGGTCGGCCGATTGGCGGCTTCTATTCGGCGCTGATCGCCTTTGTCATGTTCGAGGCGGCCTACTATTCAGAAATTATCCGGGCAGGCATTCAGTCAGTCCGCAAAGGACAGGTGCATGCCGGACAGGCCACTGGCCTCAGCTACTGGCAGATCCAGCGCTATGTGGTCCTGCCACAGGCGTTCCGGAACATGATCCCGATCCTTGTGACGCAGGGCATCATTCTGTTCCAGGATACCAGCCTTGTCTTTGTTGTCAGCTTGCGCGACTTCATGACCGCCTCATCTATTGTCGCCCGAACCGAGGGCCGGCTTGCTGAGATGTATATCTTCGCCGCCCTTGTCTACTTCAGCATTTGCTTCGCCGGTTCACTTGTTGTCCGGCACCTTCAGAAGGCCAAAACAGCATGATCAGCATTGAAAACATCTCTAAATGGTACGGCAACTTTCAGGTGCTGACCGATTGCACCACCAACGTCAAAAAAGGCGAGGTTGTAGTGGTCTGCGGTCCGTCCGGATCAGGAAAGTCCACCCTTATCAAATGCGTTAACGGGTTGGAGCCGGTGCAGCAGGGCCGCATTCAGGTTGAAGACGTGGATGTCACCGCAAAAGGCACCAATCTTACCAAGCTGCGCTCGCGCATTGGTATGGTGTTCCAGCACTTTGAGCTTTACCCACATATGAGCGTGCGCGAGAACCTTTGTCTGGGTCAGCAGAAAGTCCTGGGCCGGTCACGTGACGAGGCCAACGCCAAAGCTGAAGCTCTGATCAATCGGGTTGGGCTCCTGCCACATATCGAAAAATTTCCCGGGCAGCTTTCAGGTGGACAGCAGCAGAGGGTCGCCATCAGCCGGGCGCTGGCTATGGACCCGATTGCGATGCTGTTTGATGAACCGACTTCGGCCCTTGATCCGGAAATGATCAATGAGGTTCTGGATGTGATGGTCGAACTGGCAAAGGACGGTATGACAATGATGGTTGTCACGCACGAGATGGGCTTTGCACGCAAGGTGGCGGATCGGGTGGTGTTCATGGATGCCGGTCTGGTAATTGAAGACCGTCCCACCGAGCAGTTTTTTGGCAACCCGGAAAGTGATCGAGCGCAGGATTTTCTGAGCAAGATTCTGAACCACTAGGCCTGCGATGCCGGGCAAGCGTTTGAAACTGGTTTCAGATTATAGGAGACACACAGCGTGTTGATGAGTAAACTTTTCCCCTGCTCTCGCTGGAAAAGAGGTTGAAAATGACAAGGGGTACGGCCAGCCAATCAGATATGCGGGACGCGCTGGCAGCACGACTAAACCACCTCGCCAAACAGGTTGGGTCAGTGAAATTCTTGACTGATGTTGCAGGTGTGAACCGTACGCAAATGAGCCGATACTTGGCCGGAACTTCGGTGCCCAGGGCCGAGCTTTTAGCTCAGGTTGGAAAGCGCCTAGCAATCCCCTTGGATTGGTTTTTTGAAACTGGAGAGCCGGGTAGAGACCTTGCAGAGCTCAAATTTGGGATGTCTTTCCGGAACGCAGTTGTCGATAGGAAATTTGGTTGTGTCGCGAATTTTGACCGAGGTTGACGAAATCGCGTGCCCTGGTGCTTGTTGCTTTCAAATCAATCGCGAGCAGGTTTCAGAATGGTTTCTTTGAAAGGCTGCCACTTCCCGAAGGATGTGGTTTTGTACGCTGTGTTTTTCTATTTGCGCCACACTGTTTCCTATCGCGACCTTGAAGAAATTATGGCTGAACGGGGCGTTTCCGTCGATCACGCCACGTTGAATAGATGGGTTGTAAAATATTTTCCGATGATCGCTGCGCGGGCGCAATCGAAAAAGCGTCCAACACAGAAATCTTGGAGAATGGACGAAACCTACCTCCGTGTGCGCGGTAAGTGGGTGTATCTCTATCGGGCCGTCGAAAAAGCAGGGAACACCCTTGATTTTATGCTGTCTGAGCGAAGAAACGGTCCCGCAGCAACCAGGTTCTTTACCAAAGCGCTGTCATCAAACGGAATCCCAGACAAAGTCGTCATCGATAAGAGCGGAGCCAACGCAGCCGGCATTCGAGAAGTGAACAGGATTCTGAAGCGGTTTGGTTGCCAAGCCAAGGTGCAGACAATCAGGTCCAAATTTTTGAACAATATGATCGAGCAGGATCATCGGTTCATAAAACGGCGTGTTCGACATATGTGTGGGTTCAAATCATTCGCATCCGCGTCCGCTACGTTGGATGGCATCAAAGTCGTCAACATGATCCGGAAACAGCAGTTCTTCAGCGCAGCCACCTCTGGCTTTCGGGTGTTTGCTGAGATCGTAGGATAAGTGTGCCTGGTAAGACGCTTACTTTGATCGTTCCAAAAATTTGCAACACAACCGTTCCAGGTTCTGTCGCAAACTTCGCCCCTACCTGTCAGTTCGAGCGCATTTCTGCTAGCGCTCAAACGAACATATCTTCGGCAACCTGGCTGAAGCCCGAAAGATCATCAAAAACTGGAGGATTGACTACGATACACAGCGACCGCACATTTCTCTCGGCGGACTGGCACCAGCCGTTTACGCTAATCTTAACCGTACCGCCCGGCCTGCTTCGCTTGAGCTGCGCAACGGTTCCGCTCAGCAGGCCTTGACCGCAACCTAATCACGAGAAAGAAACGGGAACGGATTCTACATCCGATCGGCCCGGATCAAGGGGCCGAGTCATTGAATATCACTCTCAGGGCACCTCGAGATCATAGAAGTGTGCGGCGGTTTCTCTGAAAACCGCCGATTGTGCTTCAGCCGGAACCAGATCACGGTAAGCCTTTACCAGCGATGTGTAATTGCCATAGAGTTTGTCGACCGGGAAATTCGAGCCAAACATGACCCTTTTAGGTCCGAATTGTTCAAGGCAAATCTCCACGATCGGGCGAATACTCTCAGGCGCCCAGTTGTGATCGAACATGCCCAGACCTGAGAGCTTGCATGAGACGTGCGGCAGATCGGACAGCGCGCGCAATCTTTGAGCCCAGCTTTTCAGGCCCGCCGGAGTGCGGTCATATGGTGATCCGGCATGGCATAGAGCGACTCGTGTATTCGAGGCTTGAGCGAGAATTCGCGCGGTTTTTACGATCAAATCAGGAATGAGCTGCAGATCAAAGCTGAGGTCACGCCGTCCAGCCTCCTTCAGTCCGTCCAGAAACCGCGGATCGTCCAACAGGAAATTGGTTCCCGTCTGCGCGTCCTCTCCGGGTGCGCGCCCGACGATCTGGCGCACACCGCGTACAGTTGGAAGGGCCTGAAACGTATCAAGCTGGGCGTGTAGGTCAGCCGAGGTCAGGTCACAGAACACAACCTGCGCCATTGGCCAGTCTGGATTGGTTTCGGCGACAGCTTGAACCCACCGGGCTTCGTCCAGACCGTTTTTGGCCCCCACCTGGATATGGATCGAGGCACCGACTCCGCAGGGCGCGGCTTCGGACCGGAACTCGCGCAGCAGATAATCCCGTTGAATCGGCGTCGGGTCGCCAAAGAACCTTTCCACCCCGCGCGCCATCAGCCAGGGGTAGTTTACAGCTTCAAGGTCCCAAAGGTGGTGATGGGCATCGATCCAGCCGGTCATGTTCGCGGTACTTTCGACATGCGCCCCAAAATATCGACACCCTGTTGTTTCCAGAAGTGCAGCAGGTCAATGAAAACCCAGTTCTCGGCCAGCTTGTCACCCGCGCGACGATATATGTCGATCACACGGAATTCACCGGCCTTGTCTGTGGCGGGCATACCCATGAACCCGCCGGTGGGCCGCGCCGTGAAATTCGGCCAGCCGAAAAAGCCGCCATAGTGACCCTCAGCCAAGCGGCAAATGTGCTTGGTCTTCGAGCGGTCCGTTAAGGATGCGCGGAACGGGCCTGAGTGCTGCTTTGCATAACGCTCAATCGTATAGGTCGCACCGATCCCGGCGGGCCCCCACCAAATCATGTCTTCGCTCCATGTCTGGCGCAATTCTTCCTCAAGGCTCAGGCCGCTGTTCCATTGGCCGAGATCGGAAATCATGGCATTGATCGTGTCGAGAGTTTTCTCGCCTTCTTCGGCAGGCTGCGGGCTGAACATCAACCCGTCATGCGTCATCGGTCCGGGTTGAACCAGATGGGCTGCAGTTTGAGGCGGGAAGGGCTGCAACCCGACCTGCATCATGAAATGCGGGATGTCGAAATACATCGCCGTTTCGGCGATCTTGCCATTCTCGATCTTGTTGAACTCACAATAGCGCAAAAACGCCATCTTGCCCGTGGGGGCGATGCCCAGCCACGCATTGTCGAACAGGCCCATCAGATGCCCCATTGAAACAACCCAGACCGAGGTGAATCCGTCCATCTCGTTTTTTCCGGCCATGAACACGTCCATCCGGCGCTGCATATTCCCTAGGCTTTGCTTCAGGGGACGCCAGAATGCCTGCGCTACGTCATGGGTGCCCCGAAGCTCATCAAACGGGTGGAAACCGCGCCACAGGTAGTCTTCTGCGCAGAACTCAGACAACGCGTTGGCGATATCCGATTCTTTTACGCTGCTGAGCGCCGAGTAGTAATCCAAGATGATCGATTTTTGGATTTCATAGGACATTATTACTTTCTTTCAGTTCTTTAGTCGCTGTCATGGGGCGAATTGCGAAGAAGATGAAGTCGACGGTTGCACACGCATGCAAAAAAAGCTTGCCAGATGTTTCTTTTGTTGTCTATGGTTTTGCAAGCGTATGCACGATGCGAGCAGCAGGGAGGACAGAATGGCCGAAATTCAACTTCGCAATGTTGGAAAGCGTTGGGGATCGTTTGTTGGAGTTGACAATTTTGACCTGACAATAGCCGACAAGGAATTTCTGGTACTTCTTGGGCCGTCAGGTTGCGGAAAGACCACGACAATGCGCATGATTGCTGGTCTCGAGGACGCGTCTGAGGGGGATATCCTGATCGATGGCGCCCGAGTAAATGACATGGAGCCCAAAGACCGCGATGTCGCGATGGTGTTCCAGTCATACGCGCTCTATCCGAATATGAATGTATATGAGAACATTCGCTTCCCGCTGAAAGTTCGCGGTATTGACCCTGCTACCCATGACGAAAAAGTGCGGCGCGCTTCGGCGATGGTCGAGCTGGATGACTTCCTGCACCGCAAACCGGCGGAACTGTCTGGCGGTCAGCGTCAGAGGGTTGCCCTGGCTCGTGCCATTGTGCGCGAGCCGAACGTGTTTCTGATGGACGAGCCACTATCCAACCTTGACGCAAAACTGCGCGTTTCCACCCGCGCGCAGATCAAGAACCTGAGCCACGAATTGGCGGTCACCACGATCTATGTGACCCACGACCAGATCGAGGCAATGACCTTGGCTGATCGGGTGGTGATCATGAAGCAAGGTGTGGTTCAGCAGGTTGGCTCCCCAACCGATATTTACGATGAACCTGCAAATACATTTGTGGCCAGCTTCATCGGCAACCCGGCAATGAACCTTGTCGATGGCGAGGTTCAGGGTGGCGTGTTCCGCGCCCAAAGCACAGAGGTGCACGGGTTGAACGCGCCGGACGGTCCTATCACGCTGGGGTTTCGCGCCGAGGACGCAAATGTTGTGGAAAGTGGCGGCGAGATCAACGCGCCGATCTATACGCAAGAGCTGTTGGGCGACAGCACCATGGTTTCGGTTCGGATCGGTGGTGCGCTGGTCTCGGTCAAGGCCGACAAAACCTATCGGGCCGAAATCGACGATCAGGTCTCGATTCATATCCATACTGATCACTGCCATCTGTTTGATGCGAAAACCGGGGCTCGCCTGGAAGGCTGAGAACCGCAAACAACACCCGTTGGGACGGGGTAATCTGGGTGCAGACTTCGAAGATGCACCATCCATCTAGGGAGGAATATTGATGTTTCTGAAGAAAATTGCATTGGCCGGCTCGGTAGCCGCCTTTGCCGCAAGCGCGGGATATGCCTGCGAAATCGGCGCACGTGTCAACATAGTCGGCAATGAATTTGCGGCCATCCAGGCCGTCGCAGCCGGAGCGAAGGAATGCACCGGGGCGTCGGTAGAATCCAACCTGACATCCGAGCACCAGACCATCAACGTGGCTGGCCTGTCGGGCAATCCGTCGGAATACACGACCGCAATCATCGCCAATAGTTCGGTTGTGGCACTGATGAACGAAGACGTTATTCGTCCGCTCAATGATCTGGTGGAAAAGTATGGTCAGGACCTGCAGCCTGGGCAGCTGATCAAGATTGGCGACAACATCATGGCTATCGCCTTCATGGCGAACGCGCAGCATCTGATGTACCGCAAGGATATCCTTGAGCAAGCCGGTGTGGAAGTCCCGACTACCTATGAGGAAATGCTCGAGGTGGCCGAGGCCATTCGTGCGCAGGGTATTATGCAAAACCCGGTTGGTGGAGCCTATGCATCGGGTTGGAACCTGGCGCAGGAATTCAACAATATGTTCCTTGGTTATGGCGGCAGCCATTTTAAACCCGGTACGGCCGAACCCAACGTGAATTCTGAGGCCGGTGTCAACGCCCTGAATATGATGAAGGCTTTGTCGGAATACATGAACCCCGACTTCCTGACTCATGACTCCAACGCCACCAATGCCGAATACCGTGCTGGCAACGTTGCAATCATGAATATGTGGGGTTCGCGCGCATCGCAGCAAACCACCACCGAAGGTGTGTTGCAGGAGGTAATCGACGGCCATGCGATTGGCGCGCCGCTGACAGTTGGTGGCGGAGATATCCCTGCAACGACCCTGTGGTGGGACGGTTGGACTGTCGGAAAGAACATCTCAGATGAAGAGGCCGAGGCCACATTCATTGCAATGAAACATGGCATCCGTCCTGACATGCTGAACGATGAAACCACGCCGTTGGCGGTCTGGCTGATTGAAGGCTACCAGCCGGGAAAAGATGCCGAGGGTGTGTTTGCTGCGGCCAAAATGGGCACACCACCCTATCCGATGCTACCGTACATGGGGCTCATGCACAGCGCACTTGGCAACGAACTTGCTGATTTCATGCAGGGCAAGGAAAGCGCGGAACAAGCGTTGGCTGATGTAGAAGCCGCCTATCGTGCCGCCGCCATCGAGCAAGGCTATCTGCAATAAGAAGCCTATTGCGCGGGTGCCTTTGATAACCGCCCGCGCAATCCCACTGACACGAGGATTGCAACATGCGCCATAAGACATTCCTTTGGTTCTTCCTGCCCACAGGACTCGCGATGCTTCTGTTCATTGCAATGCCAATTGTCTCGGTGGTGACTCAATCGATCTTCGCACCCCATCCGGCTGTTCTGTTAGAGGTCGAAAACTGCACCCCGCTTATCGGATGCACAACTGAGACCACTGTTGATCAAGAGGCCACCGCGGCGCTTCGCGCCGAGCAACCTCTGGGCCGGTTTGTGGGATTGGACATTTACTTTAACCGAGGCCATCTGGCGATACAGGAAATTGGTCAAATCTGGGCCGCGAATGAAACATGGGGCGGCTTTTTCTCGGAACTCGGCAATTTGCCCTTTTACCGGGCGATGGCATTCACGCTGACCTTCGTTGCTGTCGTGACACCGCTCACAATTGTATTGGGGCTGGTGATTGCGCTGGCGGTAAACTCCCTGCACAGGCAACTCAAAGGTCTGATGATCTTTTTCTCTCTTCTGCCCATGATCGTGACCCCGCTGATCGGCTCGCTCATCCTGTTTTGGATGATTGACAGTCGCGGGGTGATCGGCAACGCCCTCGTATATCTTGCTGGAGATCCGGATTTCAGCCTGAAAGCATCAACAGGGCTGATGTGGGTAGCGCTGATGGTCTATGGTGTTTGGCACGCTGCGCCTTTTGCCTTTGTCGTGTTCTATGCTGGCCTGCAAACCTTGCCCCAAGACCAGATTGAGGCCGCCCAGATAGACGGGGCGACGCGCTGGCAGCAGGTCAAATTCGTGGTTGTGCCCCATCTCATGCCCCTGGTCACATTTGTTGCGCTGATCCAGTTGATGGACAATTTCAAGGTGTTTGAACCTATCATCGGCTTCAGTGCACAAGCGCATGCGCAATCACTCAGCACCTTCATCTTCTACGATCTCGGTGGCGAGACTCGGCAACTGTCTTCCGCTGCCGCTACCTCTGTGATGACGATTTTCGGGGTCGCCATTCTTCTGTCGCCCGTGCTTGTCCGCACCTGGCGCGATTTCAAAGGAGCAAGATAATATGGCCAGCCGCGCACAAAGAATGCCTACAAGCCTTCGGATCGCCTCATCCCTGTTTGTGCTCCTATGGTTTATCCTGGCCGCCTTTCCGTTCCTCTGGACGGTTTGGGGCTCGTTCAAGGTCGAACTGGATTTCTTCTCGATCGCTGACTGGACCAACGCCCTGACTGGTGCCCGAACCGAAGCGGTTTATGGCTCGCCGTTCACCACCACCGGATATGAGGGTGCTTGGATTCAGGAAGAGTTCTGGCGAAATGTTCTGAACACCGGGATCGTCTGTTTCTTTGTTGTTACCATCTCACTGACTATCGGGACTTTAGGGGGTTATGCCCTTTCGCGGTCTACTTACAACTACACATTCTGGCTTTTGATCACAGCGTTGATTTTCCGTGCAATGCCGCCAATCACTCTGGTCTCAGGTTATCTGTTACCCTTCTTTGAATGGAATGTTTGGGGAATTCTTCCAACCACCATTATCGTGCTTGTGGCGATCAACCAGCCGTTCACTCTTTGGATGTTGCATTCCTTCTTCAAGAACATCCCGAGCGAGTTGGATGAAAGTGCCAAGGTCGACGGATGCAACCAGTTTCAGGCTTTCCGACGTGTGATCATTCCGGTGATGTGGCCAGGCGTCATCACGACCGGGCTGTTCTCGTTCCTTCTGGCCTATAACGACTTTGCCGTGGGGGCGATGCTGCTGTCTGAAAGCAACCGTACTATGGTGCCTGCCATTGCCGCGTTTCTCGGTACAACGCAAACCGAGGGCAACGTGATGTTCGCTGTTGCAGCCGTGGTTTCAGCCACTGTTCCGCTGTTCATACTGGTGATGTTCTTCCAGCGTCAGATCGTCGGCGGCCTGACCGCCGGGGCTGTGAAAGGCTGACATAAATGGGGCGCACTCATCCTCAGTCCGTATCTGCCCATGCGCACGCAGCCAGCCTGAACTTGGCTGCGCGCCGGGCCCGACGGCCGGGACGAATTCCATTTGCCTTGATGCGCGCAGGTCCTCGTGCCAGCACAGCATCAACGCAAATTGGAATCCGTTTGAAAAAGGACAGCGGCATGAACGCACGCTCAAACCGCCCCGCCATGGGCATCGCTACCGAAACCACGTTTGAAAACAAACAGCTTTATCGTCAGTTTCTCGAAAGCTTTGATAAGGGCCTCGGCGAAACCATGGAGACGGCCGCTAGCGAGATCTTCGCCGCAACGGCCACTACCGAAGCGAGCCATCCGATCAATGCAGCCCCTGATGGCAACGGCTACGTCAGCTCTGTCATCTTGCCGATTTCAGAGGCGTTCGAGGGGCTCACCCGTCAGAACTATGTGGTCACAGGTGGCGAATACCTGGGAAGCGAGTGGGTCACCTCGACCGGGTATTTCCACGGTCATTTCAAGCGACCGCTTTGTGGTATTCCACCCAGCGGCAAACTGGCATTTCTGCGCTTTGGTGAATTCCACCGAATGGAAGATGGCAAGATCGTCGAATCCTATGTCTTTCTCGGCTTTGCCGAGTTGATCATCGCGCTTGGCCTCTGGCCGCTGGAACTGCAGGGCTATGAAGGTGTCGTGCCGGGTCCGGCAACTCATGACGGCATCGTCATTGGGCCATCAGACCCAGCGCAGTCACGCGCCACAGCAGATCTGGTCGAGGACATGCTAGTACAGCTGACGACCGAGGACCAAAGCTGGCGGCCTTATTGGGATGACCGAATGGTGTGGTACGGTCCCGGCGGGCTGGGATCCTATGCCACGGTCGATGCCTTCGCCGATTTCCAATCCCCCTTCGAGGACACGTTCGAAGGCTGGGGTGACGGCAGGGACGCAGGCGTCACCGGGGTCGGCTCGAATTGCAAGGCCGGGGATGGCGACTATGCATTCCTGTGCGGCTGGCCGCAGATCACCGGCGTCCACGTCAAATCCTTCCTGGGCCTGGAGCCAACGGGAAAGCGCGTTTTTATGCGTGACTGCGACTGGTGGCGCTGCGCAGACGGCAAGATCATCGAGAACTGGTGCATGCTCGATATTCCACATCTGCTGTTGCAACTGGGTTACGACCTTTTTGCCCAAATTTCTGAACAGACCCGATGAGCTGTTCCGCCAGACATAACGCCATTGCGCGCCACCCGGCGCTCAACCGGATGCCAAGGGATTTTCTGACGGCCGACCAACCGTCCCCGTCCAGACAGAAAACCCCTTGGTATCCATAAAAGGAAAAGACACATGAAGGGCTCCCGCCCCGAACAGGCCGTGCTGACACGTGACACGGACATGAGAAAAACCGACGAGACCCGCGCCGTGATCGAGGGGATGGTCGATGGTTTGAACGATCACCGCATCGACGATATCGGCGAATTCTTCGCAGAAGGGTTCCGCTGGATCGGCAACCGGGGCTGCGGCACCAAAACTGGGCTCAAGGAGTTTCAGGAAAACTGGCAACGCCCGTTTCAGGCGGCGTTCTCGGACAAGACCTGCATTGATGAGGCCCGGCTTTATATGGGCGAATGGGCTGCGGCCTTTGGCCGACAGGAGGCAACTCATTCGGGCGAGTTCCTGGGCATCGCTCCGACGGGAAAGCGGGTCGAGATCCGGTACATGGATTTCTGGAAAGTCGTCGATGGCAAGATCGTTGACAACTGGGTGAACGTCGATTTCGCCCATGTCGCCGCGCAGCTTGGCGTTGATCTGTTCAATGGCGAAGGCTGGGAAGCATTTGACCGGGGAGAAAAAACTCCACCCCGGCCCGAAAACTGAGGATAGAGACAATGGCTATTGAATACCTGAAACGCGGCAAACCTGAAGCTGATCGGGCGGAAGACGATGCCAAAACCCGAGCTGTTGTCGAAGCAACGCTGGCGGATATCGAAACCCGCGGCGATACCGCTGTGCGCGAGCTGTCAGAGAAGTTCGACAACTACTCGCCGGAAAGCTTCCGCCTGAGCCAGGATCAGATCGACGAGTTGATCAACTCGCTGACTGAACGCGAACTGGCCGATATCAAATTCGCGCAGAAGCAAGTGACGAACTTTGCGCAGGCACAACGCGACTCGATGCTGGATATCGAGGTTGAAACTCTGCCAGGAGTGATCCTTGGTCACAAGAACATCCCTGTTCAGTCAGTGGGATGCTATGTCCCCGGTGGCAAATTCCCGATGGTGGCTTCGGCGCATATGTCAGTGGCAACTGCCAAGGTCGCCGGTGTTCCGCGCATCATAGCTTGTACCCCACCCTTCCAAGGCAAACCCAATGCGGCCGTGATCGCAGCGATGCATCTAGGAGGCGCGCATGAGATCTATGTTATGGGCGGTATCCAGGCCATCGGTGCCATGGCGATAGGGACTGAGACCATTGATCCGGTTCACATGCTGGTTGGCCCCGGCAACGCCTTTGTGGCCGAAGCCAAGCGCCAGCTGTTTGGCCGGGTGGGCATCGACCTGTTCGCGGGTCCGACCGAGACGATGGTCATCGCCGATGAAACTGCTGCGGACGCCGAGCTTTGTGCGACCGATTTGCTGGGACAGGCCGAGCATGGATATAACAGCCCCTGCGTTCTGGTCACCAACTCGCGCAAACTGGCCGAAGAGACACTGAGCGAGATCGACCGTATCCTCGGGATCCTACCCACCGCCGGCACTGCCAAGGTCAGTTGGGAGGAATACGGCGAGGTCATCGTCTGCGACACCTATGACGAGATGCTTCAAGTGGCCGATGACATCGCGTCCGAGCACGTTCAGGTCATGACAGATCGCGACGACTGGTTCCTGGAAAACATGACTTGTTACGGTGCGCTGTTCCTTGGTCCACGCACCAACGTGGCCAACGGCGACAAGGTGATCGGTACCAACCATACACTGCCGACCAAAAAGGCCGGGCGCTATACCGGCGGGCTCTGGGTCGGCAAATTCATGAAAACCCACAGCTATCAGAAGGTCGTCACTGATGAGGCCGCAGCGATGATCGGCGAATACGGCTCACGTCTGTGTATGCTGGAAGGCTTTGTCGGCCATGCCGAACAATGCAACATCCGTGTCCGGCGTTATGGGGGCATCAACGTGCCCTATGGTGAAGGCGCACCATACCGCGAGACGGCCGATGCGACTTCGTAAGCGTGACGAATCTTGCGCAGGGATTCGACCGGGGCCCTACAGAATTTTTTGGATAAGAAGTTAAAATAATGCGAGATTTCGCAATGGATACTCACTCTACCCACAAGGTCCTGATCGCGCCCCTGCGCGAGGCAATGTATAAATTCGACGAAGCCGGAGTACGAGCGGCGCTGGAGGCGGTGATCGCGCCCGATGCTGCCATCCACATGTTGTATCCATTCGGAGATCTGACCGGCCCGCAGGAACTCTATGACACCTGTTACGCGCCACTTCTGAAATCCATGCCCGATCTTGAGCGTCGCGATTGGATCGTCATGGGTGGTCGGACAGAACAGGGCAACGACTGGGTTGGCTGCGGCGGCCACTACTTCGGCACCTTCGTCGCCCCCTGGCTGGACATCCCGCCGACCGGGCATCTGACCCACATGCGGTTCCACGAATTCTACCGCTTTGAAAATGGCAAGGTTGTCGAGATTCAGGCACTCTGGGACGTTCCCGAAGTCATGATGCAGGCGAATGCCTGGCCAATGGCCCCGTCTCTGGGGCTGGAGTTCTGCATTCCCGGCCCGGCGACTCTGGATGGCGTTGTGTCCGGACCGTGGGATGAGGTGAAATCTCTGGCCTCGTGCAATCATATCGTCGACATGCTGAAACATCTTGAGAAACACCCCAGCCAGGGTGGGCCCGAAGTGATGGAGATGGAGCGGTTCTGGCATCCGCGCATGAACTGGTACGGTCCCGCAGGGATCGGGACAGCGCGCGGTATCGCGGGATTCCGCAACTGGCACCAGATTCCCTTCCTCAACGGAATGCCCGATCGTGGTCAGTATGCCGACGAGATCACCTTTCACTTTTTTGGTGATGGCGACTACGCCGCTGTGACCGGCTGGCCGAACATGATCCAGACCGTCACCCATGACGGCTGGATGGGGATTGCGCCTTCGGGCAAACGGATCACTTTGAAGTCACTTGATTTCTGGCGTCTGGAAGGTGGGCTGATCCGCGAGAATTGGGTGTTGGTCGATCTGCTGGATGTGTATCGGCAATTGGGCGTAGATGTTTTTGCCCGACTGCGTGAGTTCAATAAGGCACGTGTACCCGGCACCATCCCATTCCCGGTCGGCGAGGTCTGATATGCCACATTTTCCCAGCACCCCCAGTTTCGACCTGAGCGGCAAGCGAGCTTTGGTCGCCGGAGCCTCGTCGGGCATAGGCATGGCCTGCGCTGTGGCGCTGGCGGAACATGGTGCTGAGGTCACTTTGGCGGCGCGCCGTGCTGGTGCGCTTCAGGATATTGCAAAAGATATGTCGGCGCAGGGATGGTCTGCCAGAGTTCTGGAACTGGATGTTTCGGACGTGGCGGCAACCGCTGAAGCCGTAGCGCAAAATGGGCCGTTCGATATTCTGCTTAACTCAGCCGGGCTTGCCCGACACAGCAAGGCCGTGGAAACACAGCCGGAAGATTTCGATGCGGTGATAGGCGTCAATGTCAAAGGTGCTTATTTCCTGACCCAGGCTGTTGCCAAAGGCCTGCTCGACGCTGGCCGCCCCGGTTCGCTGATCAATATCTCTAGCCAGATGGGCCATGTTGGTGGTCGCGAACGCGCGGTTTATTGTGCGTCGAAATTCGCGGTCGAAGGCTTCACCAAGGCGATGGCGCTTGAGTTCGGACCGGCAAAGATCCGGGTTAACACGATTTGCCCCACCTTCATTCTGACGGATCTGACAAAGTCGACTTTTGACGATCCGGACAAGCGGGCCTGGATTCTGGACAAGATAAAACTGGGTCGCCCCGGAGAGGTTGAAGACATCATGGGGGCGGTGGTTTATCTGGCATCGGATGCGTCGGCGCTGGTGACGGGCACGGCATTGATGGTTGACGGAGGTTGGACGGCAGACTGATGGCGACACAAAAAGTTACATCACTGGAAGTTGCCCGTCTCGCCGGGGTCAGCCAATCTGCGGTCAGCCGTGTGTTCACCCCCGGCGCGTCTGCGTCGAAAAAAACCGTTGAAAAGGTGCGCAAGGCGGCCAAGGAACTGGGCTATCGCCCGAACGTTCTGGCCCGCGCTGTAGTGTCCGGGAAAAGCCGGATCATCGGGCTTGTCGTGGCCTATCTGAACAACCAGTTCTATCCCGAGGCGCTGGAGAAGCTGACAAACACGTTACAGGAACGTGGATACCACGTGCTGATATTCATGGCCTCGCATGAATCAGGAAACATCGACAATGTGGTCGAGGAAATACTCGACTTTCAGGTCGAAGGGATTATCGCCGCTTCGGTGGCTTTGTCCTCAGATTTGTCAGACCGCTGCCGAACGGCCGGTATACCGATGGTGTTGTTCAATCGGGCACAAGACGACACGGCAATGTCGTCAGTTACATCTGACAACGTTGCCGGTGGTCGAAAGGCTGCCGAGTTCCTGTTGGCAGCTGGGCACCAAAAGATCGGATATATCGCCGGGTGGGAAGGAGCTTCGACCCAGCGTGACCGCGAAACAGGGTTTGTTGCGACCTTGCAGAAAGCCGGGGTTACGCTGCACGCCCGCGAAGTAGGAAACTTTTCGACGGAAGAAGCCCGGCAAGCCACGCTGCGGATGTTCGAAGCCGATCCGCCTGATGCGGTGTTTGTCGCCAACGATCACATGGCCGTTTCCGTGATGGACACGCTGCGGTTCGAATTGGGGCTGAATGTTCCAGGCGACGTTTCGGTCATCGGGTATGACGATGTCACTGTCGCCTCATGGCCAGCCTACAACCTGACCACCATCCGACAGCCCGCCAATCGCATGGTCACCGAAACTGTCGATATTCTGCTCGGCAAGATCGAGGACCCCGATGCCGGCCCGCGTCGGGTCGAGATTGACGGACCGCTAATTGTACGCGGCTCCGCCCGCATACCTGAAGGATGGAAGACATGAAGGGATTTGATCCCAAGTTTAAAGATTTCCCCGACTACATAATCGGGATTACCAAAGAAATCTGGGAAGATCGTGGCATTGCCACGCTGCACGACTATTACGCCCCGGACATCGTCGTGCGATCACCTGGGTCGGTGGTTGTCGGAAACCAGAATGTCATTGCTGCCACTATGGCAACTCTGGCAGAATTCCCTGATCGAACGCTGTTGGGTGAGGATGTGATCTGGTCGGGAACGCCGGAAGAGGGCATGCTGTCGTCGCATCGCCTTTTGTCCACAGCGACCCATCTGGGTGACGGTGTGTATGGCAAGGCGACCGGCAAGAAACTGGTCTACCGCATTTTAGCCGACTGCCACGCCATCAACAACCAGATCAACGATGAGTGGCTCATCCGCGACCAGAGCGCGATCGTGCAGCAGATGGGTTGGGACCCCAAGGAATATGCCCGCGATCTGATCGCGCGCGAGGGTGGGGCTGACGCCTGCGTGCAACCTTTCACACCGGCGAACGATCAGCCCGGCCCCTATAAAGGCCGTGGCAATGACAATGAATGGGGCCAGAAATACGCGGATATCCTGACCCGGATCATGAATGCCGATATGAGGGTGATCGAGGCTGAATACGACCGCGCTGTTCTGTCAGAATATCCCGGGGGCAAGACCGGCCACAGTTGGGGGCCGGTTGATCGGTTCTGGATGGGCCTGCGCGCGGCGTTCCCACGTGCCGAATTCAAGATCCACCACCAGATCGGCCGTGATGACCCGATGATGCCGCCGCGCGCCGCGATCCGCTGGTCTTTGCATGGCACACATGACGGCTGGGGCGTGTTCGGTGTGCCCACAGGGGCCGAGGTCTTTGTGCTGGGCATCAGCCAGGCCGAGTTCGGTCCATGGGGTCTGCGCAAGGAATACACCTTGTTTGACGAAACCTCGATCTGGAAACAGATTCTTCTGAAAACCGGCGATCTCTAGAATGTCGCACCGTATCTCAAATCTGGATGCCGGGCAGGCGTTGCGGCGGTACCACGCCCATCGCGCCAGCCTGCGCGCCCGGCGACTGAACAATCGTCCGCCGGGTGGTTTGGTTTGATCCGATCAAACCCAAATCAAAAGGAGAAAAGATATGAGTACCATCGAAAGCCGCATCGTCCGTTATGGCGAACTGAAGCCATGTAAAACCGCGTTCATCGACGCGCACACGCCTGGCTCGGACCAGAAGGAGAACTTTACAATCATTGGCGGTGGGGTCAGCGAAAGCCCGGATCAACACGTCCACATCACCGACAAGATCGGGTTCAACATCGGCGCAGCGGGGCAACCGCCGAAATGCCGCAACTCGCTGCACAGCCACACCACCGCCGAGGTGTTCTTTGTTGCTAAAGGTCGATGGCGGTTCTTCTGGGGTCGTTATGGCACGGCAGGTGAGTTCATCGCTGAAGAAGGCGACATCTTCAACATCCCGACCGGGATCTTCCGCGGCTTCGAGAATGTCGGCCAGGACTATGGGATGATCATGTCGATGCTTGGTGGCGACGATGCCGGTGGCGGCGTGACCTGGGCTCCGCAAGTCATTCAGGATGCGCAGGCCCATGGCCTGATGTTGGGCAATAACGGCGTCCTTTACGATAGCAAAAAGGGTGAGGAACTGCCACACAATGTGCAGCCGATGCCGCTACTGACCGAGGAAGAACTGAAAGCCTACCCTGAGGTTCCCGTTGATGCGGTGATCGGCAAATACGTCGCTCGCTACTGGGACCTGATGGCGCTGGCAGCGGACAAACCTGCGGTTGTGATCGGTGAAAATGGCCTGATCAAAGACAAGCCCGGTTTCGAGGTTGATTTTTTGACGCGCGGTTCGGCTGTGGCTGAACTGGTCAAGGCGGACAAACCCGTGGTTCTGATGCCGGCGAGTGGCCATTGGCGCATCAAGATCAATGAGGTCGAGGTTACCCTGTCCAACGGTGATACCGCTCTGGTTCTGCCCGGTGAAAGCTACAGCGCTGAACCGTCTATGACCGGGCAAGCGGGTCTGTACCGGATCACCGCAACCGACGACCCTGCTGGGGCGACCTGGACAGGAGAATAACGCCGAAATTACACGTCCCGGTTTCAATCGGGGCGCGCGCAGCACATCCATCGCCGGCTTTCCGGCCCGGCGATGGACCTAGATTTGAATGGAGATCCTAACATGACCCGCGTTTCAACCACCCATGTGGGAAGTCTGCCACGAAATCAGGAGGTCGTTGACTTCATCTTTGCACGCGAGCGAGAGGAACCGTTCGATCAGGCTGCATTTGACGCCTGCATGACAGCGGCCGTGTCCGAGACCGTGCGGAAACAAGTCAAGGCTGGGGTTGATATCGTCTCGGACGGTGAGACCTCAAAGATCTCTTACGCCACTTACGTCAAGGACCGCTATACCGGCTTTGCAGGTGACAGCGCGCGCAATGCGCCGGCTGACCTCAAGATGTTTCCGGGCTTTCTGCAACGATTGGCCGATGACGGTGGAACGCCCCAGTATGCTCGACCCATGTGTGTGGGCGAGGTGCGCTCAAAAGGGCAGGGTGAGCTGCAGAAGGACATCGACAATCTCAAAGCCGCGATGGCCGAGCACGGGGTCGAGCGCGGTTTTATGAACGCCGCCAGCCCCGGAGTTATTTCCCTGTTTCTGCAAAATGATTTCTATCCGACGCGCGAGGCCTATCTGGCCGCGCTGGCCGATGCGATGAAGGAAGAATATGAGACCATCGTTGGTGCGGGTCTGGATCTGCAATTGGACTGCCCCGATCTGGCCCTGTCGCGCCATATGCTGTTCACCGATCTGTCCGACGACGAGTTCGTGAAAATCGCCAACATGCATGTTGAGGCATTGAACCACGCATTGCAGAATGTCCCATCTGACAAAGTGCGTGTCCATATCTGCTGGGGCAACTACGAGGGGCCGCATTGCTGCGACATCGGCATGGGCAAGGTGTTTTCGACGCTGATGTCGACCAAATCGCGCTATGTGCTGTTCGAAACCTCTAACCCGCGACACGCGCATGAATGGACGGTGTTCCGTGACCGCAAGGGTGAAATTCCGGGTGACAAGGTTCTTGTGCCCGGTGTGGTGGACACCACGACGAATTTTGTCGAACACCCGGAACTGATTGCTCAGCGTACCGAGCGGTTTACGAACATAGTTGGAAATGAGCGTGTAATCGCCGGATCAGATTGCGGCTTTGGCACCTTTGCGGGCTTTGGTGCGGTAGATCCGGATATCGCCTACGCCAAGCTGGGCGCACTTGCCGAAGGGGCTGCCCTGGTTAAATGACGCCGCTTATCCTCCTGCCCGGAATGATGTGCGATGCGCGGTTGTTCACCCCGCAGATCGACGCTTTGTCAGGCAAGTACCCGATCCTGTGCGCACCAATCGGAGGCCATGAAACGATGCGGGCGCTGGCCTCCGATGTGTTAGCCTATGCGCCCGAACGCTTTGCTCTGGCGGGACTCTCGATGGGTGGCATTGTGGGGATGGAAATCCTGCGTCAGGCACCGGACCGTGTGGCTGGTTTGGCGTTGATGGACACGAACCCGCTTGCTGAATTGGACGAGGTCAAAGCCAGGCGCGGCCCTCAGATCGATGCGGTCGGACGTGGCAACCTGCGCAAGGTCATGGCCGAAGAGATGAAACCGAACTACCTGACTGAAGGTCCGCGCCGCGCCGCCATTCTGGACCTGTGCATGGATATGGCCATGGATCTTGGCCCGGACGTTTTTGTCAATCAATCTAAAGCTCTGCGTGATCGCCCTGACCAGAGCAACACTCTGCGCAACTTCACCGACGCAGCACTCATTCTCTGCGGGCGCGACGATGCCCTGTGCCCTGTTTCAAGGCATGAATTGATGCACGATCTGATGCCACAGAGCCGGTTGGAAATCATAGAAAACGCCGGCCACCTGCCGACACTGGAACAACCGCGACAAACAACGGCGGCTTTGATCCGCTGGCTGGAGTTGATATGAACCAATCCTTGCTGGACCTGCTGAAAAAGATCGACACGCCGACTGTTTGTAACGCAATCGAAGTGGCGCAGGGCAAGCGCGGATTCAGTGAATTCACCCGGGGCACGATGTTATGTTCTGATCCCGATGCGGGCGCGATGGTTGGATATGCCCGTACCGCGAAGATTGCCGCCGTGAACCCGCCGTCAGAACCGCCTGAGGAGATCCGCCAACGTCGGATGGATTATTACAGGCATATGGCAACTGGGAGCGGCCCGGCTGTCACCGTGGTTGAGGATTTGGATTATCCAGATTGCATCGGCGCCTTTTGGGGTGAGATCAATACGACGATCCACAAGGGCTTCGGCATCAGTGGTGCGCTGACCAACGGGGTAATGCGCGACCTGGGCGATCTACCCGGTAACTTCCCGGTTGTTGCCGGGTCAATCGGGCCCAGTCACGGGTTCGTACATGTGCGCAAAATCGGCACCTCGGTTTCTATCTTTGGTCTGAAGATCCAGAACGGCGATCTTGTGCACGCGGACCGTCATGGTGCGCTGGTTATCCCGCCCGAAGTCGTGGGCAAGCTTGAACGGGCGATCATCAAATTGCTTGAAACCGAAAAACTGATTCTGGATCCCGCCCGCGCAACCGGGTTCGATTTCGATGCCTTCGAAAAAGCATGGGCGGCGTTTGAAGCCTCTCGGACTTAAACTTGCGATCTGTATTCCCCGGTTCTGAAGGTGTAGACCCCGCTGGGATCTGTTGCAAATTTTCGACTTCAATATTCCGATATCCATTCACTCGAAGCACTTATGAGCGTCAACAGTCAAAGGTTTGCAACAGATCCCCGCCCCTGCGCATGGGACGCACTGCTAGCTTCTGTTCCTAAATCGTACCAACGCCGCGAATTGCAGCTTTGGCAACCTGTTCAAACATCGATCGATCGTTTGACGCTGATGCGACGATCATGCCCCCTTCAAGGGCGGCGACGATGAGGTTTGCCTTGTCAGCGGCATCCTTGACCCCATGCTTGACGAGCAGATTTTGGAGCCATGCCTTGTTCATCTCGAAGAAGGCTTTTGTGCGTTGGTTGATGTTTTCCGGCAGTCCAATGGCCTCGGCGCCCATGACGGCGCAAAGGCATATCGATTCGTTCAGCACAAGCGCTTTGGAGTAGAGCGAAACGAAGCAGTCCAGAGCGGTTTGCAGATCGTTCAGGTCAATCTTGTCCAGTTCTGCCTTGAATTGCTCGGCGTAGCGGGTGACGAGAGCCTCCCCGAGATCCGGTTTGGTGGGGAAATGGTAGTGTACGCTGGCACTTTTGATTCCCACATCGTTCGCCAGGTCACGGAAACTCATCTCCGAAAAGCCCGCGCTGCGCACGCGTTTCTCGGCGGCGATAAGAATTTTTTCTTTCATTGTCAGTGGCATGACTACCTCCAATCTACCGATTGATAGATAAACGTTGACAGCCCAGGAATCAACTTCTAACTGTTATCTACCTAGTGATAGATAGATATTGATGAAAGGATCACGCTGATGGCTACTGGAAACAAACAAAAACGCGTCTTGCTGGTCATGTCGTCCGTTGACGAAATGGGCATCTCGGGCAAGCAAACCGGCACCTGGTTCGAAGAGGTCGCAACCCCGTATTACGTCCTGACGGAAGCGGGCTATGAGGTTGTCTTTGCCTCGCCCAAAGGCGGCAACGCGCCGATTGACCTGCTGTCGATGAAGGCTCCGTTCACTACCGAAAACACTGACCGCTTCTTCAACGATCCGGTGGCCATGTTCGCGGTACAGAATACCCGCAAACTGCGCGAGATCGACTATTCGACCTTCGATGCGCTTTTCGTACCCGGCGGTTATGGATTGATCTGGGATCTGGCGTCGGACAGCCATGCTATCAAGATGATCCGGGAGTTCTACGAATCCGAACGGCCTGTCGCGATGGTCTGCCACGCGCCGGCCATACTGCGGGATATCAAGAAGTCAGACGGCAGCTACCTGGTTGAGGGCCTCAGCCTGACCGGTTTCAAGAACGACGAAGACAGTGAGATCGAGCTTCTGCATCACCTTCTGTTCTCTCTCGAAGATGAACTGAAACGCCGTGGCGCCACCTACGTCAGCAAGGCCAACTGGGAGGCCAACGTGGTCGAAGATGGCGCCCTGATGACCGGCCAAAGCCCGGCGTCGGCACCACCACTCGCGGAAGCGCTCAAGCTGCGCCTGGCTGCCTGACGCCTTACGTCGGGGCGGGCACCTGTCCGCCCCGGCAATTCGAAATGGAGAAGTCCCATGTCCGCCGATCTGCAACCCATCGACAGTGTCGAGATTCTCGTTCTCATCGACAACCGGACGGACAGCCTGTCCAGCGTGCCCGAGGGGTTCACCCATGAGTGGATCAACCTCCACAACGTCGGGATGAAGCAAATCTCGGGCGCCGGTCAGTGTTGTGCCAATCACGGCTTGGCGTTGATCATCACAGCCCGGCGCGGTGTGACGGAACATACATTGCTCTTTGACGCCGGGCCGGTGGATTTTGCCGTCGAGTTCAACGCATCACGCCTTGGCAAATCCTTTGCAGCCATCGAGGCGATCGCCCTGTCGCATGGGCATTGGGACCATGCAGGCGGCATTCCAGCGGCAATCGACCTGATCCGCAAGGATGGCCAGACCGGCGAGTTACCGGTTTATCTGCATCCCGGGATGTTCCGCAAACGCGCCTTTCCGCTTTCATCGGGGGAACTGATCGAAATTCGCGAAATCGCCACGCCCGAAGCCCTGGCTGCGCAGGGGGCTACACCCGTTGTTACGGATCAACCGGTCAGCGTGCTGGACGATATGTTCTATATTTCGGGCGAAATTCCCCGTGTCACGGATTACGAGGTCGGATTTCCGGGTCATGTCCGCCGCACCGAAGACGGCGCGGGTTGGGAAGACGACCCGTTGCTCATGGACGAACGCTATGTGGCAGTGAACATCGCGGGCAAAGGGCTGGTGGTGTTTTCGGCCTGTAGCCATGCGGGTATCGTCAATGTCCTTCATGCCGCTCAAAGGGATATCCCCGGAGTGCCGATCCATGGCCTAACCGGCGGCTTTCACCTTGCCGGTGGCAACGAAAAGATCATCGACCGGACCGTCGCCGACTTTGCGCAGTTCGACATCGACCTGATCATGCCCGGCCACTGCACAGGTTGGCGTGCGACAAACGCGCTGGAACGCCAATACGGCGAACGGGTTGTGCCGATTGCCGTCGGCATGAAGATCAACCTTTGAGAAAGGGAATGAGCCATGGAAATCAATGCAAACTTTGATGAACGCGCTGTCGTCCACTCGGAGAACGAGCCCTGGGTCCCCTCGCCAATGAAGGGTGTCGACCGTCGCATGCTCGACCGGATCGGCGACGAGGTTGCACGAGCAACAACGATTGTCCGCTATGCACCAGGCAGCGCCTTTTCGGCCCATACCCATACCGGTGGCGAAGAGTTTCTGGTGCTTGACGGCGTCTTTCAGGACGAGCACGGGGATTTTCCCGTCGGCACCTATGTGCGCAACCCGCCGACCACGTCGCATACGCCAAGCGCGGCGGACGGGGCAACGATCCTGGTCAAGCTTTGGCAGTTCGACCCGGATGATCGCACCCAACTGACCATCGACACTACCGCTGAGGCGCCGCGCCCGGTCACTGAGGGCGTGTCCGAAATCCCGTTGTTCGAGGATTCCCGTGAAAGGGTTCGGATCGAGCTTTGGGATGCATCGGCCAATGTGAATGTGACCGACCACAAGGGGTTCGAGGCACTGGTGATCGAAGGCAGCTTTACCGAAGGCGGAGAGGTCTTCGGGAAAAACTCGTGGCTGCGTCTGCCGCCGGGTATGGCGCTCGATGCCACGGCCGGGCCGGAAGGTGCCCATCTATGGGTCAAATCCGACCACCTGGCAGAACCGCCGGTCATCCCGGGCAAAGGATAGGATCATGGGCAAACCCCTTGCAATTGTCGCTGGCGCCGGTCCGGGGCTTGGGCAGACGCTGGTTTCGGCATTTGGTCAGAATGGCTATACGTCATTTGGTCTGAACCGGACGATCCCGTCGGGTGCCGACCAAATTCTGCAAGTCGACCTGGCGGATCCGAAACACACAAAGGCCAAGCTGCGCAACATTATCTGCACCCATGGCGCGCCGAAGCTTGTTGTTCAGAACACCGCGAAACTTGTGATTTCGCCGTTCGAGGACACCAGCATCGAGGATTTCGAGGCCACCTGGCGGGCCATGGTCCTGTCCACCGTCAACCTGGCAAACCGGGTCCTGCCGGCGATGGTCGATACCGGGGGCGGCACTTTCATCGTCTCAGGCGCTACGGCCAGCCTGCGCGGCGGCAAGAACTTTGCAGCCTTCGCTTCGGCAAAGGCAGGTTTGCGGGCGCTGACCCAATCCCTGGCCCGCGAATATGGGCCGCAAGGCGTGCATGTGGTGCATGTGATTCTGGACGGGATCGTCGACACCAGGGCCAGCCGGGATCTGCACAAGATGGATCCGGCGCGGATGATGAAACCTGTGGACATCGCTCAGACCTATCTGGCGCTGGCCAACCAACCGCAATCCACCTGGACCCACGAATTGGATCTCAGACCCAAAGGGGAGGCATTCTGATGCAAACCGATACTCTGATTGTTGGCGGAGGTCTCTCCGGCCTTGCCCTTGCCGATCAGCTGACACGAAACGGCACGGATTTCCTTCTGATCGAAGCGCAGGACCGCCTGGGCGGGCGCATCCTGACCAAAGACCTGTCGGGCGGAAAGTTCGACCTTGGCCCGGCCTGGTTCTGGCCCGGCCAGCCGCGAATGGCCGCCTTGGCCCGGCGTTTCCGAATCCCGGTGTTCGAACAGTTTGCCACCGGCGATCAGATGTATCAGGACCAGTCCGGCGCCGTCCAACGTGCCCGCGGCTATGCCTCGATGCAGGGCTCCTACCGGCTTGCCGGGGGCATGGGCGCCATGATCGACGCGCTTGCCGGATCTCTGGTTGCCGGTCACGTCTTGACACAGGCGAGCCTCAAATCGGTCAATCATTCTCCGGGCATGATCACTGCATCTCTCGACCATGACGGCACGGCCCTTTCCGTTGAAGCCCGGCAAATCATGCTGGCGATCCCGCCGCGGGTGATTGCGGAAACCGTCAAATTCGAGCCGGCGCTGGATGCAGCACAGATCCAGGCCTTGAAAAACGTCCCGACCTGGATGGCGGGGCAGGCCAAGATCCTCGCGGTTTACGATGAGCCCCACTGGCGCAATGCCGGGCTTTCGGGTGACGCCATGAGCCATCGCGGCCCTATGGTCGAAATCCACGACGCCTCTCCCATGAAGGGCGGTCCCTACGCGCTGTTCGGTTTCGTCGGCTATCCCGCCGACACGCGCGAGGCACACAAGGACGCCATGATGGACGATGCCCTGGCGCAACTTACGGCGATGTTTGGCCCCAAGATGGCGCAGCCCCTCGATCTGGAACTGCAGGACTGGGCCACAATCCCGGAAATCTCCCGCACGCAGGATCGCGTTCCGGTGCGCTTCCACCCAAGCTACGGCTTGCCTTCAATCCTCGGCAGCTTGGCGGAACGGGGTGTGCATTTCTGCTCGACCGAAACCGCACGCGGGTTTGGCGGATTTCTTGAAGGCGCGCTGGAGGCTGCTGAGAGAGTTGCAGCATTCGCAGATGAAACCATCATAGCTGAGGCCTGACCGAGCTTTCACCGTCGCCCTTTGTCTTGAATGATCGCTCACGTATGGAAGATGGTTCGATGGCGGGATATCACGGCGCTGCTACAAAGACCGCTCACAACCGCAGTTGGAGGTGGTTAAACATCAGATCGAATGCCTACTATATTTCGGCCCTCGTGGACGGCCCAATCCTGCCGTTCGACCTTAGTCCTGAATTCTGCGGTTGCAGCCCGCTTTCCGGACATTCGCCGCAAGCGCGAACTCCGGGCCTCGTCGAACTCACAGATTGCGGACAAAACCGCCGTTTGGATCGCCGATATGCAAGTCAGCTTCACCGCAGTTTGCAGGCTTTCGAGGCGAATTGCTCGCAAGGTGCACGTTGGGAATGCTCAACTTATTGATAATGTTGACAGATTGATCCACTCCTCCACGGCGTAGGCTAAAAGTTTCTCGGGCTTCCAATCTCTGAAGCGGGCGCGACCGAGATCGGACGTCCACCACGGCCAAAAAAAACTGACGGAAGAGCCAACTGGGGACAGCAAGTTGCCGTTGAACTCATACGCTTCAGCGGCTGATTAGAGACTTTACTTGGCGCCGCTGTCTCAGGGTTCGCTGCCAACATCCAAGCCCATCATATTAATCAGCTTAGTGCCGATGTCGCTGGCAATGGCACTGGGCCGCTCAATCAGGCCCACTATCGTGGGCGTTTGCGGTAAACACGAACTCAAAAGGACTCATTGAAGGGGACATGAATAGCATGTCGCCACGGTGAGGGGGCGAGAATAAAACTCCCTCAAGATGGTTAAGCGCCATTTCGCGGATTTGCGAACCCGAAACCAAAGCCACGCGAAGAACCGGGCAAGCGCCTCTTGCTGTCAGCGCAAACAAACTGTTCTTGGTCCAGCCAAAGCTGTCCGCATAAGGTCGAATCCACCCTTTACGCGCGATCTTTAGCCGTCGGCTCAGCGGATACGGTTAAACCGCCGATGCGAATGGCTACCTCGGTCCTCTCAATCCGGCTCTGCCCAATCGCAAACTGTCCGCCATCAGCACCCATGGAACAGACTAGGTTGATTGCGTAGCGGAGGATTTCAGGCTCATCGTAACCATCAGAGAGTGGAGATGAGA
>NZ_JBQFSP010000015.1:0-61323 GCF_056538065.1 Ruegeria sp. BH8 | reverse complement strand
CAGAGCCAATGATCCCAAACGCATGTTCAATACCATGCATCTGCAAAACCTTAACAAAGGCCTCTTCCGTCGTCATCTTCATAGGGGTGTTCTCCAAGCAAGAGTGAGAAAACCGGGCACCGGGACCCGGGGGTTGATATGGTTTTGGCGTAAGGGTGCGACCTGCGTTAGGGCCAGACGCGTCTGCGGAATATGTCCAGTGCGATCTCAGGCAGACCGGATGGCATCCGCGATCAGTTCGACGCCGGGGCCTATGCGGTTGGTCGAAATTGAAGAGTACCCGAGGCGGTAGAAATTCTGCGGCCTGTCGGGCCCCGAGAAAAACGGAGCACCCGGTTCGATATGAACACCCTGGTTCTGCAGCTTTAGCGCAAGCTGCGTTGTGTTGACGTGCTCGGGGGCCGACATCCACATTGATGAGCCGCCCATTACGCCCCGTCCAGCCACTGTGAGCCCGCTTTCTTCGATGGCTTTGTCCATCGCATCGCGCCGCTCTTGCAGGGCTTTCGACATACGTCGGATCTGCGCGTCGTAATGGCCCAATGACAGAAAATACGCTGCCGTGCGCTGAATATGACCCGGAGGGTGGCGCAGGACCAACGAGCGAAGAGCACGAGCTTCGCGGATGAAAGGCTCGGATCCGACCATGTATCCAAGCCGCAATCCCGGAAACAGCGACTTGGAAAAACTGCCGACGTAAATCACGCGCCCATCCCGATCCATGGACTTGAGTGCAGGCGAAGGTGCGCTGCGAAAGGCCATTTCGAATTCATAGTCGTCCTCGACAACCATTGCATCCAGATCGCGTGCCCGATCCAGTAGCTTGTTGCGGCGGTCGATCGGCATCGTCGCGGTTGTCGGGCTTTGATGGCTGGGGGTGGTAAAGATGACATCCGCTTCGTCGGGGATCGCTTCGGGTGGCAAGCCGTCGCGATCGACGCTCAGGGGGGTCACAGCGCAGTCCCAGTGGTTCAAAAGGCTTCGCAGCGCGTAGTAGCAGGGATCTTCGATTACAGCTGTGCGATTGTGGGTCAGCAAAATGCGTGAGGCCAGCCAAAGCGCGTTCTGCGCGCCCAGGGTGATCAAGATCTCTTCGGGGCGGGCGACGATACCACGGCGCGGCAGGGTGTGGCGCGCGATGAATTCGATCAGCAACGGATCATCCTGATCCACGTAATCCCCTGTCAGCGAATCGAAGTCTTTGTGCCCCAAGGCGCGAACCGCGCATAATCTCCAGTTGGCGTGATCAAACAGGGTTCGGTCGGCCTGACCGTAGATGAACGGATAGCGGTATTCGCGCCAATTGCTGGGTTTCGGCAGGACGTCGCTGTCCAGAAAGCGGCGCGCCAATGCCCTGTCCCAGTCGACAGATTCCGTGCCGCGCTGCACGGGCGAGTATTTGGGCGGAACCGGTGCGTTTTGCGAGACGTAATATCCTGACCGGCCCTTTGCCGTCAGATAATCATTGGCCAGCAACTCGGTATAGGCAAGCGTCACCGTGATGCGGCTGACGCCCAGATGTGCGGCCAGCTTTCGCGAGGATGGCAGTTTTTCCCCCACGTGAAAGCGACCGGACAGAATGCCCTCGGCAATCATCTGCTGGATCTGGGCCTGCAACGTGCCCTGACCGTTGAGCTCAAGAAAGAATGTTTCGACCGATATCCCCATGCCTGCTTATAGGTTGGACTTAAGGCAGGGGCAATCTGGACTTACAGTGTCATGAAAAATTTTCCCAAGGTGGGTTGACCAGGGTCCTTTGTGAAACTACAAAACTAGAGATCTAGTTTAATGGAGGCAACTCATGTGGGAAACTGCTGCTGCCGGATTTTCCGCCATGGGTTCGGAAGCCCGGCTGAAAGTCCTCAAGACGCTAGTGCGGGCTGGTGAGGCCGGTCTGACCGTTGGCGAAATCCAGAACCGGACGGGGATTGCCCCGTCGACTTTGGCGCACCACCTGCGGTTTCTTGCAGCCGGAGGTGTGGTTGAGCAGGAAAAGATCGGTCGCACCACGATCAACCGGGCCTGTTATGACGAATTGAAGACGCTGGCGCAGTTCATTCTTAGCGAATGCTGCGCTGACGCGGTTGGAAAGGCGGCCAACGATGGCTGAATTGACGCAATCGCCCCGACTGACCGCCAAAGGTGCGCTTGAGATGATCAAGACACCCTGGGCATTGATCATGGTCATTTTTGTGGCGGTGGCCGTTCTCGACCCCGGCAACCTGCGTGAGGTTGCGAGTTTTGCAGTCAGGGCCTTGGCGCATACAGGACAATACATCCTGTTTGCTGTGCTTCTGTTGTCATATCTCAAGGCAACCGGGGCCGAGGTGATGGTGGCGCGCGCTTTTGAAGGGCGCGAAACCCGGATGATCTTTCTGGCCGCCCTGTTCGGCGGACTTGCACCATTTTGTTCTTGCGAAGTCATTCCCTTTATTGCGGGCTTGCTTGCACTCGGAGCGCCGCTGTCGGCCGTGATGGCGTTCTGGCTCAGCTCGCCGTTGATCGACCCGCCGACGCTTTTGATTACGGCTGCCGCGCTGGGATGGCCCTTTGCCATCGGTAAGGCGGTTGCCGCCGTTGCGCTTGGCCTGTTCGGCGGGTTCGCGGTTCGGTTACTGATGCGGCAGGGGGCATTTGCCCAGCCCTTGCGCGAATACAAACCTGCCGGGTGTTGCGGATGTGGTCCGAAAGCGGATGACAAGCCGGTCTGGAAGTTCTGGCAAGAGCCCGAGCGTCGCGTTCGGTTTCGTTCGGAATTCGTACACAACGGGCTGTTCCTGCTGAAGTGGCTGGCACTGGCCTATGTGCTCGAAGCTTTGTTGGTCAACTATGTGCCTGCGGACCTGATCGCTGGCGTCGTTGGCGGAGAAGGCGTGCTGCCGATCATCGTTGCTTCTCTGGTGGGGATGCCGGCCTATCTGAACTCTTACGTCGCGCCGCCGCTGCTGGCGGGTCTGATCGATCAGGGCATGACCGCGGGGGCTGCGATGTCGTTCATGGTTGCCGGTGCCGTCAGTTCCATACCGGCGATGGCCGCAGTCTGGTCATTGGTCAAACCGCGCGTGTTTGCGACTTACCTGAGCCTTGGTGTGGGGGGCGCAATAATCGCAGGCATCATCTTTCAGGTGGTATGAACGAAAAAGCCGCCCGGTGTCAGCATCGGGCGGCTTTTTCGTTGGATATCTCGATCAACCGGATTCGCAGAGACGGGGCAGTTTGAACCGATACCGGGCTTCGCCGCTTTTGACGTAAATGCGTTTTTCCACGCAGGCCGTCGTTCCAACGGTTTGTGAAATCTGCGACGCGGTCGACGTAATCGACGTGGCCGATCCATCGGGCAAGCGAACCGAGGCTACGACGCCGTTCTTCAGGTCCCCGTTCACCGGGGTTGCGGACAGAACCGGTACGATCAGGAAAGCCTCGTGTTCGTGTTCGCCTTCGTCCCCCAGCAGAAACAAGGTGGTGACGATGGCGATCATGACAACACCACCCGCCAGACCCAGCCCCCATGTCCTGAGAAAGGCGTAGATCGTTACGGCGCGGTGCGGGCCGAAAATCGCAGAAAGAATGCTCAGCATGACAAGTCCGTCCAAAAAGCCCCAGCCGTTCCGACCGGGGCTGATTGTCTGTTACAGACGAGGATCATCCTCGTCTTCATCATCCGCCCCGCCTTTGGGCAGGTTGAAGAAACTGTCGGCGTCGATGATAGGCTCGTCGTCTTTTTCATCCGACCGATCATCGGACAGCGAGAAGGTTTCCAGACCTTCGATCGCGGTCGGGATTTTCGGCGCAGCGTCCATTTCCAGCGACTGCTCGGTCGAAACCAGCTTGCGACGCTCGTCATCGCTCATCACGCCGCCTTCGGCCGCTTTCTTGGCAGCGGCCTTCTGCACGATCGCATCCAGTTCGGACTGTTTGCACAGGCCCAACGCAACCGGGTCGATCGGCTGCATGTTTGAGATGTTCCAGTGCGTGCGCTCGCGGATCGACTGGATGGTCGGCTTGGTGGTGCCAACCAGCTTGGCGATCTGGCCGTCGCTGAGTTCGGGGTGGAACTTGACCAGCCACAGGATCGAGTTCGGACGGTCCTGACGCTTGGACAGCGGGGTATACCGCGGGCCACGGCGCTTTTCTTCGCCGGATGCCGCCGGGTTGAACTTGAGCTTCAGCTTGTGCAGCGGGTTGTTCTGCGCGGCGTCGATCTCATCCTGGGTCAGCTGGTTGTTTGCGATCGGGTCAAAGCCCTTTACGCCTGCGGCCACATCGCCATCGGCGATGCCCTGCACTTCCAGTTCGTGCATTCCTACGAAATCCGCGATCTGCTTAAAGCTGATCGTGGTGTTGTCCACCAGCCATACGGCGGTTGCCTTGGCCATAAGCGGTTTTGCCATCAGCCCGTCTCCTATACATACATCTTTCCCGTCGCCGGAATTCGGCGGCCCCTTGGTCTTGGGGCAGGTTTCCGTTGTCGGGGAACTTGGCCCGTATATAGTCGCCACGCAGCAAGAAGGGAAGAGGCGAATGCGCTGGGTCGTATTGTGGGTCTTCAGCGCGATGACAGCGCTGGCCGAAGGTGAAAAAGCAGGTGAGTTCGACTATTACGTCCTGTCGCTTAGCTGGTCGCCCAACTGGTGCGCCCGTGAAGGGGACGCGCGCGGGTCAGACCAATGTGACGACCGGCACGACCACGGATGGATCCTGCACGGGCTCTGGCCGCAATTTCATCAGGGCTGGCCATCCTTCTGCCGCTCGCCCGAGGCGCCGCCAACACGCCGCATGACGCGGGAAATGGAAGATATTCAGGGTAGTGCGGGCCTTGCATGGCATCAGTGGAAGAAACACGGCACCTGTTCGGGGCTTTCTGCGCCCGACTATTTCGCCCTGTCCCGGCGTGCCTATGACGCTGTCGAACGCCCGCAGGTCTTCCGCAAGCTGGACGCATCCGTCAAACTGCCGGCTTCGGTGGTCGAGGATGCGTTTTTGAAAGCCAATCCGGAACTGGAGCGCGATATGATCACGGTCACCTGCAAACAGGGCTATATCGAAGAGGTCCGCCTATGCCTGTCGCGCGACCTTGATCCGGTGCCATGCGGCCGCGATGTAATTCGCGACTGCACCGCCAAGGACGCGCTGTTCGATCCGATTCGTTAAAGCTTTTTGTTCTGGCAGTCCCGCGCATAGTCCAGCGCCTTGGCGGTGCCTTTCAGATCAATCGCCATCACCACCTCGCCTGCGGGATTGTAAACTGTCATCGTCTTGTTCTGGGCAATCGCGGTGACGAAATTCCGGTCGGTAAAAAACACCGTCGCACCGGGCACTTTGCGTTCATTGAACCCGATAGCGGTGGCATCAAAGCTCTTGCCGTCCAGTTCGAACCGGATGGGATAGCTCTCACCTTGCTTAATGTCGCCCCAGGCTTTGTTGTACACGGCGAAATACCCGCGATTGCCCAACGCGTCGTAACCCAGCCTGACCACCGAGAGATCCTGATACACCGTCTGGATCAGACACCCGTTCCCAAGCGCGGGGTCCATCATAATGTTCCAGCCTTCGACGAAGCCCTTGTCGACGAGTTCCTGCGACAGGGCAGCGGTTGCGGTGAAGGCGGCGACGGTAATGGCGAGAAGGCGGGTCATGGGCGGCTCCAAAATAATCGCTGAGTTTACCTATCCTTAGAGTAGTTCCATGGTCATCCAAAGTCGCTTTTTTGTCACCGCGACTGTTCTGACAACGATGATGAGTACAACATGAGTTTCGAGCCCAAGCAATTTGTTCAGGTCACTATGGTTTCAACTCCGTTTGAAAGATGAAACACGCAACCCTGAGTTCGGGGTAGCTGTAGCAACTTGTCCAGATCGAGACCCAACCAAAGCCCTCTCAGCACCAAGGACGTGACGCCGTGGGTTACTATGATCGCAGGTTCATCTTGTTCCTTCAGAAATGAGTCTACTCTACCGCAGATGTCATCAAAGCTTTCCCCACCCGGGCTGCGGAAGAACCAATGATAGCTTTCATAGGAACAATCGATTTGCTCTCGGATGAAATCACGCGTTGCGCCTTCCCATTGCCCAAACGCGATTTCCATAAGCCGTTCATCATGTATCAACTCATGATGAGGCGTCGTTGCCAAGCGGGCGGTATGCATTGCTCTCTTTTGCGGGCTGACGAAAACGCGCAAAGGTGCATTCGGTATTCGCCTGAGTATCTCATTTTGTTTCCGGGCCTGAGACTTGCCAATTTCCGTCAACGGCGAATTCTTGCGCCCTTGGAACTTCCCCAGTGTGTTCCATTCGGTTTCGCCATGTCGCAGCACAAAAAGATCTGGATACTTGTTCAAGATGTGTACCTGAATTGAATACCGTTTGAGGTGCCGTTCTTGTTGCCTCTTTTTAAGGACGCTGATTTATAGATGCTGACCTAAATTTCCTTGCGCGCCCGGAGCGCCGCCGTGATCGTCCCGTCATCCAGATAATCCAACTCTCCACCGATGGGCACGCCTTGCGCCAGTGAGGTCAGGCGCACCTGGCCTTCCAGCTGATCCGCGATGTAATGGGCGGTGGTCTGGCCGTCGACGGTGGCGTTCAGGGCAAGGATCACTTCGGTGATCCCTTCGGCCAGGACCCGATCCCTGAGGCGGGGAATGCGCAGCTCGTCCGGGCCGACCCCGTCCAGTGCAGACAGCGTGCCACCCAGCACGTGATAGCGGCCTTTGAAGACCCCTGACCGCTCCATCGCCCAGAGGTCGGCGACGTCTTCGACCACGCAGAGTTCGCCGGTCGCTCGGGCCTCGCTATTGCATATGTCACAGATATCCGTGGTGCCCACATTGCCGCAATTCAGGCATTCGCGGGCGGTGACGGCCACTTGCTGCATGGCGTCTGACAGGGGCGTCAGCAGCAGAGCGCGTTTGCGGATCAGGTGCAGCACCGCGCGGCGGGCCGAGCGCGGGCCCAGCCCCGGCAGTTTGGCCATCAGATCGATCAGATTGTCGATTTCGCTGTTCGTTCCCATGGCCTGTCCTGCTTTGCACCGGAGGAAGCCTCCGGCGGGAGTATTTGGGAAAAGATGAAGCTCAGAACGGTAGCTTGATGTCTTTGGGCAGGCCCATGCTTTCGGTCAGCTTGCCCATCTCTTCCTGTGAACGTTCGGCAGCTTTGGCCTGAGCGTCTTTGATGGCGGCCAGGATCAGGTCTTCGACCACTTCCTTGTCGTCGCCGTTGAAGATGGACGGGTCGATGTCCAGCCCCTTGAGTTCACCCTTGGCTGTGGCCGTTGCCTTGACCAGCCCTGCACCGGATTCGCCGACAACCATCATGTTGTTCAGCTCTTCCTGCATTTCGGTCATCTTGGTTTGCAGGTCTTGTGCGGATTTCATCATCTTTGCCATGTCGCCCAGTCCGCCAAGCCCGCCGAGTCCTTTCAGCATCAGTCGTCTCCTGTGTTTCTGTTTGGTTCTAAATACGGACCGCAGGCAGGTGGCACAAGAGGTCTCCCGCCTGTCCAGATCAGAGCGTCGCGGACCGATCATTTATGCGCCTGCAATCCCTCCCTCAGTTGCATGGTGGAGGGGCGTGAGTATGCCGGTTTCTTGAAACGTGGACCCACGGGCTGAGGCCTAATCCTCTTCGAACGGGTCCCATTCCTCTTCGACTTCGGGAAGGGCTTCGGTCACAACCTTGGCGGCGCGCTGCTCCGGTGTTTCGATCCGAATGATCTTTGCCTTGGGGAATTGCGTCAGCACGGCCTGAACCAGCGGGTGTTCTTCGGCCTCGGCTTTCAGGGCCAGCTCGGCCCGGTCCCGCACTTCCGCGATGGTCGCGGCATCCCCGTCCGAGACAATGGAGACGGCCCATCGATTGCCGGTCCAGCGTTGCAGGGCAGAGCCCAATCGCGACGCCAGATCCGACGGTGCCTGAGGTGTCTGGGTGAATTCGATCCGGCCAGGCTGGTACGACACAAGGCGCACGCCGCTTTCCACCTCGACAAGCAGTTTCACATCGCGGTTTGTGCGGATCAGTTCCACCACATGCCCGAAGGTTGGATAGCGGGCCAGGGCCGTCTGTGCATCCTGCGCCAGTGCAGCAACCGGTGCGCCACCCGCGCCGCGCGGGGGCGATGTATAGGCAGGCGGCGGGGTCGCGTTGGATTGCGTTGCCACCGGGGCCTGCCGGGACGGTGACATGCCCCCGCCCGGCCCGCCGGGTGGCGAAGGTGGGGCGTCTTGCAGCCGTTTGATCAGCTCTTCGGGGCTGGGCAAATCGGCGACATGCGTCAGTCGGATAACAGCCATTTCGGCGGCCATCATCGCGTTGGGCGCGGCAGAGACTTCCTCCAGCGCCTTCAGCAGCATTTGCCACATCCGGGTCAGAACCCGCATCGGCAAGGCCTCGGCCATGTGCTGGCCCCGTGTGCGTTCGTCGGGGGAAACCGTCGGGTCCTGGGCCGCGTCAGGTGTGATCTTTACGACGGACACCCAATGCGTGATTTCGGCCAGATCGCGCAGCACGGCCAGAGGGTCGGCGCCTTCCGCATATTGACCGCTCAGTTCAGTGAGCGCCCCTGCCGCGTCACCGCGCAGGATCATGTCCATCAGGTCCAGAACCCGTCCACGATCGGCCAGACCCAGCATCGCACGGACCTGATCTGCCGTCGTCTCTCCGGCCCCGTGCGAGATTGCCTGATCCAGCAATGAGGTCGCGTCGCGGGCCGATCCTTCTGCGGCGCGGGTGATCAACGCCAGCGCATCGTCGGCGATCTGCGCGCTCTCGGCCCCGGCGATCTTGCGCAGCAGGCCGATCATGTCTTCGGGCTCGATCCGGCGCAGGTCAAAGCGCTGACACCGCGACAGAACCGTGACCGGCACTTTGCGAATCTCGGTGGTCGCGAAGATGAATTTCACATGTGCGGGCGGTTCCTCGAGCGTCTTGAGCAGCGCGTTGAATGCGCTGGTCGAGAGCATGTGAACCTCGTCGATGATGTAGATCTTGTAGCGTGCACTGGCGGCGCGATAGCGGACACTGTCGATGATCTCGCGGATATCGTTGACGCCGGTACGGCTGGCCGCATCCATTTCCATCACATCGACATGGCGACCTTCCATGATTGCGACGCAATGCTCGCACTGACCGCAAGGCTCGGTTGTCGGTCCTCCGGTTCCATCCGGTCCGATGCAGTTCATGCCTTTGGCGATGATCCGCGCCGTGGTGGTTTTTCCCGTTCCGCGAATGCCGGTCATGATAAAGGCCTGCGCAATCCGGTCGGCCTCGAAGGCGTTTTTTAGGGTGCGCACCATAGCATCTTGACCCACCAGGTCGGCAAAGGTTTCCGGGCGGTATTTGCGGGCGAGAACCTGATAGGCGGGGCTTGGTGTGTCTGTCATGTCTTCTCGCTCGGATTCGGTGCTTCGGCACAGCGTAGTGGCGGCGGCACTCCGCGTCCACTGTGGGGCGTGATGATTTTTTGTTTCAGAAACGGGCTGGTTTCCAACTAAACTGGTCCAGCGGATTTAATGACTCATTTCTTAAAGAGTACCTTGGGGGAGGACGCACTTCATGTCGCAGCTGGTCATTTTTGCTCTGCAGGTCGGAGGCGGAACGCTTGCCCTTACTTCAATGCCCGGGCGTGGCGGGGATTACGTCGGCGATCTGGATATGATTGCGGCTTGGAAACCGGGCCTTGTGATTTCAATGACGACGGATGTTGAAATGCTTCAGGATGGCGCGCAGCACTTTGGCAGCGACATCCAAAGCCGTGCCAGCCGGTGGGTTCACCTGCCGATCGAAGATTTTGGAGCACCGACGCAGGCGGTTCAGAAGGCCTGGCCAGAGGTCAGCGCCACGGCCCGACATGCGCTGTCGGGCGGTGGCCGGGTTCTTGTGCATTGCCGTGGGGGGTGCGGCAGATCCGGGATGATTGTTCTGCGACTGATGGTTGAATGCGGTGAACGCGCCAGCGACGCACTGGACCGCCTGCGGGCCGTGCGCCCCTGCGCTGTCGAAACCGATGCGCAGCTGGCCTGGGCGTCCCGGATCACCCCGGCACAGGTGGAAGTGGGATCAAGCTGACAGCTGCTGGGGTGCGTAGCCGGTTTTCCGGGGCCGGATCGTTGAAACCTCGATCATGGCGCAAGGCGGGTTCGCGACAATGCCCGAGGGCAGCGTGCTGAATGTAGGTCCGAAGATCAAATCGGCATAGGCATCAAGGTCCCGAATTGCCGTATCAGGGTGCGCCCCGCAGAAAACGCGAACGCTGTCGGATCGCGCTCGGATCGTTGCCATGCACCCTTCCGCGCAATGTGACAGCGCGCTGTTGCCTTCAAATTCGAAATCTTCGCTGGTGGCCGAAACCGCCTGCGCCATGGCTTCGGAAATCGAGCGGGCCAGTCGCGCCAAAGCCGGGCAGGTATTGCCCGTCCGCTGGCACACAGTTGCGCTGTATTCGTGTGACTTTGTCTTCCAGATCATCCTGCGCCCTCCGCGCGTGGTGGGCTGGATATTGGGGCAGGTGGGACAGCATCTCGCTGTCAGGACCTGCCCGGACACCCCGCCCGAGTTTCGGTTTCAGTTCCGATGGCAGGTCTCCTGACTTGCGGGTCATTGCTCTGCCGACCTTCCCAGCCCGTGGGCCAGTGGTATTTCGGCATTGCTTACCGCTTACAGTTGCGGGGGCAGTCGCGGACTTGGTTGATATCTGTGTGACCAGACAAACCGCACCGTGTTCCCTTTTCATCCCGACCTCTTGTTGGGGCCGGAAACCATCACACAACCGCTAGCGCCTGATCGCGTTCCGAGTCAAGCCGATCTTTAGGCCGGACGTTTGGTCATGCTGGATGCGGTTTACGTTCCGGCTTAGTTTCGTCGGCATCGAAGGCAGGCAAACCATTGTTTCAGCGAAAGCCGGGGATCATGTTGGATACGGAACAGACGGTGTTGATCGAAGATTTCCGCTTTCCGTCAGGGTCCGTGACCTTGTCGGCACGGCTGTACCGGCCAGTGGGTGAGCCGGAAACCGTTGTCGTACTTAACAGTGCCACGGGTGTGCCGCGTGACTATTATCAACACTTTGCGCGATGGCTGGCTACCGAGCGGGGGATAGCTTGCCTGACCTATGACTATCGGGACTACGGGCTTTCTTTGGTCGGCCGCCTGAAAGACGCAACTGCAACAATGGCGGATTGGGCGTTGATCGATATGCCAGCGGCACGGGCCGAAATGCGCAGGCGGTTTCCAAAGGCGCAGCAGTGGACCATCGGCCATTCCGTCGGTGCGATGCTGGGGCCGGTGCAGCCGGATATCGACCAGATCGACCGAATGATCGGTGTGTGTTCGGGGCTGGTGACTTTGAAAGATCACCCATGGCCCTATCGGGGGTTGGCAGGGCTGTTCTGGTATGGCCATGCACCGCTGATGGTGCGGGCACTTGGCTATCTACCCGGCAAAGCAATCGGGTTTGGTTCGGACCTGCCCGCCTCGGTCTACTGGCAATGGCGCAAATGGTGTACAGCCCCTCTTAGCTACGTTCCCGAGATCGGGCAGAATTTGCCTGATGCGCATTGGGGCAGTTCTGGAACACCAGTGGATCTGTTCACGTTCGAAGATGACCAGATGGCTCCGCCCGAGGCGGTTTGGCGCCTTGCTGATTTGTATGGCCCCGAGGCCAGACGCCACCTTCTGAAGCCTGCTGAATTCGGACTGCCGGAAATAGGCCATATCGGAGCATTTGCCCGTCGCAATGCAGCGGTCTGGCCGCGCCTGATCGCCTGATCAGACGCGACGCAGGTTTTCCTAACACCTTGCAGTTATGGCCGTTTGCGAAGCTTCTTGTCCTGCATGACACCGCGCACCATCTTGCCGAACGCCTTGTCCCGCGCCCGCGATTGGGCAACGGTTTCCGAGTTTCGCTGATCTTCACGCCGCAGCTTGCGCCAGCGGTCCAGCCGCGCCGGATCAAGAACGCCTTCGTCGATTGCGTTCTGCACGGTACAGCCGGGCTCGGTCTCGTGCTGACAATCCGAAAAGCGACAGCTTTGGCCAAGCTCCGTGATGTCCGAGAACACGTTGTCGATCCCGTCCTGAGCGTCCAGCAAACGCAGTGCGCGCATTCCCGGCGTGTCGATCAGCCAGCCACCGTTACCCATCCCGTGCAACGCGCGCACCGTTGTCGTGTGTCTGCCCCGTGCGTCGTCTTCGCGAATTCCAGACGTGGCGAGGTTTTGATCCGTCATGGCGTTGCTGAGCGTCGTTTTACCTACGCCCGACGACCCGACCAGCGCGCCGGTCTGGCCTTTGGGGCACCATGCCAGAACCTTTTCGACATCTGCCGGGTCCAGCGCATTGATCGCCAGCACCGACAGAAAAGGGTCCAGAGATTGCACTTGTCCCGAGAAACTGCCGGGGTCATCCGACTGGTCAGCTTTCGTCAGGACGACGACCGGATAACATCCGGCCTGATGCGCCAGCGCCAGATAACGTTCCAGCCGAGGCAGGTTGAAATCGGCGTTGCACGAGCTGACGATGAACAACACATCGACATTAGCGGCAATCAGTTGTGTTGTGGCACCTGTACCGGCAGCCCTGCGTTGCAGCAGGCTGCGCCGGTCCAGAAGGCGACGTACGCGGTATTCGGCGTCCGCAAGAATCCAATCCCCGACGGCATATGAACCGGTCGGACTATCCGGTGTCAGCAAAGGGATTTCACCATTCGGGCTCAGCCCGATCAGACGGTCCCGATGAACCGAGGTAACGCGAAAGGGCGTGTCGGAAGGAAAAGCCGCGTGTTGCGCGGCAAAGTGAGAGGACCATCCCAGGTCCGAAAGCGTATAAGACATTTATCTGCCTGTTTTCAGAAACAGCAATGCCAACGGATGGCAATCGCGCATCCGCAGGTCGTGTGTTCAGGCAGTCCGGTGATTCCGGTGAATCAGAACCAGTCTGCCCGAAGGGTTTTCACTACAATCATAAAGCCCTCCTGCGGCTGTGGTTCACGAAGTGAGAGGTTGGACATCGACCCAAGCGGGGCTCGTTGTGGCTGCTTCCTTCCGGACCTGACCAGGTTGGCGAGGCGCTCGCCCGCGCCAACCTCTCGAGTCCGAGATATAGGGAAGGCATCGGGAAAAGACAACCCATCAGAGCGTCAGGCGAATGCGTTCAAATCCCCTGCCATCCGAGCCCAGCGACACGGGATCGAACCTGTGCAACTCATCCAGATATTTCAGGGCACCCGGACCTGTGCGAAGAATTGTTGTCACGCCCCGTTGCGGCATCAGCGAGAACGGGTAGGGCTGCGTGGCGATCGGGTCGGGCGGAAGGTGCTGCGCCAGGTAAACCTGCACAAGGTCCTTGATGCTCAGCGGTGGCAGGCTGATCAGCTCAGACGTTGTCGCATGCGGGAAATGCCCGCCTCCGCTGGCGCGGTAATTGTTCAGCGCCATAACGAACATCTGCTCCGGTCGTACGGGACGGCCTGCATATGTCAGATCGCTGATCCGCTTTTGGTCGGGGCGGATTATTTTCCCCTGCGCATCGTAACGAGGCGGCCGCGTGGGATCGATCTGATAAGACAGTCCAAACACGATGTCGAAATTGTATCCGGCCCGTTCAGGGTTGATCAGCTCGGGTTCGGAACCGGGCTTTAACTGGTTGAATACGCTGGCCGACATCTCCAACCAGTCCAGCAAATGCGCGCCGCTGATCCGGATTGCACGCAACTCGTTGGGAAACACATGCAGATCCGCGACATGGCGCAAACATATTTCTCCGGCGGGTACCTCGGTATAATGGCGCGGGCCTGAGCGTCCGCCGGATTTGGCAGGCGAAACAACCGACAAAATCGGCAGATCCGCCAGGTCTGGTCCCTGCAAAAACGGGCGCAGTGCGGCGGCTTGCGCCGCAGCTACAAGGGTCAGCCCGCGATCCGGCGCACAGCAACTGAAATAGCTGTGCAATGTATCCGGGATATGTGCCACCGGTGCGGCAACGGATTGACGGGTCATACGATGTGCCACCTCACACAAGCCCGCAATTTCACTGTCTTCCCCGACGGCTGTGCCGTTGCTGATAACCGGGCGCAGTTCGACGCAGCAATCCCGGATTTGCACTTTGCCGTCCGGCCCGGCGGTCACGGCCAAATCGATAACCCCCAGGTAAGAGCCCGCTGATCCCGGCATGACAACGGGTGTTCCATGTACCAGCCCCGTCAGGTGATCGACCATCGGGGTATTGGCATGGCCCTCTCCTGGAAGTGTCAGGTGAGTGTGCCCGGCCACAATGGCATCGATGCCTTTGATCGCGGCCAAGGGTATCACGGCGTTTTCCATCCCTGCCACCGGTTCGTTGCCCCCAAGGCCGGAATGAGCAAGCGCCACGATGATATCACACCCCTCGTCGCGCAATGTCTGCGTCAGGGACTTTGCCGCAACCAGGATATCCTCGACGACGATATCGCCATCCAGATTATGCGCCTCCCAACAGGCCGTTTGCGGCGGAAGAACCGAGAAGATGCCGATGCGAACGGGAATGTCTTCACCGTTCAAAGATACAGTGCGGTCCAGAACGGCGTATCGCTGCCAGAGCTGTGGGCCGCGCGTGCGATACAGGTTGCTGCAAACGACCGGACAGGGGGCTTGCGTCAGGATGTTGCCCAATGACACCAGCCCGAACCCGAAATCATGGTTGCCCAGCCCGATCGCGTCATAATCCAGGGCTTCGAACGCCTTCATCATCGGATGGGCAGTGCCACTCTTTGCCGCCCAATCGCCCATTGGGGTTCCCTGCAACGAATCCCCGTTGTCAAACATCAGCACCAGCGCGTCCTTGGCCTCTTGTCGGGCAGCGCGGATCAGGCTGGCAGTGCGCGTTAATCCAACCGTCTGGTCTGGCGTGTCAGTGTAATAGTCAAAACCGGTGAGGTTCATATGCAGGTCGGTTGTGGCCAGAATGCGAATTTTCCCAATGTCACCAATGGGCTGTACCTGCGTCGAGGAGGGGATCTTCACTTTGAGTATTCTGCTATTGAATGTGTGTATTGATTAAATCCATCAAAATTCACTCTAGATGATTTTTCCGAGGCCACCATGCGGCTTTTCAGCGGCAGGGTGGTGGATTTTCTATCCCTGAATAGCCATTGCAACACGGGCTGAGACGTGGCAGCCCTGTGCGCAAGACCAAAAGGAAATCCAATGAAAAACGCAGAGCAGGTAACCTTCGGGGGTTCGGGCCTTGATCGGGCGGCGCAGTATCGCGGAGATGCGGACAAGCTGGCCGAGGCGATGCACAACCCGGCCGCCCGCTGTGTCTTGCTGTGGCGTGGAAAACTGCTGGTACAGGGTGAGGGGCTGGACCAGCTTGCCATGATCCCGATGACGCACTCGCTGATCAGCAATGGTCCCGGTGGCGTCATTGAATCCCCGGTGTTTTTGGGTCTGAGCGCTGACAGCGCCCCCGTGTTTGCCGTTGATTTTTCCGCATGGACAGCCGAGGGGCTGGATCTGACCAGTCTGGGCGCCTTCGTGGACAAGTCCGAACAACAACACCCGGATTTACCGCAAGGCCACGTGTTTGCCGAACTGCGCCGGATCATGACACGGCTGTCGGCGCGCGACGCGGAACTGGCGGCAACGTCAAAGGCAATAATCGGCTGGCATGAAACGCATCGCTACTGTGCCCGATGTGGTGCCGCCAGCGAGGTGTCGCAGGGGGGATGGCAGCGCAGTTGCCTGTCCTGTGGCGGGCAACACTTTCCGCGCACCGATCCGGTTGTGATCATGTTGATCACGCATGGTGACAGCGTGCTGATGGGCCGGTCTCCGGGCTGGCCTGACGGGATGTTCTCCTTGCTGGCGGGATTTGTTGAGCCCGGCGAAACGCTTGAGGCAGCAGTGCGCCGCGAAGTGATGGAAGAGGCGGGCGTGCCGGTAGGTGCGGTTTCGTACCTGTCCAGCCAGCCCTGGCCGTTCCCGGCCTCATTGATGTTTGGATGTGCGGGTGAGGCGCTGTCACGCGACATCGTGATCGACCCGGTCGAGATAGAAGAGGCGATGTGGGTCAGCAAATCCGAAATGATGCAGGCCTTTGCCGGTGATCATCCTAGGCTATTGCCAGCGCGCAAAGGGGCAATCGCTCATTTTCTGCTTCAGAACTGGCTTGCAGATACTCTGGACTGAGGAAACATTAGCTCAGCAATAAAACAGCAAAGGTCATTATGCAGTTTTCAGCGCGCGAAGATATCGAGGCCCCCATCCAATCGGTGTTCGACATGGTGTCGGATTTCGAACGATTCGAGCGTATGGCAATGCGCCGTGGCATCGATGTGCGCCGTTTGGGCGGTGGCGCGGCGGTGACGGCCGGAACCGAGTGGAATACGGAGTTCAAACTGCGCGGAAAGCCGCGTCAGATGTCGGTGGTGATGACGGATTTCGACAGGCCTTCGCAAATGCGATTTGACGCTGCCAGCAAGGGTATCACCGGGTTCACGACCGTGGATTTTCTGGCCCTGTCCCCGCGCCGGACGCGCCTGAGCGTTGAAATGTCACTCGCCGCCAAGTCCCTGCCGGCACGGTTGCTGTTGCAATCCATGAAGCTGGGGCAGTCGAGGTTTCGCAAGCAGTTTCAGGTGCGTCTCAGCGAATTCGCACGCGAGTTGGAGCAGAGGCACCTGCATGGCGGGTAAGACACAAGATCGCACTGCAGGTGTGAAGGGATCGGACCACCTGAGTTTCAAATCGGCATCCGCCAGCGATGCCGAAGGGGTCGCTGGCGTCCTTCACGATCTGGTCCTGGCTGGCAAGCGGCGCAAAGCCCACGATGTCGATTTTGCCCTAAGGCACTATATTCGCCACCCGGATCAATTACGATGTACAATCGCAACGGACCCGAATGGTCACGTGCTCGGGTTCCAATCCCTGAAATATGCGGTCGAAAACAACCCCTACGGCGTGTCAGTGGGGTGGGGCGTGATTGGAACCCATATCCGACCATCAGCCGCCCGGCTCGGGATCGGGCGCGCACTTTTCGCGCACACTCTGGACGCGGCCCTAGCGCAGGGTCTCCCTGCTATCGATGCAACAATTGGCGCAGGCAATACTGAAGGTCTGGCCTATTACGAAGCCATGGGTTTCCGGACGTACCGCACACAAGATGGGTCTGTGTCAAAGGTCTACCGGATTAACCGCTAGAGAGCGACGATTCCAGGCGCAGCGGCACGAGACATGGGGGGCCACCGGCATTGCAAACAGCTTCGAAAAAACGGGCAACAACGAAACAAGCCCAAAGGAATGCCATGGCGAACCGTGATTATCCGCGCGGATGTGCTGCCGGATAGACGCCCAGAACCTCGACATTGGTCGTGAAATGCTCAAGCTCGTCCATGGCCAGCTGCACGTTGCGGTCTTCGGGATGCCCGACGATATCCGCGTAAAACTGCGTCGCGGTAAAGGAGCCGTCGACCATATAGCTTTCCAGCTTGGTCATGTTGATCCCGTTGGTGGCAAAGCCGCCCATCGCTTTGTAAAGCGCGGCAGGGATGTTGCGGACCTGAAACACAAAGCTGGTGATCATCCCGTGATCGCCCCGGCGGGACAAATCCGTTTCGCGCGACATGACAAGAAAGCGGGTCGTATTGTCGTCATTATCCTCGATATGGCGGGCCAGCACGTTCAGGTTATAGATCTCACCGGCCAGCTCGCTGGCCAGCGCGGCTGAATGCGGATTGCCTTCCTCGGCCACTTCGCGGGCGGCGCGGGCGTTATCGGGGCTGACGCGGCCGCGGATGCCGTGTTCCTTAAGGAAACCCGCACATTGCGGCAGCAGCACCAGATGCGAATGCGCCTCGGTTATGTCTTCCAGTTTTGCACCCGGCACGGCAAGAAGGTTGATATGAACCCGGACAAAGGCCTCATCGATGATATGCAGCCCGCTGTGGGGTAACAGCCGGTGAATATCGGCCACCCGCCCATAGGTCGTGTTCTCGACCGGAAGCATTGCCAGATCCGCATCGCCTGAGCGGACCGATTCGATCACATCCTCGAAAGTGCGGCAGGGCAGGGCTTCCATATCTGGCCGAGCGTTGCGGCAGGCCTCGTGACTGTAGGCGCCGGGTTCCCCCTGAAAAGCAATGCGATTGGTCATTTGGTCGATTCCATGCAACAAGTTCGCGATTTGGTCGTTTCGTCGCGGTGTCTATACCTTGCCTCTCGCAAGGGGAAGCCTTAGACAGCTGCCCAGACAGCTGAAATGGACTCGCGATCAATGTTCGACACGATGACAGTAACCAAGGCCGCCGCAGGCCTGTTCGGCACATTCCTGGTGCTGCTTCTGGCCAAGTGGGGGGCGGATGTCCTCTATTCTTCCGGTGGCCATGGCTCGGCTGAGGCCGCCTACATTATCGAAACCGAAAGCTCGGGCGAAAGCGCCGACGGTGAAGAAGTGGTCTTTGAGGACCTGCTGGCCGCCGCAGACGTCGAGAGCGGCGCAAAAGTGTTCCGCAAATGCACCGCGTGCCACAAGCTGGAAGACGGCGCAAACGGCACCGGCCCTTACCTGTACGGTGTGGTTAATCGCCCCGTCGCCTCGGCCAACGGCTTCACCGGTTACTCGGCCGGTATGCAGGCGCATGGCGGCAACTGGACACCCGAAGCGCTGGACGCCTTCCTGACCAAGCCCGGCAGCTATATCTCGGGCACATCGATGAGCTTTGCCGGCCTGAAAAAGCCGCAGGATCGCGCCGACGTGATTGCCTATCTGCAGACAATCGGCAACTGATTGCCTGACCGATCAGAACCATTCAAAGCCGCTGCCGCAACGCAGCGGCTTTTTTGTCTGAAGAAACCTTCACAAAGTGCTCACGCATTCTAAACTTGAATCTGCACGTGCTGGCACTTTAGCTAGCGGTTACGACATTGACGGTGACAATGACCGAGAGGATGAGCAATATGATATCCCTGATGCCTGCTGCACGTGATCTTGAGGTAAGGCCATGGGTTGGCATTTTGGGGCTCTGCGCCGCTCTGATTGCTCCGCATGCAGCACAGGCGCTGGATGAAGGCGTCACCCGCAGTCACGGGTATTCGTATTTCGGAAATCTGGATTACCCGGCGGATTATTCGCATCTGAATTATGTGAATCCCAACGCCCCCAAGGGTGGCGAGCTTTCGCTGGCAGCCTCTGGAACGTTCGATTCTCTCAACCCCTATTCACGCAAAGGGCGCGCCGGTGCGCTGACCACATTGCAATATGACCGTCTGTTTGAAAGTGCCGAAGACAGTGTGGGGCAGTATTACGGCGTAGTTGCGGAAAGTCTGGAATATGACGAAGGGCGCAACTATGTCATTTTCCATTTGCGCCCCGAAGCAACCTTTTGGGATGGCACGCCTGTCACAGCGGAAGATGTTGTCTACAGCCACCGTTTGTTCATCGAACAGGGCCTGCCGTCTTATGCGCAGGCCGTTGGCCGTATGGTGACAGGAGCCGAGGCGTTGGATGACCATACCGTAAAATTTACCTTCAATCCCGAAGTCACCCGCCGCAGCCTGATCGAAACCGTCGGCTCAACTCCTGTTTTCTCAAAAGCATGGTTCGAGGCGGATGAGACACGGCGACTGGATGAACCGCGGCTGGAAGTGGCGGTAGGCTCTGGCCCCTACAAGCTCGACAGCTACGACATCAATCGCCGCATCGTTTACAAACGCCGGGACGATTATTGGGGCAAGGACCTGCCTTTCAATGTCGGGCGCAACAACTTTGATACAATCCGGGTTGAGTATTTCGCCGATCAAACGGCAGCGTTCGAGGGTTTTAAGGCGGGTGAATACACATTCCGGATCGAAAGTGACCCTAAGCTTTGGGCGACCGGGTATGATTTCCCAAAGCTGGATGAAGGCACAGTTATTCGGGATGAGATCGCGGATGGCAGCCCGCCGACACCTTCGGGCTTTGTCTTCAACCTTGGAAAGCCGCAATTTGCCGACAAGAATGTTCGCAAGGCCCTGGCCCTGGCCTTCAATTTCGAATGGACGAACGAGTCATTGTTGTTCGGCCTTAACACGCCGCGGAATTCTTTCACGCAAGGAACCCCGATCGAGGCGCAAGGCCTGCCTGAAGGGGCGGAGCTGGCGTTCCTGCAGGCGCTTGGCGACGTTGTTTCCGAAGATGTCCTGACGGAACCCGCTGTTGTGGCGCACGAATCAAACCCTGCACGCCTGAATGACCGAAAAAACCTGCGCAAAGCTGCCAACATGCTGGATGAGGCAGGCTGGTCCGTCGGCGAAGGCAATATTCGTCGCAATGCCGAAGGGCAGACTTTGAAGGTGAATATTCCATATCCTTCAAACCTGCCGACCTCGACTGCAACGATGATCGAAACCTATGTCCAGAACCTGCAATCCATCGGGGTGGATGCCTCGACCGAGAAAGTGGATCCGGCGCAATACACGTTGCGCAGCCGCGAGCGGGATTATGACATGGTCTATTCCACGCGCTACGGATCGTTCTTGTCTACCGGGGGCGGTCTGAGCCAGATGTACGGATCGGAAGAAGCGGCCTTTAGCCTGTTCAATCCGGCAGGTCTGGCCAGCCCCTTGGTCGACGCAATCATCGAAGCGTCCTTTGAAACGGACAATCAGGCCGATCAGGACACGGCGTTGATGGCTTTGGATCGCGCCTTGCGGTACGAGTTTTTCGTAATCCCCGTGGGGTACATCGCAGAATACTGGACAGCATATTACGATATGTACGAATACCCGGAAAACCTGCCGCCCTATTCGCTGGGTTATCTTGATCTGTGGTGGATCAATCCGGAAAAACAGGCTGCGTTGAAAGCGAAAGGCGCGCTGCGATAACATGGGCGCCTATATACTAAGACGCTTATTGCTGATCATTCCGACCCTTCTGGGTATCATGATCGTCAACTTCACGCTGGTCCAGTTCGTACCTGGCGGGCCGGTCGAACAGATCATCGCGCAAATCGAAGGTCAGGGTGACGTGTTCGCCGGGTTCGCCGGTGGGGGCGATGCCGGAGCGGGTTCCGAACCGGCGGGCGGTGTCTTCGACGACAAATATGTCGGCGCACGCGGCCTTCCGCCCGAGTTTATTGCCGAACTTGAAAAAGAATTCGGCTTCGACAAGCCCCCGCTTGAACGGTTCGTGATCATGATGGGCAACTATCTGACGTTTGATTTCGGCGAGAGTTATTTCCGCTCGATCAGTGTGATCGACCTGGTGCTGGAAAAGATGCCGGTCTCGATCTCGCTGGGGCTGTGGTCGACCCTGATTGCCTATCTGGTCTCGATCCCGCTGGGTATTCGAAAGGCGGTCAAGGATGGATCGCAATTCGATACCTGGACAAGCGGGGCGATTATTGTGGCCTATGCCATTCCGGGCTTTCTGTTTGCGATCCTGCTGCTGGTGCTTTTTGCTGGCGGGTCATACTGGCAAATCTTCCCGCTGCGCGGCCTGACGTCGGACAATTGGGATAGCCTGAGTTTCTTTGGCAAGATCACGGATTATTTCTGGCACATAGCACTGCCGACGATTGCGCTGACGATATCTGCCTTTGCGACGCTGACCCTGCTGACCAAGAACTCGTTTCTGGATGAGATCAAGAAACAGTATGTCATGACCGCCCGTGCCAAAGGGCTGAGCGAGCGCAAGGTTCTCTATGGTCATGTCTTCCGCAACGCGATGCTGATCGTGATTGCAGGGTTCCCGGCCGTGTTCATCGGGGTGTTTTTTGGCGGGTCGATCATCATCGAGACGATCTTCTCGCTGGATGGTTTGGGCCGATTGGGGTTCGAGGCCGCCGTGGCCCGCGATTACCCGGTGATCTTCGGCACGCTGTTCATCTTCGGTCTGATGGGGCTGGTCGTTGGCATCATCAGCGACCTGATGTATGTGCTGGTCGACCCGCGCATCGATTTTGAAAAGCGGGAGGGGTAAATGGCTTTTTCCCCGCTAAACCAGCGCCGCTGGAGCAATTTCCGCCGCAACAGACGGGCCTTCTGGTCGCTGATCATCTTCGCGGTATTGTTCGGCCTGTCGTTGTTTGCCGAGTTCATCGCCAACGACAAACCCATCCTTGTAAAGTATCGGGGAGAGTACTTTACGCCGGTTTTCAACTTCTATGCCGAAACCGAATTTGGCGGTGATTTCCAGACCGAAGCGATCTATCGCGACCCCGAGGTTCAGTGCCTTATCGACAGCGGTGGATTGGAAGACTGTTTCGACGATCCCGAAGGCATCATCGAACAGATCGACGCCGGTACATTCCAGGCCGAGGGTTTTGAACGCGGCTGGTCGCTCTGGCCGTTGATCCCCTATTCCTTCAATACCTCGGTGGATCGGCCCGGCGCGGCGCCCCTGCCGCCCAACGGCCAGAACCTGCTGGGTACCGATGATACCAAGCGCGACGTGCTGGCCCGCGTGATTTACGGCTTTCGCCTTTCGATCCTGTTCACGCTGCTTGTGACGGGCGCGGCAAGCCTTATCGGGATTTTCGCGGGCGCCATACAAGGGTTCTTTGGTGGGTGGCTGGACCTGATCTTTCAGCGGATCATCGAGATCTGGTCCGCAACCCCGTCGCTTTATGTCATCATCATCATGTTTGCGGTGCTGGGGCGAAGTTTCTGGTTGCTGGTCGCGCTGATGATCCTGTTCAGCTGGACCGGGCTGGTTGGCGTGGTGCGCGCCGAGTTCTTGCGGGCGCGGAACCTTGAATATGTGCGCGCCGCGCGGGCGCTGGGCGTGGGCAACATGACGATCATGTTCCGCCATATGCTGCCCAATGCGATGGTGGCCACGCTGACCTTCATGCCGTTCATCGTCACCGGAACCATCGGCGGGCTGGCTTCGCTGGATTATCTGGGCTTTGGCCTGCCATCCTCGGCCCCCTCGCTGGGAGAGCTGACCTTGCAGGCCAAGCAGAACCTGCAGGCCCCATGGCTGGCCTTCACCGCCTTCTTCACCTTTGCCATCATGCTGTCGCTGCTGGTCTTCATATTCGAAGGCGTGCGCGATGCGTTTGATCCCAGAAAGACCTTCTCATGAGCTTGCTGGATGTGAAAAACCTCAAGGTCTCGTTCCGTCAGGATGGGCAGATCAACGCGGCGGTCAAAGGCGTGTCCTTCACCGTGGACCGCGGTGAAACCGTCGCGCTGGTGGGTGAATCCGGATCAGGAAAATCCGTGACGGCGTTATCGACCGTTTCCCTGCTGGGCGACAGCGCCTTGGTCGAAGGCTCGGTCACCTATGACGGGCAAGAGATGATTGGCGCCTCGGAACAGCGTCTGATGGATGTGCGGGGCAACGACATCAGCTTTATCTTTCAAGAGCCGATGACGTCGCTGAACCCTTTGCACACGATCCAGAAACAGATGGCTGAATCGCTGGCCCTGCATCAGGGTGTGGCTGGCGATGTGGCACGGGACAGGATTGTCGAATTGCTGACCAAGGTCGGTATCCGCGATCCTCAAGACCGGCTGGACAGCTATCCGCATCAGTTGTCAGGCGGTCAGCGGCAGCGGGTGATGATCGCCATGGCCCTTGCCAACAAACCGGACATCCTGATCGCGGATGAGCCGACAACGGCACTGGATGTGACCATTCAGGCGCAGATCCTCGAGCTGCTGGCTGAATTGCAGAAATCGGAAAACATGGGGATGCTGTTTATCACTCATGATCTGGGCATCGTGCGCCGCATCGCCGACCGGGTCTGTGTGATGAAAGACGGCGAGATTGTCGAGACCGGCGTGACGGCCGAGATATTCGAAAACCCGCAGCACCCCTATACCCGCAAACTACTGGCGGCAGAACCGTCGGGTCAGCCTGAACCCGTTGCCACAGATGCGGAAGAGGTCGCACGCACCGACCACCTTAAGGTCTGGTTCCCGATCCAGCGCGGGTTTCTGAAGCGTACGGTTGGATATGTGAAAGCGGTGAACGACGCGACCCTCAGCGTGCGCGCGGGTGAGACGTTGGGGATTGTTGGCGAAAGCGGGTCGGGCAAGACCACACTGGCACTGGCCATAATGCGGCTGATTGCGTCCGAGGGTGGCATCACCTTTCGCGATCAGGACGTGCGCAAATGGTCCACGCGGGAACTGCGCCGGTTGCGCAAGGACATGCAGATCGTGTTTCAGGACCCGTTTGGCAGCCTCAGCCCGCGGATGACCTGTCAGCAGATCATTGCGGAAGGTCTGGCCATTCACAAAGTCGACCCGGACCGTGCGCCACGCGAACTTGTGGCCGAGGTGATGACCGAAGTGGGGCTGGATCCGACAACGATGGATCGATACCCGCACGAGTTTTCCGGCGGTCAGCGTCAGCGCATCGCCATTGCCCGCGCGATGGTTCTGCGGCCCAAACTGCTGGTCTTGGACGAGCCGACCAGCGCGCTGGATATGACCGTTCAGGTTCAGATCGTCGATCTGCTGCGCAATCTGCAACAGAAATACGGGCTGGCCTATCTGTTCATCAGCCATGACCTGAAAGTGGTCCGGGCCATGTCGCACAACGTGGTCGTCATGCGCAACGGCGATGTGGTCGAAATGGGCGCGGCCGAGGATTTGTTCGAAAATGCCCAGACCGACTATACCCGCGAATTGATCGCAGCGGCGGGCTGAGAACAGCCCGCCCGGTGTCGCGCGTCAGGCGCTGGCTTTTTCCCGTGCAGATGACTGGGGCACAGGCCCGCGCAGTTCCTCGTAGTGATCAAAGCTCAGCTTGACCCACCCGGTCCCGCGCGTGGCACTGGCAAGGGTGCGGTGCAGTTCGTCCTCGGCAACGGCGGGCAACTGGGCGTTGAATATCTCCCAGCCCGTCGCATTCGGGTTGCCCTCAAATCCCAGAACCTGCCCCTGAAGGGTGCTGATCGTTGGTACGAGATCGCCCACAAAGGCCGAGGGTAAGTGTATCTCGGCGCTCAGGATCGGTTGCAGGACCACAGGTTTGGCTTGCGGCAATGCCTCGCGCACGGCGTTCTTGCCTGCGGTCCGGAAGGCATAATCCGAACTGTCCACATTGTGGTGTTTGCCATCGCTCAGGGTCACTTTGACATCAACCACCGGAAAGCCCTCGGGGCCTTGTTCCAATGCGTCCTTGGCCCCGTGTTCCACCGACGGGATGTAGTTCTTGGGAACGGCACCGCCCTTGACCACCTCATCGAACTGGAACCCCGATCCGCGCGGCAATGGCGCAACCGAAATCACCACATCTGCGAATTGCCCCGCGCCGCCGGACTGTTTGCGATGGCGATGGCGATGCTCAACCGTTGTGCGAATGGTTTCGCGATAGGCGGTTTCCACCTGTTCCGCCTCGATCTCGATCCCGAAATCCTCGGCCAGCTTGGCGGTCACGCGGCGCATATGTTGCGGTCCCTGCGAGCCCAGAATCGAATGACCGCTCATCTCATCCTGTTGCAGGTGCAGGCCCGGATCGATTTCGGCCAGACGGCTCAGGGCGTTTGACAGGCGCACATCGTCCCGCTCATGCGCGGGCGAGACGACCTGACGATGCGCAACCGGATGAGAAGACGCCCATTCCGGCAGTTCCGTCGCAGAAGAACTGTCATAAATGTATCCGGGGTTGAGGTGATCGGATTTGACTGCCAGTCCGATCTGCCCGGCCTCCAGCGTAGCGATCTGGGTCTTGGCGTCCAGAGTTGTCAGGTTGCCGACCGTTTCACCGCCCAACGCCTCATGCGCTTTTACCCCGTCCCCAAGGCCGCGCAGAACGATGATCTTTCCGATATGCTTTTTGACATCCGCAAAGCCCGCGATGGCACGGGCGCTTTCGGCGGCCTCGTCCCGTCCGGCGGCGATATCAAACTCGGGGGCCTCATGACGCAGCGCTTTCATCAGGCGCGTCAGCCCGTTGCCGTGGCTTGCGGCGCCCAGACAGGCGGGGATCAACTGATGATTCTGCAGAACTTGCGCGGCCAGCTCATAAACCTCATCGCTTGGGGGCTGTTTGTCTTCAATCAATTGTTCCAGCAGGTGATCATCGAAATCGGAAAGCGTCTCAAGCAACTCGGTCCGGGCTTCCTGCTCGCGATCCTCGACAGATTTGGGTAGCTCAATCAGGGCCGACGGCTGGCCCTCCTGATATTTCCACGCCCGTTCCGAGATCAGATCGACCGCGCCGATGATCGTGTCGCCCTCGCGGATCGGAACCTGACGCAGGGCGATGTGGTGCGTGCAATAGGTTTGCAGCGCCGCGATGATGTCGCGGATGCGGCCATTGGGGTTATCCATGCGGTTGATGAAAAGAAAACAGGGAATGGCCGCCTCTTCCACCAGCCGAAGATAGGGCGCGCACAGCACGGCGGCATTTGGATCGGGTGGTACCACGATAACGGCAGCATCCGAGATTGCCATGGCAGGGCCGACATAAGCGAGGGAATCGCCACCCCCATCCACGTCGACCGCGCACCAGGGCTCGTCCAGGTAAGAAAAACCGTGCAAGTGCACGGTTCCGGAAACATCGAATGTGGTCGGGCGCCCGTCGAGGCGGCTGATGGCCTCCACTAGGGTAGATTTGCCCGACTGGCTGGGCCCGAGGACGGTGAATACGCGCATGAGTGTTGTCCCTCTTTCAGGTTGCAGAATGGCTGCACGAAAAGGGCCGTCCGACGCAGTCGCGTCAGCTAGGACTGTCTGTAATTTGCCCGCCTCAGGCCGCAGGGTGAAACATCACCCCACAGCTTGAGTGTGGGAAAAACCGCAGGCGTGCGTCAAGCCCCCGATGTGTTTTGTGCTTTACGGGCTGAATGTTGCCCGCAAAAAGAGAGGTCAGATCGCCGAGCTGTGCCCGGCTTTGCTGAGGTCGTATGCGTCAAAGCTGCGGGCAACCATCCGGGTCAGCGCGCGCGCCTCGGGGGGGATAAACAGCCCCTCGTCGCTGATTTGCAGCAGCCCGTCGAATGAGGCGTTGGCGGCACGATACATCTCGTTCAGCGCTGCGGCCGAGATATCGTGATCGCGCAGGATTTCAGCCGAATCGATCCGGAAATCGCACATCAGTGCTTCGATCAGACGAGCGCGCAGAATGTCCTGACCTTTGAACAGGTGCCCGCGGGATGTCGAGAACTGCCCGTTGCGAATGGCCTTGGTATGAGCAGACGTAGCCGGGGCATTCTGCGCATAGCCTTGTGGAAAGCGCGAGATCGAGCTGGCCCCGACACCGATCAGCACATCGGCCTGATCGTCGGTATAACCCTGAAAGTTCCGCTTCAGACGACCCGCGCGCAGGGCATGGGTCAGCCCGTCATCCTGCGTGGCAAAATGGTCGATGCCGATCTCGGCGTAGTTGTCCCACAGGAACAGGCGGCGGGCGGTGTCGAACAGTTCCAGCCGTTGTTCGGGCGTTGGCAGTGCGTCCGACGGGATCAGTTGCTGCCGTTTGGCCATCCACGGCACATGGGCATACCCATAAAGCGCCACGCGATCCGGGTTGAGCGACAAAAGCTTCTGCACGCTTTCCGTCATCCGGGCCTTGGTCTGATGCGGCAGCCCGTAAAGGATGTCCGCGTTCAGGCTGGCAATGCCACGTGCGCGGATCATGTCGATTGCATCGCGCGTGGTATCGTAGCTTTGAATGCGGCCAATGGTTTTCTGGATTTCATCGTCGAAATCCTGCACCCCGATCGAGGCACGGTTCATGCCTGCCTCTGCCAGCGCATCCAGACGTGCCTCGTCAATCTCGTTCGGATCGATTTCAACCGAGAATTCGGCATCCGGCCCCATGGGGACGATCCCCAGAATGTGCTGTGCCAGATCGCGCATCAGCTGGGCATTCAGCAACGTTGGCGTACCGCCGCCCCAGTGCAGGCGCGACAGGACCACACCCGCGGGCAGACGCGCCGCCAGCAGGTCCAGCTCGGCTTTCAGAACATCCACATAGGCAATCACCGGATTGTCGGTTTGTGTGCCTTGCGTTCTGCAGGCGCAAAACCAGCACAGCCTGCGGCAGAACGGGACGTGGATATAAAGGGATATGGCGCTGCCGGGTTTGATTCCCGAAATCCAGTCGCCAAACATGTCCGCCCCCACGTCATTGTTGAAATGGGGCGCTGTGGGATAGCTTGTGTAACGCGGTACTTTCGCGTCAAAAAGTCCAAGCTTTGCCAATTGTGGTTTCACTATCATGACGATACCCTTAGGGGGCAGGCGACTTAGGTGCTTTGACGGAGATCAAGTGGAAACGCAGATGACAATAAAAGCACAGTTCGATCACTCAAATTGCGAAGACTGCCCGATACGACATCGCGCGGTCTGCGCCCGCTGTGACGCGGACGAGCTGGAAGCGCTTGACGGCATTAAATATTACCGCAGTTTCGAAGCGGGTCAGACCATCATCTGGTCGGGCGACCAGATGAACTTCGTCGGCTCGGTCGTATCGGGAATCGCATCGCTGACGCAAACCATGGAAGACGGGCGCACCCAGATGGTCGGTCTGCTTCTGCCCAGCGATTTCGTCGGTCGCCCGGGGCGCGACGTTGCGCCTTACGATGTGCAGGCGACAACGGATGTCGTGATGTGCTGTTTCCGCAAGAAACCATTCGAAGAGCTGATGGACGAAACGCCTCACATCGCGCATCGCCTGCTGCAGATGACATTGGACGAGCTTGACGCCGCCCGCGAATGGATGCTGGTTCTGGGTCGCAAGACAGCGCGCGAAAAGATTGCCAGCCTGATTTCGATCATTGCCCGGCGGGATGCGTCGATTGGTCAAAAGGGCCTGTCAGGACCGATCGTGTTCGATCTGCCCCTGACCCGAGAAGCCATGGCGGATTATCTGGGACTTACGCTTGAGACGGTCAGCCGCCAGATTTCAGCTCTGAAAAAGGACGGTTTGATCTTACTGGAAGGCAAACGTCACGTGACCATCCCCGATCTTGGGCGACTCATGGAAGAAGCAGGCGACGATTCCGATGGCGGGTTTCTGGTCTGACCAGTCTTTCGTTCGGCAGAGTTCGCTTACCGCGACCAGCCGGTCGGTTCACGTACTAACATAGGAGTGTGGCATGGGGTTCAGCAGTCTGTTGGCAATGCTGTTCATTGGCGCAATCGCCGGATGGCTTTCGGGAAAGATCATGGAAGGCCGTGGGTTCGGCCTGATCGGCAACATCATCGTCGGCATCGTAGGCGCGTTCCTGTCGGGCATGATTTTTCCGGCGCTTGGTTTTTCCGTTGGAGGGGGCCTGTTCTCGTCGATCCTTTTCGCGACAATTGGGGCGGTGATCCTGTTGTTCCTGATCGGCCTCATCCGCCGGGGGTGAAAAAGCCGCCTGTCGAGGCGGCTTTTTAACTTGATTGGGTCAGTGCGCCAGGAACACCGGAACCGAGGATTGTTCCAGCATGTTCCGGGTCGCCCCTCCCAGAATGGCTTCGCGAAAGCGGGAATGGCCATAAGCGCCCATCACGATCATGTCCGATTCGGTATCCGTCGCGTGGCGATTAAGGATATCCGAGACTCGGGTCATGGTCTTGCTGAGCACGTCGATCTCGCATTTGACACCATGACGGGCCAGCATCTGGGACAGCATCCCACCCGGGTCTGACCGGTCCGGCCCATGCTGTGGCGGGTCGATGACCACAATACGGACGATCTCGGCCTGTTTGAGGAAGGGCAGGGCCCGCCGGATGGCGCACATGGCCTCGACGCTTTCGTTCCAGGCGATCATGATGTTGCCCGGCGCTTTCAATGGCGCGCCGCTGTCGGGAACTACAAGAACCGGGCAATGTCCTTCGAACATGGCCGCTTCGATAATGGGTTCGGCCTCGGCCCCCCGACCATCACCATACGGATGCGGCAGGATCACAAGGTCGGAAAACCGGGCCCGGTGCGCGACGTGGCGCCCGATATCAGCAATCTGTGCAACGCCGTGTTCGGCGGACCAGCGTACGCCGGATTTGCCGAGATAATCATTGGCAAAGGTCAGCAAATCCTGTGCCTCGGCATTGGCCCGGTTCAGCGTTTCCTGAACGATCAACGCATTGGCACCCGCATAATAATAACCTGTCTGACTGCGATCGACACCCAGACACAGGACTTCGGCATGGGCATCCTGAGACTCGGCCAGGGCCACAATCTGCGCCAAAGCAGCCTGTGCAGTCTGCGTTTCGGTCATGACTGTGAGAAGAGATTTATACGCCATTTTGACCTCATGTTTCGGGCAATTGGTCTCATGTGACCTGTTAGCCCTTTTCTACTACCATGCGTGTCATAGAAAACGCTGGACTGTCTTGATACAGATCAAAGCAATGAAGGTGGCCGTGCTTCAGAACGGCAGCCAGTCAAATGGGTTTCGCGCGTCATAAGAATCAAAAGCGCGCGGGGCATGGCAAAGGGACGCAATATGTCGAATTACATCAAGCTGATCGTGCTTGGTCTGATCGCGCTGTTTGCAGCGATCGGAACCAATTATGCACGCGATTTGGCGTATCAGGTACATGCGCTGCTGGTGATGCTCATCGCCGGTGGCCTGTTCATCTGGACGCTTCGAAACACTGACGAGCCAGGTAATCAGATCGACCGCTCGGGCGAATACATGGATGGCGTGATCCGCTATGGCGTGATCGCAACTGCCTTCTGGGGCGTGATCGGGTTCCTCGCCGGGACCTTTATCGCGTTTCAGCTGGCGTTTCCGGTACTGAACTTCGAATGGGCGCAGGGTTATCTGAACTTTGGTCGTTTGCGTCCGTTGCACACCTCGGCAGTCATTTTTGCCTTTGGCGGTAACGCATTGATCGCAACCTCGTTCTACGTGGTTCAGCGTACCAGCGCGGCGCGGCTTTGGGGCGGAAACCTCGCGTGGTTCGTGTTCTGGGGCTATCAGCTGTTCATCGTGCTGGCCGCAACCGGTTATGTGCTGGGCGGAACGCAGTCCAAGGAATATGCCGAACCAGAATGGTATGTCGATCTGTGGCTGACCATTGTTTGGGTCGCCTATCTGGCTGTCTACCTGGGTACGATCATCAAGCGGAAAGAACCCCACATCTATGTGGCCAACTGGTTCTATCTGGCCTTTATCGTCACCGTCGCCATGCTGCATCTGGTCAACAACATGACCATCCCGGTCAGCATCTGGGGTTCGAAATCGGTCATCGTCTGGTCAGGCGTGCAGGATGCCATGATCCAGTGGTGGTATGGCCACAACGCTGTGGGCTTCTTCCTGACCGCGGGTTTCCTGGGCATGATGTACTATTTCATCCCGAAACAGGCCGAACGTCCGGTGTTTTCCTACAAGCTGTCGATCATCCACTTCTGGGCGCTGATCTTCCTGTATATCTGGGCCGGTCCACACCACCTGCACTATACCGCGCTGCCTGACTGGGCGTCGACGCTGGGCATGGTGTTCTCGGTGATCCTGTGGATGCCGTCCTGGGGTGGTATGATCAACGGTCTGATGACCCTGTCGGGGGCCTGGGACAAGCTGCGCACCGATCCGATCATCCGCATGATGGTCATCTCGGTCGGCTTCTACGGCATGTCCACCTTTGAAGGTCCGATGATGTCGATCCGTGCTGTGAACAGTCTCAGCCACTACACCGACTGGACCATTGGTCACGTGCATTCTGGCGCGCTGGGCTGGAACGGCATGATCACCTTTGGTGCACTGTACTTCCTGGTGCCTGTCTTGTGGAAACGCGAGCGTCTGTACTCGCTGCAAATGGTCAGCTGGCACTTCTGGCTCGCCACGATCGGCATCGTGCTTTACGCCGCGTCGATGTGGGTCACAGGTATCATGGAAGGCCTGATGTGGCGTGAAGTGGATGCCAACGGCTTCCTGGTGAACTCGTTCGCTGACACCGTGGCCGCCAAGTTCCCGATGTACGTGGTGCGTGCGCTGGGTGGCGTGATGTTCGTCGCTGGTGCGCTGATCATGTGCTACAACCTGTGGATGACTGTGCGGAAAGCGCCGGCCAAAGAGGCCAGCCTGACCGTCGCGGTCCCGGCTGAATAGAGGGAGGGCCGGAGCAATGGCAATTCTCGACAAACATAAGATCCTCGAGACCAACGCGACCCTCCTGCTGATCTTCAGCTTTCTGGTCGTGACCATCGGTGGCCTGGTGCAGATCACCCCGCTGTTCTATCTTGAGAACACCATCGAGAAGGTGGAGGGCATGCGCCCTTACACCCCTCTCGAAATGGCGGGGCGTGAGATCTACATCCGCGAAGGCTGCTATGTCTGCCACAGCCAGATGATCCGCCCGATGCGGGACGAGGTCGAGCGTTACGGTCACTACTCGCTGGCGGCTGAGTCGATGTATGATCACCCGTTCCAGTGGGGATCAAAGCGTACCGGACCTGATCTGGCGCGTGTCGGTGGTCGCTATTCGGATCAGTGGCAGATGGACCACCTGCGCGACCCTCAGTCTGTGGTGCCTGAATCGGTGATGCCGAAATACGGCTTCCTCGAACATCGCAAGATCGACGGCAAGTATATCGGTGACATCATGGCGACCAATGCGGTTGTCGGCACCCCATATACCGAGGAGATGCTGGAAAACGCGGTTGCCGATTTCAGCGCGCAGGCCGATCCTGACAGTGACTACGACGGTCTGCTCGAGCGGTACGGTGACAAGGTCAACGTGCGCAACTTCGATGGTCAGCCTGAACTGACCGAAGCCGATGCGCTGATCGCCTATTTGCAGATGCTGGGTACGCTGGTCGATTTCTCGACCTTTACCCCGGATGCAAGCCGTTAACAGGAGGGTGTGATGGAAGAATACACACTGCTTCGACAGTTCGCGGATAGCTGGATGCTGCTTGTGTTGTTTGCCTTCTTCGTTGGCATCGTGATCTGGGTTTTCCGCCCCGGTGCCAGCAAGGAATACAAGGACACCGCCAACATCCCCTTCCGGCATCAAGACAAACCCGCCACACCCAAGGAGGCGCGGCAATGAGCAAGACACCTGATAAACAGCCGGGCGATCCGAACACAACCGGGCACAGCTGGGACGGGATCGAGGAATTCGACAATCCCATGCCGCGCTGGTGGCTATGGACTTTCTACGCCACCATCTTCTGGGGCGTGATCTACACGATCATGTTTCCGGCCTGGCCCCTGGTCCATGGCGCGACAGCCGGTGTGCTGGGATGGTCAACCCGTGAAAACGTACAGCAGGACATGGTTGCCTTCGAAGAGGCAAACGCGCCCTGGAACGCCAAGCTGGTGGAAACTTCGCTGGAAGACATCGCCAAGGATGCAGAGCTTCAGCAATATGCCGTGAACTCGGGCGGTGCGGTGTTCCGGACCTGGTGCGCACAATGCCATGGTTCGGGTGCGCAGGGTGCGCCGGGTTTCCCGAATCTGCTGGATGATGCCTGGCTGTGGGGCGGAACGCTGGACGATATCGTCTACACCGTCAGCTACGGTGTGCGGAACGAAGAAAGCGACGATGCGCGCTATTCCGAGATGCCGGCATTTGGCGAAATCCTCGAACACGACGAAATCACGCAGGTGGTTCAGTACGTCATGTCGCTGAGCAATGCCCAGACCGACGATGCGGCGGCGCAGGCAGGTAAAGTTGTCTTCGAAGACAACTGTGCGGCCTGCCACGGCGAGGATGGCACAGGCGATATCTTCCAGGGTGCGCCGAACCTGACTGACGCGATCTGGCTTTACGGTGGCAGCGAAGAAACGCTGACGGAAACCGTAACTTACAGCCGCTTTGGTGTCATGCCGAACTGGGATACCCGCCTGACCGAGGCGCAGATTCGCGCCGTATCTGCCTATGTCCACCAGTTGGGTGGCGGTCAGTAAGATCTAAAGAACACCTTCGGGCGGTTCGCCGCCCGAAGGCTGGGGCACCGGCTGTTCCATCTGTTCGCGCGTTTCCTGAACAGCCGGTGCTTTTTTCCCACAATAAGGCCACTTAAACCTGTGGTCCAGATTCAGGTTTACTGTTCCCTGCGTCAAAAGTTGCTCGGATCCACCTCGCGCGGGTTTTTAATCCACCAATGACCTTCCGGCAGCCAACGGCGTTTGTGGCGACCCGGCTTTGGCGCATCGCGAATATGCGGTGCATTGATCCGGGTTGCGGTCATGAAAGATCTGGCAAAAACAGTCAGCATGGTTGGTCTCCTCTGCATGGGTATCTCTGCAATAAAGATTGACCTTTGAGGTGCTGAATGCGACTCAAATACCATTCCATGGTGTAAGTCAGGGTTACATATGAATTGGTTGTCGCTTCCCCCGTTGGCCGCGCTGAGGGCGTTTGCGGCATTTTCTGAGAAGCGCAATGTGGTCGAAGCTGGGGCTGCGCTAAACGTAAGCCATGCGGCGATTAGCCAACAGTTGCGCGTACTTGAGAAACATCTGGGTGCTGCCTTGCTGGATCGAACCGGCAAAGCCCTGACCCTGACCGCCGATGGTGAACACCTGGCCCGAGCCCTGCAACTGGGGTTTGGCGCGATCGAGGCGGCAGTGGGGGATTTGGCGCGGTCTGGTCAGGATCGCCCGGTCCACGTGTCGCTGACATCCTCTTTTGCAGCCTCATGGCTGATGCCGCGCCTACCGGCCTTTCGCGATACCCACCCCGAGGTGAACCTGATCCTTGATCCCACCGCGGAAATTGTCGAACTGCGACCGGGTGGGATCGATATTGCCATTCGGTACGGCCCCGGCGGTTGGACCGGTGTGCAATCTGAAATGCTGTTGCAGTCGCCCGTGGTCATCGTCGCCGCCCCGAAACTGCTGGGGGAAAAGACATCATGGACTCCGACCGAGCTGGCCCGGCTGCCCTGGCTTGAGGAAATCGGAACCACCGAGGCGACGACCTGGCTGGCCGAACACGGTGCTGGTCCCGAACGCGGCGCCGGGCGCACCGAGTTGCCGGGAAACCTGGTACTGGACGGACTGAGGGCCGGGCAGGGGGTCACTGTCACAGTGCGACATTTCGTCGAGCCGGACATCAAGGCCGGTCGTATTGTCGAGCTTTATGCAGAGCCGGATACGCGCGGTTACCATATTGTGACGCCAAATTCGGCACTTAGACCCGCAGTCAGGACATTTGTGACGTGGTTGAGGCGTCAGGCTCGGGAAATGTGATAAAAGGTGTCTGTACGATGCGCGTTTTGACCCATGTCAAAGTTGCTATGCACGTGATCTGGAAGAACACACACTCAGAAGAGCCAGTACCGGAGCCAGCCTGTGAGCGATTCCAACCCCACCCCCAGCCTATACGCCGCACGAGAACCGATCTTTCCGAGACGCGTTTCCGGGCCATTTCGAAACCTGAAATGGATCATCCTCATCGTGACACTGGGCATTTACTACGTTACGCCCTGGATCAGATGGGATCGTGGCCCCAGCCTGCCGGATCAGGCCGTGCTGCTGGATCTGGCAAACCGGCGCTTCTATTTCTTCTGGATCGAAATCTGGCCGCACGAGTTCTATTTCGTGGCGGGCCTGCTGATCATGGCGGGGCTGGGTCTGTTTCTGTTTACTTCTGCGCTGGGGCGGGTCTGGTGCGGGTATGCCTGCCCGCAAACGGTCTGGACTGACCTTTTCATTCTGGTCGAGCGCTGGATCGAAGGTGACAGGAACGCCCGTCTGCGCCTGCATCGTCAGGAGAAGCTGGATTTCCGCAAGGCACGGCTCCGGGTGACGAAATGGGTAACCTGGTTCCTGATCGGTCTGGCCACCGGCGGTGCCTGGGTGTTTTATTTTGCGGATGCGCCGACGCTGCTCCGCGATCTTGTGACGGGTAACGCGCATCCCGTCGCTTACACGACGATGCTGGTTCTGACCGGCACGACCTTCTTTTTTGGCGGGTTCGCCCGCGAACAGATTTGTATCTACGCGTGTCCTTGGCCGCGCATTCAGGCCGCGATGATGGATGAAGACACGCTGGTCGTGGGATACCGCGAATGGCGCGGCGAGCCGCGCGGCAAAGGCAAGCGAACAGCCGATTCCGAGTTGGGGGATTGCATCGACTGCATGGCCTGCGTGAATGTCTGCCCTGTTGGGATCGATATCCGGGATGGTCAGCAGCTTGAATGTATCACCTGTGCCCTGTGTATCGACGCGTGTGATGACATGATGGCCAAGATCGGCAAACCGCGCGGGCTGATCGACTATATGGCGCTCAGCGACGAGCCACGTGAACGCTCAGGCCAACCGCCCAAGAATGTCTGGAAACACATCTTCCGGCCCCGCACGATCCTGTACACCTCGTTGTGGTCACTGGTGGGGTTTGCGCTGCTGTTCGCCCTGTTCATTCGCTCTGACATCGATCTGACCGTAGCGCCCGTGCGCAACCCGACCTTTGTCACCCTGTCAGACGGCACCATTCGGAACACCTATGATGTCAGACTGCGCAACAAGCACGGCGAGGACCGCCTGTTCAAGTTGTCTCTGGCGGGCGATCCGTCGATGCGACTGGAAATTGAGGGAACCAAGATCGATACTGTGAATGTCACGGCGGATACGGCACAATTGACCCGTGTATACATTGTGGCATCCCGTGACAGCGGTCCGGCGGCAGCAGAAGCGACACCAGTGCGGATCTGGGTCGAAGACCTCAGCAGCGGCGAACGCGCTTACAAAGACACCACGTTCAACGGACGGGGGAACTGATCATGGCCGAACGTAAATTCACCGGAAAGCACGCTCTGGCGGTGTTTGTCGGTGCCTTTGGCGTGATCATCGCGGTGAACCTTGTGCTGGCTTATAATGCGGTGAAAACGTTTCCCGGGCTGGAGGTCAAGAATTCCTACGTTGCCAGCCAAGAGTTCAACGATCGCCTGAAAGAGCAGCAGGCATTGGGCTGGACGGTTCGGGCAGAAACCAAAGGTGGCCTTCTGATCCTGCATATTACGGACGCGACCGGTGCACCGGTTCAGGTCAGCGAGTTGCAGGCGGTGGTTGGCCGCGCAACCCATGTGCGGGACGATTTTGCACCGGATTTCACCTTTGACGGCGCGGCCTATGCCACACCTGCCACGCTGGGCAAGGGCAACTGGAATATCCGGTTGGTCGCGCGTGATGGCAGTGGCGCCGAGTTTTCGCAGCGCGTTCCGCTGTACGTGAAAGGGTAGCCGATGACGGCGCAGCTTTCATCCGGTACGGCGGCCTGTCCGGGGTGTCTGGCAGCACCAGCAGAACCCGCGCGCCCGATTCCGGAAGATGTGCAGATTGCCTTGTCCTTGCCGGGCATCCACTGCTCGGCCTGTATCACGACGGTCGAACGTGAACTGAACGCCCATCCCGGTGTCGAAGACGCGCGGGTCAACCTGACTCTGAAACGGGCGATGATCAAAGCCGCGCCGGAAACCCGAGCGGCCGATCTGATCCCGGTGCTTGAACGGGCAGGTTTCGAAGCGCACGAGCTTGACCCCGGCGCTTTGTCGGCAACACAGGCGGACAAGGCGGGACGTGACCTGCTGATGCGACTGGCCGTCGCCGGGTTTGCATCCATGAACGTGATGCTGTTGTCGGTGTCGGTCTGGTCCGGCGCAACAGACGCGACGCGCGACATGTTCCACTGGATTTCCGCTGCAATCGCGCTGCCTGCCATTGCCTTCTCGGCGCAACCGTTCTTTGCCAACGCCTGGAGCGCCCTGCGGGTGCGGCGGTTGAACATGGATGTGCCGATCACGCTGGCGATCCTGCTGGCGCTGGTCACCTCTCTGTGGGAGACCGCACTGAGCGGAGAGCACGCCTATTTCGATGCCGCGCTGACCCTGACTTTCTTCCTGCTGGCGGGCCGGTATCTGGATTACCGCACCCGCGCCGCAGCCCGATCCGCCGCAGAAGAGCTTACCGCCCTGGAAGTGCCGCGCGCGATCCGCATCTTGGATGGGGTGGCGGCCGAAGTTGCGGTGGCCGATCTGAAGGTCGGTGATCTGATCCTTGTGCGCCCCGGTGGCCGAATGCCGGTGGACGGTCAGATCGTGTCTGGTCAGTCCGAACTGGACCGTTCGCTGTTGACGGGTGAAACCCTGCCGGTGTTTGCCGAAGCCGGCCAGCTGGTCAGCGCGGGCGAGGTCAACCTGACAGGTCCGCTGACCCTGCGCGCCACAGCAGTGGGTCAGGATACGTCGCTGCACCGGATGGCGGATCTGGTGGCCATCGCTGAATCGGGGCGATCCCGCTATACCTCGCTGGCCGACAAGGCCGCCAAGCTTTATGCGCCCGGTGTCCACATCCTTTCGGCGCTCAGCTTTGTGGGGTGGTACATCTATTCGGGCGATTTGCGCACCGCTCTGAACATTGCCGCAGCGGTTCTGATCATCACCTGTCCCTGCGCCTTGGGTCTGGCTGTTCCAGCAGTGACCACCGCTGCCTCGGGCCGGTTGTTCCGCAAGGGTATGCTGATCAAGCACGCAACCGCGCTCGAACGGTTGTCCGAGACCGACACCGTGGTGTTTGACAAGACGGGCACACTGACCTCGGGTGCGCCGGAACTGGTCAATCTTGGCGACCACGCCCGCGCACAGGTCGAGGTCGCGCTGGCCCTGGCCGAGGCCTCCGCGCATCCCTTGTCTGTCTCATTGGCAAAGGCCGCGCGACAGGCCGGGATCAAACCTGCTAACGTCCGGGACATAACCGAAGTGCCGGGATACGGCACCCAAGGGGAATACCGCGGTCAACGCGTTCGTTTGGGCCGGGCCGCATGGCTCGGCGCACAGCAGGGCGCGGAAACGTCTGCCTGGCTTGCAATTGGCGACGATGCGCCCTTGGCGTTCCGTTTCTCGGACGCGCTTCGCCCGGGCGCGGACGAGGCAGTGGAAGCGTTGCGCGCGTCGGGCAAGCATGTGCTGTTGATCTCGGGGGATTCGAAAGGTGCCGTGCGCGCATTGGCCGAGAAGCTGGGAATAGAGGATTGGGTCGCCGAGGCTTTGCCGCAGGACAAGGCACAGTGCATTCAGGACCTCAGGGACCAGGGCCGCAAAGTTCTGATGGTGGGGGATGGCCTGAACGACACGGCTGCTTTGGCGGCGGCACATGTGTCGATCTCTCCGGCCTCGGCGCTGGATGCGGCGCGGGTTGCCTCGGACATCGTTCTTCTGGGTAATGACCTTCTGCCCATAGCGGATGCCTGCGATACGGCCATCAAGGCCACCCGTCGCATTCGCGAGAACTTCCAGATCGCAACCGTTTACAACGTGATTGCCGTTCCGCTGGCCGTGATCGGACTGGCGACACCGCTGATCGCGGCCTTGGCGATGTCGACCTCGTCGATTACCGTATCGCTGAACGCATTGCGGCTGAGGTAACCCTGATGGAAGTGCTTGCCTATCTGATCCCGATTTCCCTGTTTCTGGGGGGCGTTGGTCTGGTCGCCTTTATCTATACCGTTCGTTCCAATCAGTACGAAGACCCCGATGGCGATGCGCGCCGCATCCTGAGTGACGAGTGGGACGACAAACCCAAACCCTGACCAATCGCCCGATACGCGCAGAGTTCATCCAAGCGCCCTTGAAATTGCCGCAATGCCCGGCTATGTCCGGCCCATCCGCAAGCAGAGAGAACACGCCAAATGGCCACCACCAACCCGATCCAGTTCATTCAGCAAGTCCGTGCCGAAGTTTCCAAGGTCGTCTGGCCGACCCGGCGCGAAGTGCTGTTGACCACGGTCATGGTCTTCATCATGGCGGCGCTGACAGCTGTGTTTTTTGCTTTGGTCGATCTGGGTATCCGGGGCGGCCTTCAGCTGATTCTGGGCGCTTTCGGCTAAGCCGGTTCAGGCGAGGGCAAATACGACTGCCCCTTGCACCTCGCGCGATGTCAGAGTAGGTGACGCATATTCGGAATGGGCGTGTGGCGATTCGGGTCACGCGCCGCTTTTTATTCCGGATGACGTGACAGGATTTAAATGACGGGTGTGTCCGCAATATGTGATGCCCCGAAGACAAACAAGGACGACAGGTTCATGGCGAAACGGTGGTACTCGGTCAGCGTTCTTTCGAATTTCGAAAAGAAGATCGCAGAGCAGATCCGCACGTCGGTGGCTGAACAGGGCCTTGAGAACGATATCGACGAAGTTCTGGTGCCCACCGAAGAGGTGATCGAAGTGCGCCGGGGCAAGAAGGTCACCACCGAACGCCGCTTTATGCCGGGTTACGTGCTGGTGCATATGGAAATGTCGGATCAGGGCTATCACCTGATCAACTCGATCAACCGCGTCACCGGTTTTCTGGGTCCGCAGGGCCGCCCGATGCCGATGCGCGACGCCGAGGTGAACCAGATCCTCAACCGCGTTCAGGAAGGCGAAGAAGCGCCCAAGCTGATGATCACCTTCGAGATCGGCGAGAAGGTCAAAGTCAACGACGGCCCGTTCGAGGATTTCGACGGCATGGTCGAAGGCGTGGACGACGAGGCGCAGAAGCTGAAAGTATCGGTCTCGATCTTCGGCCGCGAAACGCCAGTTGAGCTGGACTTTACTCAGGTCACGAAGCAAAGCTAAGCGCGCTTCCAAAGAAATTCGAAACGCCGCGATGTGAAAGCATAGCGGCGTTTTCGTATCTGTGCCGCAGAAAGCACAACGATCTACCTGCGCCAAAGTATCGACACAATTTGTTGATTATTTCCAGAACGGCGACAATTGAGGGATTACTTGAAAATGACAGCTTTTGCGCAAGATGTGTTGGCCGTCAAAAGCAAAGAAACACCCAATGTTTCCAGTCTTCTTGTCGAAGTTGCTCGACGGACCGGGAGAAGTCCATTTTCGCTGGCCTTTGACTTTTTCAAGCTTCGCAAGAAACGCGGAAAGCTGAGGTTTTACGAGTACTTTCTTTACGAGCTTTATGATCGGGAGCGTTGGTCTGATATTGAGCGTGAGGAGTTCGTTTCATCTCATGTCCACTGGCCGCTTGTAAATGCTTGCAACAACAGTCAATGGCAGGCCCTCACCGAAGACAAATGGTTGTCTGCGTGTTTCCTCGAACACAACAGGCTGCCCGTGCCGAAAACTTTGGCTGTCTTTGATCGCAGCGCGCGCCAGTTCGGTGGAACGCCAAAACTGACAAACGCCGAAGACTTGAAGTCCTTCTTTTCGACCCACGCGTCATGCTCGGCTTTCGCGAAACCTATCGTCGGGATGTGGAGCGCAGGTGCCATGCGCATTTCGGGGCATACTGATACGCATGTCATTCTGGACGGGCAGGAACCTCAAACCTACGAGGACTTCGCAAATTCGACACTTGGTGAAATCCCCTACATCTTTCAGGACTGTCTGAAACCACATGGTTTTTTTGACGGTATTACCGACGCTATTGCGACCGTGCGCAGTTTGAACATTATCGACGACAATCAACTTTCCGTTCCGTTTACAATGCTAAAGCTGCCACTTGCGGGGAATGTTGCGGACAACTTCTGGCGGCCCGGCAACCTTCTTTGCAACCTGAACCCGGAAACCGGCGAGGTTAAGGCCATAGCCTCAGTTGAAGACGGTCGCCGAGTTGAACTTAGCTCTCTGCCGGAATGCGACCGCACTCTTATTGGTGAAAAACTGCCATTCTGGGCTGAACTGAAAAAGCTGAACCAAGAAATCGCTTTGTTGCACGCAGAAAATCACTTTGGATCAACGGATATCGCTCTTACTGAGAATGGCCCGGTTGTGGTTGAAGTGAACAATGGCTGCGCTTTTGAACTTGTGCAAATTGCGACTGGTAAAGGGTTTCTCGACGAAAAAATGAAAGAGTTCTTTAGCAAACACAATGTGAAATTCTAGAATATTGGCGAATGCGGCCTTCAACGTTGTCGGATAAGTTCCACTCGCACGTGATTTCAGGGCTCGTATTCTTGTGTCAGATCATTGTGATAAGCCAGAGGGGCGTACAGCCAGCAATGTTTCGCCCCAAAGAACGCCCAGCAAGCTTTTGACGACCAGAACGCAGTGCCTTTTGTAGGCCGGGTTCTTGTTTGATTATGGAAGCGTAACACCGCGGTGCATTTGGCACCGCGGCGGTTTAGTTTAAGACGCGGAGTCTCGACGCCGTTTCGCGTTTGGGCTTACTGCGACTGAACCATGGCTGCGCGCAAAAGCTGCGGGCGGTCGGTCTGGGACGGCAGGAAGACCGCCTGCGACCCGGCATCCAGCGCCGAAAGGCTTGCATCATACCATTGCATCGCAAGATCGCGGCGCGCCTGAACACCAAAGCCTTCGCGCAGATGGTGACCGACCAGTTCTCCGTATGCGGGTTCACCCATGGCAACCAGCATCAGCGCAGACCCAACTGCGGTATCCATGTTGTCCTGACGATATCCCATCGCAAGGCAGACCTTGCTGGTTGCGGCAAGATCAGCAGGGCTAAGACCCGAATCCAAGGCAAGCTTGCGCACCTGGGTTTCAGCCTCTGATTTCGAGTTGATAGACAGCGCGTCAACTTGCGGTGCCAACATGTCGCCAAAGGCGGCGCACTGGTCTGCGACCTGATCGGGTGTAAGACCCTGAATGCCCTGCATCAGCTCTTCGCCCTGTGCCATCGCATAGCTGCGGGCAAGGCAGAATTGTTCGCTGAGCGCAAAGTCAGGATCGGACATGTTAGACAGGGTCGTATAGCCGCCATTGGTCGACGTTTGCAGCATGACCCCGCTGCACCGATTGGCCAGCGACGGGCCTCCGGTTCCGCCGGAAAACAGGCTCGGCAGGCTGGCTGTCGTGGTTTCAGTGGCGCTTGTTGCGGGTTCGGCCTGTTGAGGCGTGATAACCGGGATGGCCGGTGCCTGGGTCTGAGGTGCAGCCGCCAAGGCAGAGCCGGTTTGCACCTGTTGGCGATAGGCCATCAAAAGCGGTTGACCCGAAAGCTGGGTTGCCGCCTGCCCACCGCTTGTCGCCCAGTAATAGGCCTGCATCAGAAAGTCATACTGATAGGGCTGGAAGTCATAGCCATTCACAGGATAGCCCATGGACACCTGGTAGCGTTCGATCGCCGACCGGGTTCCATGCCCGACCTGCCCATCGACACGCCCGGCGTTATAGCCGAAATAGTTGAGCGCGGTCTGCGTTTGCGCCCCTTGCGAGGTCGATGGAATGCCCGACCGGTAGGTCTGGCTCGAAGACCGGGACTTTTTCTTTTGCTGGTCTTTGCCGATCGCGTATCCGACGACCCCGCCAACGACAGCACCGCCGATAAAGTCGCCCGCATCGGCCCGCGCGGTCTGGGGAACGGCCGCTGCAAAAGACAGCGCAGCGATTAGAGTAGTTAATAAACGAAATATCATGACGAACCTCCGAACAAATTTGTTCTGCCCAAGTATAGCACAGCTACGGCATGGCTCGGTCATTTATACTACTTCAAAGATCGACGCCCTGAGGGGATTACCGCCAAGCGACGGATTCGCCGATATTGCTCAAGCGATTTAAGCCTTTAACATCCAGTGATACCTTGGGGTTCATGCCGACTTGTAACTCCTTGGGTTGGCCGGAAAGGGTGGCAGTTTCTTGCCCACGGGTTTCAATGATGTTGGTCATCGACTTTAAACTCGATTCGGTGATCCCGAATTGAAAGGCAGGCCACTTGCCAACCCCCATGATCCCCTGTAAACGCCGCCTCTATCGTCTTCGGGCGAGATTCTCTCGTGGGAGGTTACCGGGGTCGCGATCCCGGGCCGGACCACGCAACAAAATCCGGGTGAGACGCGTTTCACCCTAGTTGAAAGGAAAACCAAATGGCCAAGAAGCTTGCTGGTACAATGAAACTGCAGGTTCCTGCAGGTCAGGCGAACCCGTCGCCGCCAGTTGGTCCGGCGCTGGGTCAGCGCGGCATCAACATCATGGAATTCTGCAAGGCGTTCAACGCCAAGACCGCAGATATGGAGCCCGGCGCGCCGTGCCCGACCGTGATCACCTACTATCAGGACAAGTCCTTCACCATGGACATCAAGACGCCGCCCGCGTCTTATTACCTGAAAAAAGCTGCTGGTCTTAAGCCGGTCGGTAAGCGTAACCGCCCCCGCGGCGCGGAAAACCCAGGTCGCGAGACCGTGGCAACCGTGACCTCCAAGCAGGTTCGTGAAATCGCCGAAGCCAAAATGAAAGATCTGAACGCCAACGACGTCGAAGGCGCAATGCAGATCATCCTGGGCTCGGCCCGCTCCATGGGCATCGAGGTGAAGTAAGATGGCAAAACTCGGTAAACGTACCCGCGCTGCGCGCGAAGCCGTCGCTGGCAAGGAAAACCTGTCGGTGGACGAAGCTGTTGCCCTGGTCAAAGCCAATGCAACTTCGAAATTCGACGAGACTATCGAAATCGCGATGAACCTGGGCGTTGACACCCGTCACGCAGACCAGATGGTGCGCGGCGTTGTCGGCCTGCCGAACGGAACAGGCAAAGACATGCGCGTTGCTGTGTTCGCACGTGGCGCGAAGGCTGACGAAGCGAAAGAAGCAGGCGCGGATATCGTTGGCGCAGAAGACCTGATGGAAACCATTCAGGGCGGTACCATCGAATTTGATCGCTGCATTGCAACCCCGGACATGATGCCGATCGTCGGTCGTCTGGGTAAGGTTCTGGGCCCCCGCAACCTGATGCCGAACCCCAAGGTTGGCACCGTGACCATGGACGTGAAAGCAGCCGTGGAAGCAGCCAAAGGCGGTGAAGTTCAGTTCAAGGCGGAAAAAGGCGGCGTTGTACACGCAGGTGTTGGTAAAGCGTCGTTTGACGAAGCCAAGCTGGTCGAAAACATTCGCGCCTTCGTCTCGGCTGTTGCCCGGGCCAAGCCGTCGGGTGCCAAAGGCACCTACATGAAGAAAATCGCGCTGAGCTCGACCATGGGCCCCGGCGTGACCGTTGATGTGGCAGAAGCTTCGGGCGAATAAGTCTGATCTTCGTCAAAGCAATGTTGCGGGCGGTCCAAACGGACCGCCCGTTTTCGTTTAACTGAACGGCAACGCGGTGTGGCTGGCTGTATCTCCGGTCAGGGTGAAGAAGCTCCGGTCTTCAATGGGCGTCCATTTTCCTGTGCCCTTGTCCAGCGGCTCGGACGCAATGACCTTGCCGCCGTGGTCCAGACCTTCCCCGAAATACAGGGACGGGCTGCGCTGATCGCTGGAATACCGAAAGGCATACAGGTTCTGCCCATCCGAAAAGGCGACGGCCATGCGATCCGGTTGCGTCCGATGACCGTCAAGCGCATCGATCTGACGCAGAGTTGCGACAACAGCGTCCTGCGGCGCATCATCCAGCCCGTTTGCCAGCAGGAGCAGAAACAGAAGCTCTGAATCCGTCGACCCGCGCCGCGCCGCATAAAGTTCGTCCGGCAGTGAGGATTCAAGCCGTCTTCGCAAACGCCCGAACTCGCCAATCTGGCCATTATGCATGAAGGACCATTTGCCAAACGTGAAAGGGTGGCAGTTTGCGCGCGACACTTCGCCGAACGTCGACGCGCGGACATGGGCCAGAAACAGCGAGGATTTTATCATCCTGCAAAGATCGACCAGGTTACCATCCGACCACGCGGGCAGGACATCCCTGTACAGGCCGGGGCGATCCTGGTCTGCGTACCAGGCCATACCAAAGCCATCGCCATTGACGGCAAGTTTAGCTTCGGCCGCGTGCTGGCTTTGCTCCAGCAAGGAATGCTGGGGCCGGATGACGATGTTTTCAAGCGGGATACTTGGTCCGCAATAGGCGGCAATTCTGCACATTTGTTCTGATTCTTCTTGTTTCTGAGAAAAATTGTCGGGTTATAGTCTTGAACTTGGAACAATGTCACGAACTATTTTGCGCTCAGCCCTGAAATTCGACCAAATCAATTGCTCGTCACCGCACTTAATCTTGTGGTTCTGGTCATCCCTTGTTGCGTCTGATTAATCCCAATTTACCTCTTGGAAACCCCGGCCATCTGTCCTAAGTAGACCTGCGGAATAAAGCGTGCGATTCGTCGTGCGCTTTATTTTGTTTCGTCCAAGACGGCGGGTGGTGCCATATGGCCCCTTAATTCCCTGCCTGAGACGGGTAAGACCAAAGAATTCTGAGGGTCCCACCCTCGGGCGAGTTTTGGCCAATCCCGTAACAACGGACCTGAACGCCGGGGCGCAAGCCGCGGCAAATATGAGCCGGGGTGAGAACTCACCCCTAACTTGGAGAGAACTGTGGATAGAGCCCAGAAAGAGAAAGTGGTCGAGGAACTCGGCCAAATCTTCGAAAGCTCTGGCGTCGTAGTGGTTGCCCACTACGCCGGTCTGACAGTTGCCGAGATGCAGGACCTTCGCGCACGTGCACGTGACGCGGGTGGCTCCGTGCGTGTTGCCAAGAACAGGCTCGCCAAAATCGCCCTCGAGGGTAAGCCGTGTGCAAGCATGGCCGACCTGCTGACAGGGATGACCGTTCTGACCTATTCCGAGGACCCCGTGGCAGCAGCCAAGGTGGCCGAGGACTTCGCCAAGGATAACAAGAAATTTGAAATCCTCGGCGGTGCAATGGGCGAGAACGCTCTGGACCGCAAAGGCGTTGAAGCCGTTTCGAAAATGCCGTCTCGCGAGGAGCTTATTGCTTCGATCGTGGGCTGCATTGGCGCACCTGCTTCGAACATCGCCGGCGCGATTGGCGCACCTGCAAGCAATATCGCAAGCATCCTTTCCACCATCGAAGAGAAGGCGGAAGCTGCGTAAGCGGTTGGCACTGAATGATCTGCGTAGGGTACCTACCCTGACGTTGGAACACACATTGTAAACGGAAAGAGCTGATAAAATGGCTGATCTGAAAGCACTCGCAGAAAGCATCGTGGGTCTGACCCTGCTGGAAGCACAAGAACTGAAAACCATCCTCAAAGACGAATACGGCATCGAGCCCGCAGCTGGCGGCGCCGTAATGGTCGCAGCAGCTGGTGGCGACGCCGGTGGCGCAGCTGAGGAAGAAAAAACCGAATTCGACGTCGTTCTGAAGAACGCCGGCGCTTCGAAAATCAACGTGATCAAAGAAGTTCGCGGCATCACCGGTCTGGGCCTGAAAGAAGCCAAGGAACTGGTCGAAGCCGGCGGCAAGATCAAAGAAGGCGTGTCGAAAGACGAAGCCGAAGACGTCAAAGCCAAGCTGGAAGCAGCTGGCGCCGAAGTCGAGCTGGCCTAAGCCTGGTCTCAGGCGCATCGCTGATGCGCCGAAAATTTTGGCTGGATCCGGAGAAATCCGGGTCCAGCCGAACCTGTCTTAGAAAGGGCCTCACGGAATGGGGCGTTTTCTAAGACACGGTTTTCGGATCGGGAGGCCGCCTTCGGGACGGTGGCCACGAATTGATCCGGACGTGTTGTCTCGATTGTGCAAGATGCCGGGGCCCGACGGTGTCTTTGCCCGCTGAGAACATCGAAAGGTGACATCTGACATGGCTCAAACGTTCCTTGGCCAGAAACGTCTTCGTAAATATTACGGCAAAATCCGCGAAGTACTGGAGATGCCGAACCTCATTGAGGTACAGAAATCTTCTTATGATCTTTTCCTGCGCTCCGGCGATGCAGAACAGCCCACAGACGGCGAAGGCATCAAAGGCGTGTTCCAATCGGTTTTCCCGATCAAGGATTTCAACGAAACCTCTGTTTTGGAGTTCGTGAAATACGATCTGGAGAAACCCAAATACGACGTCGAAGAGTGCATGCAGCGCGACATGACCTACAGCGCACCGCTGAAGGTTACCCTGCGCCTGATCGTGTTCGATGTTGATGAGGACACCGGCGCGAAATCGGTAAAAGACATCAAGGAACAGGATGTCTTCATGGGCGACATGCCCCTGATGACCCCGAACGGCACCTTTGTCGTCAACGGCACCGAGCGTGTGATCGTCTCCCAGATGCACCGCTCGCCCGGTGTGTTCTTTGACCACGACAAGGGTAAAACCCATTCCTCGGGCAAGCTGCTGTTTGCCTGCCGCATCATCCCGTATCGCGGCAGCTGGCTGGACTTCGAGTTTGATGCCAAGGATATCGTGTTCGCCCGTATCGACCGCCGCCGCAAACTGCCTGTGACAACCCTGCTTTATGCGCTGGGTCTGGATCAGGAAGCGATCATGGACGCGTATTACAAAACCGTGTCCTACAAGCTGGACAAGAAGAAGGGCTGGGTCACGCCGTTCTTCCCCGAGCGTGTTCGCGGCACCCGTCCGACCTATGACCTGATCGACGCGAAATCAGGTGAGGTGATTGCCGAGGCAGGCAAAAAAGTCACCCCGCGCGCGGTCAAGAAGCTGATCGACGAGGGCACCGTCACAGAACTGCTGGTTCCGTTCGATCACATCGTTGGCAAGTTTGTCGCCAAGGACATCATCAACGAAGAAAACGGCGCGATCTATGTCGAAGCCGGTGACGAACTGACGCTGGAATATGACAAGGATGGCGACCTGATCGGCGGTACCGCGAAGGAACTGATCGACGCGGGCATCACCGATATTCCGGTTCTCGACATCGATAACGTCAATGTCGGACCCTACATGCGCAACACCATGGCGCAGGACAAGAACATGAACCGCGAAAGCGCGCTCATGGATATCTACCGCGTCATGCGTCCGGGTGAACCGCCCACCGTCGAAGCGGCGTCGGCCCTGTTCGACACCCTGTTCTTCGACAGCGAGCGGTATGACCTGTCCGCCGTTGGCCGCGTGAAGATGAACATGCGCCTGGCACTGGACGCGCCGGATACCCTGCGTACCCTGCGCCGCGAAGACATCGTGGCCTGCGTCAAGGCTCTGGTCGAACTGCGCGACGGCAAAGGCGACGTGGACGATATCGACCACCTCGGCAACCGTCGTGTGCGTTCGGTCGGTGAACTGATGGAAAACCAGTACCGCGTCGGTCTGCTGCGCATGGAGCGCGCGATCAAAGAGCGTATGTCGTCGGTCGAGATCGACACCGTCATGCCGCAGGACCTGATCAACGCGAAACCGGCTGCTGCTGCTGTGCGTGAATTCTTCGGCTCGTCGCAGCTGTCGCAGTTCATGGACCAGACCAACCCGCTGTCGGAAGTCACCCACAAACGCCGTCTCTCGGCGCTTGGCCCCGGTGGTCTGACGCGTGAGCGTGCGGGCTTTGAAGTGCGCGACGTGCACCCGACCCACTATGGCCGGATGTGCCCGATTGAAACGCCGGAAGGCCCGAACATCGGTCTGATCAACTCGCTGGCCACCTTCGCCCGCGTGAACAAGTATGGCTTCATCGAAACACCTTACCGCGTCGTCAAGGACGCCGAGGTGACCGATGAGGTTCACTACATGTCCGCGACCGAGGAAATGCGTCACACCGTGGCGCAGGCGAACGCGACGCTGGATAAGAACGGCAAGTTCATCAACGATCTGGTTTCGACCCGTCAGGCAGGCGACTACACCCTTGCTCCGCGCGAGAATGTGGACCTGATCGACGTGTCGCCGAAACAGCTGGTTTCGGTTGCTGCATCGCTGATCCCGTTCCTTGAAAATGACGACGCCAACCGCGCTCTGATGGGCTCGAACATGCAACGTCAGGCGGTTCCGCTGCTGCGGGCCGAGGCACCGCTGGTCGGTACCGGGATCGAGGAGAAGGTCGCGATCGACTCGGGTGCTGCGATTCAGGCGAAACGCGCCGGTATCATCGACCAGGTCGATGCCCAGCGTATCGTTATCCGTGCCACCGAGGATCTGGAACTGGGTGACGCTGGCGTTGACATCTACCGTCTGCGTAAGTTCCAGCGTTCGAACCAGAACACCTGCATCAACCAGCGTCCGCTGATCAAGGTGGGTGACACCGTCCAGAAGGGCGAGGTCATTGCCGACGGTCCGTCGACCGATATGGGTGAACTGGCCTTGGGTAAGAACGTGGTCGTCGCGTTCATGCCGTGGAACGGTTACAACTACGAAGACTCGATCCTGATCTCGGAACGTATCGCGCGTGACGACGTCTTTACCTCGGTCCATATCGAGGAATTCGAAGTCGCCGCCCGTGACACCAAGCTGGGCCCGGAAGAGATCACCCGCGACATCCCCAACGTCGGTGAAGAAGCGCTGCGCAACCTCGACGAGGCGGGCATCGTTTACATCGGCGCGGATGTTGAGCCGGGCGATATTCTGGTCGGCAAGATCACTCCGAAGGGCGAAAGCCCGATGACCCCGGAAGAAAAGCTGCTGCGCGCCATCTTTGGTGAAAAAGCATCTGATGTGCGCGACACCTCGTTGCGCGTGAAGCCGGGCGATTACGGTACGGTCGTCGAGGTTCGCGTCTTCAACCGTCACGGTGTCGAGAAAGACGAGCGTGCGCTGCAGATCGAGCGTGAGGAAGTCGAACGTCTGGCCCGTGACCGGGACGACGAGCTGGCGATCCTTGACCGCAACATCTATGCGCGTCTGCAAGGTCTGATCCTGGGTAAAACCGCTGTCAAAGGCCCGAAAGGTGTCAAGGCAGGGTCGGTGATCACCGAGGATCTGCTGGACACCCTGACCCGTGGTCAATGGTGGCAGCTGGCGCTGGAAGACGAGCAGGACGCACAGATCGTCGAGGCCCTGAACGAGCAATACGAAGTGCAAAAGCGCGCTCTGGACGCCCGTTTTGAAGACAAGGTCGAGAAAGTCCGCCGTGGCGACGACCTGCCGCCGGGTGTGATGAAGATGGTCAAAGTCTTCATCGCCGTGAAGCGCAAGTTGCAGCCGGGCGACAAGATGGCCGGTCGTCACGGGAACAAAGGTGTGATCTCCAAGGTTGTTCCGATGGAAGACATGCCGTTCCTGGCCGATGGGACCCCGGTCGACTTCTGTCTGAACCCGCTGGGTGTGCCTTCGCGTATGAACGTTGGTCAGATCCTTGAAACCCACATGGGTTGGGCCGCGCGCGGTCTGGGTCTGAACATCGATGAAGCTCTGGGTGAATACCGCCGTTCCGGCGACCTGACCCCGGTGCGCGAGGCGATGAAGCTGGCCTATGGCGAAGATGTCTACGAAGAAGGCATCACCGGCATGGACGAGGAAACGCTGGTCGAAGCAGCGGGCAACGTGACCCGCGGTGTTCCGATCGCAACCCCGGTCTTTGACGGTGCCAAAGAGGCTGACGTCAACGACGCGCTGGTGCGTGCGGGCTTCTCGGAAAGCGGACAGTCGGTTCTGTTCGACGGTCGTACGGGTGAGCAATTTGCGCGTCCGGTGACCGTGGGCATCAAGTACCTGCTGAAACTGCACCACCTTGTGGACGATAAGATCCACGCGCGTTCGACCGGCCCCTACAGCCTGGTTACCCAGCAGCCGCTGGGTGGTAAGGCGCAGTTCGGTGGTCAGCGCTTTGGTGAGATGGAGGTCTGGGCTCTGGAAGCTTACGGCGCCGCCTACACCCTGCAAGAGATGCTGACGGTGAAGTCGGATGACGTCGCCGGCCGGACCAAGGTCTATGAGTCGATCGTCAAGGGCGAGGATAACTTTGAAGCGGGCGTACCGGAATCGTTCAACGTTCTGGTGAAAGAAGTCCGCGGCCTCGGCCTGAATATGGAACTCCTGGATGCGGAGGTCGATGAGTGACGAAGGGATGCCGGGCTGAAGCCCGGCCTACCATCTGATCCGGCGTAGGCCGGGCTTCAGCCCGGCTTTGCGTGACCCCCGCACCCTCTAACTCTGAGGTAAAGAGATGAACCAGGAAATCACCAACAACCCGTTCAACCCGCTGACGCCCCCGAAGGTTTTCGACGAGATCAAGGTCTCGCTGGCGTCGCCCGAGCGGATCCTGTCTTGGTCCTATGGCGAGATCAAGAAACCTGAAACCATCAACTACCGGACGTTCAAGCCTGAACGCGACGGTCTGTTCTGCGCGCGTATCTTTGGCCCGATCAAAGATTACGAATGTCTGTGCGGCAAATATAAGCGGATGAAGTATCGCGGCGTTGTCTGCGAGAAATGCGGTGTGGAAGTCACTCTGCAGAAAGTCCGCCGCGAGCGTATGGGCCACATCGAACTGGCCGCGCCCGTTGCACATATCTGGTTCCTGAAATCGCTGCCGTCCCGCATCGGTCTGATGCTGGACATGACGCTGCGCGATCTGGAACGCGTTCTGTACTTTGAAAACTACGTCGTCATCGAGCCCGGTCTGACCGACCTGACCTACGGCCAGATGCTGACCGAAGAAGAGTATATGGATGCGCAGGATGCCTTTGGCATGGACGCGTTCACCGCCAATATCGGTGCCGAAGCCATCCGTGAGATGCTGGCCCAGATCGATCTGGAAGCCGAAGCCGAGCAGCTGCGCGCTGATCTGGCCGAAGCCACAGGCGAGTTGAAGCCCAAGAAGATCATCAAGCGTCTGAAGGTTGTTGAATCCTTCCTCGAGTCGGGCAACCGTCCCGAATGGATGGTCATGACCGTGATCCCGGTCATCCCGCCGGAACTGCGTCCGCTGGTTCCGCTGGATGGTGGCCGTTTCGCGACGTCGGATCTGAACGATCTTTATCGCCGCGTGATCAACCGGAACAACCGTCTGAAACGTCTGATCGAACTGCGCGCGCCTGACATCATCGTCCGCAACGAAAAGCGGATGTTGCAGGAATCCGTTGACGCCCTGTTTGACAACGGCCGTCGTGGCCGGGTGATCACCGGCGCCAACAAGCGTCCGCTGAAATCGCTGTCGGACATGCTGAAAGGCAAGCAGGGTCGCTTCCGTCAGAACCTTCTGGGGAAACGCGTCGACTTCTCGGGCCGTTCGGTCATCGTGACCGGACCGGAGCTTAAGCTGCACCAGTGTGGTCTGCCCAAGAAGATGGCGTTGGAGCTGTTCAAGCCGTTCATCTACTCGCGCCTTGAAGCCAAAGGTCTGTCTTCGACCGTGAAACAGGCGAAGAAACTGGTCGAGAAAGAGCGTCCCGAAGTTTGGGATATCCTCGACGAGGTGATCCGCGAACACCCTGTCATGCTGAACCGTGCGCCGACACTGCACCGTCTTGGCATTCAGGCGTTCGAACCGGTCCTGATCGAAGGCAAAGCGATCCAGCTGCACCCGCTGGTCTGTTCGGCCTTCAACGCCGACTTCGACGGCGACCAGATGGCCGTTCACGTCCCGCTGAGCCTTGAGGCACAGCTGGAAGCCCGTGTTCTGATGATGTCGACGAACAACGTTCTGTCGCCTGCAAACGGCGCGCCGATCATCGTTCCGTCGCAGGACATGATCCTGGGTCTGTACTATGTGTCGCTGGAACGTGCGGGCATGCCGGGCGAAGGCAAGGTCTTTGGTTCGATCGACGAAGTTCAGCACGCGCTGGATGCGGGTGAGGTGCATTTGCACACCAAAATCACCGCGCGGATCACGCAGATCGACGAAGAAGGCAACGAAGTTCAGAAGCGCTATGAAACCACTCCGGGCCGTCTGCGTCTGGGTGCCCTGCTGCCGATGAACAACAAGGCACCGTTCGATCTGGTCAACCGCCTGCTGCGGAAGAAAGAAGTGCAGCAGGTTATCGACACCGTCTACCGCTACTGCGGTCAGAAAGAGTCGGTTATCTTCTGTGACCAGATCATGTCGATGGGCTTCAAAGAAGCGTTCAGGGCGGGCATCTCGTTCGGCAAGGACGACATGGTCATTCCAGACGACAAATGGGGCATCGTTGATGACACCCGCGATCAGGTGAAAGACTTCGAACAGCAGTACATGGACGGCCTGATCACTCAGGGCGAAAAGTACAACAAGGTTGTCGATGCCTGGTCGAAGTGTAACGACCGTGTGACCGAGGCGATGATGAGCACCATCTCGAACGTCGCCAAGGCCGAAGACGGGTCTGACATGGAACCGAACTCGGTCTACATGATGGCCCACTCCGGTGCGCGGGGCTCGGTCACTCAGATGAAACAGCTGGGCGGTATGCGCGGCCTGATGGCCAAGCCGAACGGTGACATCATCGAGACGCCGATCATCTCGAACTTCAAGGAAGGTCTGACCGTTCTTGAATACTTCAACTCGACCCACGGTGCCCGTAAGGGTCTGTCGGATACCGCTCTGAAGACGGCGAACTCGGGTTACCTGACCCGTCGTCTGGTGGACGTGGCGCAGGACTGCATCGTTCGTGAGATCGATTGTGGCACCGAACGCGCAATCACGGCCGAAGCCGCAGTCAACGACGGTGAGGTTGTCGCCTCGCTGGCCGAGCGTATCCTGGGCCGTGTGGCGGCTGACGATATCCTGCGTCCGGGTACGGATGAGGTGCTTGTTGCGGCTGGTCAGCTGATCGACGAACGTATGGCAGACACCATCGACGAAGCGGGCGTTCAGTCGACCCGCATCCGCTCACCTCTGACCTGCGAGTCTGAGGAAGGCGTCTGTGCCACCTGCTACGGTCGTGACCTTGCTCGCGGTACCATGGTGAACACGGGTGAGGCTGTCGGCATCATCGCCGCCCAGTCCATCGGTGAACCCGGTACACAGCTGACGATGCGGACCTTCCACATCGGTGGTGTTGCGCAAGGTGGTCAGCAGTCGTTCCAGGAAGCCAGCCAGGCTGGCGTCGTATCCTTCGAGAACCCGCAGATCCTGGTCAATGCCGCAGGCGAAAGCCTTGTCATGGGCCGCAACATGAAGCTGGTGATCAAGGACGATCACGGCGAAGAGCGCGCCAGCCACAAGCTGGGCTACGGCTCCAAGCTGTTCGTCAAGGAAGGCACCAAGGTGGCCCGCGGCGACAAGCTGTTCGAATGGGATCCCTACACCCTGCCGATCATCGCCGAGAAAGCCGGTACCACCAAATACGTCGATCTGGTTTCGGGCCTTGCCGTCCGTGACGAGACCGACGAAGCAACCGGCATGACCCAGAAGATCGTGATCGACTGGCGCGCCGCCCCCCGTGGCAGCGACCTCAAGCCCGAGATCATTCTGGTCGGTGACGATGGCGAACCGGTCCGCAACGATGCGGGCAACCCGGTTCACTATCCGATGTCGGTGGATGCGATCCTGTCGGTCGAAGATGGCCAGAAGATCGAAGCCGGTGACGTTGTTGCGCGTATTCCGCGTGAAGGTGCCAAGACCAAGGACATCACCGGTGGTCTGCCGCGTGTGGCCGAACTGTTCGAAGCCCGCCGTCCGAAAGATCACGCGATCATCGCAGAAGCTGATGGTTACGTGCGCTTTGGCCGCGACTACAAGAACAAGCGCCGCATCAGCATCGAACCGGCTGACGAGTCGCTGGAACCCATCGAGTACATGGTACCCAAGGGCAAGCACATCCCTGTTGTCGAAGGCGACTTCGTTCAGAAGGGCGACTACATCATGGACGGTAACCCGGCCCCGCATGACATCCTGTCCATCATGGGTGTCGAGGCGCTGGCGAACTACATGATCGACGAAGTGCAGGACGTGTATCGTCTGCAAGGCGTGAAGATCAACGACAAGCACATCGAAGTCATCGTGCGCCAGATGCTGCAGAAGTGGGAGATCCTGGATTCAGGCGACACCACCCTGCTGAAAGGCGAACATGTCGACAAGCAGGAGTTCGACGCAGCCAACGAAAAGACCATCGCCCGCGGTGGTCGTCCGGCACAGGGCGAGCCGATCCTTCTGGGGATCACCAAGGCTTCGTTGCAGACGCGTTCGTTCATCTCGGCGGCGTCGTTCCAGGAAACCACCCGCGTACTGACCGAAGCGTCCGTGCAGGGCAAAAAGGACAAGCTGGTCGGCCTGAAAGAGAACGTCATCGTTGGTCGCCTGATCCCCGCCGGTACCGGTGGGGCAACTCAGGCCGTCCGCCACATCGCCCAGTCGCGCGACAATGTGGTGATCGAAGCCCGCCGGGAAGAGGCCGAAGCGGCCGCTGCCCTGGCTGCGCCGATCATGGATGATGATCTGGTCGGGGATGAGCTGGACGTTCTGGTGGAAACACCCGAAAGCCGCGAGTAATCGCCCGATTGACAAGTTTAGGAAGGCCCCGCGATTTCGCGGGGCCTTTCGTTTTTGCAGGGCTGAAACGCGCACCACGCTTAAGGCGGTTCCAGACCACTGGAATATCGCGCTCGCCGTATGAGACCTGCAATAACAGTAGGGTTTTTCTGGTTTAGCCTAAACTGTGCTACCATCCGCCATGAGTTCACACAGGTGACGGGGGTGGATGATGAGAGCTGTCACAAAGTTGTCGCGCGTATTTTCGGTTTTCGGTCTGGGCCTGATGGCCGCCTGCACGGACTATGCCTATGTGGGGATGCCACCGGGCCAGCCATCGCGTGAGATCGTGATCCCGAACGGCACGACGCGCCTGATCCCGATCTCCGGATCGATCGTCGGGTTGGCTTATGATGAGCCGCGACGGCGGATCTTCCTGCGCAATCTTCCCGGCACCCAACTACAGGAGTTGGACCGAAATGGCCGTGTCCTGCGTACCTTTGCGGCACAGCGGGTTCCGGCCGGATGCGGTGGCATCACACCTGACGAGTTTCCCATCAAGGAATGCGGGTTGGCCCTTCGGGGAAGCGACGGGCATTTGTTCCTCGACCATCCGAACGGGGTGATGATCGCGGAACTGACCCGCGACGGGCAATTTGTGCGCAACATAACCCTCAGCCAGCCACAGGGGCCGATTGGCGGGCTGGCCTTTGATGAAACGACCGGCACGCTTTATGTGCTGTTCATCCGCAATCGCCTGATCGCCGAGGTGGATTTGAACGGCACGGTCCTAAGGACAATCCGGGCGACCAATCCATCGGTCGGCGCAGCGGTGCAGATCGAACGCTTTGGCCTTGGCATCAATTCCAAACGCCGCGAGCTTTATGTTGCGCTTCAGAACGGAAACCAGCTTGGCGTTCTGGACATGTCCGGCGGGTTGATCGCAACGTACACGCTCAGCGCCGGGGTGGCTGTGGAAGGGATCGGAGGCGGTCGGGTCTCCGGTCTCTGATACAGGTTCAGCGGGTGGTTTCGACACGCTCTGCACGCGTCGGAGCGTAATTCTTGCGCTGATCTGATTTGATGCGTTGACAGGCGGCTGTCCGATTGGGCCAATGGCCCGATCACTCTGCGCAGGGCCAAATCTGACATGAACCCAAACACCAAAGGTGCCTTGCTGATGATGGGCAGCATGGCGGCCTTCACCCTGAACGACACTTTGGTCAAGGTCGCGCTTCGGGATCTGCCATTGTTCCAACTGGTGGCCATGCGGGGCGTCCTGGCCGTTTTCCTTGTCTACGGTCTTGCCCGTTATCTGGGGGCGCTGCACCTCAATTTCTCAAACCACGACCGGTGGCTGGTTGCGCTGCGCAGTCTGGCCGAACTGTCGGCCACCTTCTTTTTCCTGACAGCGCTCAAGAACATGCCGCTTGCCAATGTGACGGCCATTCTGCAGGCGCTGCCCCTGACCGTGACGCTGGGCGCGGCGCTGGTCTTCTCCGAACAGGTGGGCTGGCGGCGCATATTGGCGATTGCCATTGGTTTTGGCGGCATGGTTTTGATCGTCAGACCCGGTCCTGACGGCTTCAGCCTGTATTCCATCTACGCGCTGATCGCAGTGGCTTCGATCACGGTTCGCGATCTGGTGACGCGACGCATGTCGCCCCAGGTTCCGTCAATGGTGGTGACGTTGGCGACCTCTCTCTCAATCACGGTGGCCGCAGCCATTGCATCGGTGTTTGAAGGATGGGTTCCGGTTTCCGGCGCTGCGGGTTCTCTGGTTGCGGCGGCGGCCGTGTTCGTCCTGATGGGCTATCTGTTCAGCGTCATGGTCATGCGTCAGGGCGATGTCGGGTTCATCGCGCCGTTTCGCTATTCCAGCCTGATCTGGGCCCTGGGGTTGGGCTGGGCCGTATTCGATGAATGGCCTGACGGTCTGACCATGCTGGGTGCGACACTTATCGTGGCCGCCGGATTGTTTACGCTGTTCCGGGAACGCGCGCGTCGGGAAGCGGCGTGAACCTGCGTGACACGGCTCTGAACACTGGTTATCCGAAGGCGAAACCCAGCCTCCGGTTGCGGGCTTGGTTCGGCATTGGCACTTCTGGTGCAGGGCGGTTTTATGAACCCGGTAAAGCCCGCGCACCCACTTCGGCACGGCCCGGATCAGCCTATTGCCGGGCAACCGGTATCGTGCTGTTGACACTCGGGCCGACTCCCCCTATTACGCGCGTCATCTCGGTGACGGGGGCCGCCCCATAGCCGATTCCAGTAATGAGCTGGTCAAGGCCCGGACAATTTTGCAGTTCGCGCCCTCTGAGAAACAACCGCGACGTTCACCTCGGAATGGGAACGCTCGTGGATTTTGCGCTTGTGGACGCATAAGCGCAGCGAAGTTAGCCGCACGCAGCCCGCGTGCATGTCATGTGTGTTGCAAAACGGGGAAGAAACCGGAATGCCAACTATTCAACAGCTGATCCGCAAACCGCGGCAGCCCAAAGTAAAACGCTCGAAGTCCATGCACCTGGAGCAGTGCCCGCAGAAACGCGGCGTCTGCACACGTGTTTACACCACCACACCGAAGAAACCGAACTCGGCTATGCGTAAGGTTGCCAAGGTGCGCCTGACCAACGGGTTCGAGGTCATCTCGTACATCCCCGGTGAAAGCCACAACCTTCAGGAACACTCGGTTGTTCTGATCCGTGGCGGCCGTGTGAAAGACCTTCCCGGTGTGCGTTACCACATCCTGCGCGGTGTTCTGGATACTCAGGGCGTCAAAGACCGTAAGCAACGCCGTTCGAAATACGGCGCGAAGCGTCCCAAGTAAGAAGGAGAGGCTGATATGTCACGTCGTCACGCCGCCGAAAAACGCGAAGTCCTGCCTGACGCCAAGTTTGGCGATAAGGTTCTGACCAAATTCATGAACAACCTGATGATCGACGGCAAGAAGTCGGTCGCCGAGCGCATCGTCTACAACGCCTTCGACCGCGTTGAGAACAAGATCAAGCGCGCGCCCGTCGAAGTGTTCCACGAAGCACTCGACAACATCAAACCGTCGGTCGAGGTTCGCTCGCGCCGGGTTGGTGGTGCAACCTATCAGGTTCCGGTCGAAGTCCGCCCCGAGCGCCGCGAAGCACTGGCCATCCGCTGGCTGATCACCGCTGCGCGCGGCCGCAATGAAAACACCATGGAAGAACGCCTCGCCGGTGAACTGCTGGACGCTGTACAGTCCCGCGGTACCGCCGTGAAGAAGCGCGAAGACACCCACAAGATGGCCGAGGCGAACAAAGCCTTCAGCCATTACCGTTGGTAATCCCAGAGGCTTATCCAAATGGCACGCGAATATCCGCTCGAACTATACCGTAACTTCGGTATCATGGCGCACATCGACGCAGGTAAGACCACCTGCTCGGAGCGTATCCTGTATTACACTGGTAAATCCCACAACATCGGTGAGGTGCACGATGGTGCAGCCACCATGGACTGGATGGAGCAGGAGCAGGAACGCGGCATCACCATCACTTCGGCTGCGACCACCACCTTCTGGGAACGCACCGAAGACGGTCAGACCGCCGATACCCCCAAGCACCGCCTGAACATCATCGACACCCCCGGCCACGTTGACTTCACCATCGAAGTCGAACGCTCGCTGGCGGTTCTCGACGGTGCCGTCTGCGTTCTGGACGCAAACGCCGGTGTTGAACCCCAGACCGAAACCGTGTGGCGTCAGGCTGACCGCTACAAGGTTCCGCGTATGGTTTTCGTCAACAAGATGGACAAGATCGGCGCAGACTTCTTCAACTGCGTTCGCATGATCGAAGACCGCACCGGCGCACGCGCTGTTCCGGTTGGTATTCCGATCGGTGCCGAAACCGAGCTGGAAGGCCTGGTTGATCTGGTCACCATGGAAGAGTGGCTGTGGCAGGGCGAAGACCTTGGTGCAAGCTGGGTCAAAGCTCCGATCCGCGACAGCCTGAAAGACATGGCTGACGAATGGCGCGGCAAGATGATCGAAGCGGCCGTCGAAGAAGACGACGACGCGATGATGGCCTATCTGGAAGGCGAAGAGCCCGACGTTCCGACCCTGCGCAAACTGCTGCGCAAAGGCACGCTGGCGCTGCATTTCGTTCCCGTTCTGGGTGGCTCGGCGTTCAAGAACAAAGGCGTTCAGCCGCTGCTCAACGCTGTGATCGACTATCTGCCCAGCCCGCTGGACGTTGTTGATTACATGGGCTTCAAACCCGGCGACGAGGAAGAAGTTCGTAACATCGCACGTCGTGCCGATGACGACATGGCCTTCTCGGGTCTGGCGTTCAAAATCATGAACGACCCCTTCGTTGGTTCGCTGACCTTCACCCGCGTTTACTCGGGCACCATGAACAAGGGCGACTCGATCCTGAACTCGACCAAAGGCAAGAAAGAGCGCATCGGTCGTATGATGATGATGCACTCCAACAACCGGGAAGAGATCGAAGAAGCGTTTGCAGGCGACATCATCGCGCTGGCGGGTCTGAAAGACACCACCACCGGTGACACTCTGTGCGATGCGAAGGATCCGGTGGTTCTGGAAACCATGACCTTCCCCGATCCGGTGATCGAGATCGCGGTCGAGCCCAAAACCAAGGGCGACCAGGAAAAGATGTCTCAGGGTCTGGCCCGTCTGGCCGCCGAAGACCCGTCCTTCCGCGTGGAAACCGACCTGGAATCGGGTCAGACCATCATGAAGGGCATGGGCGAACTTCACCTGGACATCCTGGTGGACCGTCTCAAGCGCGAGTTCAAGGTCGAAGCCAACATCGGTGCGCCTCAGGTGGCTTATCGTGAAACCATCTCGATGCCGGTCGAACACACCTACACCCACAAGAAACAGTCGGGTGGTTCGGGTCAGTTCGCCGAAGTCAAGCTGGAGATCCAGCCCACCGAGGCAGGCGAAGGTTACTCGTTCGAAAGCCGCATCGTTGGTGGTGCCGTTCCGAAGGAATACATCCCCGGTGTTGAAAAAGGCATCAACTCGGTCATGGACAGCGGCCCTCTGGCTGGCTTCCCGGTGATCGACTTCAAGGTTGCCCTGCTGGACGGTAAGTTCCACGACGTTGACTCGAGCGTTCTGGCGTTCGAAATCGCGGCCCGTATGTGTATGCGTGAAGGCATGCGCAAAGCTGGCGCGAAGCTGCTGGAACCGATCATGAAGGTCGAAGTGATCACCCCGGAAGAATATACCGGCGGTATCATCGGCGACCTGACCTCGCGTCGGGGCCAGGTGTCTGGTCAGGAACCGCGCGGCAACGCGATCGCGATCGATGCGTTTGTTCCGCTGGCGAACATGTTCGGCTACATCAACACCCTGCGTTCGATGTCGTCGGGCCGCGCCCAGTTCACCATGCAGTTCGACCACTACGATCCGGTTCCGCAGAACATCTCGGACGAGATCCAGGCGAAATACGCATAAGCGACGATTTGAGGGAGCGCCGTTCCGGGGCTCCCTTCATTACAGAAAAAGGAGGCCATCATGGCAAAGGAAAAGTTTGAGCGTACAAAACCGCACGTCAACATCGGCACGATTGGGCATGTTGACCACGGCAAGACGACGCTGACCGCAG